>JBBKVM010000116.1:0-65500 GCA_037968415.1 Bacteroidia bacterium | reverse complement strand
ACTCGGGCTTTATTGGATGTTTCTGAATCAATCAAAAGCAAGCTAAAATAGCATATGATATCTGAATCTAAACATATCAAAATTCTAATGCTCGAGGACATGAGTTCGGATGCCGAACTTATTCGCTATGAATTGAAGAAAAGCGGATTGTCTTTTGATCATTTGGTAACTGATACTGAAGAAGGATTTCTTTCTGCTTTGGCAAGTTTCAAGCCTGATGTGATTCTGTCTGATCATTCTATGCCGCAGTTTAATTCTACTACAGCTTTGAAATTGCTGCGTGAACGTGATTCGCATTTGCCATTCATATTGGTCACCGGTAATGTGTCGGAGGAATTTGCGGTAGACATTGTGAAAAATGGTGCAGATGATTATATCTTAAAATCGAGTTTGAAGAGATTGCCAAGTGCAATCACCAATGCATTGGCAGCCAGACAACACGAGCGCGAGCGAAACTATGCGTTAGAGGCAATGGCGAATAGCGAAAAGCACTTTAGGTCGCTCATTGAGAATATTGGAGATATTATCCTTATTGTAGATCCATGGTTGAATGTCTCTTATGCAAGTCCTTCTATTGAGACTGTTCTGGGATATAAGCAGAATGATGTGATCGGGAGCAATGCATTTGAAATAGTACACCCGGATGACCAGAAACTCCCAATTTCCATTTTTGAATTCCTGCGAAATAACTGGAATACAGGAAACCATAAAGAGTTCAGGGTTCGAAACGCAGCGGGAGAATACAGGATTATTGAAACCGTTACCAAAGGATACTTTGATCACAACGAGAATATTTCATTTATAGTAAATGGGAGGGATATCACCGAGCGAAAAACGTTTCAACGTAAACTCGAATCAAAAGTAGACGAACTCGATACTTTCATCTACCGATCATCGCATGATTTAAAAGGTCCGCTTTCTTCGTTGGATGGCTTACTACAAATTGCTCAAAAGGAGTTGACAGATACGCATACGCAGGAGTATCTGAAAATGATGAAGCAAAGTACTGGGAAGCTGCATGCCATATTGCATGGGCTTATCGAGGTGACTAACATCACACGTGGATCCATTGTTTTCGATTCCATTGATGTGGACACCGAGATCAATGAAGTGATAAATAGTTTCAATGGCAGTATTATTAAAAACAATGTCAAGATTAACACTGCGATTCAGTTGCCACATGGTTTTCATTCCAATAAACAACTTTTCAATTCCATTCTTAAGAATCTTTTATCCAATTCTATTGCATACCGAAATAAGCTTCAAACGGAGACATTAATCAACATCAAGGCGATTCAACAGAAAGGGCATGCCTTGTTTGAAATTGAAGACAATGGCATTGGTATTCCTGCCCAACTGCAGGGGAACGTGTTCAACTTATTTTTTAAGGCATGTCATGAATCTACAGGTAGCGGACTTGGACTTTACATAGTTAAGGAATGTGTAGAAAAACTAAATGGAAACGTAGAGTTGAAGAGTGAACAAGGCAATGGCACTTCCATCACATTCAAGATACCCAATCCGGCTCCTGCAAAATAGCGTCTGCTTCTCTATTTGATGACGATTTGCTCAGAAGTATTCACAAATAGAATATTTCCAATTTTATCGTAACCGGTAAACGAATCCACTCCATTGTGTTTGATTACTTCGGTTCGGAATCCAATTAAACACAGATCAGCTTCCTGCGATTTTTCGTTGATAATGGTACGGGCATCTATGTCCAATTTTTGCGGGAGCACTTCAATGTTGTTTGATGAAATTGGCAATCGCCCTGATAGTATCATGTCCATCAAGCGCTGTTTTTCAGATTCAATCTTTTGTTCAGGGAAAATGGCAAAAATCTTTATCACCCCACGCTTCCAGTCTGGATGGCCAAGCATGATATAACCCAAAAGTATCATCAGGTTCGCACTTTCAATATTGTCGGGGTCTACCCATATGTGCATCTCCGACCGATGTCCAAAACTCTTATCCGACACGGCCAACACGCACACATCATAGTTGATAGCCTTAATCAGACTAAAATTATCTACAATGTCATCGAGCCCCTCAAGAGTTTGTTTGCTGAACTCAAACATGATCATGTTGTTGTCTTTGCCCGACACGCCCGGCAGTTGCAGCGTTTGCGCAATGGCCGAAGTATAAGAAGGACTCACTAAAGTATCTACATACACATTAGACCGTGTGTTCTCATTCATTTTTATGAGTCTTGAGTGAACTTCAAGGGCCATTTCATTACTCTCCGCACTAAGATATCCTTCAATCAGATGTATGTATGTTCCGAATCCATATTTGCGTGACATCCATCTCAGTAAGTCAAATGCGTCATACCTTTCAAACGAATATCTAGAAATACAAATAATGGATGGCCTCCAGTTTTCTGCTTTGTTCTCATTCTCATCGGTATCTGTTTTCTGGAGAAAGACATGCATTTTTCGACTCAACTGAAAAATAACTCCTTTGAAAATGCGGGCCACTCCCTGACTTTCCTTCTTGAAATAACTTATAAATATGTAAACCAGGGTCATGGAAATAAGGGAGAGAAAAGCATATCCCGCATTCATCTTAAACATCAGCCATACGCACAAGACAGCACCCATTAATGACAAGTACCATTTGGACTTGAACGAAGGGCGGTAATGTGGATCGGCAGCAAAATGTTCAAGAAAAGAAATGGTGCAGATGGAACCGTAGGTAACCATAAAGAACATAGAGATTATTCCTGCCACAAAATTCACATCACCTAACAACACTATCACAAACGCAATCAAACAAGTAACCATAGAAGCATTGAACGGTTCGTTGGTGCCGGCTTTTCCACGCGACAGAAAATAATTGATCCTGCTGTTGGGAAATATCCGATCTCCGGCCAACGCCTGCAATGTGCGCGGTGCTACCATCACCGAACCCAATGCCGATGAGATGGTTGCAGCTGCAAGACCTATTGGGATTATCGGGCCCCATATTGAGATGTTCTGCATGATCAGTTGATTGTTGCTGAGGTCTTCGGACGATGCGGAGATGGCTAATTTGTAAGCAATGAATACGTACACAACCATTCCGACTACCGTGGCGGTCATTGTGCCCAAAGGAATAGATCGTTTTGGGTTTTTTAGATCACCGGAAAGGCCTACACCAGCAGTCATTCCTGTAAAAGCAGGAAAACAAATTGCAAACACATAAAAGAATGAATCGGGATTAGAGATTGTATCCGAAAGCGGACTATGATCAAGCGATAAAGAATAACCGGTTCCACCCACAAAAAAGCAAACCAATGCCACGGCCAAGGTTGCCACCACTACGTACAGCGCCTTCATGCCAATGTCTGCCCCTTTTGTGAGCATAAGCAAAGTGAGTAGCACCATAGCCGGGATGCTGATCAGTCGCTTGTCGTAGATCCAAATTCCATGCACATCCTTAAGCCATGCAATCATAGGATCAAATGCCTCTGCAAAGGCTATAATGTAAAATGCCACGCTGATGGCCTGCGATAGAAATAAGGCGATGCCTATGGACGCTCCGATTGTTAATCCAAATGACCTGGAAATAATGTAATATTCGCCACCACCTTCTACCTTTTGGTTGGTGGCTATTTCGGAAATGGCCATGGCTGTTGGGATGGTAATCAAATGCCCAATCACAATGATGGCAATGGCGCCAAAAAATCCCACGTTGCCCACCGCATAACCGAAGCGCAGAAACATGATGGCACCAAGGATGGTGGAAATGGCGGTAAGAAATACCGGCATGGTTCCAAATTGTATTCGTTTTTTGACTAAACTATCTGCCATGCTCTGTAGATTTTCTGTCAACGCTATTTGTATTTGTGCTAGCTAACGTGTGGAATAAATCTATCCAATTAATATCCCCAAAGTCCTTGCCTAGTCTTACTATTACTATTTGCTCGGCCTGATTCACATATATAAATTGCCCCAAATACCCTGCAGCATAGAACGCGCGATCTGTCACTGAAGCAATGCGCCATTGGTTTTGGTAAAAAGCTGAAGAACCCGCGCTTAGGTCTACCGTATAGCTTTTTTCGACCCATGCCTTTGGCACTATTTGCCGGTCATTGAATTTGCCGTTGTGTAAATACAAAGTGCCAAATCTGGCAAAATCCAGCGCAGTTGCATTGAGGCAACAAAAAGTTTTTTCTACTCCATTTTTCTTTCGGTCCACACTCCATGTTGCATCATTTTGCATACCACATGGTTGCCATATTTTATCTTGCAAATACTGGGTGACTGTAACCGGAGCCAGCGCGCGATCCAGCACCATGCCGAGCAACTGTGAGTTGCCGCTCATATATTCAAACCGAGTGCCGGCTTCAACTTCCGGTTTTAATTTTTTGATGGTGGAATATAAGTTTGTACTGTAATAATAACGCGAAGCTTCTGAGAAAGGTGATAAATAATTCTCGGAAAACTTAATACCCGATGTCATTTGCAACAAATGCTTAACAGTAACTTTTTCTAATCCGTGTGCTTTGAGTTCGGGCAGGTAATCGATGATGGGTTGTTCGATAGATTTGATTTTTCCTTCCTCGATGGCTATACCCACAAGCGCAGATATGTATGATTTGGCCATTGAAAATGAAGCCACATAATCAGTGGGTTGGTGTTTGTTGGCATAATGTTCGAATACAACGCTGTCATTTTTAAGCACCACAAAAGCAAGCGTTTTCGATTGTTTCAGAAATTGTTCGAATGGAATTTTTGCTTGTTTGTTATAAATCATTCCGGGCATTTGCGCTCGGGCTGTGGCTGATGGCATGGGAAGGGGAGTGGCAGACTTATGCAATGGCCGTGAAGGGAAAATTCGATAATCATCGGCAGCGGCAAAATTGTACCAAATCATGCGACCAATCTGGCAGGCGCTAAGGCCCATGCTCACACAGAGAAACACCAAAATGACGCGTAAATTCATAGAAGAGGATACTACTTGCATTAAAAGAAAGCGAATATAATATTATGGTTGCAATATGGTTTAATATAAGTGGAAGCGAATTCCTGGAAAAGGTTATTTTTGTTTCACTTATAAACTAATTGACAACTATTATGAAAAGAGTTTTGATGATTATGACTGTGGTGCTGGCAATGGCAGCATGCAAGAAAAAAGAGAAATGTGAAGCTGGATTGGGTGGTGAAGTGGAAGTTTCTGTTTCAGTAGCGCATCACGACTCTCTTATTCCAGGAGCCATTGTGTATGTGAAGTTTGATGCTACTGAGTTTCCAGGCACCAACATCGGTGTGTATGACCTCACGACTACAGCAGGTACAGAAGGGCATGCCAAAGGTCATGCGCATATTGAAGGACTCCAATGCGGTAGCTATTATTTTTACAGCGTAGGATACGATAGTAGCATATCACAGGTAGTAAAAGGAGGGTTGCCAGTTATCATAACCCAAGAGAGTGGAGAGAAGAGCATCAAATTGGCTGTGACCGAAGACTGATTGTAATGTAGTCTCTGTAGTTTCAACTTATCACGCCAAGTAATCATATTCGCGTAATATGAATAATACAAATACAATTATAAGTAGCAACACAACCCAGGTTATCATAGCTTGCCTTGTTTTCGCTTTGGCAAGTTTTTGTTCCCACCATGTTCCAGGGCGAATGCCAGCAAGGTAAAAAGTAATGATGCCCGATAAATTCAGACTCACAATATTTACCGTATAAATGGCCATATCATTAGCAGCCGAGCTATAGGAGCCTGCACCAAACATAAGGCCAGCGCGCATGAGCGGTGGCAATAAGGCCGCTGCCACCATCACACCCACCAAAGAAGATGCCTGCCCGCTCACTATAGAAATTGCACCAGCAAACCCACAAACCAAAGCCAGAATAATGTCACGATACTCTATCATATGAAATTCGCCTAAAGCTGCTACACCTGGGTCCAACAGACCCCAACTCACACTGATGCTGATCACAATGAAAGTGGCTATAACTCCAGTAAAGATTGCTTTGCGAATTAATTTTACATCGCCCAATGTGGTACCAAAAGCCAAGGCCATATTGGGACCCAGAAACGGAGCAATAACCATCGCTCCAATTACGATGGCAATGTTATCTTGAATAATACCAATACCTGCAACTATTGTAGAGAGCAGAATCATTATTATAAAATTGCTGTTTAAATCTACTGGCTCTTCAATATCCACACGCAATTCTGCTTTGCTGATTCGAATAAATTTCCCAAGCTTTAATTTGTTTTCATCTACAATCTGGTCCGTGGGTTCGCTTTCCATTTCAGGGTAAGTGGCTTCCAAAGGGGTTACCAGTACGCTGGCGTGTGCATCGGACGGGAGTGCATTTAGTTTCTCCATAAACTCATCCATTTGCAATCCGTTGGTTGTAAACTTGAACACAGCATTATCATGCTCAGCCATGTATACGTAGTTGGGTGTGACAGAAAAATGTGCGAAAATCGTATTCGCATCTTTCACAAAATCTTTGCGGATAATCAATTCAACTAATCTTCGAGCCATGTTATAACAGATAATAATATATTTGGAAGCCCCTGGCAATGTGCAGATACCACCAATTCTTATTTTTATAAAATTAGTATATTCTGCAAACCGAAATTAAAGTATTATTGATAAAGAAAGGATTGCTTTCGGCCAAAGGTGATTAATACTTTCCATTTTGGACCTCAAGTAGCCATTATTGCGATTTCATTTGATTTCTGCCTTGACAAATATCTTATCCTATCCACCCAATTAAAATGCAATTTTAGTTTATGAGTCAAATAATTAATAATGACCAATCGGTGAATTTGATGGGCTCTTTGATTTCTCAATCGCCTATGGCTGTGACAGCTGCCGATAGTGAATTCAGAATTCAATCCTGGAATCATTCGGCCGAATCACTATTTGGTTACACGTACGCTGAAGTAATTGGGAAATACGGTTTTGACGTGTTGCAGTCTCAGTTGAATGATGCGGAAAGGGCTGCCATGCAGAAGAAACTGGTAAAGTTGGGTTGGTGGGAGGGACAGGTTGATTATTTGCATAAAAACGGATCAAAGTTTAAGGCTGTTGTTGCTATAAACACTGTTCGTAATGATGAAACAATCACAGGTTATTTTATTGTAGCTAAAAGAGTTTTCGAGAATTCTAGTAGCCAATTTGAAACAACTAATCGATTTGATTTTATCGGTTCGGTGCTGCAAACACCTATGCGGAATGTAGATGAAATCCTGAATCGAATTACAGATGGTGTTATCTCATTAGATATTAAATTCCGGTGTAGATACATTAATCCTTCTGCACTAAATATCATCGACAGAGAATACGACCAAATGCTAGGTCGAATTATTTGGGAAGCAATACCGGCTATTGCGCATAGCGAACTCTATGCTGATTTGCATGATAGCATGCTTGAGCAAAAAAAAGTAAATCGCAAATTACATTATTTACCAGATAACAGATGGTTTGAGTATACATTATATCCTTCCTCCGAAGGTGTGACAATTTACTTTAAAGAGACCACCTACCTAAAGAAATCGCTGGAAGATTTTAATACAATCAATACCCGTTTGAAATTGATTGAGAAATTTTCGAAAGATGTTATTTGGGATTTGAACATAAAAGCGGAAACAGTGTGGTGGAGTGATAACTATTATCATTTACTCGCATATGAGAAAGGAGAAGTAGTGCCTACCATTGATAATTGGGTTCAATCAATACATCCGGAGGATCGTGAGAATGCATATGGAAGGTTGCAATCTGCCATCGCAGCCGGACAGGAATATCATATTGATGAGTATAGATACATTGATGCTAAAGGCCAGATTCTTTATGTGGTGGATAGGGCATTTATTATGAGAGATGAACAGGGCGTACCCGAACGTATTATAGGTGTGATGGCAGATTTGAGTGAAACGCAGGCAGCCAGAATGCACAACCAAATTCAATCAGATACCAACAAAATGATTCTTGAGTCGATGCTGGATTGTTTTCTTTTAGCAGACGACACCGGAATGATTGTTGATCTAAACCAAGCTTACTGCAAGAAGTCGGGCTATTCCAGAGAAGAATTATTGGGCATGAACATTATGCAATTGGAAGCCACCCTTACCAGCGAGCAAATAGCAGAACGGATACCAATAATGGTAGCAGGAGGATATCCAAAATTTGAAACCAAACACCGCAAGAAAGACGGAAGTCTTATTGAATTTGAAGTTTCGATTTCTGCCATGCAAATTGAGGGAAGGCAACATGTAGCTGCGTTTATGAGGGATCTGACAAAGAGGAAAAAATCGGAGCTGGAACGGAAAAGGCTTGCATCAATTCTTGAAGCAACCACGGACTTTGTAGTAATTACTGATATGGAGCTCAAGCCCCTTTTTATCAATCAAGCAGCACTCGATGCGTATGGATGGAGAGCTGCGGATATGAATAAGATTGACCTCACCACTTTTGGAACACCGGAATCTGTGCAGCGTTTGTTTAATGAAGTGTTACCCCAAGCTTTGGAGCACGGCCAATGGGAGGGTGAGTTAGATTCTCACTCGAAAGATGGCCGAATAATTCCCGTTTCAATGGTTTTATTACTTCATAAGCTTCCAGACGAGACTCCAGGATATATATCCATCATAGCGCGCGATGTATCACAAGAGCGAACATCTAAAATCGAACTCAATAATCTCAATAAGCAACTAAGAGAGTTGTCAAGCCATTTGCAATCAATCAGAGAAGAAGAAAGAGCACACATTTCAAGAGAAATTCATGATGAGTTGGGACAGTTGCTAACTTGTATCAAATTGGATGCTTCTTGGGTAAAGAAAAAAATGCCTGATATGCCTGCTGATATATTGGAAAAGATCAATTCAATTCTTGATGTAAGCGATCAAACCGTGAAAAGTTTACGCAAAATTGCGATGGACCTTCGACCTGCAGTGCTTGACGATGCGGGGTTAATAGCTGCATTAGAATGGCAAAATGCAGAATTTGAGAAACGAACAGGAATCAAAGCAGAGTTTCATACGACATTAGATAATTTACAAATGGATTCGGTGATTTCTAATTCCGTTTTTAGAGTGTTTCAAGAAACGTTGACCAATATCTCTCGCCATGCTAAAGCCACAGAGGTTTTTTCTTCAATCAAATTAATCGACAATCAATTGTTATTGACGGTACATGATAATGGCGAAGGGTTTGACATAAATGAAGTGAAGGAAAAAAGAACATTAGGAATACTGGGAATGAAGGAAAGAACTTTACAAATGAATGGTACTTATACCATCACCTGCAAACCCAATGAAGGAACTACAGCCCTTATGTCGATACCATTGATTCAGGCATAACCGGACGTATTTATTGCGGTATTCTCACGGAAATCCCAGTACCTACCAGCCATGTAGGCGAATGCGCGCTGAGGCCTACCCCGGCCATGGCATCTAATTGCACATTAGGCTTGACACTGAAAGTAACTCCACCATCTAAACGATGATCTGCAGGAAAGAGGTCGTGAATAAAGCCATAAGATTCGGCAAACAATCCTAATTTAGGAGTTGCAGAATAACCGACTGCAAAAGTGTATATGTATGTGGGCGTGTTTATTAAACCATCCCACTCTGCGCCCACATTGGTTGCCAATGACAGGGCCTCGCCAAATGGCATGCTGATATTGAACCTGAAAGCAGGAGCAACTTTAGATGGTCGAAATGCCATGTGACCGATGCCGGGCAAGGTGGCTGAAGCAAGCAAAGCAATGGCGGGAGAATCTGCTCCAGGCTTGGAAAGCAATAATTTAAATCCCGGAGACAGTGGGCCCAAACCTTTATCGACTGCAATCAATTCCAATTCATTTTTTCGGGAAAAAGAGCTGCTGACGTAAGAATTTTCCAATCGCAATTCAAATCTTTTACTTAGTCCATAACGCAGCAGGGTAGAGTGGAAAGTTGTGTTTTTAATAGTGTATTGTTTACGATTTGTTTTTTCAAATTCAAATCCGGTTTCTATTTGCAAACTTTTTGCAGGAACGATAGCTGCTGATTCAGTTTGGTCAGGCCTGTCGGTTACCATTTCGGGAGTAATCTCCTGTGCCCGCAAAGTACCTATGACCATTGTCCACACAATGAGGTAAATAAATGTGATTCGCATAAATTTCATATTGCTAAAGTAGGTAAGTCCGTATTGTTGAATGTATTATTGGTTGATTAATGCAATTTTATAATTCTAAAATTATAGAAAGCAGGTTGTTTGGCTAGTTATCAGTAATTATTGTCGATTGCCATAATCTTTGACCACATGAAAAGCAAAATATTTACCCGGAGTTTCTTTACATCATTTCTGCTATCGGCTAAATTGACTGGTTCATGCGGGCTATATGGTTTGAAAAGTAGGATCAGCAACCTATATCTTCTGCCAATGGGAAAGGTGTGGTGCAGGATCTGGATGGGAAAGCGGTAAGCATTCGGTGGGACGCAATGGCCATTTTGCGCTACCCCCCCCCGAAATACCTAATGGCGTTTACATGTTGCGCATGGAGAATGACGCCATTCAATTTATGTTTAAGGTTGTGGTGAGTCGTTGATTAATTTAGTTTTTTTATTGATTTCCAGACCAATTGAAGGGTTTTTGAATGTTGAAAATTAATTGATAATTAATGTGGCGGATAGTTTACACTAAACGTCTTTTATTTACCTTTGCATCAATAAGATAGGAGTGAAATTGGACCCTTCAAACTAGCATTTACCCATGATTCGTGTTCAGCGACTTTTATTGTTGTTTGCAGTTTGGGCTTTTATTGCTTGTCAGGGGGCGTTTGCGCAATTGACTGTAGTGGAGTGGAATTTTCCAAACAATCCTGATGATGCCGTTGTGGATATTTCTACCGCATCCAATGCTGGTAAGACAATTACTACGGTAGGGGGTACCAATGCCATTGTTTTTAACATATTGGGAGCGTCATCACAGTGCGCATGGACAGACGGCTGGAATGCCGGAAGCGGTGTGAAGGCCTGGCAGATAGAATTTAACACTTTTGGATTGGTGAATCTTGAAGTTGCGTCAAAGCAACGTAGTTCACCAACCGGACCGCGCGATTTTAAAATACAATACAGAATAGGAGCTGCCGGTGCATGGACAGACGTGACTGGCGCAACAGCCATAGTAGTTGCAGACAACTTTACTACTGGTGTTGTGGGAGGCATTGCTTTGCCTGTTGCTTGCGAAAATCAAGCATCGGTGTATATGCGTTGGATTATGACAACCAACAATAGTGTTGGTGGAAGCACCGTAGCGACTGGTGGCACCAGCCGAATAGACGATCTTCAAATCACCGCTAATTCCAACGATTATTATCGGACCATTGCTACTGGCATTTGGGATGTTACTTCAATATGGGAATCTTCACCTAATAATATCTCTTGGTTTCCGGCAGTAATGCCACCAACATTTTATGCCCGTACTATTACAGTACGCGCTGGCCATGCAGTAGATATAATAAACACACTCAAGGTAGATGAAGTGATTGTAGCCGTAGGCGGGTCATTGACTTATGCAAATGGCGCACTTACTATCAATGATGCACCAGGTGTGGATCTGATGATTTACGGAACATTTACTGATGGTCACAATACAAGCGTATCATGGAATGCTGGAACCACATGGGCCCTAGGAGCAAACGGAAATTTTGTAAAATCATCGAGTGGAAGTGCCAATAATTGGCGCGACCGATATGACGGAAGTATTAGCAATATTCCAGTGACATCAAATTGGTACATTAGAAAATCAGGAACTTCAAATCCTTCAGTATCATCATTACTGATGTACTATCCCAATCTGTTTATTGAGAACTATACAGGGGGCAACTGGAATATGACAGTGGGATCAATATTTACTGGTTCCAGTTCTTCACCTATCATATTAGGTTCGTTAAATGTAGGCGGTGGCGGTACTGGCACTGTGACTTTTACAAATGAAAATACAAATGCTTCTCCAGTTACTGTGATGGGTGATGTTTCCGTGCGACCTGGAAATACTTTGTTTCTTTCGGGTACCGGGTTTGAATGTCACTCGAATGTGAATGTTTCGGGTGCTGTAACCTATGCTGCCGCAAACAGCCCCAGGTGGTCATTTGCAGGAAGCAATCCGCAGTCCATATCCGGTGCAGGAACTTTCAACATATTCAACTTCTCAATAGCTAAGTCGGGTAATAATGTAACGCTGAGCCGGCCAATCACCATCGACAACAATCTAAATTTGGTCAACGGGAATCTTTTAACTACCGCCACCAATGTAGTCACACTAATTGATAATGCCACAGCTACAGGTGCTAACAACAGCAGTTTCGTGAGTGGACCTGTGCGTAAGATTGGTGATGAAGGTTTTGTATTTCCGGTTGGTAAAAACAATGATTATCAATCCATCGCAATTGGTACAGCAATTGCTACCACCGATGTGTTTACAGCTGAATATTTTTACACCGATCCCGCGTTTGTGTATGGGGCAGCATTGGGTGTGGGCCTTGATCACATCAGCAAATGTGAATACTGGAATTTGGTGCAAAGTGTGGGCGCTTCTAACCGTACGGTTACCCTGGCATTTGATGTAAACAGTTGTGGGGTCAATCTGCTCGCTGACTTACGAGTGGCACGATATAACGGAGTTTTATGGAACGATCAGGGTAATGGCGGAACTACAGGAACTGCAACAGCTGGTACCATTATTAGCAATTCCACAGCACAGCCTTACGGCCCTTTTACATTGGCATCCGCTACTTCCTTTAATCCATTGCCGGTCGAACTCATTTTTGTAGATGCACGGTTTACAAAACAGAATCATGTGTTGGTGTCGTGGGCTACCATGACAGAAATACTCAACGATTATTTCATTGTGGAACGAAGTAAAGATGGGTTGGCATTCGAACAAATTGGATTGATTTCGGGCCATGGTAGCACATCCATAAGGCATGACTATGAGTTTACGGATATCAAACCAATTGATGGATTAAGTTATTACCGTTTGGCCCAGGTTGATTTTGATGGCACTACTAAATATACTGCCATGATTCCTGTTCGCAAAGTCAAGTCATCACAAGTGCTTGTGTATCCAAACCCGGCCAGCGATTATGTTTCCATCATACTGCCTGATTCTTTTGAAGGTCAGTTATCAATTCACGACATGCAGGGAAGGAAAATCGTAGATGTGTTACTTGATCACAGCAGTCGTTTTATGATTGATAGAGAAATTGTTTCAAGTGGGCTTTATTTTCTGCAATTCAATAATGTGGATGGCACACATTTTTCTGAAAAAATAATCGTCCGATAGTCACAGTTCATGGGCACTTTTTATACTTTATTGAACTTAGGACACAGGTGATAAGAAATACATATCAGGCGGCATATTATAAAATTTTCATTGCGATTTGCGCCTGCTTCTACTACTCATTTTCTGGTGCGCAATTGGCTGTTATCGAATCAAAGTCGCCCGAGCAACTTGTCAAAAGTTTTCTAAGTGGCAAATCTGTAGAAGTTTCAAACATCAGATTTACAGGTAATCCCAGCGCTATAGCCGGATTCAATGCCATTGCGACCAACCTTGGTGTTTCATCGGGTATTCTAATGACTACTGGCAACGTCCAAACCGCGCGCGGCCCCAACGACCAGCCTTCAGCCGGCACCGACACACAAGGAGCGGGAGACGCTGCCCTTACACGAATTGCCGGCATCCATACACACGATGCAGCCATACTCGAATTTGACTTTGTGGTAGCCTCCGACTCCATAGAGTTTCGATACGTGTTTGCTTCCGAAGAGTATAACCACGCAGTCGATTTTCCATTCAATGATGTGTTTGCATTTTTTATTTCGGGCCCGGGATATGAAGGCACACAGAATATTGCCCTGTTGCCCGGTACTACTACACCCATTGCCATTAACAATGTGAACAATGGACGATGGAAAGGATTCTCTTATGGGCCTTGCCGCAACTGCGATTATTTTGTTGACAACCACAACGGCAGCACCATACAATACAACGGGTTTACCACAGTGCTTACTGCGCTGGCTGTGGTGAGGCCTTGTCAACGTTATCATATCCGATTGGCGATAGCAGATGCGGGCGATCACATATACGATTCGGCTATTTTTCTTGAGGAAGGAAGTTTCAAATCGCGCGGGCTCATGAGCGTAATGGCATCAGGGCCTACCGTTTTGTGCGCGGGCGAAAACGTAACACTTACATCGGCCGAGGCATCCAACTACCTTTGGAATACCGGGGCCATATCGCGAAGCATTACTGTAAATCAGCCTGGTAGTTATTATCTGTCTGTGATGGGCAGCGGGTGTGTGGCCCGTTCAGATACCATCAATGTGTCTGTGATGCCAGCACTTAAATCCCCGGTAATTGAGCGACAAGGGACCGCCCTCAAATTGATAAATGAGAACGAAGCGTATAGTTATTTCTGGTTGAAAGACGGAAGTCCAATTAAAAATGCAAAGGCCAACTCTTTGGAGCCAGACGGGCCAGGGTGCTACGTAGCAGTAGCTTCTGACTATTCGGGATGCAAACTTGCTTCCAGTCCTTTATGTATTGATAATGCCAAACATGACGATTTTTATGGTGAACCTATTTTGTTACTGTTTGATTCTCAACTCGACTCAGTAGAAGTAGGTATGCGATGGGCCGATGAGGAGTCAGGAAAAGAATATCGCTTGCAGATGATGAATGGGAAAAAAGAAGTCATCTATGATAAAAATTTGCCTGAACATAAAGGCATCAAATTGAACGGAGAAAATAGTGGCACTATTTACATAAAAGTTGACAAGGACAAGTTTAAATAAATGAGCAGCTCTGATAGCTCTGCAACTAGATTAAACCATTAGCTATACTCCTTGTCTTAGATTATATTTGTTGCACTCATCTTCACAAACATGCGTCAGTATTTTACAAGTTTCTTGATTCTGCTTTTTTCGCTCCCTTGTTTTGCTCAAGTTCAATTAAAGCCCTCAATTGGGCTTGTTGCAATGCCTGCCGATGCTGATTCTATTTGCCCTATTCAAACGTTTACTGGCAATTACAACAATGTGGGTATAGCTGAAGGAGATACAATCCCACATTTCAAGTTATATACTGTAAATGGTGATTCGCTGGATATTGCCAGTGAGCTCAACAAAGGAAAACACATTTTGCTGGTGACAGGCGCATATACTTGCCCGGTGTTCAGAGGTAAAGTTTCTAAAATTCATCAAGTGGCATCTACTTATTCTGATAGTATTTCGGTTTTCATAGTATATGTTGTGGAAGCTCATCCGGCAATTGACATAAGCCCATACAGCGGACAGGTTTGGACCACTTCTCAAAATCAAAGTAGTGGTATTCTTTATCCACAACCCAAGACCTATTTAGAACGAAAAAATGTGGTGTCGGATATGGTCTCAGCAATGAGCATCACTGTGCCAGTATATATTGATGGACCCTGCAACGCTTACTGGAATACATTCGGACCGGCTCCCAACAATTCTTATTTGATCAGGCGCGATGGTGTGGTATTTAGTTATCAAGGCTGGTTTGACAAAGCACCTGACAACATCTCCACTGACATTGACAGTTTGTTGGGAATAGGAGGGGGCGGTGGCAATCCGCTAAACGGAATATTTACATTTCGATTAGATACTGATACACTATTATACGATTTGCCTGGAACAACTATTACAATCAAAGGAATGTTGAAAAACAATTCGTCAGCTGATGTAGAATTAGACATCATCAGAATGAATAACAACCTCCCGATGGGATGGCAATCTGCGTTGTGTACAGACATATGTTTGCCACCGTGGGCCGATAGCTCTTATGTATACTTGTATCCGGGAGACAGCATTCCGTTCAACTTTTATTTCTACACTGACACCACTCCAAGTACAGGCAACGCGCGCATAGGTTTTTCTAATCGTAATGTGACCAATAACCGATTTGTAAGGAGGTTTTATGCCAACACCACCTCCATGGTCGGCATTTGGGATGGTGGACCTGTGCTGGATAACATTATGATTGTGATGCCCAATCCTGCCTTTGAGAAAGTCCAATTGTTGTTGCCGATTACTTGGAGTAACAGTTTGGTTGAATTGGCCGTATTCTCGCTTGAAGGAAAAAGCATATTGCGCAAGACTTTGACTTTAGCGGATGCTGAAATAGAATTGGATATCCACGCCATCGCACCGGGCTTTTATACTGCTATAGTGAGTCAACGCAATGGCCAACGCCTAGTCTCTAAAATTGTAAAGCAATAGGTAATTAGGGGTAGTTCATTTTTTTTTCATTAAAAATTACATTTTGCACATTGTCATTCTTATGACAATAGTGCAATCGCACATTGCATACCTTCATGTTTCAATAACCAATCATTCATGCAATCTTACCTAGCTACTACTGTAGATGTTTATAAACAAGCTGCGTTGACACCTGAAGTAGGTTTGTGTTGCACCACCACGCCTGTGTGGCAATTGCCCGATCTGGTCATGCCCCACAAGATGCTTGAGATGAATTATGGCTGTGGCAGCACTGTGGCTCCTCGCGATCTGGGTGGCAATCCGCGGGTGTTGTATGTAGGGGTGGGCGGTGGCATGGAGTTGTTGCAGTTTGCCTACTTCAGCCGGCAAAAAGGAAAAGTGATCGGTATCGACTATGTAGATGAGATGCTTGAAGTGTGCGGGGAGAATATGGTAGAAGCGGAGAAACTCAACCCCTGGTTTAGGAAGGAATTTATTGACTTGCGCAAAGGCAACGCGCTGGCTCTCCCAATTGAAGACAACTCCGTTGATGTGGCTGCACAGAACTGTTTGTTCAACATATTTACTGCGGATGATTTGGCCCTTGCGCTGGCAGAAATGTATAGGGTGCTAAAACCAAATGGCCGCCTGGTATTGTCAGACCCGGTATGTGAACAATCAATGCCCGCACATCTACAAACAGATGAACGCCTTCGCGCGCTTTGTCTCAGCGGGGCATTGTCAATGAAAGATTATATAAACATGATCACCGCTGCCGGGTTTGGGACAGTAGAAGTGAGAGCCCGCAGGCCTTACCGAATTCTTTCACCTGCCCAATATGGAGTAGAAGAGAATATTTTTCTTGAATCAGTAGAAGTGTGTGCTATCAAAGACCCGATGCCTGCAGATGGTCCCTGTGTATTTACAGGCAAAACTGCTATATACTATGGCACCAAATCTTATTTTGACGATAAAAAAGGGCACGTGATGATGCAAAATCAACCGCTGGCCATTTGCGACAAAACGGCCGCAGCCTTGGCCTTAATGCCCCAGCAAGAAATTTTTATTTCCGAATCTACCTGGCACTATGATGGTGGTGGCTGTTGTTAATTTTCTTGTTTTCATAGTTGAATATAGAGGGTCGGATTTCCGGCCCTTTATAGTTGTGATAAACATTGTTTAATTTTGACTGCAAATACACCCAACATTAACTAATTAAAAATGAAAAAACTATTTTTTATCGCTCTGGCTTCAATTACCCTTGCTTCTTGCCAAAGCGACAAAGCTGACATGGCCAGACTACAAGCCGAAAGAGATTCATTGCTCACTGTCGCAACTGAAAGAGACAACACAGTCGATCTTTTTGCTGAATCTTTTACTGAGATTCAAGCCAATCTCGACAGCATTAAAGTTCGTCAAGGCATTGTAACTGTAAACGCGTTGCAATCTCCTGAGCAGAATGCATCGGCAGTGGACAGGATAAATGATGACATAAGGTTGATTAATAACCTTATGGAAGAGAATCGCTCCAAAATCGAACAGTTGGAGAAGCAATTGAAGAACTCCAATTACAAAGTGAACAAGTTTGAAAAAATGATTGCCTCATTGAATGCTCAACTGGCGCAGAAAGAATCAGAACTTTCAGAATTGAAAGGACAACTCGCAAATCTGAGTACGAAAGTAGAGCAACTCAATATTTCTATTGACACGCTTACGCAGCGTAATGTAACCAAGACACGTATTATAGAAGCGCAAGTAGATAAGCTGAATACCGCTTTTTATGTAATGGGTACCAGCAAAGAGTTGCAGACGAAAGGTGTTATTAGCAAAGAAGGAGGATTTTTGGGAATGGGAAAGTCATCAAAGTTGAAAAGCGATTTCGAAAACCAGAATTTCATACGTGTTGACATTACCAAATTCAACACCTTGCCGATCAACCACAAGAAAGTGAAGGTTGTAACCAGCCACCCACCGGAATCTTATAAATTGGAGATGAAAGGTGACATGACTGAGTCGTTGCAGATAACCAATGCAGAGAAGTTTTGGTCTACCAGCAAGTACTTAGTGATTATCAAGGACTAATTTATTACACATGAATTGAAGAGCCGGTTGAATTTTTCAGCCGGCTTTTTTATATTCGAATAAATAATTCATGACGCAAATGGCAAAAGATAAACCCTATCATGGTGTAAGTGATGCCAGCGTGGTAAAAGCCACTGGACACGATTGGAAATATTGGTTTAAGCTGCTGGATAAGGAAGGAGCTTTGAAATTGGCTCATGGCGAAACAGCCGCTTTGCTTGCAAATAAAGAGTATATCGCAAGTTCGTGGTGGTGCCAAATGGTTACTGTCCAGTATGAAAAGGAGCGGGGTTTGCGCGTTGACCATCAGATGGTAGGAGGATTTGAAATAAGTGTTTCCAAAACTGTAGCAACTAGTGTTGAAAAAGCGTTTGGGTATTTTAACAGCAATGCAAAAAGAGTAAAATGGCTCGAAGAGGAGTTGACAATAAGCACCAGTACTCCAAGCAAGTCAGTGCGCGCGGCTTGGGGAGATGGAACCACCAGAATCAATATTTACTTTTACGAAAAAGGCGTGGACAAATGCCAAGTTGTTGCCCAGCACTTGAAGCTGAAAGACGCAAAAGAGGCAGAGAAGATGAAAGCATTTTGGAAATTAAAACTCGAAAAACTCGCAGGTCTAATTTAAGCTGACTATCAGATTGCAGGCGCTACAGGATCAATAAAGCAAGGGCTCTTGATGTATTCCTTAGTTTCTCCATTTTCGAGAATCACTTTTACTTTCACTCTTTCTTTTTCGCGATAATTTGAAATGATTACACGTTTGCCGTCCGGAGACAAGCGACCATTAATTGGGTAATCGCTTTTGTCATAGCTAATGTCTTCCAAGCTGCGGACGGGTTCAGTTAAATATATTTGATGGAAACGGAAGCCATCTGTAGGCTGCGATTGCTGGGCAATTGAAAATCCAGGCATCAATAAAAAAGAAAACAAAGAAAGTAGGAGCAAAGGTAATCTGATGAACAATTTCATAAACTAAAGTTAATCATAGTTGACTCCGATTGCAAATGTGTTTGAGTTTGCTGATGCTGCTTAGTTCAATTCAAAAGTAAACAGAGCCAGTTGAGTATATTTGTGCTGATGAAAAGCCTGAGAATTTTATTTTGTTTTTATCTGTTTCATATTGCTGTGGCAAGTTCGCAAGTTCCTGATGTGGTAAAGAGCGTAACGCTCGATTCGATAGTGATAGTAGCCGTTCGCACAGGCGGTTTCAATGTTGAAGACTTTATCAATATTGTTCGCAAAGACACCACCTTTTATAAATCATTTAAAAATCTGCGATACTATGGCTACAATGCCAATGCGGATATGACCATATTTGATAAGAAAGGCCAAACAGAAGCGAAACTTATTCGCACGGCAACACAGCAAGTAAAAAATGGAAAGCGCTGGATGGTGATAAGTAAAGATAAAGTAACCGGACGCATGTATGATCGCAAAGGTGAATTTAGATACATGACTGCTGAAATGCTTGATTATATATTTTTTCCTCGCGATACTGCCATTGCCAGCAATTTAATTGGCTCTCCCGAAAGTATTGCCGGGTCTGGAGGCCGCATTCACAAATACTATGACAGACTTAAACTATTGATGTTTAATCCGGGTGCAGAATTGAGTGGCGTGCCTTTGATTGGCAATCGTTTTGCAATTTTTGATGAAGAACTACGACCTTATTATGACTATAAAATTGGCGCTGAACGTTATCGCAACGAAGTAGATTGTTTCACATTTACGTGCAACGTAAAAGAGGAACTCTCAGAGTCGGCTGCCGGCCACACAGTGATACGCCAACTCACCACTTATTTTGACAGAAAAACTTTTGAAGTAGTAGCCCGAAATTATAGGTTGCTTTACAGTTCTATTGTATTTGATTTCGATGTGACGATGGATGTGCGATTGAAGCCTTGGAACGATACTGTGGTGCCCGAAAAAGTGTATTACAAAGGCACCTGGGATATTCCATTTAAATCGCGCGAGCGTGTGGAGTTTTCAATTCGATTTGCTGACTATCATGAGTAATTAACACCTTGTTAACAGGTTTTGAACGATCCAGCATCATGCCTGTTACCTTCAAACTGTTTGTTTCCGCCAATATTTTTATCTTCACAAGAAATCAACAAATTATGAGGTCATTGTTAATAACATTTGTGTTAATAAGCACTTTTTTAGTGCTTTCAGGATGTGATACTGCCAACCAGGTACTTTCTTCTGTAAACACTGCTATGGGCGATAAACCATTGACGCAGGGAGAAGCCGCCCAAGGCGTACGCGAAGCCTTAAGCAATGGCATAACCAAGGGTGCGGACAGAGTTTCGATGGTGGATGGATATTTTGGAAGTCTTGCCATCAAATTATTATTCCCTCCTGACGCAGTGAAAGTCGAACAAAAATTGCGTGACATTGGCCTTGGAAGCGAAGCTGATAAAGTAATATTATCGCTTAATCGCGCTGCAGAAGACGCGGCCCAGGCTGCCAAGCCTATTTTTATTGAAGCCATACGAAACCTGTCTATGCAAGATGCCCTTAATATTGTAAGAGGATCAGACAATGCCGCTACCGAATATCTTCGTAGCAGCACTTCCGCGCAATTGGTTTCAGCTTTTAGGCCTTCCATCGAAAGTTCATTGACCAAAGTAAATGCAACCAAGTATTGGGCAGATGCCATGAGCACATATAACAAGATTCCATTTGTGACACCTGTCAACACAGACCTTTCGGGTTACGTCACTCAAAAAGCCATTGATGGTTTGTTTGTGAAAGTGGCAGAAGAAGAGAAACTCATTCGCACAGACCCAATCGCGCGCACCTCTGATATATTGAAACGAGTATTTGGTGCTGGCAAGTAAATAATTTCAAGTATGTTCCCAATTGGTGATGACCAACTTCGCGGGGCCCGCACACCTTACTTCAACTACTTGTTTATTGCTATTAACGTGGCCGTTTTTCTGTATGAAATTTCGTTGCCCGAAATCAGCCTTCCGATTCTGTTTGCAGAGTATGCAGTAGTGCCTGCCGATGTGGTGTCGGGCAGCAACTACAAAGGATTGTTCACAAGTATGTTTATGCATGGTGGGTGGATGCACCTGATCGGCAACATGCTTTTTCTATGGGTATTTGGCGACAACATTGAAGCAGTAAAAGGGCATCTGGGTTACATCATATTTTACCTCATAGGCGGGTTGGCCGCCACGCTAGCCCACATCGCATCTGACCCTACAAGCCACATACCCAGCCTTGGTGCCAGTGGTGCTATTGCGGCAATGCTGGGCGCATATTTGGTGTGGTTTCCGGGATCTAAGATCAAAGTGCTGGTGCCAATTGTGGTGTACGTTACTGTGGTGCGGGTAAGTGCTTTTGTGTTTTTGGGAATTTGGGCGGTGACACAGATTTTTTCAGGTATGGCCAGCCTGGGTGCGGATACCGCTCAAACCGGAGGCGTTGCTTGGTGGGCGCACATTGGTGGGTTCGCCTTTGGAGTGGCTTACGGAATCATCATCCGCATTGCCGACCCTCGGCTCGGTGGCATGCGCAAGGCTTAGCCTCGCTGAAATAAATACACCATATACAGTCCATACATAATAAGGAACATCACTCCTTGCCAGCGCTGAATTTCCTGCCTTTTTCCAATAAATAAAAAGCCAAATAACAACACGCTTGATAATATAACCATGCCTATGTCTTCGTTGCTTGTGGTGTTAAAAGGAAGTGGTTTTATAATGGAACTGATGCCAAGCACCCAAAATATGTTGAATATGTTTGAGCCCACCACATTGCCTATCGCTATGTCACTTTTCTTTTTCATGGCGGCCATTGCGCTGGTGGCCAGTTCAGGTAGTGAGGTGCCAATGGCTACAATCGTGAGCCCCACAAAACCTTCGCTCAAGCCAACTTTCATTGATATGTCTACCGCACCCTCAACAATCCATTTGCCGCCCACAGCCAATCCCACAATGCCAATAAGAATGAACACAACAGAACGTGGTAGCGTCATTTCTTCTTCAACAGCCTCGCTCACTTCCTCCGATTTGGTGATGGATGCCACGTAATACATAAAGATGGTAAAGAAGGCAAGCAATATAATTCCATCACTGGTTGATAGAATTGAGGCCCCTGCATAATCTATCAATACATCGTTGGCCAACACACCCAACACTATGGCTGCAAGAAGCGAAAAGGGGATTTCGCGGTAGGTGGTATTCTTCTTAATAGTGATAGGGTAAATGATGGCTGACACACCCAATATCAAAAGTATGTTGGCCACATTGCTGCCTAGAATATTTCCAATGGCAATGTCGGTGCTGCCTTCAAAACTGGCAATGATATTCACAATCATCTCGGGCAATGAGGTGCCAAAAGCAACCACGGTAAGACCTATCATAATTTGCGACATACCAAGTCTGCGTGCTATGGAGGCTGAGCCATCCACAAGCATGTCGGCTCCTTTGATAAGGATTACAAAACCAATTACAAATAATATATAAATCAACATTCGGTTATCAGAGATTGTTCAGTATGTAATCTGTTATTTTGGTGTAAATGTGCATAGTAGCACCACCACCATATATTCCATGGTTACGGTTAGGATAAAAGAAAACATCCACTTGCTTTTTGTCCTTCACCAATTTATTCACAAACTCCATTGAGTTTTGAAAATGTACATTGTCATCAGCAGTACCGTGTATCAACAAAAGTTTGCCGGTGAGTGCCCTTGTGAAATTGATGGGTGAATTGTCATCGTATCCTTTTGGGTTGTCCTGAGGTAATCCAAGGTATCGTTCGGCATAGATGCTGTCGTAAAAGCGCCAGTTGGTTACAGGCGCAACTGATACTGCCATCTTAAATAAGTCGGGGTGTTTGGTGATAAGCAAAGCGCTGAGATACCCACCGTAACTCCAACCCCAGGCACCAATTCTATTTTTATCTACGTAGGGTAAAGAAGTGAGATAGCGACAGGTTGCTGCTTGATCTTCTGTTTCAAGTTTTCCCAGCTGGCCATAAATAGCAGCGTTAAAGTCTCTGCCTCGTGCAGCGGTTCCACGGTTGTCAACCGAGACTATGAGGTAGCCCCGTTGTGCCAGCATTTTCATCCACAATACAGTAGGGCCATCCCACTGGTCGAGTACAGTCTGAGTGGGCAACGCCTGCGAACCGGGACCTCCATACATATACATCAACACGGGGTATTTTTTAGTAGCGTCAAAGTTGGGTGGCTTTATCATAAAAGCATTCAAGTTCACTTGTTCATCGGTAGTGAAATTGAAAAACTCCACCGGTTGCAAATCAAACAGGGCAAGGCTTTGATTTACATCACTATTGTCTTCGAGTACGCGTAAATCTTTACCTCCGGTTTCGCGCAGGGTGCAGTAAAATGGCTTATCTACTTTTGAGTAAGTAAGTGACATGTACTTAAAATTGTTGCTGAAGGATGCATCATTGGTTCCATCTGTCTGGCTCAATAGACTAGTCTTCCCTCTGCTGTCGATAGCGTACACTTGCCTTTCCAGTGCTGATTTTTGTGCAGCCTGGTAAAAATATTTTCCGATTGATTCGCTGTATCCATAAAACCTGGTCACATCCCACGAGCCTTTCGTTATTTGCTTCGCCAAGCTCCCATCCAGGTTGTAGAGATATATGTGATAATAGCCATCCATATTACTGGTCCACACAAATTGCTTTTTGTTATCAAGAAAATAAAGATCATCGGTTATTTCAATGAAGCTCTTACTTACCTCCGTGAAAATCTTCTTCCCTTTAGCGGTAGGTGCATCAACCAAATACAACTCCAGTTTGTTTTGAAGTCTGTTCATTTTGGTTACACAAAGTTTCGTGTCATCACGCGTCCATTTAATGCGGGGTAGGTAATCATCACCTCGTTCTCCAAGTTCTACTTTTGTGTTCTTACCTGTTGCCACTTCATACATGTATATATCCACCTTGCTGTTTGCTTCTCCAGCTTTAGGGTATTTATATGTGATCATAGTTGGATACAACCCATCATACATTTCAAAAGAAAACTCTTTCACATCACTTTCATCAAATTTGAAATAAGCCAGGTAGTTGCCATTCTCTGACCAGAAGAAAGATTGTGTGAGCGCAAACTCTTCTTCATTAACCCAATCGGACGAGCCATTGATGATTTGATTGCGCTTACCATCACTGGTTATGGCAGATTCATTCCCTGTGACGAGGTCGGTGATAAATAAATTGTTGTCGCGCACGAATGCTACTTTTCTTCCATCAGGAGAAAAATCAGCATACTGTTGTTTTCCCGATGGTGATACCATTTGCATTTTGCCGGTGACCCTGGAGTACACATAAAAATTGGCTTTGCTAGAATAACGGTTGATGGATTCAGCATCTGTGCTCAACAGTAATCGGCTCTCATCGCGGCTGAATTTGTAGTCTTCAAATTTAATGGGAGTAACCGTTTCACTGGTAGGGAGGTAAAGATGACGAGCAGGTAATATGGTGTCTTTTACATTGCCGCTGGCAAACGCATAGCTCAATATACTCACTCCTTTATCTGATTCTTCTGTGGTATTGCTGTAATGTAATCCATCATTCATGGATCTGAAATTGTCGGCCACACGCGCATAAAATTTTGGGCTGGCCCATATATCGGTGAGTTGCAAGTGTTGCTGACCCAGAGCGGGTTCCAGCAAAAATGATATAAAAAGAATAGCGACAGAAAATTTTCTTGGCATACTGTGATTTGATTAGATGGGTAAAATAAACATAAAATTAGAATGGCGGCTCGGCCTCATTTCGCGGGTTGATTATCTTTACGGCATGCAATACAAACGCATTGATAAAAACGACATCGCAGAGTTTGGCGCCATGCTTGGCGCCTCGTATGTACTGGTTGACGAAGAGACTTTGGGGAGCCATGCTAAAGACGAAACCGAAGATCTCCATTTTGCTCCCGAAGTAGTGATAAAACCTCGCACGGCAAAGGAAGTATCGGCTGTGTTGGCTTACTGCAATCTGCATTTGATTCCAGTGACCCCAAGGGGCGCAGGCACAGGGCTAAGTGGTGGCGCGCTGCCGGTGCATGGCGGAGTGGTGATGGCCATGCAGCGATTTAACGAAATTCTGGAAATTGACGAGCGCAATTTGCAAGCTACCGTGGAGCCTGGTGTGATCAATCAGGTGTTCCAGGATGCGGTGGCAGAGAAAGGATTGTTTTATCCTCCTGATCCTGCAAGCAGGGGCTCTTGTTTTTTGGGTGGAAACCTTGCTGAAGGTGCGGGTGGGCCAAAGGCGGTAAAATATGGGGTAACCAAAGATTATGTACTCAATGTGGAAGTGGTGTTGCCATCTGGCGAAATAATGTGGACCGGAGCCAACGTATTGAAAAACTCAACCGGATATAACCTTACCCAATTGATGATAGGGAGCGAAGGCACTTTGGGTGTAATCACTAAGATTGTTTTCAAACTGTTGCCATTGCCATCTGACAACCTGCTTTTGCTGGTTCCTTTCTTTTCTGCGACCAAAGCATGCGAAGCGGTTTCAGCTGTGTTCAGGGCAGGCATTATACCCAGTGGCATGGAGTTTATGGAGCGTGATGCCATAGATTGGGTATTGAAGTACGTAGACGTGTCGCTTGACATAAAGGATGAAGTCAAAGCACACTTGTTGGTAGAAGTGGATGGCAACGACCGCGATGCGTTGTTTCGTGATTGTGAGCGCATCAGCGAAATAATGTATTCTTATGAGTGTGATGAAATACTTTTTGCAGACACCGCCCAACAAAAAGCAGATCTTTGGAAAATGCGCAGAGCTGTGGGCGAGGCTGTAAAGTCACACAGTGTGTATAAAGAGGAAGACACGGTAGTGCCGCGCGCAGAATTGCCTGTGCTGCTGGCAGGAGTCAAAGAGATAGGGGAGCGGTATGGTTTTAAGTCGGTATGTTATGGCCACGCGGGCGATGGCAATTTGCACGTTAACATTATCAAGGGCGAGATGAGTGATGAGGACTGGAACCATAAGCTTACTGATGGGATAAGAGAAATATTCAAACTTTGTGTTTCACTAGGTGGCACCTTATCGGGCGAACACGGGATTGGGCTTGTTCAAAAAAACTATATGGATATTGCCTTCAGTCCCGCACAGATTGAGTTACAAAAAGGCATCAAAAAAGTGTTTGATCCAAATCTTATATTGAACCCCGGTAAAATATTTCCTTGAACACACAGCATTTCCGATGAGCATCAAAGCACCATTTATTCCATACGCACGGCCAGACATCAATCCCGATGAAATGATGGTTCGCAGCAAAACGTACTACGATCAAATGAATGAACGCAGGAGCGTCAGGAAATTCAGTACACGGCCTGTTCAAATGGAGGTGATGGAAAACATCATCATGACAGCGGCCACCGCGCCCTCTGGTGCGCACAAGCAACCGTGGACTTTTGCCCTTATCACCAATGCAGATTTGAGGAAACAAATACGGGCTGCGGCCGAAGAGGAGGAGTACGAAAGTTATCATGGTCGAATGAGCGATGAATGGCTTCGCGACCTGGCCCCTATGGGAACCGACTGGCACAAACCATTTATTGAGGAAGCACCATATATAATAGTGATTTTCAAAAAGGTATACGATTTACATGAAGGCGAAAAACAGACCAATTATTATGTAAATGAGTCGGTGGGCATTGCAGTGGGTATGTTGATATCCGCAATTCATAATGCCGGGTTGGTGGCACTCACACACACACCGAGTCCCATGAATTTTCTGGCAAAAATTTTAGAACGACCCGAAAACGAACGTGCTTATTTGTTGATGCCTGTGGGGTATGCGGCAGAAGATGCCACTGTGCCTAATTTGGAAAGGAAAGCGAAATCAGATGTAATCGTGAAATACGAATAAATTCAGCATCTGCCTGAATAAACCACGATTATTCAGTTGTCTCGTTTTTCGAAGTCTTCGGTTTTCTTGATTCTGATTCTTCTGAATACAAGGAACACCAAAATGATAATTACCGCTGCTATGCCCAGTGCATAAAAACAAACTATTAGAAAGGCGGTCATATCCTCCATTTTAACTCAATTTTACTGCAGTGCCATATGCCAGTATTTCACTTGCACCCTGCATAATCATTGAAGTAGTAATGCGCACATTTACCACTGCGTCTGCATTCATTTTTCGTGCATCATCCATCATGCGCTGCAGAGCCTGCTCGCGCGACTGAGCCTGCAGGAGGGTATACTCTTCAATTTCTCCGCCCACTATATTTTTAAGGCCAGCCATAATATCACGGCCAATATGCCGAGCCCGCACGGTGCTACCGCGCGCTATGCCGAGCGCAGCTGTTATTTGCTTTCCTGGTATTTGGTCGGTTGTTGAAATGGTCATCAGCATTCAGAATTAATCGTTGATTATTTATCTTCTTTCTTTTTGAAATCGAGCGAAGCAGAATTAACGCAATACCTCAACCCTGTTGGGTTAGGCCCATCGTCAAATACGTGTCCAAGGTGCGATCCGCAACGATTGCAGACAATTTCCGCTCTCATCATACCATGTGTTTTATCAAGTTTTGTCTCAATTGCTTCTTTGTTGGCAGCATCAAAAAAACTTGGCCATCCGCTTCCTGAATCAAATTTTGTTTCGGAACTGAACAAAGCGTTGCCACAGCCTGCGCACAGATATGTTCCATCATCTTCATTGTGGTAATATTTTCCGGTGAAAGCCCTTTCGGTACCCTTGTTTCTCAGGATATCATATTGCTCAGGTGTAAGCTCTTTTTTCCATTCTTCATCAGATTTTACTACTGTGTCTTTCATGTTTGTATTGAATTTGATAAGTGCTAGGTCTTTGCGCTCATTGCTACGGGTACTTTGGCCACAGGCCTGTGTTAGCATAGCAAATGAGAGACAGCAAATTAGTGTTAAGTTTTTCATGATAGTGTATGATTATTTATTGAACTCATAACCATATACGATATTGCCAATAATTCGGATTGGTGCCTCATATCCATCTAATTTACACAAAAATCCGGTACTTCTGAAACATAAAGAGCTGAGCAGTGGTACAAGGAGGAAACCATTTTTCGCGCCATCAACGACCTGATACCTATGAAAATTTTGAAATTTGGCGGAACCTCTGTTGGTTCTGCAAAAGCCATGCGGGCGCTTATTGCCATAGTAGGTGAACAAATAGATAATGGTATAAAGCCAGTGGTTGTGGTGTCGGCCATGAGTGGAGTGACTGACAGGTTGCTGGCCACCGGGCGCAAAGCCAGCGAACAAGACAAGACTTACCTGGAAGATATAAACGCGTTGCGTCAACTTCATTTTGATACTGCACGCGAGTTGATTGCTGATATTCGACAGAATGGACTTAATGTAATACTCGATGAATATTTTTCTGAGCTCGAGCATGTGCTAGATGGGGTGTGCCGTGTGCGCGAATTAAGTGCACGCACTTCAGATACAGTTGTGAGTTTGGGCGAAAGGTTGTCAGCCACCATATTGGCAGCCGCATTTCAAGATGCAAACCGGAAGGCGATGTATACCGATGCGCGACAGATTATCACAACAAACGAAAATTTTGGTTTTGCAGGTGTGGATGAGAAGCAAACTCATGAAAAAATAAATCAATATTTCGCTGACCACGATACGCTATGTGTTGTCACTGGATTCATTGGCAGCAGCAAACAAGGCGAAACCACCACATTGGGCAGAGGCGGATCAGATTACACGGCAGCGATACTTGCCGCAGCGTTGAGTGCGGAAGAGCTGGAAATATGGACCGATGTAGATGGCGTGATGACCGCGGATCCCCGCAAAGTCAAGCGCGCCTTTCCACTACCTAATTTGTCATATGAGGAAGCAATGGAGCTTTCGCATTTTGGCGCTAAAATTATTTATCCGCCCACCATTTTGCCAGCCATGCGCAAGGGCATTCCTATTATCATACGAAACACTTTTAATCCTACTCACGCAGGCACACGCATCAGCAAACAGGCCGAGCCCACAGGCGCCATTATCAAAGGCATATCTTCCATAGACAAGGTGGCGCTGCTCACCATACAGGGCAGTGGAATGATAGGTGTGACAGGTGTTTCAAGAAGATTATTTGGTGCGTTGGCCAGCGCATCGGCCAATGTGATTCTGATCTCACAGGCATCTTCAGAACATTCGATAAGCTTTGCAGTTTCTCCGGAAGATGCGGTAAAAGCGCAGCGGGCTGTTGAGCAGGAGTTTGAATTGGAGCTTATGGCCAAACAGGTAAATGGCGTGGAGATTGAAAACGATTTGTCAATCATAGCTGTAGTTGGGGAGAACATGAAACGTACTCCCGGTATAGCAGGTAAGCTTTTTAGCGCGATGGGAAGCAATGGAATCAATGTGGCGGCCATAGCGCAGGGTTCTTCAGAGCTCAATATTTCGCTTGTTACCGGTCATAAAGATTTGACCAAAGCACTCAATGTAATTCACGATGCATTCTTTTTGAGTGATGTACATGACGTACATGTCTTTGTGGTGGGAACAGGAACAATCGGTAAAACTTTGTTACAACAAATTATCCAACAACATAAAACATTACTGAGCGAAATGTCATTGAACGTGCGGGTGGCTGGCATTTCAAATAGTCGCAAGATGTTGTTGGATGCTGAAGGCATCGAATTGCTAGAATGGGAGAACCAACTCAATGGAGGTGAACAGGCAGCCATCGATAAATTTGTGCAGCAAATGATTGCTTTGAATTTACCCAACAGTATTTTTGTGGATTGCACTGCCAGTGGAGATGTGCCTGCTCACTATCAAACCGTGTTAAGCGCAAGCATTCCGTTGGTAACTCCTAACAAAGTGGCTTGTTCGGGCGAATATGAAACATACCGCAACCTTAAACAAACGGCTGCCAAGCAGAATACGAAATTCTTATATGAAACCAATGTGGGTGCGGGTTTGCCGGTCATCAGCACACTGAATGATTTAATCAAAAGTGGCGACAAAGTGACTAAAGTAGAAGCGGTGTTATCAGGTACACTCAATTTTATTTTCAATAATTTGAGCAAAGAGGTTTCTTTTAGCAAAGTGGTAAAAATGGCCAAAGACCAGGGCTACTCTGAGCCCGATCCGCGCATCGACCTGAGCGGAAAAGATGTGGCTCGAAAAATATTGATTCTAGCACGCGAGTGCGGAACGCCTATGGAGTTTGATGAAGTGCTGATTGCTAATTTTCTACCCGAGCATGTGAACAAAGCTGAAAGTATGGAAGAATTTTGGAGCGAATTATTGAAAGCGGATGAGTACTTTGAAAACATGCGAGCCAAGCTGGCCTTAGATCAGAAGAAGTTAAAATATGTAGCCGTTTTTGAAAATGGTAAAGCATTCACCGAGTTGCGGGAAGTATCTCCGGCTAATCCTCTTTATAATTTGGAAGGGAAAGATAATATTGTGCTGTACACAACAGCTCGTTATAATGAGCAACCGCTGATAGTGCGTGGGGCAGGCGCGGGAGCTGAAGTGACAGCAGCGGGCGTGTTTGCTGATATAATTCGAATAGCGCGATAATGGCAATGGATTCCATAAAAATATTTGCACCTGCTACGGTGGCCAATGTGGCTTGCGGGTTTGATATATTCGGATTTGCACTGGAAGAACCGGGTGATGTTTTACGAATAACACGAAGTGAAGGCGATGGAATTGTAATATCCAATAGGGTGGAAGGGTTGCAATTGCCATTGGATCCCGAATCTAATACTGCAGGTATCGCGGTGGCAAAAATGCTGCAAAGCATGAACACAAAAGCAGCCATTTCAATTGATTTGATCAAGAAAATAAATCCCGGCAGTGGCATTGGCTCCAGCGCTGCCAGTGCAGCGGCTGCAGTATTTGGGGTGAATGAATTATTCGGAAGACCTTATACCACTATTCAGTTAGTAGAGTTTGCCATGTATGGCGAAATTGCAGCCAGCGGCTCGCCCCACGCTGACAATGTTGCACCCTCTCTTATTGGCGGGTTTGTGCTGGTGCGTGGTTGTGATCCATTGGATGTTTACTCCATATCGGTTCCGGATAACCTGTACTGCGCGGTTGTACATCCTCAAGTAACAGTGAACACAGCGGAAGCAAGAGCGATGTTGAAAAAAGAAATACTTCTGCGTGATGCAGTGACGCAGTGGGGTAACGCAGCCGGACTCGTGGCAGGCATGTACAGCGCCAATTACGAATTGATAGCAAATTCATTGCACGATGTAGTAGCTGAGCCAGCGCGCGCTACACTCATTCCCGAATTTCACAAAGTGAAGGAAGCAGCCATGCAGGCAGGTGCTTTAGGTTGCAGCATCAGTGGGTCGGGACCTTCCATGTTTGCCTTATGCAAAGGCATGTCTACCGCGCGCAAAGCGAGCGAAGCCATGAGTAATACATTTACGAAAAATAATATAGCGAACCATGCTTACACAAGCAGTGTAAATGCGGGAGGTGCGCGAATATTGAACTGATGCAGTTTTATAGTACAGGTAAAAAATCAGGAAATGTATCGCTTCGCGAAGCAGTGATACATAGTTTGGCGCCAGACAATGGGCTTTACATGCCAACCCAAATCAGCGAGCTGCCGCCTTCTTTCATTGCTGGTTTGCGCCACCGATCGCTGCAGGAAATAGGGTATGAAGTTTCAAAACAATTTTTCGGTGATGATATAGATGATGCCACGTTGCAAAATCTTGTGAGCGGAGCGCTGAGTTTTGAAATTCCGCTGGTGAAAGTCCGCGAGGGTATTTATTCGCTTGAATTATTTCACGGCCCCACCATGGCTTTTAAAGATGTGGGTGCACGATTTATGGCGCGTTTGTTAGGTCATTTTCTCCATGGCGATAGCAATCGTATTACGGTTCTGGTAGCCACTTCGGGCGATACGGGGAGTGCAGTAGCCAGTGGGTTTGCCGGTGTAGAAGGTATTGATGTAGTGATACTCTATCCTTCAGGAAAAGTGAGTGAGATACAAGAGAAACAGCTTACAACCTACGGAGGCAATGTGACCGCGTTGGAAATTGATGGCGTGTTTGACGACTGCCAACGAATGGTGAAAGAAGCATTCCTTGATTCCTCGTTGAAAGAATACGTCTCACTCACGTCTGCCAATTCTATTAACCTTGCGCGTCTTATTCCTCAATCGGTCTATTACTTTTACGGTTATGGTCAACTTCCTGCACTTACTGATGATGTGATTGTTTCTGTGCCCAGTGGTAATTTCGGAAATCTGACTGCCGGCCTAATTGCAAAAAGAATGGGTTTACCCATTACCACGTTTGCCGCTGCCACCAATATCAACGACATTGTACCCCAATATTTACGCACCGGAATTTTTAGCCCCAAGCCATCGCAGGCTACTATTTCAAATGCCATGGATGTGGGCAATCCCAGCAACTTTGTGCGAATGGAAAGTATGTACTCTGGCAATCCAAAATCATTACTCAACGACATAAAAGGATTCTCTTTTACCAATGAACAGACAAAAGAAATAATGAAGCGAGTGTATTCAGCGCATGGTTATATTCTCGATCCACACGGAGCGATAGGTTTTGGAGCGATGGAGCAAATGCTGAAGTTATATCCTGCCGCACAAGGTTTCTTTCTCGAGACGGCACATCCTGCTAAATTTAAGGACGTAGTGGATGACACTTTGCAGTTAGATATTCCGATCCCTGAACAACTTCATCATTTTATGACCAGAAATAAAGTATCGCTGAAGTTGCCTGCAGAATATGATGCGCTGCGTAGTTTTTTGAAGGCGCGGGCATAAATAGCCAAACATTGGTTTGCCGTTGTTTGTTCAAATTTCGATATTGTAGAAAATCACATTTTCTGGCCTATGCAGGTGCTTGCTATTTTTCTTTTTTCATTTCTCTTTAGCGTGCTTTCCGTTTGCACACCTTTTATAAGGAGTGGAGATGTACGGCTCTCACAAATCAAACTTCCTCCAGGCTTTATGATTGAAGTGTATGCAGACAACGTACCCAATGCGCGGAGCATGGCATGGAACAATAAAAACACGCTCTATGTTGGCTCGCGCACAGCGGGCAATGTATATGCAGTGATAGACAGGGATGCCGACTTCATTGCAGATACAGTAATCACCATTGCAAGCGGGCTCAATATGCCCAATGGAGTGGTCTATCATGAAGGTTCATTGTATGTGGCCGAAGTCAATCGGGTACTGCGTTATGATCATATTGATTCATTGATTTTTAATCCGCCTGCACCTGTGGTTGTGAACGATAGTTTCCCTTCCGACAAACATCATGGTTGGAAATACATGGCTTTGGGTCCAGATAAGAAGTTGTATGTGCCGGTGGGTGCTCCCTGCAATATTTGTGAACGAAAAGATGATGTGCGATACAGCTCGATGATGCGCATGAATCTGGATGGGAACGAGCTGGAAATTTTTGCCACAGGGATTCGAAATACTGTGGGGTTTGATTGGGATGCTGCGGGGCGGCTATGGTTTACCGACAATGGTCGCGATTGGATGGGTGATGATTCACCGCCTGATGAGCTGAATGTGGCCGCCAAAAGCGGACTTCACTTTGGTTATCCCTATTGCCATGGAGGCACCATCAGCGATCCTGAGTTCGGACAGAAAGCACCTTGTGCCAATTTTGAATCTCCGGCAATAAACCTGGGCGCGCACGTGGCTTCGCTCGGTATGAAAGTGTATACAAAGAGTATGTTTCCTGAGCAGTATGTGGGTGGAGTTTTTATTGCCGAACATGGGTCATGGAATCGCAGCAGCCCTGTGGGATACAAAGTTTCTTTTGTGAAAATAGAAGATGGGCGTGCTGTGGCTTACACACCCTTCGCACAAGGCTGGCTGGCAGGTGCGAGGGCATTGGGAAGGCCAGTTGATATCCTCGTTTTGTATGATGGCTCGTTGTTGGTTTCTGACGATCATGCCAATGTTATTTACAGAATTTCGTATGTTGAATAAAAATTAAATTATATGTTACTAGGTGTACATTGTTCAGTAAGTGGGGGATTAGAAAAATCATTTGAAGAAGCTGAAAAGTTGGGCGTGAATACTTTTCAGATTTTTACGCGCAATCAGCGGCAATGGAAAGCCAAGCCCATTGAAGAAAGCGAAGCGAATATTTTTAAGGCAGCAGCTTCAAAATCCAGTGCCAATGTGATTTTTTCGCATACTTCATATTTGATAAATCTTGCTGCCGAAGATGAAGATATCCGAAATAAATCTATCAACGCACTGCGCGAGGAGGTGGTGCGCTGTACCCAGTTGGGCTTGGCTTATTGTGTTCTTCATCCGGGATCTGCCGGCACGCAAAGCATGAATCTGGCTATAGCCCGCATTGCTGACGCGCTCAATTCCATTTTAGACGAAACCAGTGACAGCAAAGTGATGATATTGCTGGAAAATACAGCAGGGCAGGGAACCACTGTGGGCGGCACTTTTGAAAATCTGGCTCGCATTCGCGAATCGGTCGAGAGCGACCGTGTGGGATATTGTTTTGATACTTGCCATGCATTTGTTGCAGGGTACGACATACGCACCCATGTAGGTTTCGAAGAAACCATGGATGACTTTGATAAGATATTAGGCATTAAGAATCTGAAAGTATTTCATCTCAACGACAGTAAAGGTGATTTCGATAGTCACCTTGATCGCCACGAACATATTGGCAAAGGCCACCTTGGCTTGGTGCCTTTCAGAGAAATAATGAAGTTGTTTCCTGATGTGCCAAAGGTACTGGAAACACCTAAAGAGGATGATATGGACGTTGAAAATTTAAAGGTGTTGCGTTCCCTATTAGATTGACCCAGGGCTTTTTAAATAGTTTTTCTGTCATCCTAATCACATTTCCTGAGTAGGGCACAACTTGCACCTATGTAGGTTCATAGCATTGTTTCAAGGTGAAAACACCTGATATTTCCAATAACACAATTCAGTTTTATTTCTTTTTAATTTCAAGGAGGTGCTCCTATATTGGTAATCATACCGGTAGATTAAGATATAAAAGTTCATCATCATTAAAAATTTCCACCATGATAAACATCAGAAATTACACTCGAAAAATTTTACTTCATTTTGCATACTTAATTGGTATGCTATTTATGTTCACAGCATGTGAACGTAGCGAAGTTGAACCCCAGCATGGTACTTCCATTACCGAATCAGATCCCGGTGATGTGATGAAACCCTCTACCGCAACCTACGTAACCACGAACATTAAGGTAATAAAGCATGGTATCGTAAACGATATCGGCCAAACACCAATAAATGCCAGTGATATCATATTTACAGCACCGGGCCAAAATGGTCCTATGAATCCTGTCACAGATTTGTATGGTACTCAAATGACGCTGGGACAGTTTTCAAATGTTACAGGCAAACTGACAGCCAAGTGCAGTGCTTCCGGAACTTCTATTAAGTTAAATTTGAATGGCTTGATACCTAATGCTTACTATTCGGTTTTTATATCTGTGTTTCACTTTCCGGGATATGCCGATGACGCCTCGATTAATTTGATTGGCCAAGGAGTACTTGGAGACTATATAGACACATCTACAAAAAATGATTTCAGAGCATCGGCAACAGGCACAGCCACGGTATTGGTGAATCAAAAACAAGGACCATTATCCATTTTTGGGGATACACCAGAATGTTTGGTTTCTGATAATAACGAAGAATATTTAGTGACAGGGGTTTACCACATTGATGGCTTAACACACGGGTTGACAATGGGGCCAGCTGGAACTTACGCAGAACAGTTTGGATTCAGTATCAAAGCATTCTAACAAAATCCATCGTTTAAAATTTCTTAACACTTTTCTGATTGCAGAAAATGATACACAGCATCCGGATTACGATTCGGATGTTGTGTTGTTTGTTTTAATAGAGCTTGTATAAACTTCAGTTTCTGAATTTGCGGGTTTGTAACTGTATGTGTAAGGAACTGCAGGAGGTGGAGGGGGCAAATTGAAATGAATGTTAATATGTTGGTGATGCGTAACGCGCACACCCCTCGCTTTCGTTTTCTCAAACTTTAAAAGTTTTACCACTCGAACAGCTTCTTCATCACATCCATAACCAATGCTATGCTCCACTTTGGCCATGATCACCCGGCCATTCATGTCTACATCAAATTTAACACGCACCGATCCACCTATGTGGTGCTTCATAGCTTCTTCAGGATACTTCATTTCAGAACTGACAAAAGCTTTCAATGCGGCTGTACCTCCGGGGTAGGCAGGGGGAGGGATAAACTGTTCGGGTTTTCTACTACGTTTCACAGGGATTGACGATTTTATTTTCTTGTACGTGATATGCTAGTAAAGTTACAATCACTATGATATTGATAAAAAAAATGCGCGTTTGAAAATAATTCCAAACGCGCATTTAACCTGAAAAACCACTTAATTATGGATTGTATGGCTCGTAGGCCATATCAATTGTAACGTCTATTATTTTTGCAATATTGTCAGTGACTACTCTGGGTACTTCTATTTTATAATCGGCAAGTGCTACTTGTAATTTTGATTTGGCTATCACCTTGCCCCCTTTTACCTCAATCACGCCATCTGTTTTTACAGGATTTGTTACTCCATGAATGGTAAGCATGCCCTCTACAATTGCATTATACAATCCATCTTTTTTGAGATTAATAGTGTCCAAGTTTTTTATTTTTCCTTTGAATGAGGCTTTGGGGAACTTATCTGATTCCAAATACTTTTCATTGAAGTGTTCCTGCATCAATGCTTTCTCGAAATGGAATGCCTTTATCAAAACTGCAAACACCAGATCACCACTGCCGCTATCCAGCATGCTACTCACTTGGCTATTCGAGGCTTCAATATTCTCAAGCGCAGTGCTTGAGAAAAAATCGATTGATCCAGTACGAGTGAAATATTTATCCTGCGCTTGAATCGTTGATGTGAAAATAAACAGCCACATGGCCGCGATAATGATTTTTAGATTTCTCATATTCTTGTTTTTAGTTGTTGTGTAATTGATAACCGGTGTAACTGGAAGTTCTCTATTGTCTAGGTGGTGATGCATTACTTTGTTGGCATAAAAGCCAATGAAGCCGGCTTCACCGAATGAAACCACATCGAAATATACATCGAGATGCCCGCTGGTGTATGTAAATTCAGCGGTGATGTTTTGCTTTACCGCATCTGTGATGCATTTGTGAAACTGAACTGGCAAAGTCTTATGTGTGGCACCGGCCCAGGTGTCGATTATCGGAAATGCAGCCATGTTAGCATAGAGTATGTTGCCGTTCAAATCAGTCTTGATGACAGGCATGATGGTTCTGTTTGATACCTGCAAATTTGCATCGCGATCAATTTTGTTGTTGTTGTTTGATTCAAAGTATGTTTTCATTGTGTCTTCTCCTTTTTTTCTCCGTTTCCTAGCTGGTTATAATACATTCATTCATGACTACATCCATAAGCATGCCATTGCATTTTCCTTTGATGGTGATTCTGTCACCGGCCATCTTGTTTAATGCTGCTCTGGCCTCTGAGCCATTCAATTGACAGTTTATGGCAAACATATCGTTTGCAGTTTCTAACAAAATGGTAAGTGTTTCATCTTCCATGTTAATATGACTGATGGTTCCGGTAACTTCCAATACCTGTCCAAGATATTTTTCATTGGACTTTAGTTCATCTGTTTCGTAATCCTGGAATAAGTCACTGGCACTAAGTGTATAGGCTGCCGGCATTTTCCACATATTGTCATGAGGCTTGTTGTACATGAGGAAGGCAGCTGAAGCAGCTATGGCAAATGCCATAAGTACGATTGTTATTTTTAGTTTTTTCATGATTATATTTTTTAATTATTGGGAGCACCTGCGTCCACCCATTTTTTAATTTGAAGAATTTCGCAATCAGGCAGTTTGGGTCCGGTTGGTGGCATGGCCACAAATCCTGCAGAATGGCTTACCGCACCATGCAGTTTTCCATTGAGTGCCACCGCTTGAACTCCGCTATATGCTGATAAGTTAATCCCTTGAGGTGGATTGCTACCACTGTGGCAGCCCACGCATTTGTTCTGAATTATTGGGTTGATCGTGGAAGAGAATGTGATATTGGTGGTGTCACAACTTATTCCACACGTAAGATCTTTGGCGCCCTGATTTATCCAGGTGGCGATGATATCTATTTGGGCAGACGTCAGAGAAGGCCGGGGTGGGGGCGGCATTTTTTTATCAGGATCACTTTCAGTGATTACTTCGTATAGATCGCTACCCTGCAAATCGAAAGGGCGCACATCTGCGGTAGCCATTACATATGCATAAGAGGTTAGAATTACCCCGTCAGAAGCTGTGGCCACATCATGGCAACCACTCATGGCGCAATTGGATACGAGCATGGGTAGAATAGAATTTTGGAAATAAATGGTATCTGGATCGCAGGGAATGCCGGAAGTTCCGCCACCGCCACCTCCGCCATTCCCACCCCCGCCAGTGGGGTCAGAAACAGGTGGTTCCTGGGCAGGATATAATATTTCGTGCTTGCACCCTGTCAAACCAACTGTGCAAACAAGAATGGAAACTATTATGTGGTGTATTTTCATTTTATTACGATTGTGAATTCAGTACCAATCCTAAGATTCATCTCACTGATTGACCACAAAGTAAACCAGCTCATCGGCTGTCACAAACTTCATGGCGCGAAAGCGGTTGAAATCTCACCGAAGTGGTAAAAAACAGGGATGAAATAGTAATGAGAATTAGGATAGTGGTGACTCAGGAAGCCAACCACACCTTGAATGAGGCTGACTTTGCACTGCTCACAATGGTGTCACCTTTGGTTGGTGGTATTAACTCAACTTTGACTCGCGACCGTGATAAGTTTACCATTTTGTCGATGGCTTTGATATTGATAACGAATTGTCGGTTGATTCTGAAAAAATGTTCCGGATCCAATTGCTTTTCCAACTGTTCAAGTGTGAAGTCGATGGGGTAGCTTTTACTGCCGTGCAACTGAATATAAGTAACCTTATCTTCGGAAAAGAAGTAAGCCACTTCATCCACCTGAACCACTTTCATGGTAGCACCATATTTAATCATAAAACGGGTGGTGAATGACTTTGAAGTTGGCTTAAGGTTTTTAATCAAATCACTCAAGGCTGAGACATCTGTTAGTGCGCTATTTCTGAACTTGGAAACAGCTTGTTGGAGCTCATCACTTTTAATTGGTTTTAGCAAATATCCTATACTGTTTATTTTAAAAGCCTTAATGGCATACTCATCAAATGCGGTTATAAAAATGATGGGGCACTTTATGGGAGCCCTGTCAAAAATGTCAAAGCTCAGGCCGTCTGACAATTGGATGTCAGCAAAAATGAGTTGGGGGGTAGGGTGGGCGGCAAACCAGCGCAAAGATTCATTTACTGATGAAAGTGTGGCTACCACGCTGCCTTCTAGTATCACTTCTGCTATCAGTCGCTCGAGCCTGCGCGCGGCAGGCGCCTCATCTTCTATGATTACAATATTCATTTTATAGGTAATAAAGGTATCACAACCTCAAAGTCTTTTCCATCATTTTTAACAATCATCCTTTCATTACTCAACATTAACAACCGGTCAGCTATGTTTTGTAACCCAAATCCGGTAGAATCAACTTTGCTTTTAGGACTTGTGATGTTGTTAGTGATGGCAAGTGCACCATTTTTGTCAAGTGAAACCCGAATAGTGAGCGGATTATCAATGGAAATACTGTTGTGTTTTATGGCATTTTCAATTAGTAGTTGCAGCGTCATGGGTGGGATGTGAAACAACTTGGCTATTTTCTCATCCACTTGGACATCGAGGTGAATGTTTTTACCAAATCTTTGTTGTAATAAATAAAAGAAATCTCCTGCATGTTCTATTTCCTCAGCGAGGGGAATTATGTCTTTGTCGCGCTGCGCCACAATGTTTCTGAAAAAATCAGAAAGTTTTTCAACGTATTCAGCCGCATGCTCACTTTTCTCCTCAATTAATCCCAACAAAGTATTGAAACTATTAAACAAAAAATGTGGATTAACCTGACTTTTCAAGGTCTGATAATGAAACACCATTTTTTCCTGTTTCAGCCGTTCGAAGTGGCGTAGGTTTCTCTCTCGCTGCCTGATTAATAGCCATGCTACGGTTCCGATAAGCACGGTTCCAAGAAGTATAAACCACCATTGCAACCATATGGGTTGTGCTATTGAAAAGGAATAAGATGCTTCACTTGAATTGTTGAAGTCGATTCCTGCTGCTGATCGGATGCGAAAATTATATTGGCCCGCTGGCAAATTGGGAAACGAGATAAAATTATCGCGTGTGTTTATCCATTCTTCAATGTGGCCTTCTAATTTATACTGATAGCGGACAAAAACAGGATTACTAAACCACAATCCGGTATAGTTGAACGACACATAATTTTGATCATGCTTTAGGTTCGATTGCAACATTGAATGCGGCCGCAGGAACACAAACATGTCATGCAAGCGGGTAACCGGTTTTTTTCTGAGGTCTTCGCCTATGATTGAATATTTGACAATGGCATCGAGTGTTCCAAACCAAATATCTCCTTTCGCGTCTTTGGTTATTACATTAAGTCCAGGCTCACGGTTGATTAAGTTAACCTCTTCGCCATAACTCACCACAGTGAATGTGGATGGATTTATGACATCCACACCCTTGCTGTGCACCGCGAGCAGTTGCCCTAAATCATCTATAGCAAGAGCCATCACACTCAAATCGCGAAGACCTTGTTCCATCCCCAACTTCTTCAGCGACCGGTTATCAAAACAATACAATCCATCATTGAGGGTGCTGAACCAAATATTACCATTGTTGTCTTCTATCGCAGTGTAAACCACATTGCTATTGATGCCAGAGTCTTTCGCAAACTTTCCCGACTTGCCTCCATACAAATAAGAAATACCACCACCATCTGTGCAAAACCACTGCCGGCCTCGGCTGTCAACCAACACATTGTAGATGTAATCGCTGGAGACTCCGCTTGAACGGTTGATTGTTTTCTCAAACGTAATGCCCGCCCGCGCATCTGTTGTTATCTGCTGCACGCCTGCCAGCGTTGCCAGCAACAGTTTATTTCCCTGGCCCGAAATGGACAATATGTTGTCATTCAACAGCCCATCTTTTTCTGTATAGTGCCTCAGTGCCGTGCCATCCGGACTTATGGCAATCAGTCCTCTGCCAAAAGTGCCAGCCCACACCAACCCATTAGCATCTTCATATAAGCTAATTACATGTATGTTGCTGTTCCAATTTTTGAGATTTATCTTTTCGATTTGTGAGGCCATAGCGTATTGCACCGGCACACGGTACAAATCTGCTTTCACGCCAATCCACAAGTGGTGACGCGAATCGGCCAACAGCGCGGTGGCATTTCCAAGTGAAACACCCTGCAGCATAGAAAGGAACTCAAACTGCTCTCCTGGCGATTGCAGCAATTGGCTGCGCGCGGCTACCCAAAAATTTCCTTCCGTATCCAGAATGATGTCTTGAATTTTCCCACGCTCGGCACCAGGAGCATCACGCAGCGACCTGAATCTAAAATACCGATCATATTCATAATCTATCACTCCATTTTTCTCCGTGCCAATCCAAATTTCGTTGCGTGTTACCCCAATGGTATTCACCTGTCCATATGCCCATGTTTCTATACCCGGAACCGGAAAAACTTTCAAAGTCCGTTCGTCTACATAGAACACACCTTTATCCTGAGTTCCGGCCCACATCACATCTCCCAACCCTTTGGCCAGCACACGCACTATGTTGTCGGGCAATCCATCTTTGTCTGTTAGTTTTATGATTTTCTTCTTCCCATTCACAAAACTACACACCGCAATGCCCCGGTCCGAGCCCGTCCACACACGTCCCGCATTGTCGGTTTCTATATTGTAACAATAGTCGTCATTGAGTCCGTCATCTGTATTCAGGTTATACATTACACCTCCTGAAATAATATAAAGTCCTTCCCCGTATGTAGCTATCCAAAGCTGATTGGCGCCATCACTAATTATATCTGAAACCGTAACTTTCGGATGGCCTTCCTGCAAATCCCAAAGTGTAAGCGTGTCGCGTTGAACCCGCATCAGCGCTCCATCTGATCCACCTACCACCAAGCCAAATCCTTTCCAGTCATACAATGCTGTGATACTGTTACCCATGTTAGGATTTGCAGTTGGAATTAACTTGTAAGACAATCCATCGTACTTATACAGGCCTTGTTGTGTGCCCACCCACAAAAAACCATCGTGGTCTTGATGCAAAACTTTTACCTGCATGTTGGCCTTAGTGCGGTCGAGTTGGTGCGATTTGAAAATAGGCAATTGCGCAACAGCCGGGTTGCATACCACAGAAACAGCGAAGCCGATGATCGCCATAAAAACATAAGTGCGGTGGGGTAGCAGCGTGGTCACTTTTTGAAAAACACTAAAACTGTTACGTTAATCTCGGGTGATATTTTTTCCTGCACTATTCTTGGAATAGAAATTTCGTGATCTTCGAGCACTACGCTGAATTTTGAATTGACCTCAATCTTTTCAGCAGTTACCGTCATCTTGCAGCGAATGATTCGTTCTTGCTTTACGCCATGAATGTCAAGCACACCTTTGGCTCTGATATCATATACACCAGGCTGATCGTAATTTACTGACTCGATTATCTTTCCATTGAAAGTGGCACTTGGATATTTGTGGTCTTCCACATAACTTTCTAAAAAGTGCTCACGCTGCAGCGGGCTGTTAAATCCCTGAAATGTCTTTACAGAGATGGTAAAAGCAAAGGCGTTTTTTTGAGTGTCTAAGAGCCCTTTCATTTGGCGCGTTTCGGCAGAGATGGTTTCGAGTGGGGCAAAGGACGTAAAGCTAACCACAGCGTAGGAAGAAGCTATTATCGTACTATTTCCATTTTGCGCCAATGCGGTACAGCACACCAAAATCAGTGAGACAAACAAGAAGTCTCTACCGGGAAATAAGGCAATTATGTTGTGTGGGAGCTTCATAATCAAAGGGTAGGATTTATGTTCTTGCAATCTTGAATAATTCGTAAACTAAATCAAATTTCCGTAAAAAAATTAAATCAATGTATATACATATATTTGTATTGCAGCAATGGTTAAGATAGAAGAAGAAATAAAGCAATCTAAATTCAGGAACGAGCACCACAAATTGTTTGTGAATGTGTTGTATACCGGAAGTTGGTTGGCCAATCACAGTAAAAATTTATTGAAGCCCTATGGCATTACACCCGAACAATTTAATGTATTGAGAATTCTTCGTGGGCAAGCCGGACAACCGGCCTCTGTAGCTTTGATTCAGGAACGCATGATTGAACGTATGTCAAATGCTTCAAGGTTGGTTGAAAAGTTGCGCCAGAAAAAAATGGTGGAGCGTAAGGTTTGCAATAGTGATAGACGACAAGTGGATGTGTTTATCACCAAACAAGGGCTGGCAGTACTTCAAAAAATAGACGACCGGGAAGATAGTTTTGAACAAGCAGTATCTAAGCTCTCAAATGATGATGCCAAAATATTAAATAACCTCTTAGATAGAATCAGAGATTAATGTGCTTCATTTGGTTCTAGGCTGCCTTTTTTTATTAGTTCAAAACCCTTTAGGTTTAGCCATTTCCTGTCGCCATAATTCACCATTTTATTTATTAATAAGTGTACATCATCAGGCAGCTGCACCTCATCTCCCAGTTTTAATCTGAAGAGTTTTTCGGCAAGTTTGATAAACAACAAATTGTTGGCTGAAAACACCGGGTTTAATTCGCTGTGGTTGTTGGTTAACTTTTTAAATGCATCGGCAAGTGAAACAAATTGATCGTAGTAGTTAAGTTCGAAGTAAATTTTAAGCAATGCGCTACGAACACCAAACTTATATTTCAAATTTGTGAGTTCCACTTTTTGAAACAGGCGAAGAGCGTTTTTAAAATTATTTTTGTTTAGTTCACACAAGCCCATACTAAAGGATAGGAGCGATTCGCGGTCGGCAACAGCGATTAGTGAGATGTGCTTAGAAACAAATTCCTCTGTCCAAGCGGTTTCATTGTTTACTAACCCTGTATCTATAATATTTAGGAACATTTCGTAATTCATCCACCCCGAATCATTCACGTTTAAAACATTCTCGTTTACGAGTACTTTGTGCACCCACATCCTTTCCTTCAAGAACAAACCATGTCCATTCTTCAGCCGTAGATTGCAGTTTTGATCCATCAGATAAAGCCATTTCCTTCGGAGCGTGGGGTTGACTTTGTCAAAATTCATAGTGACAAAATCTTTGAACCGGGTATATGCATCAGTGTTATCAGGGTCGGTAAGTGCAAGCAATGCTAGTTTGTATCCCTGGTAGAACAGATACCAACGATTGTCCACGTCTGCTGAAAAGTGCAGAAAGGTACTTGTGGTTTTTTCTTTCTGAGGTGTGTGTGATTTTGGGAGTGTATCAAACATCAAATGCTCATTGTGTGTTTCGTTAATTTTTTGCTTCAATAAATTTGCCAGTTGATTGATTGCCAATTGCCTGCCATAGTTTAACGCTAACTGTGCGTAGCTATCTTTATCATTGCTATTTTCAAAATGTTGAGCAAGTACTTCGTGGGTTTTCATCAATACTTTAAGGTCGTATTCCTTTAGTTTTTGCTTGCTCGCAATCCTCTTCATTAGTGTTGTTACCCTTGTTTCAAATACACTCATCACATTGCGTTTGTAAAGTTCCTTTAGCAGCACAGATTCTTCCATGGCCTTATCCTTGCCGCAGTTGAGAGTAAGAAATTCGTATTCATGGTTGAGGATTGCAGAAAACAGGTTTCGTAAAGATTGATCTGAAAGTTTGTGCTGAGTAATATATTTTTTCAGCGCCTTGCTGTCAGTGAATGACTCAAGAGAACCATTTCGTGCAGCCGTGATAAGAATTCCAGCTAATTCCACCACTTTCTTGTTTTTACAATAGAGTGGAGATTGCAAATAGTCATTGAATATTTTCAATTCACTTGCAGTGAATGACATTAAGATGTCAATTGCCTTACTACGTAGCATGCTTTTATTTTTTAGAATCTAACTAATAATGGTGAATTAAGCTACTGTATTTGTAAAGTTAGCGCCTCATTGCGCCAAAAAGAAATATTTACCTCACTTTTTTGCCAAATAGTTAGAAACGCTGAAACTCTTTGCTGCAGTCAATTATTTACATCCGTTGAGGTATAAAAACCTATCGCAAACCATCACTTTATTTGTTTTTTTCTCTTTGTGATCTGAGCAATTTGGTAATTAAATTGAATCCAATTGAATAGAACATCATAAATAATTGAAACCAATCAGTCAAACATTCATAGTATTAAAACAGCTAATTATGAAAAACCTCACTTCACAACACTCTAGCAAACAAATGGGTCTTTACATCATGTCAGTCGTATTATGTTTATCGATGATGGCTTGTGAAAAAGACAACACACTACAGGAAGACCTGTCAGGCAAAAAAAGCAAAGTAAATCAGTCTGATGACCCTAATGAAAATGGTAACACACGTTTGCAGCAAACTCAGCGGAATCATTCTCAAATATTGATCATGAAAGAGAAGCAATAAAACTCAGCGCACAGGAACTAACAATCAAATAAGTAAGACACACATTAATCAACTTCACCATGAAACATCTCGAAAGACACCAACACGAACACTCACAAACATTTTTCATCGCCATTTTCACATTGGTTATGGGAGGATTAATCATGCTCTTTAGCAGTTGCGAAAAAGCAGAGCTGAATGAGGGAGATTCTACTTCTTCAAATTCCAATGCACACATGCTGACGGCAGAAAGAAGTAATGAACCTATCAATCAAACAACAAGCAGTGCTCCTGCCATGGCATATTCAAGCACAGATGTTAAAATTGTTTTGGATGATATAACCGATGCCTTTGGTGGATTGCCCATATTCCCTAACACACCACTGTATATAGCACAACCTCCTTCTCCAATTTTTATATTTCCTAATCCCCTATTAAAGCCTGGGGGTCAGCAAATAACTTTTGGAGAATTTAACCAGGTTACCGGATTGATGACACTGACATGCGTACCAGTTGGAACACGATTAAGTGTTAGAGTTCAAAATTTAATTCCATACGGAGCATATTCAATTTTTGTCAAGAACTATAAGTACCCTGGATACAATGGTACCAACATAAATTTATTGGGACTTGGGGCCGCAGGTATAGGCAATGGTGTGCGCAGCTCTTTTAAGGCATCAGCTTCAGGCGAAGGTGTCATTGGTGTCATTCAACCATCTGGAAGTCTCTCAGTATTCGGAAACATAGGACAATGTATGCTCACAGATGCATTTCAGGTTTACATCACCGGAATTTATCACGCTGATGGAAATTTCTACGGTCCGAATTTAGGTCCACAGGGAAGTTATGTGGAGCAATTCGCTTTTAGTTATACCAATTTATAGTAGCCCATCACTAAAATTTAATCATCACAATTAGTTAATTAAGTATTAAAAAACCGAGTCATGAAAACTACAACTTTATTTTTTCGATCATCTTTTCTTGCTCTTATTTTACTCGGTACACCGGTGGCTTTTGCTTCCGATTTGCCAGGCAACAACGCACATCAATCTGATGTGATAAGTCAAGGAACTATTTTATTCTCCAATCATGCAATGAGTACAACTCCGAGTGGAAAGTATTTGTATCAATCCAGAGAGCTGGATATCATTCTGCATGCCAATTCTTTTAGCTACGAAATCAAAAATCCCAATGTGACATCTGCTAAGCAAAAGGTTAATATCTCATTTCCAGGTAGCAAACCCAATCCAGAAGTTAGTTCAACTTACCAAAATTCCGTTGGTGTAAAGAACACTTTCGAAAGTGAATTTTCATTTATTGATTACAATAATGAAATGATTTTGTCGAAAGTGCTTTACAAAGATTTATATCCGCACATCGATCTTGAGTTTTTCATCAGACCTCAAGATGGCTTACCCGAGTATAACTTCGTTTTACACAAAGGTGCTGTGATTTGCGACCTTAGAATGAAGTACCAGGGCACACGCCAACTGACTTTGAAGAACGGAAAAACACTGCAACTAGGCCTGAAAAATGGTATGTTGGAAGAGAATATTCCATTGTCGTTTGTAAATGATGCCAGCCAGCCAGTGTCAGTAAATTACACTATCATAGGTCCTAATCTTATTGGATTCTCTATCAATTCTTCTACTCCCTTACCCGAAGGTAAGTTGGTAATTGATCCTGTTCCCACATTGCGTTGGGTACGACATCCTGCCCCTGATCCACATTTCCAGGATGCCACAAAAGCAGTTTGGGATTTTGATGGAAACCTTGTGGTAACCGGTAATGTAAATGCATTACCTATGCGCAGAGTTGGAAATATAGCTGCGGACATGACCAAAGTTGCCGGAATTACCAAGTACATATACATCACAAAGTATAATGTGAATGGCGATAAAATGTGGACAAATTATTTCAGAGATGATGCGCAATTGAGCGTAACTGATATGAAAATTGATTCGCGCAACAACATTATACTGGTGGGGATGGCCATAGGAACAGAAATGAGAGTTGCCACGCCAGGCGCACACCAGACAGAACCTGGTGGCGGCTTGATGGATGGATTTATTGCCAAGTTTGATCAAAATGGCGGACTGAAATGGGCCACCCTGTATGGCGGAGAAAACGAAGATGCTATTAATGGCGTAGCCATAAATGACAATGACGATATAGTGGTTGTTGGGGTTACAAATAGTGTGAATTCAATAGCATCACATGGTTCATACCAAAGTGTATTTCCGGGCCACCGCTCAGGATTTGTAGCTGCTTTTTCACGCAACGGTCAAAGAAACTGGGCTACCTACTATGGTGGAACACACGGTAATAGTGATAATTTGGAGAAAGTGGCCATTGATGCCAACCGAAATATAATTGCAGTGGGATCTACCTATTGCCGTTTGGGAATATCAAGCACTGGCGCGTTCCAAGAAAAAAACAAAGGTATGCTGGAAGGTATGATGATAAAGTTTGATGTGGTAGGCAATCGAATATGGGCCACTTATCTTGGCACAGCATATGATGATCAAATAATAGATGTAGCAGTAAATGCAACCAAACAAATAATAGTCACCGGAAATTCAAATTATAGAAAAACCACTTCTAATGTTGCATCTGACAATTCGACCACAATTGCCAATTCCTTTAGAACAACTAATGTTGCCGGACTTGATGGCGATGACCGGGATGATTTTAGCGCGACTCCTTTCAACGTATTTATTGCTAAGTATGCAGAGAATGGTGAACAATCATGGTATAAAACTTACGGTGGTTCAGCAAATGATTGGGTAAGTGCCATTTCGCTTGATACTTACAGCAACATCTTTATTACCGGCACTTCTTTTAGTAGAAATGGTATAGCTAGCAAAGGCGCTTACCAGGAAACAGCAGGTGGTGATCAGGATGCATACGTAGCCATGTTTACCACCAATGGTGACAGAGTTTATGGAACATACTTTGGCAACACCGGATACGATCAAGGAAACGGAATTTCAGTAAATGAAAGAGGAGCAGTTAGCATTGCTGGCATTTCTGCCAATGCGAGTGGTGTGCCCTCACGAGATGTGACTCGATACAATGCCCATGTCCCGAATGCTTTGGCAACTGGCCAACGCATTGGTGTGGGTTTTGTGGTTACATTCCGCAATTCAGTTTCGGGTCCTGCACGACCTCCAGCCGACAACGAAGCTCCAGTATCCGATTTCATAAGTGTGATCGCGTCTCCATCCGTTTCATTTGATGGCCGCCACACACTGCGACCCGAATTGGCCCGCGCTACTACCCTGACTATTGTTATTCATGATGCCACAGGTCGTTTGGTTCAGTCATTCAACACAAGCGCCAGCGAAGGAGTTAATACGCTGGAGATTTCATTGGCTGATCAGAAGCCCGGAATATATTTTGTGAATTTACAAACCGAAACCAGTTTAAACACAGTAAAACTGTTAAAACAATAAAGCGCTTAACACTTTTATTGCCTTTATGGCAATGATGTGATGAGTTAGTATTGTGTCTCCGTGCGGGAAGCAACTATTCAAGTTGCTTCCCGTTTTTTAATAGCTACTTAAACCATTTGGCGGATTAAACATCCATATATGTTTATCGCAGAATTGCGATCTTTGCACCCTCATTAAAGAAAATTACATGAATTTGAAGTTTATCACCCGATTGTCGGCTTTGCTTAGTGCCTCTTTTTTAGTTTTGGTTACGCAATGCAGTGCGGGACAGAATCTGGAGGAAATGCGTGCGCGAATGCAGAATATGCCTAACAAAGGCAAAATAACCGGCACCATCATAGATGCCCAATCGCGCCAGCCCGTGGAGTATGCCACGGTGGCTTTTTACAGGAGAGACACCTTGCTGGTAGGCGGAACTACAACTAATAGCAAAGGTGAGTTTTCCTTTGATCTGAAGTTTTATGGCAAGTTCAAAGTGAAGGCAGATTTTATGGGATACGATACGTATACCACTATTGTTGAAATTAGTGAAGCAGCCCCTGATAATAAGATGAGCGTGATCTCGCTACAGGCAAAGGCGAAAGAGATAGGGGAGGTGGAGATAACCGGTGAAAAATCGCAGGTGCAGTTGTCGCTTGATAAAAAGGTATACAATGTAGAGAAAGACCTCACTACTGCAGGTGGCACCGCAGCTGAGGTATTACAGAACGTACCTTCAGTAACAGTAGATAATGATGGCGCGGTAAGTCTACGGGGCAACAGCAATGTAAAAATACTGGTAGATGGTAAACCTTCGGGTCTCACAGGAATAAGCCGGGCTAATATATTGGAAATGATTCCGGCAAGCACCATTGAGAGTATAGAAGTGATTACAAATCCTTCGGCCAAATACGAGTCGGAAGGTATGGCTGGAATCATCAACATAGTGTTGAAAAAGCAAAAAGAAAAGGGGCTCAATGGTTTGATATCACTGAATGCAGGCACGGGCAACAAATACAGCGGGTCTTTGAACCTGAATTACAATACAGGCAAAGTGAATTTTTTTGGTGGATATGATGGTCGCTATAATGAAATGACCATGACCAGTAAGACCCATAGGGAAACCTACTACCTGGATTCAACCAGTTATCTGGATCAGCAGCAAGTACGTGAACGTACACACTTGAGCCATAATTTTAGGTTAGGCAGCGATTTCAACTTAAACGAGAAAAATTCAATGACGCTTTCCGGGCTATATCGCATTGGCACGCAAGATGGCAATTCAACTGTAGCTTACAATTACAAAAGCACTGAAAAAATTCTTACCAGCTACTACGAGCGCAGTTCAGAGAACGAGGACGATGATTGGTCTGCGGATTTGAATCTCAACTATAAACGCACATTGAAAAACCGAAATCATTATCTGACAGCTGATGCGATATACAGCACCAGTAGCGAAGATGAATTTAGCACTATTGCCCAGCAATATTTTACTGTGCCAAATCTGCAGCCCAGCGGCATGCCCACGCTGCAGCGTAACTTTGAAGACCGAACACAGGATAATCTTACACTCCAAACGGATTATGTACAGCCTATAAGAGAAAATACCAAGATTGAAGCCGGCTATCGCGCCAATCTGCGCACCGTAGGTGCCGATTACCTGTTTGAAGATTTTGTGGACAGCACACTCGCTTGGACCAACAACGTAAACATCAGCAACAACCTCGACTACAACGAGCAAACGCACGCTGCTTATGGTATATATACCGGGGTGTTCAAGAAATTTGGTTACTCAGGAGGCTTGCGCCTGGAACAAACCTATACCGATATCACTTTGAAAACTTCTAACGAAAGTTATAAGAACGAATATCTCGATTTCTTCCCTTCGCTTTCAATCAACCGCGAATTGAAAAAGAACCACAAGCTTCAAGTAACTTATAGCAGAAGAGTAAACAGACCTTCATACCGATCGCTCAATCCGTTCACCGATTATACCGATCCGTTAAACCTGCGCAAAGGCAATCCTTTTTTAAGACCTGAGTATACCGATTCATATGAGTTTGCGCACATCAAATATTTTACAAAAACTTCCCTCAACACCACATTATATTATCGCTACACTACTGATGTAATAAGGCGATTTAGGGTGTTGCGACCCGATGGTGTATCAGTACTCACCAACGAAAATTTGGCCAGCGCTGTTAACTACGGTGCCGAAATTGCATTTGCCGGACAAGTCAATAAGAAGATAAGATTGAATAGCAGCTTCAATGTTTTCCGCAACATTTCTGATGCACAAAACCTGGGTGAAGGCCTTAAGACCGATACCTGGAGCTGGTTTGGAAGGGTAGGCGGAAGCGTTTCGTTGCCTTGGACAGTGGAGATGCAATTGATGGCCAACTACCGCGGACCCATGGAGTCGCCCACTGGCCGAATGAACGAAATGTTTTTTACCGATGTTTCATTCAAGCGCGATGTGTTGAAAAAACAAGGTACGGTGACGTTGCGATTCAGCGATCCGTTTGACACTCAAAAATTCAGTTATGAAAATTCTGCCAGCAATTATCTGATAAAAGGCGAATTTAAGCGTGAGTCACAAAACATATATCTTGGATTCAGTTATAAGTTCAATAACTACAAAGCGCGTGAGCGCGAGCGCAGGCGTATGCAAGAGAATAACTCCGATGATGGTGGCATGGACATGTTTTAATTTTTGCTGATCAGAAGAAATTTACAAATGCCCACATCGGCCGTTGCGCCAGATAATTTTCGTCAGCATCGCAGGCATAAGCCTCCCGTTCAAATACGATGTTGAGATACGCCTTATGATGGTTGCGATACCGCACCTGATTGAAAAGGTAATGCAATAAGTAAAAAACATAAAACGGAAGCAAAAGTGTTTCGGCTTGTTGACGAAGATGAATTTTTTCGTGTCTTAAGGCTTGAGCTCCCGCCTGATTTTTATTCTTTAATAAAATGATTGGAAAAATAGCCATGCCACCATACGGCATCCATCGCCATTGAATTATTGGATATCTAAACATTTTATTGGTTTCCAGCAGCTGATCAGTCTCGTGTATTTTATTTAGGGAGCATCAGGATCATAGTAGCGTTTCAGGTTATAAAATCCCCAGATGGCCATCGCTATTTCGAGTTCAAAAAATATGATTAGAAAATTGGAGTCGGGCATGCCATCAAAAATAAAACTCACCAATCTGCCAAGCGCCAGCCCGAACATAAACACCACATTGCTGATAGTAGCGGTATACCACATTGATGGCACCATCATACCCAGCGCCCACAAGGCAGCAAATGCGAGATATAAACCCATCACGCCTCTAAAAATGTGCGATAAATCTAATGTATCAATGCTGAAATCGTACAATAAAGGGATGAAGTAATCGTGCGCGATACCATAACTCACTGCCACAGGTAACAAACCAAAAACTGATACTGCAAGATGCAGATTCTTCATAAACCAACTATTTTAACATAATTGTACACAAAATAATTAGATTAATGAGAACGGAGATTAATCTTGTTGATGTGACAAAAAAAGATGCAGGTGCTTTAACACCTGCATCACCTTAAAAACCCGAAACCTAAATCATTGTTTAACAAACCGTCCAATGGATTCATCATCGGCAATTGATACCCTGATAATATAATACCCGGCCGGTAGTCTGTTGATATGCAATACCTGCGTAGCGGCCTCAATACCTACACTCATGGAGCCATCCAAAACTTTGTTGCCCAGCAAGTCAAATATTTCGACCCCCGCCATGCCTAATGTTCCGGTTGGAAAGTGGATATAAAGTGTTTCATTCGCTGGGTTTGGATAGGCGTGAAGCCTGGGTTCCTCTATATCAGCATACGCGCCAAACGAAAATAGGAGCAAGCCGATGGCAGGTATAAGTAGATTTTTAAAATTCATGGTGCAAGGTTTTAATTGATTGGTTCTATCTGATATACGATGTTCATGGTGATCCGGATTGCGGCATCCGAATTTATTCAAAATAAAAAAGGGGACCTGGTGGCCCCCTTCTCATATTCATCTATTTAAGGTCTACAACTTTGGCAATACCACGCTGTCAATCACATGTATCACACCATTAGATTGATACACATCGTACACCGATATGTCGGCCCTGCCACCATTCTCGTCCATCAGCATGATGTTTCTGCTGCCGTTCATTGTGAATGTGATCGTGCCACCGCTCACCGTTTTTAAATTGGCTTTACCTCCGTTCTTTTTGATGAGTTTGCTCAGCTCATTGGCATCGTATCTACCTGACAATACATGGTATGTGAGCACGGTTGAAAGTTTGCCTTTGTTCTCCGGCTTGAGCAGTGTTTCAACTGTGCCTGCAGGTAGGTTTTCGAATGCATCATTAGTAGGAGCAAACACGGTGAAGGGTCCTTTGCTTTGTAATGTTTCCACGAGTCCAGCTGCTTTTACAGCAGCTACCAGTGTAGTGTGGTCTTTTGAGTTGATGGCATTCTCCACAATGTTTTTGGCAGGAAACATTTGCTCTCCACCCACTAATACTGTTTTGTCCATTGACTGCGCGTTCACTGCACTTACTGAAGTTGATAAAAGCACAATTGCTAAAATTGATTTTACATTTTTCATTGCTATAAATTTTTATAATGTTAGTTTATAGCTGACTTACGATGGAGGGAAAGGTTTGGATTGCGTGGAAAAAAAAAACGAAACGCAATCACAAATATGCCAATGTTAGATGGTGCCGATTACGTACATGGCTTCCATGGTAGGAGCTACGCTGCCACCCCGCTGTTCGAGCGTAACAGCAAAAGCCTGAGCTGAACCAAAGTTTTTCATTTTTTGCATGGAGGCAGTATTGTCTCTTGCATCGAAAACGCCAGCATTTACTGGTTGGCCATCCACTATTGCCCACAACTGATACTGCTTGTCTGAAGGAGGTGTGGGTAGGTTGTTTACTTTAATGTACACGTCTTGTGAAGTGCTGTTCCAATAAACTGTGGCGAGCGCTTCGGGAAATGCGGGAACGCCTTTGAGGGCAACAGCCTTGGTGGTGGGTTGAGTCATAAACGCAAACTCTTGTTGAGTTTGAGCAAATTGAGTTTGTTGTGCCTCGAATTGCTGGGCGAGAACATCCTGAGCAGCATTGGCCTGCGCCAGTTCTTCGCGCGCAGAAGTCCATTGGTTGAACAGGAATAAATTGAGCAGTGAAGAGCCAACTAATAGAGCTATCGAAGCGGCAGCAAGCCATTTGCTGTATGAACTCTGTGGTGCAGGAGCAGCCATTTGAATCACTTTGGCTACTGCAGGTTTACCTGTTTCGCTTTTGTTTTCTGATTCAATCGCACTCCATATTTTTTGCTTGAGAGCGGAAGGAGGTGTTTGGCTGTGGGCATGGGCATATTGCTCCATCGAGATTTCGATGGCCGCAATTTCATCACGTATTTCTGCATGCTTGGCAGCAAGCAGCTCTATCTCCTGCCGTTCTTTTTCAGAGGCAAGACCCAGCACGTAGCTTTCCAGATTTCCTGACGATATGTATTCCTTAATGTCCACTTTACTGCTCGCTTACTTTATCTTTTAATAATTCTCGCAAATTTTTGATGGCTGCTCGCGCACGCGTTTTCAATGTGCCCAAGGGCATATCAAGTTTCTTTGATGCTTCTTCCTGCGTATATCCGCCAAAGTAAATCACTTCCAGCACTTCTTTGTGTTCGGGTTTCAAACTTCTAACAGCTTCTTTTATGCCTATGTGTTCTTCGTTCTGAGTCACTTGTCTGTCATCACCTTTATCTACGATGCTATCGTCCAAACGGATTTGATGTTTGTAATGTTTTGATCGCGTGGCATCAATGGCTTTGTTACGAACTATGTTCAACATCCAAGTAAAAAGCGTGCCTTTATCACTGTCGTAACGTTCTATGTTTTTCCAGATTTTCACAAACCCATCTTGCAGCACATCCTGGGCAGCATCTTCGTCACCAATTATTCGCTTAACTATCCCAAACAAAGCGGCCGAGTAGTTGTCATAGAGCGCGCCAAAAGCCTCCTCGCTCTTGTGCTTTAGCAACTCAACCAACTCGGCTTCGGTATATTTTAATGCAGGTGACAATTTAACTGATCCTTTATATAAGGAGTTCGAAAAGTAAGCAATTCAATTGAATTCATTCCACATAACTGCTGTCCTATGATGCATGGCGGGTTATTGAACAGCCATTATACTCAGTAAATGTAATTCGCGCAATTTTATTTGCATGCAAGTAAATCCGAAGTTCAAGTAGCATCGTATGTGTTTATGTATTCAATTTATAAACCATTAAATCAAAAGACAATCATGAAAAAACCAAACAAACTCTTACGCATGTTTGCAGGTTCACTGATGGCGGCATCCTTGCTCTTCTCCGGAAGTGCGATGGCATCTAGCCACAGGGAAGCTCCATACATAGCCAACGATCCATTGGCCGACAACACCGATCTGTACGCATTTCGTAGTCCCGATGATCCAAACACCATCACCATCATCGCCAACTACATTCCGTTTCAGCTGCCCAATGGCGGCCCTAACTATTATCAATTTGGAGAAAACGTTCGTTACGAAATTCATATTGATAATAACGTGAGCACACCAGGTGACGATATTATTTATCGTTTCACATTCTCTCGCACGATGCAGGACCCAACCACATTCTTCAACATCAGACTAGGTATGGAGAATCTCAAAACCACTTACAAACTTGAAAGAAGCGTAAACGGTGGAGCGTCATTTCAGGTAATTGTAAGCAATGGTGTGGTACCACCTTATAACATCGGCCCGCGCTCAATAGAAAGTGGAGTAGGCCTAGGAACTACTTATGCCACGTTATTTAACAATGCCATCACCAACGCATCCACAGGCGAGCAAGTCTTTGCCGGCCCGGTTGACGATCCATTCTTTGTAGACCTGGGTGGAATATTTGACCTTGGCGATGCTTCGCGTCAAAATGGCCAGGCGCGCGATGGCGTGGCTTGCTTCAACGTAAATACCATTGCACTCAAAATTCCTATCAGCACACTGCAGAAAAACAATAAGAGCGTAGCCATGGCTACCAACATTCTGGATGGCGATTTTGTAATTGGTGTTTGGGCATCTGCGAGCCGACAAAAGATTCGCATTCTGGAATCAGATCCATCAAACATCCATGCTAAAGGTGTTCAAAAAACATCAGGCCCTTGGGTGCAGGTGTCGCGTATAGGCATGCCATTGACTAATGAGGCAGTGATACCTATCGGACACAAAGACCATTGGAATATGCTCACACCTTACACCGAAGATCCTGCACACAACAATTTCTTTTACAATCCTGAACTGGCATTGTACATGGATGATGCATTGTTTGGCGGGGCCGTACCTGCGTTCGCGCAATTGCGTATTCAGAAAAATTCTTTGCAAGGTTTCAACTTTGGTAATGGAGGCGATGGCCTATTCGGACTTAAAGGTTCTGCTGCAGTAGCAGGAACAGCACTTGACGATGCCATATTTGGTACGTTGCTGTTGCCAGGTGCCGGCAAGCCACGCTCGGTAGATTTGTATCCAATATTTCACACCGGTGTTCCCAATTTCCCACCTTATCAACTGGCCACAGGCAAAGGCGGCAACCCGCTGGCTGCTGGCAAACCTTTCATCAACAATTTCCTGCCAAACGGTGGAGACATGTTGAGATTGAATATGGCTGTGCCAGTAACACAACGCGATGATCCTGCTTTCAGCCCGCTGGGAATAGTATCTGCAGCAGTGTTAGGACTTACGCAAGCACCTTACAATACCAGCACCAACTTAGAATTTATTCCTAACATGGATGGATTCCCTAATGGTCGTAGACTGGAAGATGATGTAACCCGTATTGAATTGCAAGCAGTGAGCGGTATTGCGCTGGCAGCGATAGGCCTGTGGTACGATGATTATGTTGCCGGCAGTGCCAATCCTGTAACACAAGATTTGATAGACGTGTTGAGCTATACCACAGGTGTTGAGAAAAATGACACTACATTCCGAACTACATTTCCTTATGTGCAAACACCCTGGGCCGGTACCGGCAAATGCGGTGGTGCTGCTCAGATGGCTTCTTCACAGAAAGTGATGACAGGTAATGCATCATTGGGATTAGCTTCATCAGAAGTTGTACTGGTGGCCGGTCCTAATCCGTTTGTGGAGTCTACCAATTTCAAGTACAGCGTATCTGTACCTGCTAAAATCACAATTGTGGTGTACGACATCAATGGAAAACTTGTCAAAACGCTGGTGAACAAGTTCCAGAAAGCCGGTGTTTACCAAATTGATTGGGTAGCCGAAAACGTGCCATCAGGTGTATACATCACCAATGTAACGGTAGATGGACGTACGGTTCAATCTGTAAAAACTATTAAAACTAAATAACAATTAACTCGGGAGCCGCCTGCCCATGGGTGGCTCCCTTTTTACAATCCAAAATCTAAAACTAAAGTCATGAGAACGTTATCAAATACCAATATCAGGTTAATTTCAGTAGCTGTTTTTTTGCTCTCGTGGGGTGTATTGCTCAGCTCATGCAACCACATGAACACAGGTAAAACACAAGCGTCCACTGTTGTTGCAAGCAATAATTCAGATATACCACAACTTTTTATCAGAAAAGGAGAATTGGCCACCACTGAAGAATGGCAGAAAACTATTCAGGCGGTTGGCAAAATTAACGAAAAACTGGCGCTGTATCCCGGTGACTTGAAAGCACGGTTGCAGCTTGCCGAAATATTCATCAACGAAGCACGCGTTACAGGAGAGCATGGATACTACTATCCTGCCATATTAACAATACTTGATGGTGTGTTGGCCAACAAACCAACGGATGAAGATATTCGCTTCAGGACACTTTCACTAAAATCATCGGTGCTGTTATCATTGCATCAATTTGAAGCCGCGCGCAGCCTGGCCCAGGAGGCGGTGCAATTACGCCCCTACAACGCACAGATTTATGGTGCGCTAGTAGATGCTAATGTAGAGTTGGGAGATTACAAGGAAGCAGTAGCGATGGCAACAAAGATGATGGACCTTCGTCCTGACTTATTATCATATTCACGAGCAGCCTATCTACGCGAAATCCATGGCGACCCTCAAGGTGCCATAGAAGCGATGAAGCTGGCGGTTTCATCTGGTTTTCCCGGTAATGAAAACACTGCATGGAGCCGGCTCACGCTCGGGCACACCTACGAGAACTACGGCAACCTTACAGATGCCGAAATAGAATATAAAACTGCCCTCGAAGAGCGTCCTGGTTATTCCTTTGCCATGGCCGGTTTGGCGAGCATTGAAACCAAAAAAGGAAACTTGGTACAGGCAGAGGCTTTGTTGAAAAAAGCAATTGAGATTATTCCTGAAGTAGGTTTCAATATTCAGCTTGCACAACTATATAATTCCACCGGCCGCCCTGACCTTGCCAAAAAAACAACCCAAGAAGTGTTGGATATGATGGCTGATGATGAAGCACATGGCCACCGCATGGACATCGAATATGCTAAGGTGTATCTGAATTTGATGCACAATTATGATGCTGCGCTGCAACGTGCCTTGGTGGAATACAAAGCGCGCCCGGCCAATATAGATGTGAACAAACTACTGGCGCAAATACTCTACCGAAAAGGAAATATAAGCGAAGCCGAAAAGCATTTGGCTTTGGCCATGCGCACCAACTCACAGGACTATGAGCTGTTGATGATAGCCGGACTGATCCAATTAAAACAAGGCAATCGCACACTGGCCATTCAGATCATGCAGAAGTCGAGAGAGTACAATCCATATCAGACGAACCAGTTTTCAAGCGAAGCATTTGATACACTGGTGGCGACACGTAACTAATATTTGATAAGAGTATATGGGGGCAGGAATCAGATTTAGCCAGACTTCATCCCACACAGGGCGCCATGTCGAATCCCCGAGTACGACTGTGGCACAATTACCGGCCCTGCTGGCTTTTGCACCGCAACTGTCCTGTCCCCGTTTTTTGATTCCGCACTATTTCCTTTTCAAAAAATACCAGCAATTAATTCTGCCATTAATTTTCAAACAACTCCCGCATCACTTTGCCGGTACTGTTTGGTATTTTGAATTTCATTAATTCAGCGATGGTCTCTGAAATATCAACCAACGAGCGGAGAGTGTTTACAATTTTTCCTTTCTTAAAATCGGGACCGGATGCAAACAAATTAATGTGACGACAACCCTCGCAGTTATCGCCATGCGATATAAATCCATCTGCCGTGCCATCGAGATGTCGGCCATGGTCGTTGGTTACAAACAGGGTAGTGACATCTTTGTAAAATGGGTCACTTTGCAAAAATTGCCAAACCGTAAAAAGATGTTCGTCACTGTCTTTAATCCCTTGCAGATAAGCATTCCAGTCGCCTGAGTGCCCTGAGTAATCAGGCTCGCGCAGGCTGATCATTATCAATCTTGGATGATATGTTTTTAGAATATGAATCGCTTCAAACATTGTTTGTGAGTCGGAACGGTATCCGCTGCCCACACCTTGCCCACCCACACCACAGTTGGTCGCAGGGTTGTATTTGCCATACCACGCGCTGTCCGAGCAGTTGGCAAGCACTTGTAGTTTGTCTTTGCTTGTAATGAGATAAGCACTGTGGGCAGACGTTTTGTGCGCTTCCATCCACAATTGAAATATACCGGGGTCGGCCGGAAGTAGTTGACCGCTGTTGTCAATATTCTGCGGTCGGCCGGTGGTAAGTGCCGCATGGCCGGGGTTGGTCCATGTGGGAACATCAGTGTAAAAGGCAGTGCTTACCACGCCATGGGGGGCCAGGTCGTTGTGCATGTGTGGTATGTGCTGACGAGTGGCATCGCCCCAGGTTTCGGAGTAGCGTGGGCCATCGATTACGAAGATGACTACGTTCTTGGTTTTGTATGCAGCAGGTACCGCAAGGTCACTGCTGCATGCACTCAGCGCGCAGGCCAAAGCGACCATTATACTGTATATTTTCAATTGATAAATTCTCATGCCGGGAAGTGGATAGGTATCACAAATTAGTGCTTTTTATTTCGCCATATGTTACTTCTCAGCATCAGAGCTGTATCTATAATTTATTAACTTAGTGTGCAATGCGGAAGTTGTCTTTACTCATATTGATTAATGTTTTGATTTGGCCCACAGCGTGGGCGCAACTCAACATGACTTTTCGTTCGCAGCTAACTTATCCCGGTCAGGAATTGGCCAATATATGGGGATATGCCAACGGAGCAAATGAGTACGCGCTTGTGGGGCATACAAGTGGTGTTTCAATTGTATCTGTGACTGATCCTGATAACCCATCACAACTATTCCAGGTAAATGGAACTTGGTCTTACTGGCGCGAAATTCGCACTTGGAATCAGTATGCTTATGTGGTAACTGAAGGCGGGAATTTAGGACTTCAAATTATTGACATGTCTGCTTTGCCGGGAAGTATCACCACCAAGTATTGGAAAGGCAGCGGGGCCATCAACAATTTATTGAACAAAGCACATTCGCTTCAAATCACAGATGGTTATTTGTATTTGCATGGCACCAATTTGTTTGGGGGCCGAACCCTGATTATTAATCTTGCCGACCCCTGGAACCCTGTATACATGGGCGTAATTCCGGGTACTTATGTGCATGATGGGTACGTCCGCAATGATACACTTTGGGCATGCAATATTTACAATGGATACGTTTCAGCCATTTCAGTTGCCAACAAAAGCGCTCCAACTTTAATCAATACCCAAAACACACCAAACAATTTTCCTCACAACACCTGGCTAAATAGCAGTGGTTCTGTGTTGTTCACAACAGACGAAGTATCGAATTCTTTTCTCAGCACATATGATGTGAGTAACCCTGCCAACATTACTCTACTTGACAAAGTGCAGTTATTGCCCGGATCGGGTTCGATAGTTCACAACACCCATGTTATAAATGATTATGCAGTGACCTCATGGTATAGAAGTGGTGTGGCCATCGTAGATGCATTACGACCGGATAACCTTGTAGTGGTGGGACATTATGACACGTCACCATATAGTGGCAATGGCTTTAACGGATGTTGGGGAGTGTATCCTTATCTGCCATCCGGCAATATCATAGCGGCTGATATCGAACAAGGACTTATTGTGCTTACTCCCACCTACACTCGGGGCTGCTATCTTGAAGGTGTGGTGACAGATAGTTTAACGGGTATACCACTATCTAATGTATTGGTGCAAATAGTGGCCACGGCAACAAGCGAGAATACCAAAATCACCGGGCAGTATAAAATGGGATTGGCCAACGCTGGCACTTACACAGTTACTTTTACACGCGCAGGATATACGAGCAAAACTATTTCGGGTGTGTCATTACTCAATGGAAAACTTACCAATGTAAATGTGCAACTGGTACCCATCGGAGCACCCTTGCCCGTTACGTGGGCGTACTTCAATGGAGGGCATGAGAATTCCTGCAACCTTATCAAGTGGGGCACCCTTGCTGAACACAATGCGTATGGGTTTTATCTTGAACGTTCAGAAGATGCTACTGATTTTATGGAGATTGCCTTTGTGGATGCAAATAATAAAAACACATTGACACATTATAATCAGCAGGATTGTGAACACGCAAGCAAAGCATGGTATTACCGTTTACGCCAGGTAGATTTTGATGGCAGTGTGGCTTATTCGAAAATCATATATGTAGATGTGGAGAAAACAAAACAGGTGACTTTTTTCCCCAATCCGTTTTCAGATCGTATCAGTGTGAGCGCTCCGCATCAACTTGATGCAGTTGCGCTGAAAGATATACATGGGCGACTGATAGAAACTGTTATTTCTTCTGATGGCAAAACCGTAAGTATTCCAGAACATATTCCCAAAGGGATTTATTTTTTAGAAGCAATTATTGATGACCAACTACACCAGTATAAGTTGATCAAAAATTAATTTTTGTTAAGCCTTCTTAGTGCCACCAGATGCGCAAACAAAACAAGCGGTACAATCACCGTAGGTAGGAGGCTATAGGGGAAATACAACACCGCCACATTGGGTTGCTCCGGTGACACTATCTGAAATGGAGTAGGGAGGGCAAGGATGGCGGTGATCACCACGTTGAGCAGCAGCAGCAAGCACACCACATTCCACCACACAAGCAAACGCTTTCGCACAGGCCCATGCCTGAATGCGAAGTAGGCTACAATTGGTGCACTCAGCCCCGAGAGGATATCGAAGTTGGTGCCTTCAAAAGTCATGTATACTGACACTATTTCCTGCATACACAACAGAAACAAAACAATCTCAACCGGCACCCTAATCGTATGAAAATAGGTGAGTGTTTTTAAATTGATGGAATCGATAAAGGCTCGCCCACGAACTGTTAGGAAATTAAGTGCAATTATTATTAGCGCTGGCAGCACACCAAAAATCATAATCCGTGGCGGCATAAGCGTGGCATCTTGAAATACACCTTGCCATGCCAGCACCGATTGCACAAATGTCCAGAAGAGGAGAAACACCAATACTTTGAGCGAGCGAGTGGCGTAGGAAAACCAGCCTATGCTCAGCAACAAGGTGAATCCAAAAATAACGTGAATGAATATTGGCAATCCTTCAATCATGATAATAAAGTTAATCAATAATGGAGTTGCTGTTGATTGAAGAAACAAATTCAGCCGCGTTGTGCAATGGCCCTCGCACATCTGCGGTGCGGCAGTAGTAAGCGTGTTCAAATTTCATACTCAGATAGTTGGCAGTTTCGCGAAACGGAACTTCAAAACCTTCCGGTAATGCGTGCGAAGCACCCACAGCCACCAAGTACAAGTGTTTGCCCGCAAGCTGCCGCCCCACAGGCTTGCGCGTGGTTACCAAATCGGAAAAGCGGTCGAAGAATATCTTCATAGGACCACTCATTGCATACCAGTACACCGGAGTGGCAAACACAAGACGATCGTGCTTTAGCATGCGCACAATGGCAATCATAAAAGCATCGTCATCGGGATATTGTTCGGTATAGTTGTAGGGGTGAATGATGTAATCACGCAGGTCGAGTATTTCAAAAGGAACAGCCTCCAGTAGTTTGTCTACCAACTGACGCGTGTCACCATCGCTGCGCGCGCTGCCTATGATTACCAGTGGATCTGTGTCAGCCATCTTTCATTTATTATCGTAGACATGGATAGCGGTGAAACAAAATCTATTCGACCATAAATTTCTTAGCCACAAAATTATTGCCGTCAAAAAGGCGTGCGAAATATACGCCACTTGCATATTCCGACACATCTACCGTCACGTCAGGTGTGGCTTCTGCAAATTGCTTTGCTTGCACCAGCGCTCCATACACATTGTATATCTCCACACCGGTAAATCGTGTTCCCGAAAATTGAATCAGATTGTGTGCGGGGTTGGGGTATATGTTCAATTCATTTTCCACTTGCATATCTGTCAGCCCAGTTACCACGGTTACATTTTGATTGCAGGTGGTGCTAGCGTTGAAAGTGAAAATAGTGAGTTCCGCATTGTAATTGCCCGCGGTGGCATACTGCTTGAAACCCCATCTTCTGGTAATGATGTGGCCATCGCCACAATTTGTTGAATATGCATTTACGCCAATTGAAAGGCACCAAAAGTAGGTGATAAAAGGAGTGCTGCCGCTTGGGTTTGTGACAAACAATTTGCAGTGTAAATCGGTGTTGTAATTGCTCAACCAGTTTTTGCTGATGAAATTGTAGCCCCAATGTTGCGGACCATTTGACGAATTCCAATACACCGTGCCATTGCTTACTGAAACATTGCTGTTGCCCGATGAATTTGAGAATGTAGCGAACTTCCATTGTTGTTGATCGTGGTCATACACTGCTCCGCCCACGGTGCCCGAAGACGAAATAAATCCAATCACACCGGTGGCATTGGCGATGGTATTGCCGCTATTGCTACTGAAAGTAGTATACTTCCATACCTGCGGACCCGGGTCGTACACTGCGCCACCCACAGTGCCTGCTGCCGACACCCATGCGATAACCCCTTCGCTATTAATAAAAGTGTTGCCTGAGTTGCTGCTAAATGTGGTGTACCTCCACAAGTGCAAGGAAGGGTCGTACACTGCTCCGCCAATGGTGCCGGCAGTGGATACCCACGCCACCAAGCCTTTGCTGTTTTGAATAGTATTGCCACTGTTGCTGCTGAAGTTGGTGTATTCCCACGCTTTCACAATGGGATCGTAGATTGCTCCACCCACCGTGCCCGAGGCAGATACCCATGCAATTACACCATCGCTGTTTTGGAAAGTGTTGCCGCTGTTGCTGCTGAATACTGTTTGCTGCCAAGTATTCATGTTGATGTCGTACACGAGTCCACCTACGGTGCTTCCCGAGGTTACATAACCTACCACACCTTGATTGTTGATGAATGAAGCAACGCCAGTTACTGAGGTTGTTTTAGTTAGGTTTTGCACCGGATCAAAAGCAGAGCAGGTGAGGGTAGTACCACTAAGCGAAGTGGTAATGGCAGGACCCCAGCCCCAGTTGCTGTTTTGCGCAATGGCCAGCACAGGAATAAATAATGTAATAAGGTAGAGGAGAAGTTTTTTCATGATAGTTGGATAATGGCAAGTGAAGTTGGCCGGTAGCACGTGTGGAGTAAAGATATTGAATTGAGCGAATTCATAAACTGAAAAAGCAAACCACCGCACTTGTGCAATGATTTGCTTTTTACATAAAGTTATTGGTTACATTTAGTCCACTACAGCCACTAAGCTGGGTTGACTATTTCCCTTTCTTGGCGCGCTTTTCAGCTTTCTTTTCTTTAGGCGTTTTGGCGGGAGCTTTCTTGGTGTCTTTTTTTACGTCTTTACTTTTTGCCATGGCTATTAATGTTAAAGTGTTAGGATTAATTCTATCCAAAGATAAGTACCATTTTGAAACTAACCACAAATGGTTGAATCGGAGGGCTAAATATTGATCAAGCTCCAAATTATCTTTGAAACACGACCGCGGAGCAGCACTGAAGGCAAACTCCGCAATTCAGCAAGCCTGGGTAACATCAATGACAGACAAATAAGGTGTATTCAAATAAGTGGGTCGGAGTTTGATCGGTGCGGGTCGGAGTTTGAACATTGTGGGTCGGAGTTTGATCGGTGCGGGTCGGAGTTTGAACATTGTGGGTCGGAGTTTGCTCAGTGCGGGTCGGAGTTTGAACAGTGCGGGTT
>JBBKVM010000115.1:0-11483 GCA_037968415.1 Bacteroidia bacterium | reverse complement strand
GCACGAAGATGATGGAATGATGGGCCAATTTGTGGTATCAAATACAACCGGTATAAATTCAATAGATAAATCTGAAACATTATTTTCTGTATATCCGAATCCTGCACATGATAAACTTTTTGTAAAGTTTACTGATACCAATCAATCGGCTTATTATGTCAGAATATTTGACGCTTTGGGAAGAACAATTTTGATGCTTCCAAAACCTGATTTACTGAATGGAATTGATATAATTCATTTTTCAAAAGGAGCATACTCTATTCATGTAACAGATGACATTAATAAACAAACAAACAGCAAAACATTTATAATAAATTAATGATGAAAATGAATGTTAAAAAAGTTGCTGTTGCATTTGCGGTTCTGGCTATAATTATCGGTGCAACCGGATTCAAATCAGATTTAGGAACAGTAATTGTCAGTTTCAGTTTGCGAAACGTTAACGGAAAAACCGTATCTATTTCTGATTATAAAAACGCAAAAGGATTCATAGTAGTGTTTACATGTAATCACTGCCCGTTTGCAAAGTTGTATAATAAACGACTAAATGATTTAAATACAAAATACGCTGCTAATAATGTTCCACTAATAGCCATAAATAGCATGGATACCTTGGTTTATGAAGAGGAGAGTTTTGCCAAAATGAAATTGAAAGCAGAAAAAGATGCGTTCAATTTTCCGTATTTACAGGATGCCGCACAAACTGTTGGCAAAAGTTTCGGAGCCGAACATACTCCTACTGCTTTTATTATTTGGAAAGAAGGTAATCTTTGGAAAATAAAATACAAGGGTTCCATTGATGACAATGGGGAGAATCCTTCAAAAGCAAATCCGCTTGTTGCAAACGCAGTCGATGAATTATTGCAAGGCAAAACGGTTTCAAAACCGATAACAGAATCTTTTGGTTGTAAAATATTTTATAGAAAATAAATTATGCTTACAGGATATACTATCAAGGATTTTATATCCTTGATAGTATATGGTGATATTGGCATAAGCAACTGGCAGAAAAGATTTAAAAGTTGTGGTTGAAGATGGAATATTGAATAAAAAAGCGATAAAACAACAACCAAGTACAGAGTAAAATAAAAAAACTAAACCTAACAAAGTGTAAATTTTATTAAGGGTTTGCTGGGCGCAGATTCCCGCATCGGTTATCTCAGTCCTTTGGAAGGAAAATCACTCGGAGAATCCGTTATGATACCCGCATCAATCCATGGAAAAGCCAAATTCATATTGTGAATACGTGGCGACTTTAGACCACGGTAATGTCCACCGAATCTATCACGATTCTCAATACGGATTCCCTATTGATTCTGATGACGAGTTGTTTTGTCGTTTAATATTAGAAATCAATCAAGCTGGATTGTCGTGGACCACTATTCTTAAAAAGCAAGAAAACTTTAGAAAGGCATTTTCAAAATTTAACGTAAAGTCTGTAGCTCAATATGGAGAATCTGATATAGAAAGATTACTTTCAGATACAGGAATCATAAGGAACAGACTAAAAATAAATGCCACAATTTTTAATGCAAACAAAATAGTAGAACTACAAGCAGCAAACGGTTCATTTAAAAAATGGCTGGATCAAAATCATCCTTTACCTCACGCACAATGGGTGAAGCTTTTCAAAAAGACATTTAAGTTTACCGGGGGCGAAATCACCAAGGAATTTTTAACAAGTACAGGTTATTTACCGGGAGCCCATATACCAAAATGCAAAACTTACAGTGTTGTGCTCAGAAAAAAACCTATGTGGTGTAAACAGTAACAAATGGGTATTTGACAAAACTCACAGCAACGTCAGCACCTGTTTAGGCTGTGCTTATTTGCAGTTTGATGCGTAGTAAAAGTTCAGTGTTGAAAGGCAGTACTGTGTATTGAAATCAAAAACTTCATTTAAATGCATGCCGTTGAATGCTACCAAGGGCACAAAATGGTATCTTAGGAGAATAAATTAACTAAAAGTGCGGAGTCAGCACATAAATCACGGACAAAATCATAATGAAAAAACTTGTACTCATCTTCTCGGTTTTAATAGCGTTGACAATAAATACGCATGCGCAGTGGTCACCACAAACAAGCGGCACAACATCTGATTTAACATCTGTAAATTTTAATGATGCCAATACAGGTTATGTAGTTGGGTTTAATGGAAAAATATTAAAAACAACTAATGGAGGCACTACATGGACAACTCAAACAAGCGGCACTTCCACCGTGCTATATTCGGTGTATTGCACTGATGCAAATACGGCATATGTTGTTGGCGGTGGCGGAATAATATTAAAAACAACTAATGGTGGCACCACGTGGACAGCGCTCACAAGTGGGACTACAGAAGCCCTAAGGTCTGTTTATTTTGTTGATGCGAATACAGGCTTTGCGGTTGGCGGCTATACCGGAGGTGGTGTAATTTTAAAAACTACAAATGCAGGATTGAGTTGGACACCACAAACAAGTGGAATTAGCACCTGGTTGCAGTCGGTTTATTTTTTAGATGCCAATACGGGCTACGCAGTGGGAGGCGAAAGTACCAATGGCAAAATCATAAAAACCATCAATGGAGGTACCACATGGACCACACAGTCAATCCCCACTAATTATGCGATGTACTCTGTATATTTTGCCAATGCAAGCTCAGGTGTTGCAGTTGGTAACAGTGGCAAAATATTAAAAACGATCAATGGTGGAACAAGTTGGCTAGAGCAAGCAAGTGGGTCTGTTTTATATTCAGTCAACTTCACTCCCAAAGGAACTACTAATTCAGGTTATACTGTTGGCTGGAACGGAGTGATTAAGAAAACAACTAATGGTGGCACAACCTGGACAAATCAACCTAGCGGAACAACCAAGATTTTAAATTCAGTGTATTTCATTCAGCAGGGTCTTACTGAAACGGGTTACATTGTTGGCGAAACAGGCACAATTTTAAAGACCACCAATGGAGGCGTGGTAGGCATCAACGAAAACCACGTTAAAAAACAAATAGATATTTACCCCAACCCTGCTTCTGATATGGTTACTTTCCAAATTGAGAACAGAAACAAGGCAGAATTAATGCTCAATATTTATTCTCTTGTTGGCAAATTGATCAAGACAGAAATTCTTAAACAGAACCAGAACCAAATTAACGTTGACTTTTTAGATAACGGAATTTATATGCTTGAAATAAAATCTAAAGACTGGACCGGAAACCAAAAAATAGTAATTCAAAAATAGTATTTGCGGCATAGGACTGCTCATTGCTTGCATGTCGTTTACATTTTGAGAGGAAATAACGGACGTAATGAACAGCCTGACACATTGGCTTTTACCAATATATTTCCACTGGTAACTTATTGAGCCTATTAAGTTGATCTTATGGAAATTGGTTAGGCCGAATGTAAGTACCCAATTAACCGGACTGGCTATTAGTTTAAATAACAATTTCAAATGACTGCAAAAAAATCAAAACTTGCGGATATAAAAACAAAACAAACCGCAGCTAGTGTTGAAGATTTCATCAATACGGTAAAGGATGAACAAAAGCGCAAAGATAGTTTTACGCTTTTAGAAATGATGAAAAAAGCAAGCGGAGAAGAGCCCAAAATGTGGGGCGGCTCAATCATCGGCTTTGGAAATAAAATATACAAGAGCCCAACCACCGGCAGAGAAGTTGATTGGCTGCTGATAGGTTTCTCTCCCCGCAAAGCTAGTTTATCCCTTTACCTAATGATGGATATTAAGAAAGAAGCCGCCACGCTTAAAAAACTTGGCAAACACAAGACCGGTGTCGGCTGCTTATATATTAATAAATTGGAAGATGTGGACCTGAAAGTGCTGAAGGGAATGATAGCTGCGGGTTTAGCTAAAGGCTAAAGCAAGTAGGCTATAATGACAATACCTAAAGTCTCATTAGGTGGGTATGCACTAACTGGCATTTGAGTGAAAAAAAGTGAACGCTCTGATAAGGTGTAAATGTGAGCTTTTTCTAATTCCACAAACTATTAACTTAGCATTACCAAATGACCATGTTCTGCCATGCGTCACAACTGCGAATGATTTCTTCCTAATATGACAGAATTAACTGTTTGTTCCGTTTGCAAAATTGCCATTGCAGAAAACTACTGCAGCAGATGTGGGCAACGTGCTTCAGGTCAAAAAACCACTACCACACAATTGCTCAGTGATTTATTGGCAAACGTTTTTTCGTTAGAGAAATCAGCCTTTGCTACTATCTTCAAGATACTGGCCAATCCGCGACACATCGTAAATAATTATCACTCAGGATATAAAAATTATTATTCGAGCCCTGGCAAAATACTTCTTTACAGTATTGCAATTATTGCCCTTCATCTTGTTTTAGTCAATTCGGAAATACTGGGCATTACTATTGAGATTGAAAATATAAAAGCGCAGTATATTTTTTGGTTCATGCACTTACCTATCGTGCTTACAGTCTCATACTTGACATTTTACAAACTAAAAGAGAACTTTTCTAAACACCTTATTTCCATAATATACATTTCAGGCTCATCACTCATTGTTTTTACTGTCATCAACGATATCCTAATTGTGTTTGCTGATGACCTTATCGGAAATTCCATATTCATCTTTTTTATAGCATTCACTTTTATTAGCAACAGCAGAGTATTTACAAAAGTAGGTAATGTCCGAAACATGTTTTGGAACACGTTAATACAGCTCGGCATTTGGGTCAGTATTGTCTTTTTATTGATTGCTGGTTCCAGCCAATTTGCAAATCAGTAAAATCGTTTGTGCCCATCAACAAGAGGTTTTCATACACGATTTAAGTTTTTCAGGTATTAGCCACATTTGTAGATGTACCCGCGCATAAAACAAAAGTGATCTTCAAAATACTTTTTCACACAGCTGAGGAATGCAAAAAATTAAGACCTTTTGTCGTTGACAAAAATGAAGAAAATTTCGACCGCATGGAAATGGAGTTGACACAAATGGTTTAACATGTTTTACCACAGCAGTGAGATGTTCGTTTTACAACCGCTATAAATTTTATAGCTAGCAGGAATATTTATGCAACCGAAAAAACTGCACTGCGCAACTTCCGGATTCGGATAGATATATAAACCGCTAAATAATTCTTAATTTAGTTCGATGAAGAATTTTCTGCACAGTCTCTCCGGTATTTTGATTGTTGTGATTTTAAGCGGCCATTGCGCTGCTGCACAAGACAGCCCAACGGTTGAAATTCAATTTGAAGTGAGTGCTATATACCCACCTCTTTCCATCACCAATGAGCAATTACTTGCCGCCCACACCCTGGCCGACCTCAACAAGCATTTTAAACCCTCGTGGGTAAGGGCATACCAATGAGTGGAGATTACCACCACGCACCTCGGCATTCCACACACTTCGGCTGGCATCAACGACACATTGACCAATACACAAATAGAAAAGTTATTGAGCACTGACCCGGGCTCGGACATAGCGGTGAACGTGCGATACATGCCGGAGAATAAGATGATGCAAAATACCGGCAAGGAACTGCAGTTTGCTTTTACGGTGTATCCCGAAACACAAGCCACTTTTGTAGGCGGCTCGTCTCAATTGAATACATATCTGATGGAACACGCCATCCACCAAATTGAGATTGCCCGTTTTGATACTTCAAAAATGGCGGCTGTAAAATTTACCATCAACGAAGCTGGTGAAGTAGCAAATGTGCACGTGGCCGAATCTACCAGAGACAAAGGGATGGATACCATCTTGCTCGAGGCCATACACCAAATGCCCCCCTGGCAACCGGCCGCTTACGTCAATGGCACCCGCACCACACAGGAATTTGTTTTCACTTTGGGCAACATGGAGAGCTGTTTGCGCTACTTGTTCAACATCCGAAGAGACTTATAATTTCCACTTGATACATCTACAAAATTAACCACAACGCATAAGCCAGCCTTCATTATGAATTCGGAAGTCAACAAAGCCAGCGCAATAGCTTTTTATAAAACTGCCTATGAAGGCAACCCCAAACTTGCCGTAGAACAATATATTGGCAATGAATATATACAGCATAACCCCGATGTGGCAGATGGCGTGCAAGGGTTCATCGATTATTTTGACCGGATGCAAACTGAATATCCTGATAAATCCATTGAGTTTGTGCGGAGTATATCTGAAGGCAACCTAGTCGCCCTCCACACCCATCAGACTTGGCCTGGCAATGAGGAATATGTGACGATGGATTTTTTTAGATTTGATAACAACGGAAAAATCTGCGAGCATTGGGATGCCATCCAGAAAATTCCCGCACACGTAGCAAACCCTAACACTATGTTTTAATAGAACATGGCATCATCCATATTTTTACATCCAACCAATTAAAATATTTACCCAATTATGGCGAAGGCATCAAAAAAAGATTTGTCAGCGGCACTCCGCAACGAGCTTCTCAAAATGTTAAAAAATCGTTTTGAAAAAAACATGAAACGTCACGCTGGTATTGAGTGGGCTAAGGTGCAGCAAAAGCTTGAAGCGCAACCTGTAAAGATATGGTCGCTCAATGAGATGGAACAATCAGGTGGCGAGCCTGATGTGGTGGACTTTGATAAGAAGTCAAATGAATATATTTTCTTCGACTGCGCAGCCGATAGCCCCAATGGCCGAAGAAGTTTGTGTTACGACCGCGAAGGACTGGAATCGCGGAAAGAACACAAACCCAAAAACAGTGCGATGGATATGGCTGCTGAGATGGGTATAGAATTACTAACCGAAGCACAGTACAGGCACCTGCAAACACTCGGCAGCTTTGATTCCAAAACTTCAAGTTGGTTGCTCACACCAACTGCCATTCGAAAACTCGGAGGGGCTATTTTCGGAGACTACCGTTTTGGGATGGTATTTGTGTATCATAATGGTGCGCAATCGTACTATGCCGGCAGGGCTTTTCGAGGTGCGCTGAGGGTATAAAGGAGCATAAAAAGCAAGAATCTGCTTTTTGACAATCATCTAGTCTTCATAAATTATCCCTAAATTGGAGATTATTAGCATGTTAGGTTAATCTTAAACCACTATGAAAAAACTAATTTCAGCCGCCACCGTAATCCTCTTTTCAGGATTTGGCGCCCAGGCACAATCAGATGTCCTTGCCGGAATATATTTCGACAAACCTGCCAACAACATGGAGTTGACCGCATGGGTACAAGGAAATTCAGACAGGCCTGTGCATAAAGAACAGCTAGAAAAAGCAAACATCATCAGCGATTTTGTTGAAGGGTACCCTACCCAATGGATAGATCAATACGTTTTGGTTGAAATCCTCACAACAAACAACGGCACAAAAATGCGCGCTACTGGAACTAACCAGCAACTTACAGCAGTTCAAAAGCACATACTTACTTCAGCTGATTTGGCTTCTGATATACAGGTGAAGGTGAAGTACAAATCGGTGAATGCAGTAAGTAATGAAGAGAGTACACGCGACATTACCATCAATATGACTGTGCTGCCTGAAACACAAGCAGCGTATATAGGTGGAACAACACAAATGACCAGCTATTTCAAAGAAAATTTAATTGGCAAAATTCCTGCCTCCACTGCCGCAACGCTTAATAATGCTGACGTTGTGTTTACGGTAAATGCGAATGGCGAAGTTGAAAATGCCAGGATTCAAAAAACATCGGGTGATAAAAATACAGATACAATGATGCTGGAAGCTGTGAACAAAATGCCTAAATGGAAACCGGCTGAAAATGCTAAAGGGATAAAGGTGAAACAAGAATTTCGGCTGACCGTTGGCAAGAATGGATGTTAAGAAATCCGATTGAAATCAAAATAAAATTCAAAGGGGCGTATTAAACGCTCCTTTTTTCGTTTACTCAAACATACTCATCCAATTTGATCGTTTTTATTACAAATAGTTAATGGCATTTCCGATTTTCATCTCAAAGCAGTAACTTATCATTTATTCGAAGTTGTTTTTGTTTGGAGAAGGTCTCTGAAACAATCAGCAACTTTCAACTAAAGTTTTTAGATTATGAAAAACGCAGTGAACTGGTTTGAAATTCCGGTAAAAAATTTCAAGCGTGCAAAAACATTTTACGGCACCTTGTTCAACAAAGAATTGGATGAGATGCCGCATCCCACATTGAAATATGCAATGCTTCCGAGCGACATGGAGAATGGTGTAGGTGGGGGTATTGTGGAAGGGCCAGGATATAAGCCCAGCCAATCAGGTCCGCTTGTATACCTTAATGGTGGCGAAGATTTAAGTGTTCCCTTGGCAAAGGTTGAAAAAGCGGGTGGCAAAATAGTGCTTCCAAAAACGTCCATAGGCCCGAATGGATTTATGGCTCATTTTATTGATACCGAAGGAAATAAAGTCGCGCTGCATTCGCTGAGCTAAATTCGGCAAACCTGCCCATAGTGCAAAGAGTTATGTTGCCACCAGTTGATTTGATGGTATGAGGTTAGTATTGCTTAAATACAATGCGCCCTTGTGCAATTTTTTACTTTTTTTGGGTGCGTTTTTTTATTGTTACTTTCAGTTCGCACATTCATTCATATGACCTTGTGTAAGTGGCATATTGTTGAATTGAAAAACCTACCCTTGTGAAAATCTACTTTGTTTCCTTGCTTTTATTCATGGTGGCCTGCGCACCCAAACCCGACCAAAATGAAAATGCAGGAGTCGATTTTTGTGCGGCCATCCACCGCAACGACAGCCTTAGTTTAACTGCACAACTGGCCTCGCTCAAAGATTCAATGCTTAACAAAACAGGTGTGTATGTTCTCGAAGATGGCGCTGGGGCCATGGTGCTGCGCGCATGGCTGAGCGAGTATGCTGAAGAAACTATTGATATTCAGTATTTCATTTTCTCGACCGACAACGTAGGCCTGATAGCTTGTGATTACCTGGTGCGTGCGGCCGACCGCGGAGTGAAGGTGCGCATATTGGTGGACGACATCATGGTAGACACCGACATTGAAGATGTGCTGATGTTGGATTCGCATAAAAACATATCCATCAAAATATATAATCCCGGAGTCAATCTTGGGAAGTCGTTGATTGGTAAAATCAAAAAATTCGCCACCGATTTCAGGTCGGCCAACCAGCGCATGCACAACAAGACATTTACTGTAGACGGAAAAGTTGTGATAACTGGCGGTCGCAATATTGCCGATGAATATTTTGATTACGATCACGAATACAATTTTCGCGACAGAGATGTGCTTTTGCTTGGCAAGGCGACATCAACCGTTCAGCAGTCATTTGAAGAGTATTGGCACCATGCACTGAGTGTGCCGGTGTCAGCGCTCAGCCATTCAGAGAAAGACTATTCACAAGACACCACGCGCTTTGACAAATTGCATGCATATGCTTGCAATCCCGACAATTTTTGGCCGCAGGTGAGAACCCAGATAGAAAACCTTACCACCGCGTTTGAGGAAGCAAAAAGTTCGGGTGCGTTGGTGTGGGTGGACGAAATAAAATTTGTAGCAGACGCGCCAGGCAAAAATGACGCCACCATTGGCTTGGGTGGAGGTGGTATCACCACCAGCGCGTTGCTCGCTCTGGTGCAGGAAGCAAAGCACTCGCTCGATATCCAAACGCCTTACCTTGTCACCACTGAGCTGAGTCAGGACTTATTTCGTGCAGCCGTTGCGCGCGGGGTCAAGGTGCGGATACTCACCAATAGCCTCGCCTCTACCGACAATGTGGAAGCATTCAGCGGATACCAAAAGGGGCGAAAAAAATTGCTCGAAACGGGTGTGCGTATTTTTGAATACCGCCCCGATGCAGCGGTGAGAGATAAAATAATGACCGGTGAATTGCAGAAAACTTTAGATCATCAACCCATATTTGGCCTGCATGCCAAGTCCATGGTAATAGACGGAAACATTACGGTGATAGGTACATTCAACTTAGATCCGCGCAGCGCCAACCTCAATACTGAATGTTTGACAATTATATATTCGGAAAAAATTGCGCGCGGTGTGCTGGATGGAATGGAAGCCGAATTCAGTCCGGAAAATTCGTGGGAAACCACGCTGACCTCCAATCCCGATTCGGTGGCAGGCAAGATGAAGCGCATCAAATCGTTTACTCGTAGAGTAATTCCAAAATCTATTTTGTAATTTATGTGAGTAAAATCACGAGGCTGACTTTAAATTTCAATCACCTTTTAAAATCAATAACTAACAAGATGTTCAATTTATTTAAGCGAAAATCTCCCATTGAAAAGTTGGAAGCGCAATACAAATCATTGCTCGAAGAAGCTTTCAAATTATCAACTGTTGACAGAAAACGTAGTGATCTTAAAACAGCCGAGGCCGAAGAAATATTGAAGCAAATCGAAGCTGCAAAGAAAAATCCAAAGTAGATGGGCTTTTACCAATTTACAAAAACACAAAAAGTGTTCGCACCCGTTGAAAAAGTTTGGGATTTTATTTCTCGCCCCGAAAACCTGAAGTTGATTACACCTGCTTATATGGGGTTTGATATAACCTCTAAAAATGTACCGTCTCAAATGTACAGAGGGATGATTGTCAGTTACAAAGTATCTCCGCTTCCGGGCTTTAAAACCACATGGGTTACGGAGATAACGCAACTGGAGGAAAACAAATATTTCGTTGATGAACAAAGAGTGGGACCTTACAATCTCTGGCATCATCAACATCTGCTGGAACAAAAAGACGATCACACACTAATGACTGATATCGTAAGTTATAGGCCTCCTTTTTATTTTCTAGGTGACATAGCGAATCAATTGCTCATAAAAAGCAAACTCAAAGAAATTTTTGAATACCGGACGCAAGCAGTAGATCGGATTTTCAATCGTGAAAATTAGTCTCTCTTATCTACTCAATTAAGTTGTGAAGCCAAGTAGTGATTCAATTCCTATCAGCCTGAATTGCCTAAAAAAAGCAAAATCTGTAAATTGAATTGTAAACAGCTATATCATATAAACTCTAAAACTCAAGAAACTTGGAAACTTCTCCGTCAGCCTCAGTGTGAAAGACATTAACAAGTCTAAGGCTTTCTATGAAACACTTGGCTTCACAACTTTTGGTGGCGAAATCGCTCAAAACTGGTTGATCTTGAAAAATGATAGTTGCATCATTGGTTTGTTTCAAGGCATGTTTGAAAGCAACATACTCACTTTTAATCCAGGCTGGGATGCGAATGCAAGCAAACTTGAAAACTTTACCGATGTGCGCGACCTGCAAAAAGCACTAAAGGCAAAAAACATAAAACTGGATACTGAAGCAGACGAAAACACTACGGGGCCTACAAGTTTTGTGATTACTGACCCTGTTGGCAATGCCATTCTTGTAGACCAGCACGTGTAATTTTTTCTGTTCTATCTTTCATTGCATCATTCGCACCTGATGCCCCGCGCTTCTATTCCATTCTTCCTTACCTTTATCTATGCATTGAAATTCTTCAAGGCATATCCAACAAACGAATATTCCATGAAAAAATTAATTCTGCATTTCATTCTGGTCACATTGATTTT
>JBBKVM010000114.1:0-4028 GCA_037968415.1 Bacteroidia bacterium | reverse complement strand
ACTTTACTTCGTGCAGGGGGGTGGTGCCTGCCACGCGCCAAGCATCATCGGGCTTGTGATAATCTTTCCACACCACCAGCGCCCCTGCAGGCTCGGTGACCATGGACAGGCTGCGCGACACGCGGGGCCATAGTTTGATGAGCGCAGAATCTTTGGCAATATATTTCTCTGCCTCCAGCGCCAGGTCAAATGCCTCGGTGGGCGGGTAGAAGTTTTCATCTACCAGCGCCCAAATGGCGGGGAGGATTGTGTTGCGGGCTTGTTGTTTGTGGTAGATGGGCTTGAGCACCAGGTAACCCACCACGGCTACCAGCACGGTGGCGGCCAGCAGCCTGAGCCACAAAGTTTTTTTGCGGATGGAGATGGAATCGCTTACGTACTTGATGCCTTTGCCATCGAGTTTTTTGTTGACAGGCACCTCGAGGCCTTCGTTACTGATGCAATAAATTTCTACCGGCTCTATGACGCTTTTGAGCAGATACTTGCCGAGCGAAACCGTTTCGATATCGTTTTGATTTTTGATATCGTCATACACTTTGGCGGACACGAATATGCTGCCGGGCATGGCCAACGACTCGAGGCGCGAGGCGATGTTGACACCATCGCCATGTACATCGCCTTGTTCGAACACCACATCGGCCTGGTGGATGCCTATGCGCAAAGGCACCGTGGGCTCCTGCCGCATGGCAGACTGCACGGCTATGGCTACGCGCACGGCCTCGCTGGCGCTGGCAAAACTGCTGAGGGCGCCATCGCCACTAAATTTGATGACGGTGCCGCCATGCAGCGCTGCCTCTTGTTCGAGTATGGACTTGAACTTATCGCGGAGGGAGAGGGTGAGCTTTTCGTCTTCCTGCATCATGGCGGTGTAGCCGACTATATCGGCAAACATGATGGCGGCAAGGTGGCGTGACTGAGACATAGAACAGGGATGAATTTATAAAAAGATGATGATTGGTACCTACTAAGTATAGGCAAAGATAGTATACTTGGCTGCGTGGGGCGAAAGAGGAAGGAGGAGCAGGCCTACAAAGAATTACTTTGATTTTTTTCCTCCGTTCTCAATCCAGTCAATCGCCCTTTTTAATGTTTCGGGGTCATCATCAAATTTCCCCAAACTAGTATTGCAGCTGCTACATAGCCATCCTCTAATAGCACCATCTACATGACTATGGTCCAACACTACATCATTCCTGTGTTCTCTGATAAATGATTTCAAACATATTGGGCATACAAATTCTTCACCTATTTTTGGTCTAGGATTTAATAAAAGAAACGCAGCTTTGAGTTTAGGTTCAGCTTTGATTTTTTCCGCATAACATGTTCTACAAACAGGTCTTCGCAGAATTCTATTGTTTTTTCCATACTGGTTTGGAGCAAACTCTTCAATCGGCTTTTCTTTTTTGCAAGTCTTGCATGTTTTAAATTGCTGCTGCGACATATTCTTCTAAAGAGTTAATTTGGTGAGCAATTTCAATTCTTTTCGCTGCTATATCGCAATAGTTTTTAATGATCTCACTTCCTATATAGTTTCTGTTTTTTAACACAGCCATTTTAGCGACAGTCCCACTTCCCATCATGGGGTCATAAACCAGATCTCCGGGATTGGACCAGGATTCAATGTGGTCATTAGCTAATTTTTCAGGAAAAATTGCAGGATGTTTATGTGCATAATCATCACTTGCTGAATGCCCCTTTCCAATATTATACTCCCAAATATTTGTTCGTCTTCCGAATTCGCCATACCCACCACGGCTCACATTTAAAAGTTTGCCACATTGAAGTCGTTTTGTTCCGTTATCTCCTTTTCTGGATTCTTTGTTTTCCCTATCTGTCAATAAGTTTATTGTCTTTGGTCTCCCTTTACTAAGTACAAACATGTATTCAAAAGACTGCCAGTAAGTGGTGTTGTTTCCAACTGCACCACGCGGGGGTTTTGAATATATCATTGTATCAAATAGGTTAAATCCACAGTCTTTAAAAAACAAAGCTTGTCTTAACGAATTTCCCGTTTCATTTCCGCCCGTTGTTGCATCACTTACTATCCAAACCAAAACACCACCTTCTTTAGTTATCCTGAACAGTTCATTTGCAATAGCCTCAAATTGAAAAGAAAAACCATTGAATTCTGATTTGATTCCTTTGATATGATTGTTATACGTTCTTAAATCATCGTAAGGGGGTGAGGTTATGGTTAAATCAATAAAGCTGTCCGGCATTTTTTGCATCGACTTCAAACAACATTCATTGTGTATTTGGTTAATTTCAATGGAGTTTTTCATATTATCAAATATATTTTTTAACAGGATATAAAATCCGAGAGTCAACTAATTTTACTAACATGTTTTTGTTGAGTTTACAAAGGGTAAATTTAATAAATGGCAATGTTAGCATTACGATAGAACATATGCGCTAACTGCCGGAATGACACAAAGTAATCACAACATGATAGGCTTGACTGGAGCGAAAGGGGAAGGAGGTGGAACAAATTTGGAGTTATGGATGCCTTGTTTGCAGCAACATTAAACTGTTTATATTTAATAAAAAAAGAAGCGATGGGATCAATGATGCAAGCAGTGTGTACATGCGGATATGAATCGGAAATGATGAATCTCGGGTTTGGATTCAATTCTATGATTTTTGATAAGAACGGCATTGTGGGTTTAGATGCTTACGAACCTTTTTATTGCGAAGCGTGCAAGAATGTACAGGAAGGTAGCGGCCTGAAAAAGTTTAATAGATGTACGAACTGTAAGAAAAAAATGGTGTCCTATTTAGAACCACTCATTTCTGATGAAATGCAATTGCATTCTGCCAGAGAAGAAAAGCTTTTAAAGCAACGATGGCGTTGTCCATCATGTAAAAAAAATACGTTGCGCTTTTACGAATGTGGATTGTGGGATTAAGAGATTGTTTATTTTAACTCTTAGCCATGAAACACGAATTTACACTGCATTACGAAACACAAAGCTACTTTGGTTTAAAGTTAAGGATAGATTTTAATGGTGATGAGCTGGAAGCTGCTTGGGGTGACCATGGGTTTGAAGAAAATTATATGCACCTCAGACCACGTGAAGATGCCAAAGCAAAGTTTATTGAAAAAATGTTGCAGTTTAAAAAGTGGAAGCGAAAATATGAGCCCATAGGAATGGTTCTCGATGGAGTAGGTTGGGAATTGAAATACGTTGCGGCCGAATGTAAAATCAAATCGGAAGCTTACCACGAAGGGCCCGATGACTATGGCGATTTCGAAAAGGCCCTTATAGAATTATCGGGTGGTATGCTTGAGCCCATTTTGAAATTTGATGAATAATTTATCGGTAGGTGCTACCACTAAGTGATAAACTAGTTTAGCTCTTGGCGCCTGGAGCACACAGAACAAAGGAAATATTTCTTAAGTATACCTTAACGGGTATAATCGATAGGGTTTGTATTGTGTTTATACCTTTTCGGGTGCAATGCAAGCTTCTAAATCCATGATTGAACCTCTACAGATATGCTCGGTAACTACACACCATCAACCACAATTTAAACTTGTTTCACACCCACGCGATAGACCAGCGCGTTAGCGGTGCAGGTAATTAGATGCTCGAAATTGTCATTTACTTTAATCCCGAAGGGATGTAATTTTTGTGGCATTATTATTTTGTAAATAAGTAAACCCTGAAGGGGTGATATTATTCAAACTGCTTGAATGTAAATTTGTGAATAGGTACCTGCCATGGTTTATAATGTCACCCCTTCGGGGTTTAAGGGTTTTATAGTTTGGTTTTTTATAATAATGTCAGCCCTTCGGGCTTGGGTTGTTGTCTACTTGTTTTTCTCTTCCGGCAACTTATAGTTTTGCTAAGATACAATGAGCGACAGTGGATTGTAGTATCGTTTAATCTTTTCATGATTTATGATTTATAATCCCGAAGGGATGTAACTATTGTAAAAAGAAAGGTACATAATTCAGTAAACCCCGAAGGGGTGATATTATTTATAATCCCGAAGGGGTGACATTATTTATAATCCCGAAGGGATGA
>JBBKVM010000113.1:0-26954 GCA_037968415.1 Bacteroidia bacterium | reverse complement strand
TCACCCATTTGTGCCACCAACTCTGTTTTTCTTGTTTCCAGCTCTTGAATTTCATTTTCAAGTCCATCAAACTCTCTTTGCTCATTATAGCTGAGTTTGGTTTTATCCTGAGTTTGTTTTTTTGGCTTTTCGCCTGCTGCACGTTTTGCCGATTCATCATTGGCGGCTTTGGCATTAGCGATCTGACACTCACGATAGTCCGTGTAGTTGCCATTCATGTTAGTGACATGGCCATTCTCGCCAAAAACAAACAAATGATCTGCCAGCCGGTCCATAAAATATCTGTCGTGCGAAACGATAAGCAGGCAACCTTTAAAGTTGAAAAGAAATTCTTCAAGGATGTTGAGTGTCACCAAATCGAGATCATTGGTGGGTTCGTCCAGAATGAGGAAGTTAGGATTGCGAATGAGAATGGAAACCAGGTGCAATCTCTTTTTCTCGCCACCGCTCAGTTTAGAAATAAAAGTGTGCTGTTTGGCATATGGAAACCTGAAGTGGGTAAGAAATTGTGATACGGGTACTTTGCTGCCATCGGCATGTACAATAGCTTCGGCTTGTTGCTTGATGAAATCGATTACACGCATGTCGTTCTTCACATCTAGACCATGCTGTGTAAAATATCCAAACACGGTGTTGTCACCAATATTTATTTTTCCCGAATCGGCTTCTAGTTTTTGAGTGATGATATTGAGCAAAGTGGATTTACCACTCCCGTTTTTTCCCACAATGCCAATCTTCTCGCCTTTTTTAAATGTATACGATAAGTTGTGTATCACTTTTTTATCACCGTATGATTTGTACACATGTTTCAGCTCAAGTATTTTGCCACCCTGCCTTGTTTCGCGCAAGTTGAGTTGCATTGAGGTGTTGTCCGTGTGCACATTTGTTTTCTCACTCAAGTCATGAAAAGCACCGATGCGCGATTTTGATTTGGTGGTGCGTGCCTTGGGTTGCCTCCGCATCCATTCAAGTTCTTTGCGCAATAGCCCGCGCGCTTTTTCTTGCTCTACGTTTTCGATTACTTCTCTTTCTGCTTTCTTCTCAAGAAAGTACGCATAGTTTCCTTTGTAGCGGTGCAATTTCCCATTGTCCAATTCAGCAATCTCATTACACACGGTATCCAAAAAATAGCGATCGTGGGTTACCATTAGCAGGGTAGTGGAGCGGGTGTTCAGGAATCCTTCCAGCCATTCTATCATTTGTGTGTCGAGATGGTTGGTGGGCTCATCCATAATCAACAAGTCCGGTTCTTGTATAAGCAGTTGCGCCAATGTCACGCGCTTCAACTCTCCACCAGAAAGCAACCCCATATTTTGTTCTACATCGTGTATGCCCAGGAAAGTGAGTATTTGTCGGATAGTTTGCTCATGATCCCAGGCGTTGGCCGCATCCATTGCCGCCATTGCATCGGAAAGGACTTCGCTGTTTTCTTCAAGTTCGGTATCGAGGGTAAGCGCATGTTCATATTCGCGGATGGCCTGCGCGTGAGATGTATTGTTATTGATTACGAAATCGAGAATGGTGCTGTGCGGGTCAATCACAGGATTCTGATCGAGGTAACCTATGGTGATGTCATTGCGCACCGACACGATGCCCGAATCGCTGGGTTCTATACCTGCAATAATTTTGAGTAGCGTTGTTTTGCCGGTTCCGTTCAGTCCAATTAGCGCAATGCGTTGTCCGCGGGCTACAGAAAAGTCGAGCCCATCAAAGAGTTCTTTGTCTGCATAATGTTTCGAGATCTTATCAGCGGTAAGGTAATTCAAAAAGAGGGTGGTTTAAACGGTGCGTTTTTTAACAAAAATATTCATGCCTTCCACGCGGGTTACCACCACATGTTCGCCATTGTCAATAAATGAGAATTCGGTAGTGGCGGTATACATGTCTTCTCCAATTTTAATTTTTCCGGTGGGGCGCATATGAGTAACAGCCGTGCCTTCGCGGCCAATCAATTGAATCTGTTGATTGGTATCAAATGATGCATAGCCTGCTTTCGCATCTTGCACATCCTGCAACACAAGTTTGCCAAAAAGGTTGCTCGACATGAATCGCTTGCCCAAAACATAAGACAAAATTACGGACAAAATCATGGAGGACATCACAATCAGCAGGGGTTGAAATATGTTGACAGAAGGTACACCCGAAAAGTCAAATCCATCGTTTTTGATAAGACTAAATGTGAGACTAGTGGCAATCAACACAATGCCTCCCACACCGGCTATCCCAAAACCGGGAAGCACAAAAATTTCAACTGCTAGTAAAATGATACCGGTGATGAAAATCAAAATCTCCCAATTGGCAGCCATGCCTTCGAGATAGAGTGGAGCAAAATAAAGCACCATGGCAATAGCCGCAGCGAGCAGCGGAAATCCAACGCCCGGGGTTTGAAGTTCGAAATAGATACCTCCAATAATTACCATGATGAGGATGCCACTCACAAACGGGTTGACAAGCAAACCGATAATGTTTTCAATAAATGAAGCGTGATATTCTTTGATATCATAGGATTCAATTCCTTCGGCTTTCAAAACCTCATGAATATCGTTGGCTATGCCATCGCAAAAGCCAAATTTTACAGCCTCGGTGGTAGTGAATGTGAGCACTTTTCCGCTGTCGATAATGCCGGGGATGTATACATACGGATCTACCATAGCTTCCGCAATTTTAGGATCACGACCCTTGGCCTCGGCAGTAGACCTCATCATACTACGCATATAGCTTTGGTACTTGTCAGGCAGCGCTTGGGCATCTTGATTTACCACCGTGGCCGCACCTATGCTTCCACCGGTATGCATGTATATTCTGTCACATGCTATGGAAATGAGTGCGCCAGCAGATGCCGCATTGTTGTCAATAAATACAATGGTAGGTATGGTGGCATTCAGTAATTTGGTGCGGATAGAGTCTGCAGATTCCACCATGCCGCCATAAGTATTCATATACACCACTATGCGATCGGCTTTGAGTGCCTCGGCTTCTTCGATTGCCTGTTTGGTTTTTCGCCATATGCCTGGTCCAATTTCTTCGCGTATATCGAATTTGTAAACCAGCAGTTTTCCACTCTTTGAGGTGGGAGATGGCGCAATAGCCGAGTCGGCCATAGCGATGCTGTCTTGCGCGTTGGCACAAGAATTGTTGCACATCATCGTTGTGATGAAGATTGTTAACCAAACTGCCGAACTAAATCGGATGTGCGTGCGTATGAAATCTGTTGTTGACATTGAAACCTATTAACTTCTGATTGTTTACAAAATAATCAAATTTGCCCCGATAGCGGTCGAATAATTAGAAACTTTGCCTTAAATACCTAATCTTATAACCAATGCGAAAATTATTTCTCTCAACCATTGCTCTTTTGACCATCACTTTTACTGCAAGCGCTTCTGCTTCTTCTGCCGCTCCCGATTCGGTGGGCGTAAAAGTAGTGAATGGAATCAAGATGATTGTACACAAAGTAGATCCCAAAGAAGGTTGGATCAGCATTTCGCGCAGATACAATGTTCCACTGGATCAACTTACCATCGCAAACCCCGAAATAACTGAGCTCAAAATAGGGCAGATCATATATGTCCCCATTGTTCCTCGCACCGGTGGTAGTGCAGTACCAACCAACGAAACGACTCCTGCGCAAACCAAGCCCGAGTCAGCTTTGCCTAAGGCCAAAAGCCCCGTAACACACACTGTAATGGCGGGCGAAACCATGTATTCGTTGTCAAAAAAGTATAACTCGTCTATCGAGGATATCAAATCCTGGAATAATCTTACCGGTGAAAATTTGTCGCTGGGTCAAAGTCTGATTGTGAATTATGTTCACACCTACGGAAACCAGCCTGCGGCTACTCCCGAGCCTGTAAAAAGTGTAAAGGAAGAAACACCTGCTACGCCTGCGGCCCCTGTGCCTACCAAAGAAGAAGGTGAAAAAAAAACGAAAAAGGAACTGAAGAAGGAAGCGAAGGATAATGAAAAAGAAGTAAAGTCTTCGGCTGCACCAGCCGAAGTGGCAAATCCCGCTCCCAAAATGGCCACCCTTCCTGCAAATGCTAATGAAAACGCTCAGGCACACGCAGCAGCTAAACCGGGAAAGCCTATAGATGAGAAAGGAATTGCTTCATGGATTGATGACAACGACATCAACCCTACCAAATATTTTGCACTGCACCGCACAGCGCCAGCCGGCACCATTGTAAAAGTCACCAACAGGATGAATAACAAGTATGTTTATGTAAAAGTAGTAGGCGTGCTGCCAGACACAGGCGACAACAACAACCTCATCATCAAAATTTCTAAAGTGGCAGCTGGTAAACTTGAAGTGTTAGATGCACGCTTTCAAGCTGAGCTTAACTACGCGGTTGCAGAATAATCTATTGCCCCTCTTCTGAAAAGTGTTTTTTTACCACATGTGAAAACTCAGAAAATATTCCTTTATTACACGCAATAATTTCTTTCCCATTAAGGTAATTCTCATTTCCCCCAAAGTCGCTTACACTTCCGCCAGCTTCCTTTACCAATAACACCCCTGCGGCCACATCCCAAGAGTTGAGTCCGTATTCAAAAAAACCTTCAAGTCTGCCACATGCCACATAGGCAAGATCAGCTGCTGCAGAACCCAACCTCCTTAATCCATGCGTGTGCCGCATGCAATAGTCAAACACGCCCATAAACGAATTCATCCGAGAATAATCGTGATAAGGGAATCCTGTGGCTAACAATGAATGACTCAGTGAATCAATTGAGGACACATGTATTTTTTTTCCATTCATGTAGGCCCCGCCATTTTTCCAGGCACTGAACATTTCTCCTGCATTAAGTTCATAGACTACTCCGCACACTACTTCTTTTTCGTCAAGCAGGGCAATGCTGATGCAAAAACAGGGTAATCCGTGAGAAAAATTGGTGGTGCCATCAAGTGGATCTACTATCCAGTTGTAGCGATCGCCAACAGGTCGGTTTTGAACTTCCTCAGTGATAAATCCTGCCCCGGAAACCAACGCAGACAGGCCGTCCACAATTAATCGTTCCGCTGTTTTATCCACATATGATACCAAATCATTGGGGCCTTTGTATTCTATTGCCTTGTGATTAAAGCGCTTAAACTCTTGCATAACGAATGATCCTGTTGCTTCTGCAACAGTCATCACATCGTGCATCAATTGTTCAAGGTTGAGTGCGCTCACTTAGTGGAAGGAGTTAGCACGTTTTTGTTTTTATTGAAATACCAGATTCCGTATAGGCCCAGCAGAAAAAGACACACAGAAATTATTTCAGCTTGTGTAATGCCATATCCACCGAAATGATATAAAGTGTTTACTCTTATTTTTTCGATAAAGAATCTTTCCATTCCATTCATAATCAGGTACACACTGAACATCATGCCGGGAATATTAATCTTTTTGCGAAAACCCCACAGTACAAAAAACAATCCAATGCAAACAGTAGCCTCATACAATGGAGTTGGGAAAACGGGCACTGCCAGTTCATAACAATGCCTGCCTTCGCATCCTGCTATTGCTATTCCTTCGCTTATTACATTGTGTGGATAGTTAAAGGCCCATGTCCAATCGGGCAAAAAGCTCATCCATTCTGGTTTAGGTGACGTGTTGTTTATTCCCCAATCGCCATCGCCCGACATCTGGCAACCTATACGGCCTATTCCATAAGATAACATGAGCCCAGGTGCGGCTGCGTCAATGAGATGCCGCCAATGAATTTTTTTCTTGTTTCCATACCATATGACTGCCGCTCCGCCTACTATCAAACCTCCATACATGGTCAGGCCCATAAAGGAAATGAGTGAATTCCATGGGTCGCGAAAGAAGTCATCTATATTCTCAAGATTGTGAAATATTTTAGCGCCCAGTAATCCTCCTGCGGCAGCAACCATTGTGATGTTGCCAACAAGTTGATAGGGGTGAACTTTAATAGGAGCCGTTTGGGTAGGTGTGGCAAGTTGAGTTTTGTTGTCCCGATATTTAAAATAGATGGCCAACATGGCTCCTATAAAACCACCGGCCAAATTGCCTTCTGCGTTCAGTAGCACCGATTGTGGGTCGTCCACAAACTGTTGATAATGTAGGATGAGAAACAAGACTTTGAATCCCAGGACAAAACCAATAAGAGCTGACAAAGCGTAATCCATACCGCTAGCAGGTTTCACTACTTCGGGTTGCTCCATGATGGGGGAGAGTAGTCCTTCTTTTTCTTTTCTTTTCAACTCCAATGAAAGTGTCCAGGCAGCAGCCAAAAAGGCCATGGCTACAAAAAAACCGAAAGTTTGAATAGGTAACGGAATGTAGATGCCGGTAAAGTCGAAAAGCAGATCAGAAATAGTAGGATACATATACCAGATATAAAATGTCAGGCGGTAATGGGTAAAAGTAACAAAAGACCTAGGATTTTATTATTTAGGTTCGAAACCAATGTGGAACAACGCATCGCCTTTGTTCACTACCGGAGAAGTATTCACACAAATTATATATCCGCTGTCTGAAGATTTTACGATCCGGTTAAATTCTCCAAACAAGTCGGTGATGACACCCAACTCCTGGCCTTTGCGCACTTTGTCTCCATTCATTATTTGCGGATGAAACAGGCCACTGTATGAGGCCCTCACCCATCGCGAACTTTCAAGTTGAATGGTTGTGGTTGTTACTTTATTCTTCATCGGTCTCATTCCCAAATGATCCATCACACGCTTGGTGCCCTGCACTGCCAAGTCAATGGAATATTCGTCAAATGAATTCGTCTTTCCAGCCTCGTATACAAAATAAGCTTTGTTTGCTTTGTCACACACGCTACGCAGCGAATTTTTATTAGGTGTAGAAGTCAACACAAAAGGAGCATTGAAGTTTAAAGCAAGTTCTTTGGACTGAGCGTGTTTGGCTGTGTAGCGAGCCTGTGGAAAATTCATACGATCAGCGCCACCGGTGTGGAAATCAATGCACACATCGATAAACGGAACTATATGTTTGCTCAGTGTATAGGCAAGTTGGGCTGCGAGTGAACCATTTTTGCTTCCCGGAAAACTTCGGTTCAAATCCCTCCCGTCTGGCAATTGCCTAGACAGATTGAGAAATCCAAAAATGTTCATCACAGGAATACATATGATAGTCCCTGCTGTTGGCTGATTGATTTTGTGTGCAATAATTCTTCGAACTATCTCGATGCCATTTACTTCATCGCCATGTATGCCGCCAATGAGCAGCAGCACCGGACCATCTTGTTTCGATCGATTGATAATGATGGGAATCTCTACCTGCGAGCGGGTGTACAGTTTGGCAATTTCAAAGTTGATAACTGTTTCGGTGCCAGGCTTTATGTCTTTTCCCAGTATGTGCATTTGCTTAAGCATTATTGCTACACGTGCCTTTCAATAAATCTGATGATATCTTTGGCAATGTCTTTTTTGGTTGCAGCTTCTATACCTTCCAGACCGGGAGATGAATTTACCTCCAGAATAAGTGGGCCACGACTCGATTGCAAGAGATCCACACCTGCGATGCCTAAACCCAAAGCACGTGTTGCTTTAATGGCTGCATCTTCTTCCTCATCTGTTAATTTGATGAGTGTTGCAGTGCCACCGCGATGTAGATTGCTTCTGAACTCTCCATCTTTTCCCTGACGCTTCATGGCACCAATCACTTTGCCATCCACAACAAAAGCTCTTAAGTCAGCACCTCCGGCTTCTTTTATGAATTCCTGAACGATTACACGCGCCTTTAATCCATTGAAAGCTTCTATCACTGATTTGGCAGCGTTCTCCGTTTCTGCAAGTATTACACCCAATCCTTGAGTTCCTTCAAGTAATTTCAATATTAATGGGGCACCCCCTACGGTCTCGATGATGGTGTCAACGTCTTTGGCATAGTTGGTGAAAATCGTTTTTGGCAGGCCCAGGCCGGCTTTCGATAGTATCTGCAAGCTGCGAAGTTTGTCGCGCGAGCGCACTATGGCCATAGATTCTGATGCCGAAAATACTTTCATCATCTCAAACTGACGGACCACGGCTGTTCCATAAAAAGTTGCCGATGCACCTATGCGGGGAATAACTGCGTCAACATGTTCGAGCAGTTTGCCTTTATAAAGTATTGTAGGTTTTCTTTTCTCAATACTGATGGTACATTTAAGATGATCCACTACTTCTACTTCGTGATGGCGCTGCTCGGCTGCTTCTACCAGGCGTTGTGTGCTGTAGAGTTTTGGATTTCTAGAAAGGATGATGAGCTTCATAAAAAAATTCTATGGTTATTTCAGTTTCAATGATTTTTTTTGTTTGTATGATAAATTGACAGCCGATGGGTCGACAAGATAGGCTCCTGTCAGTAATTTGCGTCCTATTAGCACTGGATATTTCATATCGCCTCGTTCGGTCAGGGTGAGTTCAATAGGTGAAAGCGTACCAAAAAGCAAAATATTGGTTTTGATTAAGAACCGCTCTTCCACCATGCCGTTGCTGCTTTTCACTAATTTCTGTCTAAATCTGGCGAATGTATATTCTTTTTCGTTGTATTTTTTGTGTGACGGGTCCAGTAGGTTAAATTTCAACACCTTTTTGTCGCCTACTGTTGCAAGTGCAATGTTATGACAATGCATGCTGGAAGTAAAAGCACCGCTATCAATTTTGACATCAATGTTTATCAATCCCAATTCAGGGAAATCAACTTTGTCTTTCCGACCAATTATAATTTTGTTCAAGGCACCTTATTTTTTCAGGCGAAAGTAAAAGTATCAACTGCCGGGACATTTACAACATGTGCCAGCATTTCTCCGGTGCCGTCTACGCCTGTAAGTTTCATTGTTTGAAGGGTGTTGATCAACTCGAGATTGTAAGCCATCTTTACTTTAATGTAGTTGGCCGTGAACCCGTGCATGAAACCATCCTTGTTATCAGATTCAAGCAGTACTTCGTATACTTTGCCCACATGCTCGCTGTAAAAAGCCCGCAATTTTTTGTCGGAGAGGATGCGCAGCATTTTTGTGCGTTGCTTGCGCACAGCCTGAGGCACGACACCTTCTAGCTGCAGGGCGGATGTATTTGCTCGTTCGCTGTATGTGAACACATGGAGGTAAGAAATATCAAGCTGATTTAAATACTGATAAGTGGCAAGAAATTCTGCTTCCGTTTCCCCGGGAAATCCGGTAATCACATCTACGCCAATGCAGCAGTGCGGCATCAAGGTTTTGATGCGCTCGATGCGGCTAGTGTAAAGAGATGTCAAATATCGCCTGCGCATGGCTTTGAGCATGGTATCGGAGCCCGATTGAAGAGGAATGTGGAAATGAGGCACAAATCGCTGACTGCGCGCCACAAAACTAATCACCTCATCGGTTAATAGATTGGGTTCGATAGAAGATATACGGAAGCGATGAATATCTCGCACGCGATCCAGTGCTCGGGCCAAATCAATGAACGAATTGTCAGCGGCAATTTTACCGCTTTGGTCTTTTCCAAAGTCGCCCAGATTCACTCCTGTAAGTACTATTTCTTTTACCCCTTGACTGGCAATGTCCTGCGCGCTGGCCACCGCGTTGACAATGCTGTCGCTTCGGCTGCGGCCACGGGCCATCGGTATGGTACAGAACGAACAGTTGTAATCGCACCCATCTTGTACTTTGAGAAAAGTTCGTGTGCGGTCGCCAACCGAGTAAGCCTGATTAAATTCATGTACATCGGCTATATCGCACGCAAGCACTTCAGCATTTGCACGCTTCTCCAGGCTGTCGATGTGTGCAATCATGTTAAACTTCTCATTGGCTCCCAGCACTATGTCCACGCCTTCTATTGCGGCTATTTCATTGGGCTTTAGCTGAGCATAGCAACCTATGATGGCTACATACGCGTGGGGCGAAATATTTAGTGCCTTGTTTACGATTTTGCGACATTCTTTGTCTGCGTTGGCTGTTACTGAGCAGGTATTGATGACGAAGATATCAGCACCTTCGGAAAACTCTGTGCGCTCATAGCCGGCATCAGCAAATTGCCTGGCAATGGCCGAGGTTTCGCTGAAATTGAGCTTACAGCCAAGTGTATGAAATGCTACTTTTCGCATGGGGTGCAAAGGTAATAAAAATCAAAGCGCAAACCTGAGGTGGTGGCTCATCGAAATGGCTATCCAGCTAGGTATTCCCAATCTTTAATGGGCTCAAATGAGGCATAGCTCTCACGCACAGAAGGATGTGTGAGTATGGACTCAACTGTTACTTCGGGAATGAGTGCCTCTGCCAAATCCTTCCTGATGTATATGGTATTGAACCCGTAATCATTCGCGCCAACCAGCCTGTAGCCTTTGCGCGCAGCCAGTTTGGCCATGGCCACAGGCGAAGCTCCATGATAAACGGGATGACGACCCGGAAAAACATAGTCCTTGTTGTAGGGCACCACTATATTATTCATGCCAAACTCCACATGTGTTTCAATAATTACCACGCGCGGCTGCACCACAGTTATGGTATCCCATATGTGATAATCGTTACCATCGATATCGATACTCAGCAGGTCTATTTCTCCAATAAATCCCGCGCTGGAAATTATCTCGTTGATGTTTTCTTTGGTCACCATAGCATGCGCAAACTTTGGCGGATAATGCCATGGCCCCGGGTTTTTTCTATAAAAATTTTGGCCTCGTTTAATGGCTGTTTCGTTTCCGTCAATAAACAAACCGTGCCAGCCAAAATTCATGGCAAGGTTTGCTGAGTTGCTGTTCACCCCATCATCCGCACCAATCTCAATAAATGTTTTGCTGCCCATGCCAATCACCGAAAAAATAAACAACAGCTTGCCATCTTCTTCAAACTGTGAAAATACTTTGAGCCCGGTATCTGCGATGGCAGGAACGTGGCCTGCGAGCGCCTGCATTTGCCAGTAATTGTGCAGCTGCCTTAGCGAAGCCTGGGTGGAGGGCGAAAACTTGTCTTTGGTGAGCAGTATGTAAAAGTGGTCTTTCAGGAAATTCTTAATGGCGTCAAGCATAGGCTGGGTGCGGTCTCTCAATTAATAGTGCCGTAAAATATTTTAGTAATGTATCGTAAACTTACGTATTCATTTTGTGAATATTGTTGAAATAACTTTTTCAAAGCGTTGTGTGTTTCAGGCCATTTTTCATCGTCTGCTGTTGGCATATATGAGCATGATAACGTACGTCCCACCAATGCTGTAATGTCGAGTTCTTGCTCGTTGGGTAAATAGGCAAACTGCATTTGATTGGGTGCAAAAAAATCGGCAATGGTATCGGGTGTGGTATTGCGGTGATCCACCTTTTTATAATCGATTGCATATTTTACCAACAGTGCATCGTAGGCATCCATAAAGTCATCGCCTGATATGCGCTCGTTCCATACCAAAACAACTTTGCATTTTGGTTTGCCGATGCGCTCAAATTCTTTGTGTGTGGCTTGTTTGTCGAACCAGTGAAAGGCCTGGGCAGCCACAATCAGGTCTATTGAATGATCAGGCAGTGTGGTTTTTTCTGCGGTGGCATCTATGCAGTGGAGGTTGGCATGGGTGCTCAGATTGTGCTTACAGACCGCCAGCATAGGTTCATTGGGTTCTATGGCGTGCACTTGTTTCACCTCTGGCAGCAGCATGCTAGTAAGTTTTCCTGTGCCCGCACCAATGTCGGCAACCACACTATTTTTATCAAGTAAATTCTGCACTTGTAAAAAGGTAATTAACTCACCAGGATAGCCGGGGCGGTATAGGTTGTACTCTTTTACTCTGTTTCCAAACCGGGTGGTAGCATCTTGCATAGGTTATATTCGTTTTCTTGGGTAAAGATAACATAGCGCGCAACAGCTGTGTGCGGATTTGAGTGAGAGTGAATGTCAAATTTTTACATTTGTTGCTATGAATGCAAAATGGATAATAGCTGCGTTGGTCATCGTGTGGTGTGGGTGTGGTGGTCCGGGCAATGAAGATGAAGGTAAGTCTGTGTTTCGGTTCAACGAAGCGAGCGGTATCTCTTCGCTTGATCCGGCTTTTGCACGCGATCAGGCCAACATATGGGGTGTGAATCAATTGTTCAACGGTCTGGTGCAACTCAATGACCAACTTGAAGTAGAGCCCTGCATTGCGTATCGGTGGGCTATAAGTGAAGATGGCACCGAGTATACTTTTCATTTGCGAGATGATGTATTTTTTCATCCTGCAGCTGAATTTGCGGGCGGGAAAGGCAGGCGAGTAACAGCAGCTGATTTTGTGTTCAGTTTCAACCGCATCATTGATCCGGCAATCGCTTCTCCGGGCGCGTGGGTTTTTAATGGTGTTGCTAAAGACCCATTCCAGGCGTTAGATGATTCCACGTTGGTGATTAGACTATCTAAATCGTTCCCTCCGTTCATCGGTTTGTTGGCCATGCAATATTGTTCGGTGGTACCTACAGAAGTGGTAACGCGGTGGGGAAAAGATTTCAGGATACATCCCGTAGGAACAGGGCCGTTCGTTTTCAAGGAATGGCACCAGAGTGTGCAGTTGGTGCTTTTGCGAAACGAAAATTATTTTGAATACGATAATGGTGAGCGCCTGCCTTTTCTTGATGCCGTTTCTATTTCTTTTATCAGCGATAAGCAAAGTGCTTTTCTTGAATTCATAAAAGGCAACCTTGACTTTATATCAGGAATAGACGGCAGTTATAAAGATGATTTGCTCACCAACACCGGGCATTTGCGCCCCAAGTATAAGGGCAGGTTTGTGATGTTATCGCAGCCTTATCTAAATACCGAATATATCGGCATTTTAATGGATTCCACTCAGGATATAGTGCGCAACAGCCCTTTGCGCATGAAAGCAGTGCGGCAGGCCATTAATTATGGTTTCGATCGGCAGAAGATGATTACTTATTTACGCAACAATATAGGTACTCCGGCCATGGCAGGTTTTATTCCAAAAGGTCTTCCCGGATTTGATGATCGTGTGGTGTCAGGTTATAACTATGACCCTGCGCGCGCGCGTAAGCTGCTGGCAGAGGCTGGTTTTGAGGGTGGAATGGGTTTGCCCGTGATTACGTTGAGCACCACAAATTCTTATCAGGATATTTCAGAGTACATACAAAGCCAGTTAGGCGATATAGGCGTGAAAATAAACCTGGAAGTAAACCAGGCAGGCACACACCGTGAAATGGTGGCCAAGTCAAAACTGAATTTATTCAGAGGTTCGTGGATTGCTGATTACCCTGATGCCGAGAATTATCTAGCGTTATTTTATTCTCGCAATTTCACACCCGCTGGCCCCAATTACACACGATATAGCAACCCCGCTTACGACAAGTTATACGAGCTGGCTTTGCACACAGTCGACCCGCAGCAAAGGATACAAATATATCAGCAAATGGATCGTATGCTCATTGACGATGCGCCTTTCATAGTCTTGTATTACGATCAAGTGGTGCGCCTGGTGCAGAATAATATTGAAGGACTTGGTAACAACGCTCTCAATCTTGTGACGCTAAAGCGTGTAAGAAAAAGGTAATCATTGGGTAGGCAAAACTGATTCTTCTACACGCGCAAAACATGAAATAGGGTAGTGATCGGAGTAGGGCTGCCGGATGGTGGTGTAGTCTGTAGTACGGATATTTTTGCTGTGCAAAATGTAGTCGATTCGGAATGAAGGAAACACACCGGCATAACTTTGACCGAAGCCCATACCGCTTTGTCTGAAAGCGTCTTTCATTCCATTGGCCAACACCTTATACACGTACGATATTGGAGTATCATTGAAATCTCCGCACACAATCACAGGGTAGGGCGATTGTTTGATGTGGGATTGGAGAAGTTCGGCCTGTGCTGCGCGTTTCACAGCTGCATTCTTTAAACGCAATAATATTTTTCGAGAGCCTTCCACTTGTTCATCTTCATTTTTAGTGCCGAACTTTTGTATCAGATCATAATCCTCAGGCATGAAGTGAATAGACTGTAAGTGGACATTAAACACACGAACGGTATCAACACCAATCACCATATCGGTAAATATGGCAATGTTATTCGTCTTGTGCCCAAACTCAAGCCTGCCTCTTTTTATAACCGGATACACAGTAAATGTGGCTATGCCCCAGTGGTCTGTTTTACGCAGCGTTTCTGTGATTTCTATATGGTAATTTTTTGAGCGCAGGTTATCCAATAACATTTTAGTGTTTTTGAAATCACCGTTATCGGAGTTGTAATACTCTTGTAAACAAAGGATATCGGGAGATTCAGCCTGCAACAGCTCCAACATTTTGGCCCTTGTTTGTTTGTTGTGAGTCCAGTTGTAGAGGTCAAATAAGCGCACATTGTATGACATTACTTTAAAACGTTTTTCGTCATCAGGATTTGTATCCGATCTGAAATTGAATTGGATAATGCCTGAAGCATTGCGCATTCCTATAAGGAAGAACAAAAGTGACAACAAGAAAAAACGTCTTCGCATGATCATCCAATAAATCATAAAAAGTAGATTCATAATGTACAGGCCAAAGAACCCAAATCCCATGATAGACATAAACCACAACCGCTCAGGGCTAATGTACAGCGCCATGATAGACAATGCCAATAACCCAACTACAATAAAGTTGAGTACCAACATTATCTTATTGAAAAGAGAAGTCTTTGGTTTTTGAAACATCATGAAATCCACTATGAGCCTGGCTGTTGGTCGTTACTTATCTTAAAAAGAATTTCTTTTTCGGCCTTGGTCAGACTGTCATAACCCGAACTGCTGATCTTATCCAATATTTCGTCTATTTGTTCCTGTTTCTGTTTTTTGTTCACAATAAATTGCTCATCGTTCACTTTTTGTTTATGTACAACTTTCAGGTTATTTCTTTTAGAAAGTGAACCTGAGAGCAAGTCAAAAAAATCGTCAACAAACTTTCCTATGTACCGACCTAGTTTGAGTTGGGATGTAAACAAAAATCCAAATAATGCACCCCCAAGGTGAGCGATATGCCCGCCCGCATTGCCCGAACTGATACTCACCAAGTCAAGCAGCACGGCTACAAGCGCAATATATTTTAGCGCAACCGGACCTATAAACATAAGACTGATGCGGTAATCCGGCACCAGGGTGGCGGTGGCCACCGTCACGGCCAGCACACCGGCAGATGCGCCTATGGCTACCGATGCATTCATGTACGGAGCAAACACAGGAAAGAGATTGAAGGCCAGGATATATAGTGCCGCCCCAGCAATGCCGCCCAATAAATATACTGCCAATAATTTTTTCCCGCCTAGATATTCATCAAAAATTCTTCCCATCCAGTACAACCATAGTAAGTTGAACAGGATGTGAAAAAACCCTTCGTGAGTAAACATATAAGTGATGAGTGTCCATGGTTTCCAAAGTAACTGTTTGACATCGGCTGGCACAGCCAGCATGTTAATGAGTGTGATGTGCGTGTCAGGAGGGGCTTGAAATAAAAACAGGATGGTTTGTGTAATCTTAATGAGAAGAAACACACCAAGGTTTATAAGGAGCAGCTTATTCAGCGTTCCTTTCATAAACTCTCCTTTCAAATCTCCTAACAGGGTTGCCATGTACAATTAATAGAACGAATTGCGATTACGTTTGTTCCAATACTTGATAAGAAAATATCCAAACAGCATACCACCCAAGTGTGCGAAGTGAGCCACATTGTCGGTAGGATTGGCTTGCAGCCCGCTGTACAGTTCGATAGCCCCGTACAGAATTACAAAATACTTGGCCTTGATTGGTATGGCAAAATAGAGATAGATTACCGTGTTGGGAAACAACATTCCGAAAGCCAACAACACGCCAAACACCGCGCCTGACGCGCCTACCGTAGGTATGTTCATCTTGAACTGAATGTACTCATTCATCATGGCCGATGCTTGTTGAGCATAGCCTGCGTTTCCAGGGTCGCTCAGCCAATTGTCGCGCAGGGCCACCAGCGGCAGGCGGTAATCTGTGCTGAGTAACTCTACCGGTATGTTGTCTTTTATGAACAGAGCAAAGGCTTCGGGTGAAGCAGAATTTATCACTGCCATTGCTTCGTTTTGTATACCATGCATGTTCCACGCAATGACCAGTGTATGGATGATAGCCGCGCCCAATCCTGTGACCAGATAGTAAATCAGAAAACGCTTGCCGCCCCACACATTTTCCAACACATTGCCAAACATCCACAGCGCAAACATGTTGAGAATAATGTGCCCCAGTCCACCATGCATAAACAAATGCGTCACGAATTGATAGGGTTCAAAATACTCAGATTCAAAATAATGAAGCCCCAGCAAACGCACCAAGTCCACACCAAAAGAGGTTTCTAACACATAAGTTGCCAGATAGAAAATGCCATTGATTATAAGCAGGTTTTTTACTACTTCGGGAAGCAGTTTAAAACCGGATGGCTTGTATTGTTCGTAACTCATAATTTTATGCCTGACAAATGCTAGGCACTATCTTATTTGATTAGAATAAATTTCAATTTTAAGACTTACCGATTTTACTTTCCAACTCTTCAGTGGGCAGCATCAGCAATGTGTTGTTACCATCGGGGTCGAGATAAGGATTTTCGCATGCAAATAGTTTCTCCACTATGTTTATCATTTCTGGTGGAGTCAGCGTTATGCCTTTACGCACGGCAATTTGACCTGCCAGCATACGCGTGATGACCAAGCTAATATCTGCACCTGGCTTGGTATCATTGTGTTTATATTTATCAATGAGTGACTCTATCACTTTCTCTTCGTCCATTTTCTCCATCTCCACAGGCACTCCATGTATTATGTAGGCGTTGTTGCCGAATTCACTCATGTCAAATCCGTGTGCTTCCAGATGTGGCAAGAGCTCATCCAACACAACTTTATCCGAAGGTGACACTTCGATAGTTCGTGGAAATAATTTTTTTTGCGATAGTGCTTTTCTGTTTTGTACTTCTTCCAGCAGTTGGTCAAACAATATTCGTTTATGGGCCGAATGCTGATCAATTACTGCGAGGCCATTGCGCACAGCCGCCACTATGTATTTGCCACCTACCTGAAATATGCGCGAATGCTGCTGTTGCAATTCATCTTTAGGGTGCAGCGATTGTTGTATGGGTGCATCCAGCGTGCCTGTATCGTTCTGCATTCCCTGGTATAGCTGTTGCCAGTTGTGTGCCGATTTATTTGATTGGCCCTGTTGTGGATTGTCAAATGGATTGTAATCTGTGTTTACAGTGATACCTGGTCTGGCAGGCATGGTGCCTCTGGGCAATGCAGGTATATTGAGTGAAGCTTCCTGGTCAAAGTCAAGTGTAGGCATGATGCTGTATTGCCCTAAGGATCGCTTCACCGCTGCTTTTAAAATTGCGTACACCGATCGGTCATCGTCAAATTTTATTTCTGTTTTAGTGGGGTGAATGTTGATATCAATGCGTTGCGGATCTACATCAATGAATATGAAATAACTGGGAAAACTGCCTGGTAGGAGCATGCCTTCCATGGCATTGATTACCGCATGGTTCAAATAAGCATCACGTATAAATCGGTTGTTAACAAAGAAAAACTGCTCGCCCCTTGTGCGTTTGGCAAATTCGGGTTTGCCTATGAAACCGTTGAGATTGATCAGATTGGTTTCTTCTGCCATGGGCACCAATCGCTCGTTGTAATTATTGCCAAAAATATTGACGATGCGCTGACGTAAATTCCCTTTCGGCAACCTGAATACTTCGTTGTCATTCTGGTACATCGAAAAAGCAAGATTAGGGTAGGCGAGGGCCACACGCTGAAATTCATCAATCACATGGCGGGTTTCCACGCTGTCTGATTTTAGAAAATTACGCCTGGCGGGAATATTATAAAATAAGTTCTTGATGCTGAATGAAGTTCCTTTGGGGCAACTGCAAGGCTCTTGTGACAACACTTCAGAACCTTCTATTACCAACTGAGTGCCCACTTCGTCTTCTTCTCTTCTCGATTTCATTTCTACCTGCGCAATGGCCGCTATAGATGCCAGTGCTTCGCCTCTGAAGCCCATTGTGCGGATGTTAAACAAATCGGCTGCCTGCTTGATTTTCGATGTAGCATGGCGCTCAAAACTCATACGCGCATCTGTTACAGACATTCCGCTCCCGTTGTCTATCACATGAATCATAGTTTTTCCTGCATCTTTAATATGCAACAATATATTATCTGCACCAGCGTCAATTGCATTTTCCAGCAGTTCTTTAACAGCTGAAGCAGGTCTTTGAATCACCTCTCCGGCTGCAATTTGATTGGCCACCGAATCGGGAAGTAACTGGATAATATCGATCATTCTGGAACTAAAAATTAACGGAGTAATAAGTAGGTAATCAAAACAAGAATTGCCAGAATGCTGATAAGCCTCACCCGCGATTGGGCCGATGAGGTATTTCTTCGTGCACTTACTTGTCTTCTGAATGATTGACGGACACGGTCTCCAATGCCTTCGTTATTGGGCCTGCCTTCTACATTAGCTTTGATTTGTGCATTTCGGCTATCACGTTCTTCTTTGTCGGCATCGTAATAGCGCGTGTTAAATTCAAACGTGCGGTGTGGCGGTGTTTTAAACAAAGATGGAAGACGCGGAATCAACATGGTCACAAATTTACCCATTTTCTCTAGATTACTTTTGTCTTGGTTCGACAATAGAGAATCATGTTTCAAAAGGTCAAACACAATTTACTGTTAATACAACTGTTGATAAAAGCATGCAGGCAGAAACAAGTGCCACGGTGGAAAGAGATAACTTTAAGGCCATGTACAGAAACAAAGTTAAAGTGAGAAAAGTGTTGGTAAAGTTGTTTTCGGTGCTAGCCGGGATTGCAATTGTGCTGTGGGTTACCGAACCTGCCGGGGTGACCGGAAATGATGATAAGCCCGCCAACACCGCTGTTTTCGAATCAGTGAAAGCCCGCATGTGGGCTGATTCGGTTTTAAAAACCATGACATTAAGTGACAAAGTGGGCCAGCTATTCATGGTGGCGGCATATTCTAACAAAGACCAGGCACATACCGACTCATTAGTAGCTGCCGTAACGCGCGACAGGATTGGTGGGGTTATATTCTTCCAGGGTGGACCTGTGCGTCAGGCTCATCTCACAAACTTATTACAGGACAGCGCACGCGTGCCGCTGTTCGTGGCCATTGATGGAGAGTGGGGATTGGCCATGAGGCTGGATAGTACCATTCGCTACCCACGGCAAATGACGCTCGGTGCCATTGAAAACAAGCAACTAATTTATGACATGGGTGCTGAAATTGCGCGCCAATGCACGCGCTTGGGCATACACATCAACTTTGCTCCAGTGGCGGATATCAATAGTAATCCGTTGAATCCTGTCATCAGCAGTCGCTCATTTGGTGAGCAGCGCGAAGAAGTATTGCAGCGCGCAGCCATGTATATGAATGGCATGCAAGACAACAAGGTGCTGGCGGTAGGCAAGCATTTTCCGGGCCATGGAGACACCGATACCGATTCTCACAAGCAATTGCCGGTGATTAATAAGTCGCGCGCCATGCTCGACAGCACAGAGTTGTACCCTTTCAAAAGCCTTATTGGGCAAGGCCTTGGTGGCATGATGGTGGCGCATTTGTTTATTCCTGTGTTTGACAATTCAACAAACACGGCATCGACTTTATCACCTGCTGTTGTCAACGATCTTCTAAAAAATGAGTTGGGTTTTCGTGGGTTGGTGTTTACCGATGCGTTGAATATGAAAGGAGTGAGTTCGTTTTTCAAACCCGGAGAAGTAGACCTCAAAGCGTATCTGGCAGGCAACGATATTTTGTTGTTTCCTGAAGATGTGCCACGCGCAAAGGCTGAACTGCTAGGCGCGCTGGCCAACAAGCAAATTGAAGTGAAAGATCTTGACATGCGTGTGATGAAAATCCTTGAAGCCAAATATTGGGCTGGGCTAAACAATTATAAGCCCATCAAGTTGGATGGTCTTGTGAATGATCTCAACAATGCCCAAGCTCAATGGATTAATTACAAATTGCACGAGGCTGCATTGACTCTTCTGGTCAATAAAGAGGATATACTACCAATCAAGAATCTTGGAAAGAAGAATATTGCATGCCTTAGCATAGGCGAATCGCTTAACAACCCTTTTCAGCAAACACTCAAACTTTACGCCCCTGTCGATTGTTACAACATGGAGAAGAATGCGGTAAAGTCTGTTTCTACCGCGCTACAAAATCTTTTGTCGGGTTATTCTACTGTCATTATCAGTATTCATAATTCTTCCACCAACGCCAGCCGCAGGTATGGTATCACTGACCAGATGAATGAAATGATCAACGCCCTGGCAGGCAAGGTAGAAGTGATTGTGGTGGACCTCGGCAATGCATACACCCTCAGCGCACTCACAGCCGCTCACAATGCCAACGCGGTGTTGTTGGCCTATGAGGACACCGAGCTTCCGCAAATGCTGGCAGCGCAAATGCTATTTGGTGGAATTGGAAGTTCAGGTAAACTGCCCGTTTCGGTGGGCAATGAATTCAAAGCAGGCGCAGGTCTTGCAATCAATGGCGGATTCAGAGTGAAGTATACCATGCCTCAGGAATTGGGGCTTGGTGCTGCTGCGCTTGCGCGTGTAGATTCGCTGGTATTGAACGCCATTGGCAAAGGCGCAATGCCTGGTTGCCAGGTGGTGGCTATCAAAAACGGGAAAGTATTTTACAACAAAGCATTTGGTTCGCTTACCTACGAAAAGACCAATCCTGTAACCATATTTGATGTATATGACCTTGCTTCGATTACCAAAATAGCATCTACCGGACTTACCGCTATGCGAATGTACGAGCAAGATCTGTTTGAATTGGATAAGCGTGTGTCTCGATATCTGCCTGAGTTGAGACATGGTACCAAGCGCGAAATTGAAATGCGCGACATCATGACACATCAAGCCGGGTTGCAATCCTGGATTCCTTTCTGGACCAATACCATGAAAGATGGTAAACCCAATCCAGCAATTTATGCTACCAATCTAAGTGCAGAATTCCCTTTACGCGTAGCCGATAACTTGTTCATTCACCGAAATTATGCCGATACCATTTGGAAAGTGATTATGGACTCGCCTCAGAACCCACCTGGGAAAATGGTTTACAGTGACCTAAGTATGATTATCCTCGCGCGCATGTTGGAGCACATTTCTAATACTTCCATCGATCAATATGCACGCATTAATTTTTACGAACCCCTGGGTTTGCCTCGGCTTACCTTTAAGCCGCGCGAGCGTATGCGGATGGACAGAGTGGCACCTACTGAGAATGATGCAAAGTTCAGAAGCCAACTTTTACAAGGCGATGTGCACGACCCCGCTGCGGCCATGATGGGCGGTGTAGCAGGCAATGCTGGTTTGTTCTCCAATGCTACTGATCTTGCAGTGCTGATGCAAATGTTGCTACAGGGCGGCACTTATGGGGGGGAGCAATTTTTCAAACCACAGACTATTGAAGAGTTTACACGAGTTCAGTTTGCTGATTCAGGAAACAGGCGCGGGCTTATTTTTGACAAGCCTGAAATTGACAAATCAAAAAATGGACCTACTGCAGCCAGTGCTTCCCCACGCACCTTTGGTCACACCGGGTTTACCGGCACTTGTGCTTGGGCCGATCCGCAAAGCGGCTTTGTATATGTGTTTTTAAGCAATCGTGTGCACCCTGATGCCGATAATTCAAAGCTAGTGAAAATGAACGTGCGTACCGACATCCAGCAGGCTTTTTACGATGCCATGCTCACTCAACCCTGAACCCAGCCTAGCGGCTGATGCAATTATTGTAAATTTGCATGTCTAAAATTCAACTTGCAGTATGAAAATAGGAATCGTTTGTTACCCCACATTTGGAGGCAGTGGCGTTATTGCTACCGAATTAGGAAAGGCATTGTCCGAAAAGGGGCACCAAGTTCATTTTATCACTTACAGTCAACCATTCAGGCTCGATACTTTTTCCGAGAATATTTCTTTTCACGAAGTGAGTGTGTCTCGCTATCCTTTGTTTGAATACCCACCTTACGAATCTGCACTCACAAGCAAGTTGGTAGACGTGATTAAATTTGAAAAACTCGATCTGTTGCATGTGCACTATGCTATACCGCACGCTGCGGTTGCATATATGGCAAAGCAAATATTGCGCACGCATGGTATCGAAATACCCATCATCACTACGTTGCATGGTACAGATATTACGCTGGTTGGTCGTGATGCAAGTTTCGAACCGGTGGTCACCTTCGCTATCAATCAATCCGATGGCATCACAGCCGTTTCCAATAGCCTGCGCGAGGAGACGTATCAAAATTTTAAGATTAATAAGCCTATTGAAGTAATCCCAAACTTCATAGATCTCAAAAGATTTTCAAAAAAATCTAAAGAACATTTTAAGAAGGCCATCGCACCGCTTGGAGAAAAACTCATCGTGCACACATCAAACTTCAGAAAGGTAAAAAGGGTAGAGGATGTGATTCATGTGTTCGATAAAGTGCACAAAGTGATCCCTTCAAAACTCATATTGATTGGTGATGGGCCCGAGCGCTCAGCCCTTGAGAAACTTTGCCGCACACTGGATGGCTGCGAACACGTCCGATTTTTGGGCAAGCAGGAGGCAATAGAAGAAATCCTTTCTGTATGCGACTTGTTCATTATGCCTTCAGAGGCGGAGAGTTTCGGACTGGCGGCACTGGAAGCAATGGCATGTCAGTTACCTGTGATTTCTTCCAACACGGGCGGTATACCAGAATTGAATATTAATGGGGAAACCGGATTTTTAAGCGATGTAGGAAATGTAGAAGAAATGGCACATAACACCATTCATATTCTCGAAGATGAAGAGCGGTTGTTGAAGTTCAAAGCCAACGCACTACACCGCGCGCAGCAATTTGACATTCATGAGATACTTCCAAAATATGAAGCATTTTACGAGCGTATCAGTGGTGAAACTATGGCCGTCAAAAGCTGATACTATCCACCAGCAAGTTTAGCTTTGTATCCTTGCGCAGTAAGAACATCCAATACTTTTTGCCGGTGATCACCCTGAAGAATTATTTCGCCTTCTTTAACAGATCCGCCTACGCCACATTTATTTTTAAGTAGTTTGCCGAGCGTATTTAGATCCTCGTCCGCACCTACAAACCCAAGCACCACTGTTACCGTTTTGCCACCGCGCTGTTTGCTGTCACGCCATACACGTAAATCTTGTTGGGCAGGTGGCAGCGTGGCAATAGATTCTTTATCACTTTGCCTTAATGACAGATCAAGATTTGTTGAATATACCAATCCATCGCGCATGTTGTCTTTGGTTTTCTTTTTTGATTTCATATTGTCATCTGGATTTTGGGTGTCACCATTTTGAGTGAGGCAGGAACTATGGAAACATTAATGTTTGCAGGTGCTCCGGATGGATCGCCATCGCAGTGTAGCGGCTGTTGCGATGGATTACTGATGGATGCATTATCTGTGCGGATGGTATCCACATATTTGCTTGCACTGAGATCGCCCATAAACAACCGATATGCGATTATGGGTACTGATTGTACCGGTGCTTCTTTGATGATACACAATTCAAATACTCCATCGGTGGTGTTGCTGGTGGGCGATATGCGCGCGTTGTTGCCAAATTGCGAAGTGTTGGCAAATATGATGGCCAACGCCTTTTGATCCCATGTTTTTCCATTTGCTGAGATTGTATACACAGCAGGTTTGTAAGCTGCGAAATGAGCAATAATCAATCGGGCATAGCTAACAGGCCCACGGTGTTTAGATTGGCTGAACAGCGCTGCAATTTGCCCATCAAAGCCTACGCCTCCAATTCCTAAGCATGGAGATTGATTGATGCGCATGGTATCCACATGAATGCTGGATCCTTGTAATGCAAGGTCGAGTGCCTGGTGTGTGCGCATGGGAATTTTAAAATGCCGTGCAATTCCATTGCCTGAACCCGTTGGAATTATGGCCAGTTCATTGAGTGTTTCGCTAAAAGCCATGCCTGCCTCACGCACAGTACCATCACCACCGGCCACCGCCACACGCACTTGTTCGCTAGCGGGGATAGATTGGCAAATTTCTCTGCAATGCCCTGCATGAGTGGTCTCTACTATTTCGATCGGCATATTACCTGAATAATTGTCAATCAGCTTGCGCAGCTGTTGCCATTTACCTGTACCCGCTTTCGGGTTCATTATGATCAACAGCTTTTTCATATTAAGGTTGCGCTTCTACTGTGCTACACATTTTATTTTTTATCATCCGGTGGTTGAACGACTGTAGTATCGCTTTTAATTCTACTTCCATTTTGCGCGCTTGTACTGCATTCTGGCTGGCCATGTTGATGGACATATTCTTATCCTTTGCTCGTTCATAAAGCGCGGTGCCATTTTGTAAATCGTAATTCAATTGATAATCTGTGGTAGCCAATGTATACGTACTGTTGGCGAAATGAAATATTTTACCATCTGCTTTCGCAAAAGCAGATTGGCCAAAGGAAATATAATTATTGGGAAAATGCATCAAATCCAAAAGCGTAGGTAATACATCCGATTGTTGGACAATTTTCTTGTTCTCGCCTACCAAAGATGAATCAGGGATAAACAGTAACAGCGGAATGGCATACCCATTCAGGCCTTCTGCTGATCTTGCACCATTGGCGGGGCCTGTGTGATCTGCTGTAATTACAAACATGGTATTGTTGTACCAGGGCTGTTTTGCTGCATGTTTTAAGAACTCACCGAGGGCATAGTCGGTGTAACCAACGGTTTTATGTATTGGCTGTGTACCGGACGGAAATTTTCCAGCATAGCGTATGGGCACATCAAATGGATGGTGGGAACTAAGGGTGAAGATAACATTGAAAAAAGGTGGTTTTTGCTCATTGATTTTGTTCAAAGAAAAACGCAGAAATTCTTCATCATGAACACCCCATTTCCCATGAGCTGCTGAGGGACCTTTATAATCTTCTTTGCTATAGTAATTATTGAAACCCGCAGCCCTGCAAAAATTATCGAAGCCCATTGTACCTTTTGCCCCACCATGAAAAAATGAACTTTGGTAGCCTTGGGTGGCTAGCAAACTAGGAAATGAACATAACTGATTGTTTGCATATTGAGAGGTGATAAATGCATTTTCCATAAGCACAGGCATGCCCGATACGATGGCCGGAATTCCTTCAATGCTGCGTTTTCCGTTGGCAAACGATTGGCTGAACCACATCGATTGTCGACTTAGAGAATCGAGTATCGGTGTATAGCTTGGGTGTGAGCCAACCATCCCTGTGTACTCCAGCGAAAAACTTTCTAAGATAATAACCACTATATTTTTTTTGATCATGCCAGACGATTGTGTAGCCGGTTTTTGAAGCGGGTTGTAAAATGAAAGCGCAGTGGCTTCGTCAAAATATTTGGTTTCTATCAAGGGATTTTTGCCCCAGGTTTTCATCATTACAAAAGGGGTGTTTAAAATTGCCGCATTCATACGGGCACCTGCATAGCCCGAAACAGACAACAAATTGAGAGGCTTGTATTGCAATCCTCCGCGCATAGCAATAATGGAAATGGCAATCACAGTTGCAACAGCGAACGCATATTTGACTGTAAAAAACTTTTCTGTAGCTACAGGAGGCAAAGTAGGGGAGGGTTCTGGCATTTTAGGATATAAAATAACCAAAGCTGCAATTGAACCCAATGCCAATAAGGTCGCAGCCCAAAAATCAAGAATCATGGCAGGAATCGTGCTGAATACTTCACTACCTAGCCAAATTACTTCCAATATATCAGCCCCGCTACGTTTGAATATGATTGGATAATAGCCCACATCGATTGCATTGAATACCGCGGCCAAACCATTTCCAATAACAAAAAAGAAGAAAAGTGTTTTTTGAAAGAAAACTCTTGTGAATACGCGGCTGGGGACCAGATGCGCAAGAATAAATATGCTGTTGATGGTAAAAATCACAGAGACATCAAACCGGAGACCTTCCACCAAAGCAATTAAAATTGAATTAATTCCATCAGGATTTAAGAAACGGTAATTAGCAAAAATGAAGACCAGACGGGCTATGGTATACAAAGAGATCAAAAGAACTAATCTTTTAATCAGCAATCGTATTTGGTAATAAAGCCCCATGCGCATGGGGGCAAAAGTAGATAATAAACGAAGAGGGTATAAAAAAAAGCCCCGGAATTTCCGGGGCTTTTTTAGCTTTTATAACTAGCAATTACTGCTTGGTGTAAGTAGTAGTGCAAGTTTGTGATGCTCCACCAATTGTAGTTGTGTAATTGATGTTGAAAACCAAGGCGGTAGTGCCGCTGATTGTTCCTGTTCCAGAATAGGTAGTGTTGCCGAAAGTCTGGGGAGCAATGGTGAGTTTGTTGCCTGACCATGAAGTGATCACCACTGAAGTGCCATCTAGACCAAAGTTTCCTATAGTCATTCCGTTGTTTGCACTGGCATTTGAAGCGTTTACCGAGCTATTGCCGGTGTTAGCTCCTGAAACAGTGCAAGTTTCATTTACTGTGTAAGTTCCATCAAAATTTACAACATGTACCGCACGTGTGGCTGATCCAACGTTACCTTCGCTATCTTTCGCAGTATAAGTGATAGAATAAGTACCTACGGTGGCAGTGTTTACGGTTCCTGATGAAGTTACGCTCACTGCACCATCAATATCGTCAGTTGCTGTAGCGCCTGCATCCGTGTAAGTCTTGCCTCTTTGTACATATTCAGGGTTGTTACCGTTCAATGTAACTACAGGAGGAACTTCGTCCTTGTCTTTGTTACAACCTGTGATGAACACAGAACCTGTGGTCAATACTGATAAAAGGATAATTGCAAATTTGTTTTTCATAATTGTTGGGTATTTTATATTTTAGTTTCTAGGTGGCAAAGATAGTGCCATATTTTGGACTTGCAAAAAATGGATGGCATGACCTTTGTTTCGGAGTTATTATAATTTGAATTACTTTTGTTCTCGAATTTGTTAAAAAAAACTAAAACAACTATGAAAAAAATTCTTTCAGTATTATTGGTTGGTGG
>JBBKVM010000112.1:0-70218 GCA_037968415.1 Bacteroidia bacterium | reverse complement strand
CTATTTAATAGCGGATTTTAAACCATTTCCAATTCCATCTGTCTTAACTCCACAAACAACAACCGGAGCGATTCCTCAATTATTAACTTTATTTAACTTTTTATCAATAATGAAAAACAACAAATTTATTTATACCCTTTCGCTGGCCATTGCGCTCACAGCCATTTCAGTTTTAAGCGCTTGTAAAAAGGACGACACCAGCGCGCAAGACAATAGTTTAGAAAAATACCGCCAGGCCTCGCAAGATTATTCCGAAGCCGAACGCACAGGCGCTGATATCGACAATATGGGCGATGAAGCTGCCATGGGTCACTACGGCCCCAACGGTCCCGGTGGCCCTTTCGGTCCCAATGGTGTGCTTAACCCATGCGCCACCGTCACGCACGATACCACCGTTACCCCGCATGTAATCACTGTTGACTTTGGCCCGGTAAATTGTCTAGGCAACGATGGTCACTATCGCAGAGGACAAATCATCATCACATACAGCGGTGGCTACTGGAGCACAGGAGCAGTTAAGACAACTTCTTTCAACGGTTATTTCGTTGACAACAAGGCCATCACCGGCACACGCACGGTCACCAACAATGGCACCGATGCTAATGGTAACTACAACTGGAGCATTGACGTGGTGAACTTCACCATCACCAAACCCAACGGTGACTACCACATGCGCAACAGCGCACGCCTGCGAACACTAATTGCCGGATACGGAACGCCCACACCGTGGGATGATGTATATCTTATTTCAGGATCTTCTTCGCAGTCCAACAGCAACGGCAATTCTTCCACCGCGCTTATCACCAACGACCTGCGCAAAGAAATTGCCTGCCACTGGATAGTAAGCGGCACAGTAGATATTACACCCGCCAGCTTGCCCACCAGAACTTTCGATTACGGTACTGGCGCCTGCGACAACCAAGCCACCATCACCGTCAACGGAGTCACGCACAACATCACATTGCCATAAATATTTTCTTCACGAAACTTTTTAAAAGCCTTCCTTTGGGGAGGCTTTTGTTTTAGACTCCCACTCATTTGGCTATCTTTATCATCTCACATTTCAATATATGATACAAGGGGTAACGAATAGAATTAATTTATTGCAAACGGGCATTGCCACCATTGTATTTGGAATCATTCTTTATTTTGGCAAAGCACTTTTTATCCCGCTCAGCTTTGCATTGCTCATCAGTTTTGTGTTGTATCCAATTTGCCGATGGCTCGAGAAAAAAGGGCTATCACGTGTGTTGGCCATCCTGCTCAGCCTGTCTGTACTTAGTTTGGTTTTGGCAGCGCTGGTAGTGCTGTTTGTCAGACAGGCCATACAGTTTGGGAATTTGTGGCCTGAGTTTGTAATAAAGCTGGAAGCATTAAGTTCCAATGTGATTGATTGGCTAACCTATTTTTTTAACCTCACCCCCGAAAAACGAGCTGACTGGATTGATCAATTCAGTAATGACATGTCGTCATTTATATTTCCGATGATTCAAGAAACGGTGGTTGTTTCATCAGTTTCAATCGTACTTATTTTATTGGTGCCTTTCTATGTAGGCCTCATTTTGTATCACAGGCGCATGTTGGTTTCTGTTGTAGTAGAATTGTTTCCCAGCTATGGCGAAGAAGAGATCAAGCAAATGCTAGCTGAGTCAATCGTAGCATATTACAATTTTATGAAAGGGATGACCTTCGTCTACCTAATTGTCGGTGTGCTCAACAGTATCGGGTTGTGGGTGTTGGGCATTCCCAATGCTATATTTTTTGGTTTTGTAGCTTCCATACTCACGTTCATTCCATATATAGGCATCACTATTGGAGCAATCATTCCCATCACGGTAGCGTGGATCACTTACGATTCGGTTTTGTACCCTTTTGCGGTAGTGTGTGTGTTTGCTTTTGTGCAGGTGCTGGAAGCCAATGTAATTTTTCCGGTGGCTGTGGGCAACCGCCTTCAGATCAATACGCTGGTTACGTTGATAGTGATTATAGCAGGTGGTATCATTTGGGGAGCCGCGGGTATGATATTGTTTCTCCCATTCGTAGCCATGGCCAAAATAGTAGCCGACAAAACTGAAAACATGAAAGCCCTATCGATATTGCTGGGGCCGGGCGATGGCGAGCATAAGTCGGGTGGGACAGAGGCTTAAGAAACGTAGCCTTTTCTGAAAGCATACATGACCAGTCCGGCAGTGTTTTTTGCTCCGGTTTTTTCGAGCAGGCGCTGGCGGTGGCCATCTACCGTGCGTGGGCTCAGCGAAAGCAACTCTGCTATTTCTGCGTTGGTTAATTCTTTGCAAATTAATTTTAACACTTCAATTTCCCGATCTGAAAGTTCGAAGCTCTTCTTGAACTTCGGATCCAGTTTTTTGTTGCGAAGCAATTGTTTGAGGAGCGTGCTGTTGACAAAATCATTGAAGTAATAGCCGGTTTCATGGGTTGAAAAAATTGCGTTTTTCAATTCTTCGGGTTCCACATCTTTCAACAAGTAACCACTGGCCCCAATTTCCAATACATTGGTTATCATTTTTTCGTTGTCGTACATAGTAAGCGCTATGATTTTCACATCTGGATATAGGTCTTTGATTTTCCGGATGGCCTCAGTTCCATTCATAACTGGCATATTCAGATCCATCAAAATAATTTCCGGTTGTTGCATTTTTACTTTGTCAACCAATTCCTTTCCATCTTCGGCTTCATAAATCAATTCTACTTCATCAATGTTTTTCAAAAATGCTGCAATGCCCGAACGAAACAATTTGTGGTCGTCTGCTATCGCTATGGTTATTTTTTCAGCTGTTTTCATACAATTCGTTATAAGTAGATGTTTTAACTTTTATTTCAATGATGTTTTTAAAACTTGTATCGCTCAAGTAAGTCAACGTTCCTTTGATGGTATTGAGTCTGCTTTCGATGTTCATCAAACCCTGCCCAGTGCCATCTTTTTTGTTGAGCATATTGAAATGTTGTCCATTGTCGCAAATTGAAACAATTAACATGTTGTCAGTGTATGCAAGCTTCACAATCATCTTGGTGGCCTCACTATATTTTATAATATTATTTACCATCTCCTGCACAATTCTGAAAATATTTGTCTCAAGAATTTTCGAAAATCGATTGTCACCCATTCCTTCATCTATCACATCCATTTTAATTTTGGTCTTCAACTGCATTACCTGAATAAATTCTTCGAGTCCGCCCACGAGACCAAACTGATAAAGCACTTCGGAGTACAATGACTTTGAAATATTTCGAATCTGTTGAATGGCGTCTTCCAGTATCTTCTTCGAATTGACTAACGATTCTTTTTGTGTTTCATCGGTCAATTTGTCTGCCACTTGCGATATATTCATCTTCACGATGGATAACAGAGGTCCAATTTCATCGTGCATGTCTGCGGTGATTTTTTTTCGCTCATCTTCCTGCGATTGCATGTGCGAACGAATCATCTCCTCATGCGACACCTCTGAAAGCGTTTGCAACTCAGCACTGTGTTTCAACACCTTTCGCTGATGTATAAACACAATGACAATGACCAATACCGCAAGAATACTTAAAAGCAAAGTGCAGATTAAAAAGAAATACATCACTTCGGTGTTGTTGTGCTCCATGAGAAAACGATCAATAATACAAAGTTAAAAGTCAGGCTGAAGAATGATTGGAAAGCAAAAGCCTGCAAAGCAAATAATTCGTGAGTTTGAAGAAACATTTCATACACCAAAGCCACTAATAATGTAGAAGCAAACATAAACAACAATCCGCAGCTGACAATGAACATGTTATCGAGAGGTGATGATAACAAATTGCGTGGATTAATGTAATTGTAGAAGTGATACAGTGCAAAAAAAATGCCTGATAAGTTTAACACAACCACCGAATATGTATTGATAGCATGAAGTCCCTGCCAAAAAACCAAATTGAAAACCATCAAAAAAATGGCTACGGCATTTACTGCCATCACTGTTTTTCGTGCTTTAATGGTAGTATAGTAATATACGTACGATGCAGATATTCCGGTAAGCATAATCAGGGAATCAAGATTGTGAAATAGGTGAGTGTAATAGCCAAATCGATCATGCCATAATTGGTGGTATCCGTTTCTTCCCAATATAATGTTGATCAATTCCATTAAAGACTGAATAAACAACATTACAAAGAGTATTCTAAGGTACCTCTCTAGTTTACTCCACCGCAACAGGCCTGCAACTAATGGTGGCAGCGCTGACCAGGCACTTACTTCAAAAAGAATGTTTAAATATTTCTCTACACTGTCCATTCGGCCATGAAAAAGCATTGGTTTGTTACTCAACCACTGTGACATGGTAGACCTGTCAACAAGATTAAGCCATGCTCCTAACACAATGGCAATTAGGAGAAAAAATCACAAATCGAAACAGGTATAAACACCTAATTAATTCAATAATATTTTGGGTGTTTAATCCCTTGATACTCGAAAATTGATTTTGGAATTTTACAGTATCAGAAAGTAAATATTATGTATGCTAAATGTCCAAAATGTCAAGGAGCAAAAGCGATGATTTGCGTTGACTGTTCAGGTACCGGAGGAGTCAAGAATTTGGCTAATAAGTTTCTCCATACAAAATGTTCATGTTGCAAAGGAATAGGAATTATCAGGTGTGAATTTTGTATGGGAATTGGAATTGTAGCCTCAGGGAGTTATTACTAAGATCCTAACCATTTAATAATACCATAATGTCCCGAGTTAAAATTGACCTAAAATCAGCAGCTGTGCCTGACAAACTACAAAGGGCCAGGTACATGATTACCAAACTTACAGACAATCCAGCCTTTCCCAAACCGCAGCCAACATTGTTGGAGCTTAAGAACATCATTAATAAACTGGATGCGGCTTATTTCACAGCGCTGGATGGAAAAATGGACCACAAATACGCTTTGCGTACTGTAAATTTTGAATTCAATCAGATTTTTGATATACTTTTCAACTATATACAAATGGAGAGCAAAAGCGATCGTAAAAAGATCGAAAGTGCAGGATGTGAAGTGCGCAAAAGCAAAAATGATGTGAGTATCAAGAAAGCGAGAAAAGTGAAGAAAGATGAATCAAAAGTTATCTCGCTACCAAATTCAGAAGCCCGCAGGAAGAAGCATAAAGGGGACACTTCACCAGACTACAAACAAATGGGATGACAAAAGTTTTCGGACTTCAAACATATGAAGAAAGATTTGTTAATAATTACACAACACCCCTATTGCCAAGTTGATATAATTGGATGAATTTTGAACCCGGATACAATACAAATGATACAAACCATTACACCCCAAAAACCAAATAATGTTTTAAACCCTGTGACTAATCACACAGCGGTGGATAAATGTTTACTGTGCGAAGGCACCGGGGTGGTACTTTGTATGCATACGCTGCCGGCCGAGGAATGGGAAGTTCAATGTCCTTCATGCAAAGGAACCGGCCATTCTCAGTCTTCCGAATAGGCCTTCACGCACTTATTTTCTGTCTATTAGCGTTAATAATCGCATCTTGCGATGCTTAATGTTAATCATTTGTAGATGAGTGTAAAACAGTTTTCACTAGTCATTTTTATTTTACTAATTGGTGGGTCATGGGCAAGTGCTCAACAAAACATTCTTACTGCCGGGGTGCAGTTTAAGCCCATATTTCCAAGTGCCATGTTGGGAACAGGACCACAAGAGTTGGTGATGGATGGTGTTAATTTCAAGATAGATCCGAGGGCGGGATTTGCTGCCGGAATGGTGGTACGCAGAGGCATCACGCCCAGGCTGTCATTTGAAACGGGTATCAACTACGTGAGACGCAAATATGACCTCACCATTTCCGATAGTGCATTTACGGGGGATTCAGATTTTAGAATAGTGGGTTACGAGATACCGGCTATGGGTTTGGTGTTCATACAATTGGCTCAGCAGCTTCACATGACCACCGGTTTAGGCGTTTCACTTGACATTTTCCCCTCCGATATCTTTACCTCCGATACTTATTTCCGGCACCTGGCAGTGAAACGAAATTGGCTTCTTCCCGGCTTACAGGCGAATTTAGGATATGAGTGGCGCACCGAAAAAAAAGGATTCTTTTATTTAGGTGGGAGCTATCACCAGCCGTTTAGTTCCATTTTCGGATCGTCCATAAAGTATAATCAGTTTGATCGCAAAACTGAAGCGAAAGCCAATCTGAAAGGCAATTACCTGACAGTTGACCTTCGCTATTTCTTTCATGAGGAGCCGTTGGCACCCAAAACTAAAACAGAGCGGAAAAAGAAAAAGTAGTGTGTGCGGGTCTACCTGCGCGTGAACCCACTTTTGGTTGTAATCACTACTATACCACCTGTTGCATCGCCATATTGGGCAGGGATGCCTCCGGTAAGCACTGTAATTTGTTCAATGGCTGACATGGGTAATGAAAAACCACCCCATACTTTCACACCATCAATCACATATTGAGTGGCATCACTGCGCGAGCCTCTTACATTCAGAGATTGTCCATCATCACTTTGGTACACGCCCGGTGCCATTGCCACATAATCTTTTACATCGCGGGTGGCAGCCGTTTTTATTTCTTCAACACCCAGGGATATGCCTGAAGAGACTTGCCCTTTGTCAATAAGTGGAATACGGTAGTCTGAGATATCTATGGGCGGGATGGCACTGGCCATCAGTTCAATACCCATGTCCACCACAGTTACCTGATTGGAAGTAACAACAACTTTGTTTCGCACCTGTGTGGTATAGCCCAGGTAGCTGCATTTAATTGTGTACATGCCCGCGGCCAACGGCTTTATTTTAAAATATCCTTTTTCATCGGTGGTGGTGCCTGTGATAATGGCATCTCCATTCATCAATACCACATTGGCAAAAGCCATGGGCAAATTTGTGTTTTTGTCTATCACCTTGCCACTGATTTCTCCATCATTTGTGAGCATAAGCGCGCTGGCCTGCGTTGGTGAAGGGAAAAAGAGTATTGTGAAACACACAGATAGTAGTAAATTTAGCGTTTTCATAGTCTATAGATTTAATTAGTATACATCTTAGATGCATCAAGGAAATAAATTCCATAAATTCACTTTGACCGTGTGGAATTTCATGCGGTCATGCATCTAACAAGCAAAACCAACAAAAAGCACTGAATGTGGATATTCAGAAAAAATGTGGACGATACCACACCTGATCTTGAATTGATTGCTCAATTCAGAAAACAGGGTGCCAACAAGTGCCTGGATATATTATTCCATAGATACGCGCATTTGGTATTCGGTATCTGTATGAAATATCTCAAAGATGAAGACGAAGCGAAAGATGCAACCATCACTGTGTTTGGTAACCTGGTCGAAGACCTTAAGAAATTTGAAATCAAAAATTTTGGACCATGGATTCACTCAGTAGCAAGAAATTATTGTCTAATGCATCTGCGAAAGCAAAAGAGTTTGCTCAAGCACAAAGACGATGTGGTAGACATGTATGAACTTAACAATGAGGTGGAAGATTGGGAATCGATGCTGGAAAAAGAAGGCAAGTTGAAACTACTGACGGAGGCCATCACCGGATTGAATGAAGAACAACGGGCATGTGTGGAACTGTTTTATCTCAATGAGCGATGTTACAGCGAAGTGGCAGCCATCACAGGTTATACAATGAATCAAGTAAAGAGTTTTATCCAAAACGGAAAGCGAAACATCAAAATATATTTGCTTAAACATCATGAAAAACAAGCACATTAAATCCATATTCACACAGTCAGATTGCATAGATCGAGGCTTGCTGCTGAAGTACAAAGACAAGGCACTTTCCGATCAGGAAATGTTTGAAGTCGAAAAACATTTGGTCGATTGTGACCTGTGTTCCGAAGCTTTGGAGGGGTTGGCGTTGATGGCAAGCACTACGGCATTGCACGATGTGGACAAGAGATTAAATGATTTGTTATACCGCAACACCGACACCGGAACCCCTCGCACACACAGGTATTGGTTGGTGGCAGCTTCTGTTGCCATATTGTTTATCAGTGGATTTATTGTGTGGATGGTGAGTCCTACCGATCCTTCCGCACAACTGGCACAACACGTAGAACCTACAAAAACACAACCGGCTGTTGAAGACGTTACTTCAGCCAATGCTGCCCCGCAAGAAAGTGAACCTGTTTTGGCTGAGCAAAAAGAAATTAAAGCAAACAAATCTGATGAAATAGAAAATTCTCCACCTGCACGAGAGCTTGCCGCCAATGCACCGGCAGCAAAGCAGCCTGCCATGGTAGAGTCGGCCCAACAGTCAGATGATTACATAGCCATGCAAGGGAGTGCAAGCGAAGCGGAAGCAACTTTTGCCAGCCCGGCTTTTGATGTAAAGAATTTAGATGAAGTATATGTAAGTCAGCCTCTTTCAAAAGTGAGCAACAACACCAAGGCCGAAACGCGCGCGGTGACTCCGGCTGCCACACGGGCAAGCACAAGCGAAGAAACAACAAAAGAGAAGGCTTCCAGTATTTCAAAGGATGAAGCAAGATTTAATGTTACTTATGTGAGTGGTCTTAAAGCCATTGATTATGCACCATTATTCGATGACCAAACAAAGAATCTTGTGGTGCCCAGAACGCATACCGATGCTGCCCTCGAAGTGAAAAAAGCCAAGGCCGAAGTGCCCAACGAGAATTTAGCTAATCCATCGTATTTGCAGAGGTTGGCACCAGTTCTATCGTTGATGAGTAAGGAAAAATATACAGAAGCAATTCCTTTGCTTACCTCTTTGCGCACACAACAACCGCTCGACTTGAATGTTCGGTTTTATTTGGGACTGAGTTATCATAAAGCAGAGCAGTACAATAAGAGCAACTCAGAATTGGCCGCGTCCGCCACCGGCAAACCAGATACTTTTATAGAAGAGTCTAAATGGTACATGGCGCTCAATTTTATTGCACTCAACGAAAAAGCAAAAGCTGAAAAGCTGCTCAATGCGATTGTAAAACAAAATGGGTTTTACAAGACCCGCGCGCAGGCCCAACTGGAGAAGATAAAGCAATAAGCAGCCCGATAGATTAGCTTTCGGAATCGACCTCTTCAATTATTTTCATAAATTGAAGTCAATTCAATTTTAATTAAAAGTATAGTATGGCTGAGCCCAGGAGATTTGTGATTGGAGATATTCATGGATGTGCAAAAACTTTCGAGCATTTGCTACATGAAGTTCTTGACATCACTCGTCATGATCTCATTTTTCTTATTGGCGATTATATTGATCGTGGGCCGGATAGCAAAGCGGTGCTTGATAAAATAAAATCACTCAAACATGGAAATTTTCTAATCCTGGCTCTGTTAGGCAACCATGAAGATATGTTGCTAAACGCGCTGGATGACAAGTCATTTGAACAAGAGTGGATAGATGCGGGAGGGAGCGAAACACTCAAGAGTTTTGGCGTGAATGCAATTGAAGATATTCCGGAAGAGTACGTCACTTTTATCAACCGTATGGGTTATTACGTAGAATTGGATAAATTTTTCCTGGTACATGCCAGCTTAAATTTTGATATAAAAAAACCGCTGCAAGATGCGAAAACGATGCTCTACGATCACGTGGAACATTACGATAAAATTTTCTTGAGAGGCAAAAAGTTAGTGCATGCTCACACTCCAACCACCATTGATCAGATAAAATCAAAGCTGAAGGAAGATGTTGTCAATATAGACGGAGGATGTGTGTATAGTGCCGACAAAGGTTTGGGACACATGGTAGCATTGGAGTTGGACACATTATCCTTACACGTGGCCAAGAATATTGATGTGCCCGCAATCATTCTGAACCACTAAAGCGATAGAAAAGGACCGAAATTGTGTTTTTTTGGTTTAATTCTGACGTATAGCAATTAAAATCTAACCTTTTTTAATTCGTGCCGTAACAAAGAGTCCATTCTGCAATTGAGAATGAATAACTCAGAATTATGGCATCCGGTAAAAAAGTAACACTCTCCATCAAAGACGATAAGTTTCCCAGCATCAATTTGTGCGAATTTCTGTATCCGGGATCTGTGAAAGATTTTTTACAGCAATTTGATAATGCCCCGCAATCATCACCGAAAAAAGCAAGGAAACACCGAGAGAGGCCTGATGAAAGCTAATTTTAACTTTTAGCACTTTATAAATTACTTTCCTGCGATTGTATTTCTTATTGAAGCCAAGTGATGGTCATCATTTAGGTATTAAAGCAAATTCAATTCACCAAAGATTACTTGAAAATCGAAATCCGATTTTCAATCTTTCCATTTGGGTTGAATGATATTTAGAACCAACTAGAAGACTTTTTTCGTCTTTTGGTAGATGAAATACCCAACACCCCAAGCAACCCGCGTGTTAGCTCACGTGCAACGGTGCGCCCAATTTGACGTGTGGTAGTGCTCGATAGAATCTCTTCCACTTTGCTTTTTTCTTCTTTGCCTTTAGATTTGCTTGCAGTGGCTTTGGCTTCCGGCTCTGCTTTCGCAGCAGCTGATTCTATTTTTGAGGTCAATATTTCGTACGCACTTTCTCGGTCCACAATTTCATTGTATCGTTTCGAAATTTTCGATTTGTCAACTACATCTTTTATTTCCCCGTTACTCAATATATCCATGCGCGATTGGGGAGCGCAGAGCAGCGTGGCAGCTAGTGGTGTTGGTATGCCTTTTTCATTCAGCACAGTGATGGCTGCTTCACCGATTCCCAATGAAGTGAGCATCTCATCTACTTTGTAATGATCGGATAGCGGGTAGTTTTCTGCTGTCAGCTTTATCATCTTCCGGTCTTTGGCGGTGAAGGCGCGCAGGGCATGCTGCACTTTCAAACCAAGTTGACTAAGCACCGCATCTGGGATGTCAGTTGGGTTTTGCGTGCAAAATATTACACCAATTGCCTTTGATCTAATCAATTTTATAATGGTTTCAATTTGATTGAGAAGTGCCTTAGAAGCTTCATTAAAAATAAGATGTGCCTCATCAATAAATATCACCAATTTGGGTTGATCCAGATCTCCCTCTTCAGGAAAACTTGCGTACACTTCTGCCAGCAAGCTGAGCATAAAAGTGGAGAACAGTTTAGGTTTATCTTGTATGTCTGTGAGTCTGATTACCGAAATCATTCCTTTGCCATTGTCATCAATGCGAATTAAATCATCCACATCAAAAGAGATTTCACCAAAAAACTTTTCTGCGCCTTGCTGTTCAAGTTCTATTATTTTTCGCAGTATGGTGCCGACTGACGATACCGCAAGTCGGCCATAAGTTTGCTCTATTTCATCTTTACCTTCGTTGCCTGCAAACTGTAATATCTTTTTGAAATCTTTCAGATCCAATAAAGGCAATTTGTTGTCGTCACAATATTTAAAAAGCAACGCTACCATGCCTGACTGTGCATCATTGAGGTCAAGTATTTTTGAAAACAACACAGGTCCAAATTCACTCACAGTGGCACGCAACCGCGCACCCAGTTCATCAGATAAGGTGAGGAACTCGGTCGGAAATTCGGTGGGTTGCCAGGGCAATCCTATTTTTTCCATTCGCTCATCAATTTTAGGATGTCCGGCTCCCGCTGCGGCTATCCCGCTGAGATCTCCTTTGATATCCATCACCAATACCGGCACACCCTTCGCTGACAATCCTTCAGCGATGAGTTGCAAAGTTTTTGTTTTACCTGTGCCTGTCGCACCGGCAATCAACCCATGTCGGTTCAGCGTCTTGAGGGGAATTTTCACTTTGGCATCGCCTATCGTATTGGTTTCATACATGGCGGCACCCAGCGTAATGCTGTCTCCTTTGAAAGTGTATCCTTTTATAATTTCTTCTGTGAATTTCTCGGCCTTACTCATTTTATGATGTGTCTATTTATATTAACTTAATGTGTAAAAATCATGCTTCTCGGTGGTATGCACCCGAAGCACACCAGCGCTTATCAAGTTTACCAAAATGCGTGTCGCCCGTCTCCTTGATATGTTGAGCATGTGGCAATATTCTTTGATGGTAATCTTATCATTTTGTGCAAGATACTGAAGTAGTTCTTTTTCCTTTGAGGTATACTTGATTAATGTGTTCTCCTCTGTAGTGGCACGTCTCAGTACATCCACCACTACTTTGCTTGCCATCAAGGATTGATCTTTCACACGAATGTATACCCGCCATTGATTTTGTTCGTTTTTGGCATAATAGGGTTTGTGTTCTCCGGCCGGAATTTTGGCTTCAAGTACCGTTTTCTTTTTTAGTTTCCATTCATGAATGGTAAGCGTAATTGGCGGTTCGCAATAATGTTCCGCAGCCGTATGAAGCATGAATTTTTCTTCTTCCGGTTCCACACCATGAATTGTTTTGTTATCATTAACCCCTACAAGTAATGTGCCGCCTTGCCTGTTGGCAAAGGATACAATGGTTTTGGCAATTTTGGAATGGTCGCTGATTTCTTTTTTGAAATCCAAAAATTCATTTTCGCCAGTATCAATAAGATCGAGGATGCGTTTCATAATGGGATCGTCCTCTAAATATACGAAGCAGTTTTAAGATTTAGCCGGGCTCGTTTGCGAGGTCGGAAGGTCGCATGCTAAATTGAATGCGTTTGCGGCTGATGTCAACTTCCATCACTTTTACTTTTACCTGTTGGTGTAACTTGACTATAGTAAGCGGATCACTTACAAATTCATCAGCCATTTTACTTACGTGCACAAGCCCGTCTTGCTTTACACCAACATCCACAAATGCTCCGAATGCAGTAATATTTGTGACCACACCATTCAGTATCATTTCGGGTTTGAGGTCGTTCATGTTTTTCAATGACTTGTCAAACTCTACTAACTTACCCGCCATACGAATGTCGCGGCCCGGTTTTTCTAATTCGGTGAGTATGTCTTTCAAGGTTTCCTCACCAATATTTTTATTGTTCAGTTTGGTGGCCATTGAGCTGGCATCAATTGAATCGAGTAGGGATTGGTTGTGCAGCAGACCTTGGGTGGTGGTTCCATATTGTTTTGCTATTTGCTCTACCACAGTATAACTTTCGGGATGAATGGCTGTATTGTCGAGGGCATTATTACTCTCCCTCACACGCAAAAAACCAGCACATTGTTCAAACACATTTACTCCCAGGCGTGGAACTTTCTTTAACGCTTCGCGTGTTTTAAAGGTGCCTTTTTTGGCCCGGAAAGAGATTATATTTTCTGCAAGTTTTTCACCTATGCCAGACACGTGTTTAAGCAAATGACTGCTGGCGGTGTTTAGGTCGATGCCCACTGCGTTTACACAAGAGGCCACCGCATTGTCAAGCGAAGCCTTGAGGGCAGCGGCATTCACATCATGCTGATATTGGCCTACGCCAAGTGATGCCGGATCAATCTTAACTAACTCAGCCAATGGGTCCATTAATCTTCTGGCAATCGAGATAGCCCCGCGCACAGTCACATCATATTCCGGAAACTCTTGTCGCGCAAGGGCCGATGCAGAATAGACCGAAGCACCCGCCTCGCTCACCACGAAAACCCGCAATGTGCGGTTGAACTTTATGTGACTGATGAAGAGTTCAGTTTCACGTGAGGCGGTTCCGTTGCCAATCGCTATAGCATCAATTTTATATTGACTAGCCAACGTGTTGATTTTCGAAGCAGCAGTCTTTTTGAGCGTGGCAGATGTATGCGGGAATATGGTTTCGTTGTGCATCAGTTCACCTGTTTCGTCAATGCATACCAGTTTGCATCCGCTTCGGAAACCCGGATCAATACCCATGATGCGTCTGGGCCCTAACGGGGGAGCCATCAGCAGTTGTGTGACATTAGATGCAAACAATGAAATCGCTTGTTGTTCAGAAAGTTCCAGTGCTTCTTGTCGCAGTTCATTGGCAATGGAAGGAAATAGCAACCGCTTATAACCAACTTTAATTGCTAGACGCAAATGTGTGGCAGCCTGCGATTTCGGTTTTTTTATTATCAGTTTTTCGAGTGCAGAAATTGTGATGGTGTGTTCAAAGTCAATGGTCACGGTCAAATATTTTTCCTTTGCTCCGCGCGCCATGGCCAAAAAACGATGTGAAGGACACTTTGAAAGCAACTCTTTGTAATCAAAGTAGTCAGTGTATTTTACAGCTTCACCCTCTTTTCCTTTTTTTACCTTACTGCAAATCAAGGCTCCTTTTTGTATCAGTTGTTTGGCACATTTTCGCGCTGCCATCGACAATGCAATTTTTTCAGCTGCAATTTGCCTGGCACCTTCTAGCGCAATTTCAGCTGTCATTTTATTCGAAGTGCCCATACGCTGCAACAAAGTATTCATCACTTCATCTCGCTGTTCCAAAATGGCGTCAGCCAGTGGCTCCAGGCCTTGTGCGCGAGCCTCATCGGCTTTTGTTTTGCGTGTTGTTTTGAATGGTTTATAAAGTTCCTCCAGCTCAGCCATGGAATAACAGTCTTCGATATAGCTTACCAAATCGCCTGGTACATTTTCAAGCTTGCTAATGCTTTTGATGATGGATGTCTTGCGTTTTTCTAGTTGTTCAATTTTTTCAATCCAAGTTTTTATGGCCTCTACTTTGCGCTCATCCAGGTTGCCCGTAATTTCTTTTCGGTATCTGCATATAAAAGGCAGCGTATTGCCGTCATCGAATAATTGCGCGGTGGCAGCTACTTGTTGGTGTGGAACATTTATTTCGTTTGCAACAAATGCTATATATTTATTTGATAATTTCAATGTGTTTGAGAATATTTTTGAAAGTAATATTTGTGAATTCAAAAGTATAGCTAATAAGTTTAATACGAGGCAATATAATTGCGGCCTGTGCGCTTCATATCTAAATATGTAAAGGCATGAGAAGAAATATACATACACGAAGACTTTGGTGGTTGGCGGCATTCAGTATCGCCATGGGTTTTCTCGAATCTGCTGTTGTTGTGTATTTGCGGGCTTTGTATTACCCTGATGGTTTCTTGTTCCCGCTAGTGCCCATGGAAAGTAGTTTGGCCATTACCGAAGTGTGGCGGGAGGTATGTACCATCGTCATGCTGTTTGCCGTAGGATTTATGGTAACTAAAAATTGGTTTGGTCGCATTGCTGCATTTATTTTTTGCTTCGGAGTGTGGGATGTCTTCTACTATGTGTTTCTCAAATTGTTGATCGATTGGCCTCCATCTTTGCTCACATGGGATATTTTGTTTTTAATTCCCATGCCGTGGGTAGGCCCTGTATTGGCGCCTGTTTTGGTAGCCTTGCTTATGATTGTGTTGGGCGGCTACATCGTGTATAGAGGAGATGCCGTGCGCAGGGTCCGGACTTCCATGATATGGTGGCTGGCACTTTTTGTAGCCAATTTCATTATGTTGTTTACCATGATGGAGGACTACATATATTATATGTTGCAGGGTAAGCGCGGTTCAGCAATTTGGGACATAGGTGTGATGATGTTTGCTGATTTATCTGCCTACATTCCCACACATTTTAATTGGCCGTTGTTTGCACTGGGATATGCATTGGCAATCGCATTTATTGCGAAGTTTATCAACCAATTGCGAAACGTGCGGTAGGGCTCCAATTGCTCACCATGTAGTTATTTGCCACTTTTTATTGCGTACAGACGTAAGGTAAAGCTGTTTAGCAAGCTATCCCAAAGATTTTCAGTTCTTTGCAGGTAAATAGAAAAGAAAAATGGAGAACACGGAATCAAAGACTTTTGCCGATCTGGAATTAGATGGTGTAATATTGGAAGGAATAAGTGTGATGGGCTACACCACACCAACACCAGTGCAAGAAGCAGCTATTCCCCAAATATTGCATGGTGTGGATGTGATCGCATGCGCGCAAACGGGTACCGGCAAAACTGCTGCTTACCTGTTGCCACTTATGCAAAACATACTCATAGAACAGAAGAACAATCATAAAGTAAATACACTCATACTTGTGCCCACACGCGAGTTGGCGTTGCAAATTGACCAGAACCTGCAAGGCATGGCCTATTATGCACCACTTTCATCACTGGCCATATATGGAGGCGGAGATGGGGCAGGCTTCGAAACTCAAAAGCGCGCACTGGTTGATGGAGCCGATATAATTATTGCCACCCCGGGAAGACTCCTTTCTCACCTCAGCCTTGGTTATGTGGATTTGGGGCATATCCGGCACCTTGTGTTGGACGAATCGGATCGCATGCTCGACATGGGTTTTATTGATGATATCATGACGATTATCAAACAAATGCCTGCTAACAGGCAAACGCTCATGTTTAGCGCTACAATGCCTTCTGAAATTAGAGTTTTGGCGCGTAAAATATTAAAAGAGCCTGTTGAAATTAATCTAGCTGTTTCAAAGCCGGCTGCAGGTGTGCTGCAAGGAATATATGCAGTCTTTGAGGATAAGAAAACAGATTTATTGGTATCGTTACTTGAAGGCAAATCATTGCAAAGTATCCTTGTGTTTGCTTCCACCAAGCGCAAAGTGGATCAAATTGAAAAGAAATTACTCAAGGCCAAACTCGAAATTGCATGCATACATTCTGACTACGAACAAAGCGAGCGGGAAGAGGCCATGTTGAAGTTTAAAAATAAATCGGTAAGCATATTGGTTGCCACTGATATTGTGTCGCGGGGCATCGACATTGAGAGTATTGATTTGGTAGTGAACTATGATGTACCTATGGATGCCGAAGACTACGTGCACCGTGTGGGCCGAACTGCGCGCGCTCAAAATACCGGAGTAGCCATCACATTTGTTACACCCGAAGATGCTTATCGCCTTGTGAAAATTGAAGACCTGATTGAAAGTAAAATAAGAGTGATACCCTTGCCCCCGCATCTGGGCGCATCACCTGATCTCACCGAGAAACCAAAACGCAAACCAGGTGGATTCAGGCGTAAAGGGAGTTCAGGATTCAATAAGTCGCGTAACAGTTAATAGCTTTTTCATTTGACTTTGTTAATTTTATAAATCACACATTCAATATATCATGAAATTTTCACCATTCACTTTTATCATTATTGCAGCCACAGGCATTTTGGTTTCAGCGTGCAATACAAGCACACAAGAAGAGAAAACTCAGCAAGAAACTTCGGTTCCTGCTCAGTTAAAAGAATCGCCTATTGTGCTTGAAAACAATGGCATAAAACTAACTGAAGTTGAAAACTCGCCTGAGTTTGCTGATGCCACCCTAGCCTTGCGCGCGCCTGCAGATGGAGCAAATCTTGCAGCCGGTGCTAACAAGTTCGAGTTTGAAGTCACCAACTTCCAACTTGGCGAACAAACCAGTGCTGATATGGCCTTGCATTGTGCCAATAGCGAAAAAGGACAGCACATTCATTACATACTTAACAACGCTCCTTATGCAGCAATGTATGAGTCGACATTCGAACAGGAACTAAAAGATGGGAAGCATTTGATGCTTTGTTTCCTTTCCCGTTCTTATCACGAGAGCATTAAAAATGGTAAAGCATTTGCTCTGCAGCAACTCAATGTGGGTAAGGCTGACAAGTCTCCTGATTTTGATTTGAAAGCTCCCATGCTTTTTTACAGCCGACCCAAAGGAGAATACAAAGGCAATGACACCAAACACCTCTTACTTGATTTTTATTTGGTGAACACCTCGCTATCATCTGATGGAAACAAAGTAAAAGTGTGGGTAAATGGAAATGAATTTCTGTTGCCCAAATGGAAGCCTTATTTAATGGAGGGATTACCAACCGGAGAGAACACCATTCGTATCCAGCTTGTGGATGCAGAGGGTAATCCTGTCGCAGGACCCTATAATGATTCGGGTGATAGAAAGATTACTTTGAACTAAAAAAAGCCCCGATAAAAATCGGGGCTTTTTTTATTTTTTGTCAAAGTATTGAAGTGTTTGTCCATTCACTTCGCCAACATTTTCCCAGTTTCCAAATATGTTCAGGCGCTCCACAATATATTTTTCAACGCCACCTGTCCAGCCATAATAGCTATTCCAATTGAGGTTTACCCCTTCGTTTTCCCAATTGCCTTTCAATAGAATGGAGTTTCCAAGGTTACTCGGTTCGCCACTAACATGGCACGCATTGATCACTTCTATGTAATAGATGTAACGATTCTTTTGTACATCGGTGTCGTAATCCATGTAATCCGTTGCGGCCGCAGGGAGGCTTGCTACCAGACTAAAATTCTGGCTGTTTGCTGATCGGTACAAATTATATTGTAACACTTGATCAATGCCAATTACCGGCTGCTTCCATTCTGTCAGTACAGTTTGATTATCTACAACAGTTGATCGAACTATTTCAACAGTTTGTTCACCGAATAAATTTGGAAATGCGCCAATAGTTGTGTCGCTATATGAGTTAAAGTTATTGCCGCACAAAGCTGTGGCTTCAATACGATAAGTGAAATCTGCAGGGCAACGCACTTCATCATCACTATAATTGAGACTGTCGGCCGGCAGCGTGGCGATGCGTTGATAGTTGTTGCTGTTCATTGGCTTGCGCCATACTTCATAGTTGGCTACGTTGCAACCTTCATAAGCTGTCCAGTTTACTTTAACTCCGGTTGCCGTAGTGGTGGCGTTTACATTGATGGTACTGTGGGCATTCACACTGTCCAGAGGCCAGGCGTTGTCGCACATATCAAATGATTGTACCTTATAAGTGTACACATTGTCTTGTGTGTTTAGGCCTGTATCAGTTACCACTGTATCCCATGCAAAAGAAGTATTGTTTGGGTTTAGGTATGTAGATATTAGATCGAAATTTCCAGTTGCCAGATTTTTTCGGAACAATCGATAGCCTTGCAGATCGGTGTCCTGTACGTAGCTATACCGTATCGAAACAGTTTGATTATCGTTAACAGAGACAGCAAGAATTTTGGATACAGCGGGCGGGTTGTTATCATTCACCACTATAAAGTTAGGTTTGTGAATAGAGTCTTTGCAGTTATTGCTGTTGGTGACAGTGAGCGTAACATCATACACTCCCGGAGTCGCCAACAAAAGTGTTGGGTTGGGGTTCTGAGAAGTAATACCACCGCTAATCTGCCAGTTGAACACCGGATTCATGAGGTAGCTTGACATGTTGGTTATTGATACGGCCATTGGCGCGCAGCCCATCGCATTGAGCGTACTGAAATCTGCAACCGGAGATTGTTTAACCAGAACTTGCGAAGGGGCAAGCATGGTGTCAGCACAACCAAATATATTGTTTGCAATCAATTCAATTTGGAATGATCCTGCTTGAGTGTATATGTGGTTGGGTGTATTTGTGTTAGCATATCCGCCATCGCCAAAGTTCCACTGATAATTGGTTGCACTGATACTGTTGTTAGTCACATTGATCGCGAATGGCGAACAGCCTGTGGTGCCCGAAACTGTAAAGGCTGCTTGTGCTTGTGGGTTTACCTGAAGGGGAGAGGCCATAGTGTATGCAGAACTGCAACCTGCTGTATCCTGTGTGATGAGTGTAACGGTATAAGAACCTGAATCGCTGTATAAGTGCGTGGGGCTGGCGAGCGTAGATGTTGTGCCATCGCCAAAGTTCCAAACCCAGTTCACCGCTTGCAAGGATTGATCATTGAATGAAACCTGCACAGGTGCGCACTGGCCAGCATAGCTCATGGTAAAGGCAGTACCGGGACCGTTCACTTTAATGAAATCAGTTTTTGTAATGGTGTGTGTACAACCGAGTGCATTGGTTACGGTGAGTTTGATAGTATAAATACCGGGTGTGTTGTAGATTTTACTTGGGTGCTGCACTGCTGAGAATGTATTATCGCCAAAATCCCACATCCACGAAACGGCATTGATCGAATTGTCATTGAAGTCGACCAAAGCGGGTGCGCAAGTGCCATTCATGGTTTTGCTGAAAGCGGCCGCTGGGCTTGATACAGAAACCAGATTTGGAGACACCAAGGTATCCTTGCAGCCACCAGCCGAAGTCACGATTAACATTACTGAATAGTTCCCCGCATTGTTATATGTGTGGGCAGGGTTTTGCAAGTTAGAAGTAGTACCATCACCAAAGTTCCAGTACCACGTTGTTCCAAAGTTTGATGTGTCTATGAATGAAACATTCAAAGGTGTGCAACCCGAATTGTTATTGACGGCAAATGCAGCTTTTAAAACATTCGCTTTTGGTTTTGAAATTGAATCCACGCAACCAAGTGAATCGGTTACATAAAGTGTAATCGTAGCACTTGGCACAGTATTGAAAACATGATTAGGATTTTGCAGAATTGAAGTGTTGCCATCACCAAAATTCCACAACCAGGAAGTTGCGCCTACACTTTGATCATTGAACATGGCGCTGGAAGGTGTACATATATCTTGTTGTGTATAGTTGAACAGTGCGGTGGGTTTTGATACTGTAATGGCGTTCGGCATTATTGTAGTGGTAATGCAGGTGCCATTGTTCACGGTTAAGCGCACACTAAAAATACCCGGGTTTGAGTATGTTTTATAAGGCTGTGGCACGTTTGAGTAAGTACCATCTCCAAAATCCCAGCTATAAGTACATGAATTATAGTTTTGGTTATGAGGCTTGAACTGAGTCCACAAAGTGTTGCAACCTGACGCAGGACCATTGATGGCGAATGTGGAGTTGCCATCAAGAATATTTACAGCAGAGGCAAGACTGAATGTCTGAAGACATCCCGCAGAATCACCCACCGTGAGTGTGACATTGTAATTGCCTCCATTTGTGTAAAGATGATTAGGGTTTTGTTGGCTGGAAGAGGTACCATCACCAAAATTCCACAAGTATGAATTGTAGTTATGGAGCGTAGTGCTAAAGGGCACACTGTCCGATTGGCAATACTGATTTTGATTTACAGCAATAGGGTTTGATTGGCCTGCGAAATAATTTTTGTAAATCATTTCATGACAGCCATTACTGTCAGCAGCCATCAAACTGATGCCATAATTTGCGTTGGTATTGGTGTATGTATGCACAGGATTTTGAACCGTTGAGCTGTTGCCATCACCAAAGTTCCAGTACCATTGGCTCGCATTTGCAGATAGATCTGAAATAGAAACATTGGTGCCATTGCAATTGTTAAGTTGTTGGATCGAGAAGTTTGCCAATGGCCCGGATACCCGAACGCGGCCAGGCATGAATAGAGTATCGGAACCACCACCGCTTTTTCCTGCGATAAGAGTTACGTCAAATACACCGGTTGTGAGATAGGTGTGCTCGGGGTTCTTGAGGGTTGAAGAAGTTCCATCGCCAAATGTCCAAAACCATGAAACTGAATTCGAGTTAGGATCCACAAATCGGCAGGTGTATGGTACACAGCCCGATTTTGGAGGAATAACAGGACCGGGAGTGCCAGTGGTATCAACAGGACCCGCACCAGTTCCGAAGGCAAAGGTGCCAGTAGGATAGTACTGCGAACACGTACCATTTGAAATAGTCAATGAAACGTTGTAGGTGCCATTTAACTGAAATATATGTAACGGGTTTTCTTGCACAGAAGTAGTTCCGTCATCAAAATTCCATAGCCAACTTGTTGCACCAACGGAATTAGCCCAAAATTGCACCGGCATTGGAAATATTGTATCAAGCGATTGATAAGTAAAAGAAGCAGCAAGAGCTACAAATGAAGTAGCAGCCGTAACTTGTGTTGTGTTTGAACAACCATCAGCAGTGGTGATGGTAAGTGTAACATCGTACAATCCGTATCCTGGGTAGGTGTGTGCTGGATTCTGCAATGTAGAAGTTGTTCCATCACCAAATTCCCAGAACCAAGTGACAGCATTAATCGAACTATCGGAGAACGTAGCGATGTATGGAGGGCACAGACTTGAAGTTACTGCGAAATCAGCTATGCCACCTTTTATGTGAAAGACCTGGAATGAAGGAATTGTTTGGATACATCCACCTGCAGTAGTACTTGTCAATGTAACATTGTAAATTCCGGGTGTCGCATATGTGTGCTGAGGATTTTTTAAAGTTGAAGTAGTGCCATCTCCAAAGTTCCAGTTCCATGCAATCACACCATTTGTGTTATCATTTAAGTTAGCAGTAAATGGATAGCAAGCTTTGATGGTGTCAGGAGTAACATAACCTTGATAAGGATTAATCACCTGAACATAATTTATTTTTGTAACCGTATCTCTGCAGCCATTGTTGGTTACATAGATCATTTTTACGGTAAATGTGCCTGTAGTATTGTAGGTCTTTGTTGGACTTAGCTGATTTGACGAGGAACCATCACCGAATAGCCATGTAATTTGTGATAATGAGTTAGAAATTGATGAACCCAGTATCGGATTGAATTTAATTTGCATGGGTGAGCAGCCTACTGTATTTCCGTTTGAAGTGAACGAAGCACCTGCGGTGGTCATAATGCCTGGATGATTCAGCGTTGCTGTTACCGAACATCCATTGGAACTGTACGCGGTTAAAACAGGAAAAAAGCTTCCGTTTACTCCGGGGTAAGTGTGAATAGGGTTTTGTTGAAATGATGAATCACCATCACCAAAATTCCATTTGTAGTTGGTCGCACCAGTGCTTGTGTTATTAAATACAAGTGTGTTGGGATTGCACGAAGCAGTTTGACTATATGTAAATGCAGCTGAGGGTTTTGCCGCCACAATTATTGGTGCAGACAAAATAGCCGTGTATGCACATTGATTGGTATCTATGGCTGTAACCGAAACAGTATAATTTCCGGGATTGCTATAAGTGCCCGTGGCACTGGCTCCAGTGGCATTTGTATTATTGCCCAGCGACCAGTTGAATGATGTTGCATTGGCAAGCGAACCAGTAAAATTCACAGCTAATGGTGCACAGCCGTTGGTTGTACTGGTTGTGATTGTGGGTTTGGTGTAAGCCGATACCTTAATGTATGCAGCCTTTATTATAGTGTCTCGACAACCTTGTGAAGATGTGGCCACTTGTTGCACTGTAAAAGTGCCTGATGTGGGATAAGAAAATGAAGGGTTGTTTCCATTTGCTGTCGCGCCATTACCGAAACTCCAGTTGGCGCTAGTATTCAGCCCAGCGGTAGATGAGAATTGAAACACGGACGTGCTATCGCACCCGTAATTTTTGTTGACAGTAAAACCAGCAGTGGGTTTGGCATGTATTTGAATGAGCTGTTGCTTTTCCTTTAAATCAGTGCAACCAGAATTGTTGGTCACGGATAGCTTTACTGCAAATATGCCGGACATTGAATAACTATGAACAGGATTAGCCAACGTGGAAATTGATCCATCGCCAAAATCCCACAAATAAGTATTGCCTCCTGAAGACTGGTTGGTAAATGTAAAGGAATTAGCATTTTCACAGCCACTTGTGGCTGATACACTAAAGTTGGCGGTTGGTTTGCCAAGAACGGTTATTACTACTTGACTGGTGTCGCTTCCTGCATTGTTTTGGGCAACAAGCAGTACAGTGTAGATTCCAGGAACGGAATACACATTACTGGGTGCCGCAATGGTTGATGAGTTTCCGTTACCAAAAATCCAGTGATAAGAATTAGCATTAATCGATTGATTGGTGAATTGAACACTTAACGGTGCGCACCCTGAAGTTTGATTTTGGTTAAATACAGCTGTCGGCATCGATTGTGCAATAGCGATGTTTGAACAACACATTGAGACAATTGCAAAACAAACGAATTTGGAGAATACGTTCACCAATTTGGGGTTTGCCGTGACCAGAATCAGATTCCGGCATTTGAGCTGTGGTAGAATGTTAGTTTTCATATTAGGTTTCTTTTTCCGGAAGAGGGGTTTCAAAGCCTCGTTGGTTTCTCCGGTATTACAAAATCAAAAATACCTTCATACGCAGGACCTCGGAAGCCTAAAACATTCAAATGTTGCAGCAGTAAGAATTGGACGTGATTTTGAATAGCCGGTCTTCGTGGCTACAACAGGTGAATGTCCACCCACTGGTCGTTTGAGTTGTCTTTGAGCCCAGTGCAAGGGCCCGTTGCTGTGTATTAAAGGTGTAAGTATTTGGCGAATTTGAGCCAATTTTGACCCTGATAAACCACTTTTTTGGCCGCCTATAGGCTACCGCAAAAAATATGCGAAAGGCCAATTACGAATTAGACTTAGTGAACGGTATGCTCCAGTATATTCACCAGAAGCATAAGCGCAATGATGGAAATAAGAATGATACGGCTAATTTTTCTATTCATGGGGAAAAATCAAAAAACTTCGGAACACATGGCAAATATCATAAAGGCCATGACCATGGAATCGAATACAAGCACTTGCAAAATTTCTTGCTTGCTGTGAATAGCCATTTGGCCCCTTATGTTTGCGATGTTTTGACCGAGGTTCGAGTTAATTTTGTTGTAGGTAAATTCTGAACCTGGATTATGAGGATTGTGATGTTTCATATATAAAATGCTTTGTATTCAAATCTATGCCAGGAATCACCTTGATCGAATGTGAATTGTGCTGTGTAGTCTGCTTGCAAGAAATAGCTCCTCTTTTGTTTAGTTTTGTTAACACATTACAAACACTATACCAATGCCTATGAGGCTTTCAGCTTTGCTTGTCCATAAGATTTAAATTATTGCCGCCCAATTATTCATGTAAGACTATTGCGTATCGGTTTGCATTAGCTTTAATAATCATTTATATTTAAGGTTCGGAAGAGAATGTGATTACTTATTTGATAACCCCTAAATCTATAACCAATGGAGACACAACTTGATCCAACAGAGCTTCAAGCCGAGCATGATGAATGGCAGTCCAAAATCAATTCTTACAAGCAAGAATTGAATGACATGAACAAAAAGCTTGAATCGTTAGTAGCTAAAGACAGTTCTACAGAACACATGATTAAAGTGGAACATTTTCAAAATCAATTTATCAGACAAAGAGAAGTGCTCGATATTATGAGGCACGACTTCAAACAACACGAAAATTCAATAGAGGCGGCCCACGGAAAAGAGAATGGGGCACTTGGCGAGGATCATGATAAGCACCGTGAGAGCTTGGGTACATTCGAACAAATATTTTCAGACTTGAGAAAAGAGTTTACTGGTTTTTCTGCACCGTTCAAAGGTTAAAAAAGTCCACCTTATTTAGGTTTGTATGTTTTGATTAACGTACAAACCTTTTTTTATCTGTCACATATGCCGTTAAATAAAGAAGCGCTCATCCGGTTTCGCATTATCGATAATTGCTTACGAAACAAATTTGTTCCGTTCCCAACACTCGCTGATCTGTCAACTGCATGCGAAGATATTTTAGGAAAGACTTTTTCTCAATCAACCATTCAAAAAGATATTTATGCAATGCGCTTTGACGATGGATTAGGCTACAATGCCCCAATCGAGTTTAGTAAACTCGAGAAGGGATATTACTACAAGGACGCCAGCTATACCATTGCTTCCGTGCCGCTGGATGATGATGATATGAATGCCATCGCATTTGCAGCAGCAATATTGCGCCAATTTAAAGGTGTAGAGCTGATTGACAATTACGCGTTTGCCATCGACAAAATATTTGATTCGGTAAACGCAGGAGCCAAAGGCAACAATGCTGACACACGATCCATCATTCAGGTAGAACAAGCTCCCACCGTTCCGGGCCACCACTGGCTAGGACAATTGCTGGAAGCAATCAAGAACAGATTGGTGTTGGATATTCTATACAAATCGTACATTTCTGAAGCAGCAAAAATGTACAACCTTCATCCATATTTTCTGAAAGAGTATCGCAACCGCTGGTATGTGATAGGAAGGGATGGTGCGGAAGCAAAAGTAAAAACATTTGGTCTCGATCGCATCATGAAAATTTCTGATTCGGACTCTGTTTATATGGATGATGAAAGTTTTGATGCCGAGATTTATTTCAAACATAACATCGGAATTACGGTAGGAGGGCTCAAGCCTGTAGATGTTGTTTTGTCTTTTAATGCGCGGCAAGGATTGTATATCAAGTCTCAACCAATTCATATTTCACAGGAGATAATTCAGGATACCGAAACTGAGTTGCGCGTGCGTGTGCGTGTGATGATTAACTTTGAGTTCATTATGCTCATACTCGGATACGGCAATGATGTAGAAGTGATTTCTCCGAAATCATTTCGTGAGACGGTCAAAGAGAATATGGCCAGAACAATTAAAAAATATCGGTAATTCTACTGCGCTATCAACGTGTCAAGCGCCACACCATAGCCACCCCACACACCAAACGCACCCGCGTCACCAGTTATATTTGAAGGAATGGTATTGGGCGAGGCAAATGGATTCCCATTGTTTGAAACTTCTATTTCGGCAGCACGCCAAAAAAGGAAATTGGCTTTGTCAATAGTGCAAAATTTTACCACTATCTCATCGCCAATTTTGAAATAGCCCTGCTCATCGTTTTTGTCATCTTCCGCATTGGAGTTAGGGACACTGCCCCGGTTGTAAGCGAAGTCAAAACTTTTTCCATTTACAAATTTGTCATCGAATACTGACCCTATTGGTGCAATAAATTTTTCGTCTTTGCCAATGCGTTTGGCAAACCAACGATAATTGTTGCCTGTGGCCACCGGATCCGTTAGGTGAGCCCACACAAAACCCAGTGTGTCTTTGCCTGGCTGCACTTTGAACCACAAACTATCAAGCGGAATGGGTGCAGGAATGGTTGTTGAAGAGAAATATGTATTTCCTTCATGTCTGATAGTTAACGAATAGGTACTGCCTATCTGTCCGGTAATATTGTTGGACCGGTAAATCAGAAAAGGAAATATGTTTGCATCAAATGTAATTGCAAGGGTATCGGTAATTGCCCCATCAGATACTGTAACAATCGCATTGAGCACCAGTAAGTCAATCAAGGAGTTGGAATCTATGGCTGCGAAATAAGGATTTGACTTTGTAAGAATAACATATGGGTGTGCTCCTTGTTCTATATATCCTTCAACCACTAATTTTCGCTCACTCAGAGGTACATCAACAGTGATTTCTTTTTCACAGCCCGCAATTATTCCCAGCGCACACACCAGAAATAATATAGTCTTGTTTTTATAAGTTCTCATGTGTGATTTTAGAATTTAAAGTTCCAGGTGATGGAAGGAAGTATGGGAAACAAACTCACTTGTTTGGCTGTGTTTTTCAAGTAGCCACTTTCCAAACTTCCTTCAGTATCAAAATAAATGAAATAAGGGTTGTGTCGATTGTACACGTTGTAAATGGCGAAGTTCCAACTCGATTCAAATTTCTTTGACTTCTTGCCTTGCATAGTAGCTGATATATCCAGTCTGTGGTATGGAGTCATGCGGTACCAGTTACGAGGGCCATAGTCATATACAGGTTGGCCGTTTATCACATACCACGATACGGGCAGCGTTACAGAGTTGCCGGTTCCGAAAACAAACACTGCGGAGAAAGACCATTTTTTATTGTAGTCATAGGTACTAACCACAGAAAGATCATGACGTCTGTCAAACTTAGCAGCAAATTCTTGTCCTCTATTTATTTCGTCAAACTGCCGCGTGGTACGCGATAGGGTATAACCAATCCATCCGTTGACACGGCCTGTGCGTTTTTTTAGAAATAGTTCCAGACCATATGAAACACCGGTGCCAAAAGTAAAGTTGTTGTCTGCATTGTCGTTAACGTTGTCTTCTGGTTGTGCACCTTCTTTATATTCTATTTGGTTAATCATGGTTTTATAATAAGCTTCTAAAGAAGTCTCATATTTATTTTCCTTGAAATTCCGAAAGTACCCTACGGCATATTGATCACCAATTTGCGGTTTCACACGGTCTGTGCTAGGTACCCATAAGTCGGTGGGTAGTGAAACTGCTGATATAGACGCGAGATGAATGTATTGAAGATTGTGCGTATAATTGGCTTTTATGGAACTGGTTTTGTTAATATTGTAACGGGCAGAAAATCTTGGCTCCAGGCCTCCGTATGTCTTTACGTTTTCAAGATTTGTAAAATGCAATGTGTCTACGATTCGATCCTGCAGATCTTTGACATACCTATCAAATGGCCCCAAGTGAGTGAATGCAGACGCACGCAAGCCCGCGTGCACGGCCAACTTTTCAGAGATATCCCAATCATCAGAAATATACACAGCTGCTTCATTGGCGTACAGGCGCACAATTTTTCCGAAATCAAATACTACTTCCCCCGAACGCGCGGAGGCATTGCTGGGCGTAAATTTATGATAGATAATGTTGGCCCCAAACTTCATCTGGTGGCGGATATCAGGAAAAAAACTAAAATCCGATTTTACCGTCCAGTCTTGTATGCCGCTGAAGAGTTTGAATTCAAACTCAGATTGTTCGGCACCAAATTCAAAATTGTAATCGCTAAAAATGAGTGATGTGTTCATGAACATTTTGTCGCTGAACAAGTGATTCCACCGAAGGGAAGTAGTTGCATTTCCCCAGGGGATGTTAACACTAAAGCCAGACTCTTTGTTTTTGAAAGTAAATACATCGCGCCCAAAGTATCCGCTTAAGAAAAGACGATTTTTGTCTGACAACTTATAGTTGACTTTGGCATTGAGATCGTAGAAGTAATAACCGCTGCCATAAGCATTGGAAGTTTTTTTAATAAACGGCTTGCTCAACACATCTATGTATGTGCGCCTTGCACTGATGATGAATGAACTGGTATCTTTTTTTATCGGCCCTTCAAGTGTGAGCCTGGTGGCAATAAGGCCTACACCTCCTTCGCCATGAAATTCCTTGTTATTGCCTTCGTTCATAGTGATGTCGAGCACAGATGCAAGCCTGCCGCCATATTGCGCGGGCATGCCACCTTTTATCAAATTGATGTTCTTCACAGCATCAGCATTGAAGACAGAGAAAAAGCCAAAGAGATGCGAAGCATTGTACACCACAGCTTCATCAAGTAGAATCAAATTCTGATCGGGCCCGCCACCTCGCACATAGAAACCGGAATTGCCTTCGCCTGCACTTTGCACTCCAGGTAAATATTGTATGGTTTTTAGTATATCAACTTCACCCAAAAACGCGGGAAGCGCCTTTACCGTTTCTACATCCAGTTTAACAGTTCCCATCTCTGTTGACTGCACATTTTTGTCTGCTTTCTCACCTGTTATCACAACTTCTTCTACCTGCACGACCACCGTAGCAAGGTCTATGTTGATGCGCTTGTTAGCATTTAACTGAAGTTCTAAACTCTGTTCAGTATAACCTAGATAACGAATCACCAGCGTGTGAGTGCCTTCGCTTATGGTGAGTGAATAAAATCCGTACACATTTGTAGTGGTGCCTTTGAAATCAGCTTTGGTAAAAACGTTTGCACCAATCAACGCTTCTCCGGTAGAAGCATCTTTTACGTATCCGCTTATTGTAAACTTTGCCTGCGCATTTACCTCATTCACACACAATGCGCCTACAAAAAAATAAAGGAATACCCCGCGCAATAAAAATGAAAATAGCCTCATAAATTTGTCGTCCATAAATTGGAGTGCAAAGATACTGATATGCTAAAGATGATTATTCGAATGTTTGTATTCGTATTAGTAATTTTATAGAATGAAAAAGCATTTCAGTTTAGTTTGGTGTTTGCTATTGTTTTCTTTTACCCTAAGTGCACAAGTGCTCACCCCGGTGGTTGACAGTATTCCCATGCGCGATGGGAAAAAAATTGCGGCAGACAGATATGTGCCTGCCGGATGCACTTCATGTCCGGTGATACTGATACAAACTCCATACAACCGTTTGTTTCTTCGGTTGGGCTTGCCATTGGGTGTGGGTACTAACATCAACACAAGTAACTATGCATTTGTGGTGACCGACTGGCGCGGATTTTTTGGTTCTTCAGCGGCTGCTGCTCCAGGCACTTCACAAGGGGAAGATGGATATGACGTAGTGGAATGGATCGCACAGCAACCATGGTGCAACACGATGATAGGTACATGGGGGCCATCGGCTTTGGGGCGGGTTCAGTTTGCTACCATGCGAGAGAACCCGCCTTCCCTGCGCTGCGCAGTGCCGGTAGTGGCCGGCCCACAGTTTAGTTATCAGGAATATTACCCGGGAGGTGTGGCGCGCACAGAATATATTGAACAGTTAGACGCATTGGGTTTTGGAGTATCCACGGTATTGTATGCTAACCAGGTGCGCAACCTCACATGGCAAATGTCGGAGGCCACCACGTTTTATCCCGGTCAGATTACCAAGCCCATGCTGATGATAGGAGGGTGGTATGATCACAACGTGCGGGTGATGTTAGAATTTTTTAACGGTGTGAGACAAAGTTCACCTTTGAATGTGCGCGATCAACATCGGCTATTGATGGGTCCTTGGGTGCATGGTGGATCGGGAGTTGCGTTTGTTGGAAGCGCTACACAAGGCCAGCTTTCTTATCCCAACGCAGCAGGCCGAAATGATTCGCTCACAAGGGTATTTTTTGATTATCACTTGATAGGCATTGCCAATGGCTGGGACCAAACGGCATTTGTAAACTATTATCAAATGGGCGAAGATGCCTGGCATGCTAGCGCGCAGTGGCCAGTGCAAACCGTTACACCTACAACCTATTATTTACAAAACGCAAGTGGGTTGTCTTTATCTACTCCCTCTCTTGCCAATGATAGCACGCTGATACCTTACAATCCTTCCGATCCTTCACCCACAGTGGGCGGAACTACCTTGCGTGCCGACTTGGATCAAGGGCCCTACGATCAGGCTCCCGTGGTGGAAGCACGCAGCGATGTGGCAATATACAGCACACCTGTGCTTACTACAGATTTGGTGTTGCAGGGTAGTGTAGTGGCCAATCTTCATGTTACGTCTAACAGGTTTGATACCGATTTTGCTGTGAGGTTGGTGGACAAATACCCTGACGGAAGATCCATGCTTGTTACCGATGGCATCAGGCGATTGCGTTTCAGAAATGGATTTGCTGCGTCAGACACAAGCAACATTGTGCCCGGACAGATTTATACGTTGAGTATACAATTGCCAGCTACCAGCATCACTATCAAAGCTGGCCATCGGTTACAAATTGACATTACTAATTCTATTTATCCGAAATACGATAGCAATCTGAATAATGGCCAGCAAATGTATACTCAAGGCGATACATTACCTGCTGTTAATGTAGTCTATCACAACAACCAATTTCTGTCATCAATAATATTACCTGTAATGTCAGCACCTTTAGGAATTGAGTCACAAGTGGTGCAATCAGGTCTGCAGGTGTATCCCAATCCGGTGTCTGATAGGTTGAGAGTATATTATCATGCGCCTTTGGGTTCCACTGGTGTTTTTGAATTGTGGACCGTGGCAGGTAATAAGGTGTTGAGTCATGCATGGACCAATTTATCCACTCAATTAGCGATTGAAATTGGGCATTTACCGGCAGGTGTTTACATAGGGAGATTGGTTGATAACTATGGTAATGCAAGCCATGCCAAAGTGGTGATAGCCAAGCATTAAAAAAATTGGCTTTTGGTGCACATGCAGGAAAATAATTTTGATACCTTTGCGGCTCTCAAAAAAGGACTGAATTACCGGAATTGTTTGAGACATAGTTCGGGGTGTAGCGCAGCCCGGTAGCGCACTTGCATGGGGTGCAAGGGGTCGTGGGTTCAAATCCCGCCACCCCGACAAAACAGAAACCTGCATCATCACAGATGATGCAGGTTTTTTTGTTTAATACCCTATCATTCAATCCTTTGTGATGTATTTTATTTTCACTACCTTATGACTTGCCAAATCGGGGGGGTGTGAAAGGTCACAAAACCATGCTACACAATAAGTTAACACAACCGCTAATAATCTAAATAGGGATATCTTTGTGACCACAAAAATCAACTACTTTAATACATGACAAAAAGCGAAGAACTTTTTAAAAGACGCAAGGCTGTGGTAGCCGATGGCGTAGGTATTTTTACTCCCGCCACCATTGTAAAAGCAGAGGGCGCAACATTCATCGATGCCGATGGTAAAAAATATATAGATTTTGCGGGTGGGATTGGCGTGCTCAATGCCGGACATTGCCCACCTGAAGTGGTGAAAGCGGTGCAGGAGCAAGCTGCTGAATTGATGCACGCATGTTTTCATATCGGCACATATGAACCTTATATTGAATTGTGCGAAAAACTTGTTGCGATTTTTCCGCATGGCAATCACACTAAAGTGATGCTTACTAACACAGGAGCCGAAAGTGTGGAGAACGCGGTTAAAATAGCGCGTCAGGCAACAGGCAAGGGAGGTATCATCTGTTTTACCGATGCATTTCACGGGCGGAGTTTGATGGCATTAAGTCTGACTTCCAAAATTGATTACAAAATAGGATGCGGCCCATTTGCCTCTGAAGTTTACCGAATTCAGTATCCCAACTATTATCGATACAATGATGGTTTGGATGAAGCTGCATTTGTAGAGCGCGAAATAGCACGCTTTAAAGAATCATTACGAAATATGGCGGCTCCTGATAATGTGGCAGCTGTAATTATTGAACTGGTACAAGGTGAAGGCGGATTTGTGGTGGCACCCAAAAAGTATGTGCAGGCTCTTCGGGAAATATGTACACAGCATAACATTGTACTGATTATTGATGAAGTGCAATCTGGGTTTGGACGCACCGGTGCTTGGGGTGCTTATCTGCATTATGGCATTACTCCTGATATCAGCACTTGGGCCAAGTCGCTTGGTTCAGGCTTGCCCATAGGTGCGGTAATAGGCAAAGCTGAAGTGATGGATAAAGCAGTAGCTGGTACAATTGGCGGCACCTACTTGGGAAATCCTGTAGCGTGTGCAGCAGCGATTGCAACTTTGAAATACATGGAAAAAATAGATATCAATGCGAAAGGCAGACATGTGGGAGAGATAATCAGAAAGAGATTTATCGCGCTGCAGAAGTCGTGCCCAGCTGTAGGAGATGTTAGGGGTCTGGGGGGCATGATGGCAATGGAATTGGTTCAAGAAAATAACTCGGGTAAACCCGATGCTGACTTATGCAAAGAGCTGATGTCAGCTTGCATAGAAAAAGGATTGCTCTTGGTGAGCGCAGGTACTCATAAAAATATCATCAGGGTATTATCACCTTTGGTAATCACCGATGAAGAACTAAATAGTGGCCTCGATATTATTGAAGGAGAGTTGACAAGATTGCTTGCCAATAGATCCACAGAGAAACAAACAGTTTAATAATTAATAAAAAATAAATATGATTCCTTTTGCAATTGCCGGAGTACAAATGCGCGTGAATGTATCTGTCCCCAACCTGAATGCCATGCGTAGCAAGTTGGATGTGCTGATGTCCATTTACCCCTGGGTGCAAATGGTAGTGTTTAGTGAATTAGCTCCCTTCGGACCACTAATTTCTAATGCTGTGCCTGAATACAGTGAAGTTGAAAATGAACTTTGCGAATGGGCGCAACAACACGATGTTTGGTTACTACCAGGCAGTATGTTTATGAAATCGGGCGATAAGATTTTTAACACCGCTTTGGTTATAAATCCTAAGGGAGAGATTGTGGGGAGATACCGTAAGATGTTTCCTTTCCTTCCTTACGAAGAGCATGTGTCTCAAGGCGAAGAATTTTGTTTGTTTGATGTTCCTCACGTTGGAAAATTTGGCGTATCAATTTGTTATGACATGTGGTTTCCTGAAACATCACGCACACTGGCAGTGAATGGTGCCGAAGTGTTATTGCACCCTACTCTTACAGGAACTATAGACAGAGAGATAGAACTTTCGATTGTGCGCGCTACGGCAGCAATTAACCAATGCTATATTTTTGATATCAATGGTTTGGAAAGCGGTGGTAATGGAAAATCGCTTGTTTGCGGGCCTGATGGCCGCGTGATTTACCAGGCAGGAAGTGATGAAGAGTATATTCCAATTGAGATAAACATGGAGCGCGTACACCGTAGCCGCGAAACAGGCGTACTGCGACTTGGTCAAACACTTAAAAGTTTCAGAGACCGATCAGTCAATTTTGATATATACGAACAGGGAAAAACCTTCCCTCATTTGCAATCCCTAGGGCCTCTTACCAAGCACACGCGTTCACGACATGCCATGCACTCACAGCCCCCCGGAGTGCTTCCTCCTATAAACACAGCCGAGGGCCATGGCCCTATCATTTAATTTCATTCTGTATGAAGAACAAAACAAACATAGATACTACTATTAGCAAAGGATATTACAATATCAATCAATTTCGACTTGATATCTGGAACCGTTTGAAGCAGTTATCAGGTAGTTTGCATAGCAAAGCCGGCACTGCAATTTCACAAGACGATATTGATGTGCGCATAAGGCAACAACTACAAATACTGGACGTGGTGGAAGCGTATTATGCTTACCCGGGTAAAGACTTTCTCGCACACATCGGCAAGTTGTTTGTTCAAAAGGAATACAGTGCGCTGGGCGAATCAATAAAAGATGTTGTACGATTAATGGTAAGCGAAGGATATCGCAGGATGCCCGGATGCCTGGTGCCTCCAGCAACTTTGCAGCGTCAAAATAAAAAACACAAAGAACTCAACCATGACCAGCATTACTTCGAGGTGTTGTTTGTAGACAATCTAAAGTTGAGTGAAGAGGATGATATTCGCGGAAAATTTGATGAAGTGCGCAGTATCAAAGATGATTATGTGTATGACCTGGTAATTTCGAAAACATTTCAGGATGCTCTGATTGCTGTGATGTTTAACTACAACATTCAAAGCTGTGTAATACGTTACGGCATTCCTTACGCATCTTCCAATAATTTGAAATTGCTCAACCCATTTGTAAGTGCACTGTTAGAACAATTTTCTGATGATGATGATTATGCTGATCACGGCATTCGATTAGCTCGCGCGATTAAAGAGTTTCGACCCGAAATTGATTTATACCTGGTCACTGATTCACCACTCGATAACATTACACCTGAAGTGCTCGAGTGTTTTGATAGAATATTTTACCGTCAGGAAGATGCACAGGAATTACATCTGAGTATCAGACGCGGAATTCACGAACGTTTCCGCACACCGTTCTTCAAAGCATTGAAAGAGTATAGTCAAAAACCTACGGGCGTATTTCACGCAATGCCCATATCACGTGGCAATTCTATTTTTAAATCCAACTGGATAAAAGACATGGCCGATTTTTACGGTCGCAATATATTCCTTGCAGAAACTTCTGCCACTACCGGTGGCCTCGATTCGCTTCTACAGCCCACCGGCCCGCTCAAGGTAGCACAAGCCATGACGGCCAAAGCATTTGGCTCTCAGCAATCGTACTTCGTAACCAATGGCACATCTACTGCAAATAAGATCGTGCTGCAAGCGCTCATCCAACCCGGAGATATCGTTTTGATTGACCGCGATTGTCACAAGTCGCATCACTATGCTTTGGTATTATCAGGCGCACTTCCCGTGTATCTCGATTCTTATCCCATTGCAGAATACTCGATGTATGGTGCAGTACCGCTGGAAGAAATCAAACATCAGTTGATGTTGCTTAAGAGCGCAGGCCGGCTCGACAAAGTGCGCATGCTCATCCTCACCAATTGCACATTTGATGGCGTGGTTTACAACACACAGCGTGTGATGGAAGAAATTCTTGCCATCAAACCAAATATGATTTTTCTTTGGGATGAAGCTTGGTTTGCATTTGCGCGCTTCAATCCCGCTTACCGCCAACGCACAGGCATGCATGCTGCCAGAGTGCTTACCGAGCGGTTTGCCAGTGAAGCATACAAGCAGGCGTATGATGAGAATGAGAAACAAGAGAAAGTAAAAGGGCAAGAGCACGCGATGCCTGATCCTGAAAAAGTCAGAGTGAGGGTTTACAGCACACAGTCGACCCACAAAACATTATCGTCATTACGCCAAGGGTCAATGATTCATATATACGATGAGGACTTCAAACGTAAAACAGAAGATGCATTTCATGAAGCATATATGACACACACTTCTACTTCCCCCAATTACCAGATACTAGCCTCACTGGATGTGGGTAGGCGACAAACGGTGTTAGAGGGTTATGAACTAGTGGGCAAAAGCATAGAGCTTGCAATGCTATTGCGCGAACGGATCACCAATGATCCTTTACTCAAAAAATATTTCTCGGTATTAACAGTGAAAGATATAATTGATGAGAAGTACCGCCAGTCAGGATTTGCGCACTATTATGATCCTGCAGAAGGGTGGGGGCGCATGGGCAAAGCGTGGGCGGAAGATGAGTTTGTGTTGGATCCGACAAAAATAAATCTGCATGTTGGTCGCACCGGGGTAGATGGAGATACATTCAAGAATCGCTACCTCATGGATCAATTTGGAATACAAATCAACAAGACCTCGCGCAACACGGTGTTGTTTATGACCAACATTGGAACCACGCGAAGTTCGGTAGCTTATCTTCTGGGTGTGTTGCACAAGATTGCAAAGCAAATAGATGAAAGCCAACGATCGATGAATGTTCATGAGAAAGTTTTGTTTGAAAAAGCAGTTAAGAAACTTACACTTGAATCGCCACCTTTGCCTGACTTCAGTTTTTTCCATCCCACATTCAAGCCGCATAAGAATACCGCTGAGGGAGATTTTCGTTCGGCATATTTCCTAAGTTATAATGAAGCTTTTTGTGAATACATAAAACTTGAAGCGTGCAACAAGGTTATGGCCACAGGCCGACAATTAGTGTCAGCTTCCTTTGTTATCCCATACCCACCCGGCTTTCCGGTGCTGGTGCCCGGACAGGTGTTTAGCGATGAAATAGTAGAGTTTATGAAAGCACTGGATGTAAAAGAAATACACGGATATCGTCCTGAATTAGGATTCCGTGTATTCACCGAAAATGCATTGAATGCAGTGATACCTAAAGCGCTTGAATCCAAAAGATCATTGTATGGATCTATGGTTGCCGGAAATGGCAAGGAAAAACCTGCGCGCAAAATTAAAAACGAAAACGAACCACATAAAATAGGAAAGGAATAAAATGGAAAAAATGAACAAGACAAAAGTTGAAAAGAAAAACACCGGAGACATCCGTAAAGGACTCAAAGGAGTTTCAGATATACGAGGATTCTTTTATAAGAACCAAGTGCCGATTTACTTTATAAGTGCAACTAACTTTAATCTACTTGGCGCTGACGAATGGGTAAAGGGTTTCAAATTCATTAATTATATAGATTGCTTTGACGGTCGTCACCCAAACGTATTTGTACCTTCAGAACAACCGCACAAAGAGTTTGAAAGCATTGAAGACATCAACAACTATTTGCTTGAGCATAAGGAGGTAGCAGATTATATCAAGAAGCGTGGGGGTAATGGAAAAGTGATGTTTCTGATGTTTGATGAACGCACTGAAGAACTTGCGCGTCAGCATGGCCTAGAGGTGGCATTCCCGCCTGCCCGCCTGCGTAACCGCATCGACAGCAAAGTGGAAACAACACGAATAGCTAAGAAAGCCGGAGTGCCTTCGGTTCCTAATATTTTATCGAAAGTGGAGAGCTACGAACATATGTGCAAGGTGTCGAAGAAACTTGGTACCGACCTTGTGGTGCAAACTCCTTATGGCGATTCAGGACACACAACTTTTTTCATTTCCAATGAAAAGGAGTTTAACAAACATGCGGCTGACATTATTGGCGAAGCTGAAGTAAAAATAATGAAGCGGATTAACAACCGTGGTTCAGCCATCGAAGCATGTGTGACTCGCCACGGCACTGTGGTGGCCCCACTAATGACCGAGCTGGTAGGGTTCAAAGAACTCACTCCATATAAAGGTGGTTGGTGCGGCAATGAGATTTTTGCAGACGCATTCAATCGCAATATCAGACACAAGGCACGCAAATACACACAACAGTTTGGAGACCAATTGCGCAAAGAAGGTTATAAAGGTTATTTCGAACTTGACTTTCTAATAGATACTGATAGCGGTGAGTTGTACTTGGGCGAATTAAATCCACGTGTGACCGGGGCTAGTTCCATTACCAATCACTCACTCTTTGCACTTTCTGATGCACCTTTGTTCCTGTTCCACTTGATGGAATGGATGGATGTAGAATATGATTTGCCGGTTCAAACACTGAACCGCAGATGGGCAAACCCTGACAATATAGACTCATGGAGCCAACTGGTGATAAAGCATACTGATGACAGTGTGGATGTGATTTCGGAAGCACCGCCTACAGGTATTTATAAAATGAATCCTGATGGATCGATAATATATTCGCGATACGATACACACAGAAGGGCAGTGGAAAGCGAAGATGAAGCATTCTTTTTGCGTATCAGCAAAAAGGGCGATTACCGATACGAAGGTGCCGACCTTGGAATACTAGTAGCACGTGGAAGAATGATGACGGAAAATTTCGAATTGACTGATCGATCCAGACTATGGATTGATGGCATTCGTTCGTTTTACAAAGCTGAGCCACTTGGTGTACTTGCAAACCACGAAGAAAAAATTCCTGAAATAGGTGGCTTCAAAATGATGTAACAAAAAATGCTATTACCTTTCAATTGCGTCCACGAGCCCGTACCAGGTGAAAAGTGGGCGCATCTTTTTGAGAAATTGTGGCCTCATTACCGTCATTGGTTTTTGGCGGAAGGAATTTTTTCGCGCCCAGGCTACCTTACATCCTACAACGGATTAAAGGACACCATGCCAGAACTGGCACCTATATATGAACAGTTGGTTGCGTTGGCCGGTGGTGGAGATATGGAGTCAAGGTTTCTTTCGATGTATTGTCCACCCGCGTACATGTCTGGCTGTTCGCAGATAGCATGGACCGGTGATACCAACGCACTGATCCGCAATTACGATTACAACCCGGCATGGTTTGAGAGTTTGTTGATGAACACCAATTGGCTTAGACCCGTGATAGGCGTGAGCGATTGCGCCTGGGGATTGCTCGATGGTATGAATGACAGCGGATTGGTAGCTTCGCTTACTTTTGGAGGAAGAAAGATTCTGTCAAAAGGGTTCGGTATACCACTTATTATTCGATACGTTTTGGAGACTTGCAATGATGTGCCTGAGGCAACCAGAACATTGCTGCGTTTACCGGTACACATGGCTTACAATGTAACCCTACTCGATAGGAAGGGAAGATTTACCACCATATTCATGTCACCAGACAGGCCATCGGTGGTTACCGATTCGCCCATTGGTGTAAATCATCAGGCTTTTGTGGAGTGGCCTGAGTACGCAGAGATCACGGGCACAATAGAACGAAATGAGCTTTTGGAAAAATGCCTCGCTAACAACAAAGAAACTGCAGACACCATGGTCGAGAAATTTTTACAATCGCCTCTTTACAATACTAAATACGAGAAATCATTTGGTACATTATACACTGCCCGCTACAATCCAAAGGAAGGAAGTGTAGACTTGCATTGGCCACGAAAAACCATTTCGCAATCTTTTGACAATTTCACAGAAGGAAGATTTTTGATCAATCTCAACTCGAAGATAAAAAGCAAGTTGGTGCTCTAGTAAACCAACAAACGAGCTTCAGTCATTTCTTCCATCGCATATTTTATTCCTTCACGGCCCAGACCTGAGGATTTTACGCCACCGTAAGGCATGCTGTCAATTCGGAAACCCGGAATATTGTTGATCATGATGCCGCCCACTTCCAACTCTTCGTGCGCAAGCTTCATTCGGTCTAGGTTGTTGGTAAATATGCCTGCTTGCAATCCGAACTGAGAGTCGTTTGTTTTTTCAAGTGCTTCAGCAAATGTTTTAACTTTTTCAATTACAGCTACAGGCCCAAAAACCTCTTCCCACACCACTTTCATGTCTTTGTTTGTTCCAGTAAGCAGCGTTGGCGCATATAGGTTGTGAGCTTCGTCTATCACATTTCCACCTGTCAAAACCTGCGCACCCTTTTCGCGCGCTTCATCTACCCATTGTGCGATGCGATTCAAATGGCCTCGATCAATAACCGGTCCGACTAATACATCTTGCTTAGTAGGATCACCTGTTTTTAAATTTTCGATTTCTTTCAAAAGGGTTTTTGCAAATTGGTCATAAACACTTTCCTGTACAAAAATCCGCTGCGTAGAAATACAAATCTGTCCGGCATATAGGTATGCACCTTTAGCTGTGAGTTTGGCAGCCTCTTCAATATTAGCTGTTTCATCTACGATTACTGCTGCGTTGCCGCCCAATTCCAACACCACTTTTTTTCTACCGGCAATGTTTTTCAAATGCCAACCCACTTGTGGGCTGCCTGTGAACGATAGCATTTTCATCCGTTCGTCCGTAACTAGTTTTTCAGCAACAGGTATGTCGCATGCCAAAACATTGATGGCACCGGCAGGATAACCTGCCTGATGGCACAACTCAGCAAACGCCATGCATGACAACGGGGCCTGTGGGGCTGGCTTCAAAACCACGCTGCAACCCACAGCCAGCGCAGGGGCTATCTTGTGCAGCGCAAGATTGAGTGGAAAGTTAAATGGTGATATACAAGCTATGGGACCTATCGGAAATCTCTTGGTAAATGCAGTTTTGCCTTCGCCCGCTGCAAAATCCATGGGTATGTACTCACCACCAAACCGCACAGATTCGGTGATAGCAGTTTCGATTGTCACCAAACAACGATCTACTTCATTGAGCGCGTAGCTAATAGGCTTGCCCGCTTCAGCTACTATGAGGTCGGCAAATAAATTTCTTTTTTCTTTGAGTTTGCTATGCAGCAGTTGCAGCATGGACGCGCGCTTGCCTGCCGACCAACTTTTCATTTCTTCAAATGCTTGCACCGATGCGCTGAGGGCTTGTTCCATTTGTGCCTCATCAGCCATTGGCACTTCCTGTATCAGGCTGCCATCATACTTATCTATTATTTTTAGTGTGTTGTTATCGTTCCCTTGCAACCATTTACCGTCTATGTAATTTCCTTGCGGTACAATAGATTTATAGCTTTTGGCTACCTGTGGGTCTGTGAGTGTGTTTTCCATGGTGTAAAAGTACTAAAATGCTTGTTACCCTTGCGTTGTAGTGTGCCTGTAAGTGTTATGTTTCAGTTTCATTAACTTTATAAAAAACACATCAAGCTATGAATACACTATGCAAATTCGGCACAATCATTTTTCTCATGTTTAGCATATTGGCTGCGCAAGCCCAGCAGCGCAGTTGTTGCACGCAATCAGCCAACGGTTTGTTTGCTGACTTGGGCAATGATAATTCCTTTGTGAATTCGCACCACGCACCCATGCCTATGGAATATGGGGGAGTTGGTGCTATGATTCAGTATCCTACAATTGATGGGCAAACAGCCTCTGCTTACGAGATTAAATCTAAGGTGAAGAGTAATAGAGTGTTGCTGGTTATACACGAATGGTGGGGCTTGAATGATTATATAAAGCGTGAGGCTGATGAACTTGCCGCGCAGATAGGAGATGTTACCGTGCTGGCATTGGATCTATATGATGGGGGAGTGGCTACTGACGCAGAGGGCGCACGTGGGTTGATGCAGGGGGTAAAAGATGCACGAGCACGGGCCATTGTGCAAGGAGCTATTGCATATGCGGGGAAAGGTGCCAGTATTGGGACTGTAGGCTGGTGTTTTGGTGGTGGATGGTCAATGCAAGCTTCACTGATTGCGGGTAAGCAGGCCAAAGCATGTGTAATCTATTATGGCATGCCCGAAGAAGATGAAAAAAAAGTGGCAATGTTGAGTGCACCAGTGCTTGGCATATTTGCCAAAAATGATGGATGGATTAGTTCTGCTGTAGTTGAGAAATTTGAAAAAAACATGAAAGCTGCCGGCAAATCACTCACAGTTAAAATGTACGATGCCGATCACGCTTTTGCCAACCCTAGCAATCCAAAATACAATAAGTCAGCCGGTGATGATGCGCACGCAGCCACTGTAGGGTTTTTTAAAAAGCATCTCAAATGATTAACGCCTTCCCTGTACTATCGGGTTAATTAATTACTTTGTGACATAGTGCATCATAACTTATTACCAATATGACGGAGTTTAAAGTGTTAAGTTCGGCAGAGATTGTAACCTCCATGGAGATGCTCCGCATTGCCGATTTTTTGTTCGACAATCTGTTGCTTTGCGATGATAACAAAGCTGAAATTCTGAAAGCGATTGAATATGCACTCAGCCGGTTTCCACACCAAGGTGGATTCGTAATCACCAATGCCGACAGCGAAGGCCTGGCCGGAGTGGTAGTGATTAACAAAACAGGTATGGATGGTTTCTTCCCCGAAAATTTGCTCATCTACATTGCCGCGCGCAAAGGCTTGACCGATGACTCAATTATAAATGAGTTGGTAAGGCGAAGCAAAGAATTTGCGAAAGGCCGCATAGGGCTTAAATGTCACCACGAAAGTCCGTTAATTCCAATGTTCGAGAAGTTTGGTTTTGCCACCCGCGGCACTTACATGTCGCTCAAGCGAACTTAACTTACTTCTTTCTTCGCTTTTTTGGTTTTGACTTTTCCATTTGAGCTAATGTCGGCAACGGTTGCTCCTTTAGTACTTAACCAGTTCAGTTCATAAAGATCTTTTCGTCTGTCCTTCAGATTGCGCACGCTTCCATGATTGTGAAGGTCTTTGAGCAAGTCAAGGTCGATGTCGGCAAGGATGGTCATTTCAGTGTTTTCGGTAGCAGCAGAAATCACACCTGAGTGTGGGAACGCAATGTCACAAGGAGAGTACACCGCAGACTCACCAAACTGAATATCCATGTTTTTTACTTTGGGAAGGTTGCCCACGCTGCCGGCTATGGCCACGTAGCACTCGTTTTCAATGGCGCGGGCCTGAGCGCATTTGCGTACGCGCTCAAAACCATTTTTGATATCGGTGAGGTAAGGTACAAATAATATTTGCATGCCCTGTTCAGACATGAGTCTTGCCAATTCAGGAAACTCTACGTCATAACAAATATTAATTCCGATTCTGGCAACGTCTGTATCAAACACTTTTATTTTGTCGCCACTTTGGAACGACCATGAATCATATTCATTTGGAGTGATATGGATTTTCTTTTGCTCCTCCCATGTGCCATCGCGTCTGCAGAGATAAGCCACATTGTATAGGTGGCCGTTTTCTTCCACAGGCATGCTTCCAGCAATTATATTGATGTTATACGAAAGCGCAAATTTGATCATTTGGTTGCGAATGGGCTCCGTATACTCTGCCAGTTTTTTGATGGCTCCAGCCATGCCCAGGTGGTTGTATTCTTTCATCAGCGGAGCATTGAATAGCTCAGGGAACAAAATAAAATCTGCCTGATAATCGCTCACTGCATCCACGAAAAATTCAATGTTGTCACACAATGATTCTAACGAATCAGTGTTTCTCATTTGCCATTGCACCACACCCAATCGCACAATGTTGCGTGTGGGGCTGTGCATTTTTTTCTCCTTCTCCACGTAATACACATTATTCCATTCGATCAAAGTGGCGTGGGTTTTTGATTCTATGTCATATGGTGCATAGTTCTTCAATACTTTTTTCACGTGAAAATCATTGCTTATCTGGAATGACAACACAGGATCAAAAATCTCTTTGCGTTTTACTTTCTCGATAAACTCGCGGGGCGACATGCGGTCACTATACTCTTTATACTTAGGCATTCTGCCACCAGCAATAATGGATTTTAAATTGAGGCTTTCGCAGATTTCCTTTCGTGCATCATACAACCTTCGGCCAAGTCGCAAGCCTTTGAACTCAGGGTTCACACACACATCAATACCATACAACACATCACCCTCACGAGTGTGGGTGTTGAAAGTATGATTGCCTGTAATTTGACGGTATGTGTGGTCATCACCGTAATCGTCATAGTTTACAATAAGAGACAGCGCATATGCCACCACTTTGCCTTGGTCTTCTACACAAATCTGGCCTTCTGGAAAAATTTTAATCAGTCTCTCAAATTGATCTCGGGTCCATGGTTCAGCATCGGTTGGATAGTTTATTTGCAAGATTTCGCGAACGGCTTCATAATCTACTTTCTCCAGAGTACGCAAATGCAAAATATGCTTGGTTGGTTTTTTACTGTTACTTTTTGGCATAAAATATTTTGGTTTTATTGAAAGGGTCGATTATTGGTAATGAAAATTCATCACCATTTCTTGCGATAATTCACGTAAAAGTCGTGAAATTAAAAGTTATCATTGACCTTCCCATATTTGATTTAATTCGTTAGAATATAATAATTTTCGGTCGCGTTTGGAAATCAACGTTTGCTTTACCAATTTAATAATACATAAATAGTTAATAATCAGTCATATGGAGTTTGATTTAAGCATTATGCTAACCAGTGCGGGTCTCATTAGTTTGCTCACACTCACATTAATGGAAATTGTGTTGGGAATCGATAACCTGGTTTTTATTTCCATTGTTACCAATAAACTGCCAGTTGAACAACAGAAGAAAGGGCAGTTCATCGGCCTTTCGTTAGCACTTTTGTTTAGGGTAGTATTGTTGTCGCTGGTATCTTGGATTATTAAGTTGGACCAATCCCTGATCACTGTTTTCGAAAATGAGATAAGCGCAAAGGACCTGATATTATTGTCGGGAGGATTGTTTTTGCTTTATAAGAGCACTATTGAAATTCACGGAAAAGTAACCGGTGAAGAACTTCACAGTGCAAAAACTGCTGGTATTACCACATTGGGCAGCGCCATCGTTCAGATAATAATTCTCGATCTTATTTTTTCCGTTGATAGTATTATTACTGCGGTTGGCTTGGTGGAACATCTTTCAATAATGGTCACAGCTGTAGTTGTTTCTATGATCGTGATGATTGTTTTTGTAGATAATATCAGCAAGTTTATCAATGCGAACCCCACAGTGAAAATGCTGGCACTTTCTTTCTTGTTGATGATAGGGTTGCTTTTGGTAGCCGAGGCTTTTGATGTACATGTGCCAAAAGGCTATGTATATTTCGCCATGGCTTTTTCATTGTTTGTGGAAATGCTCAACTTGCGTACTCGTAGAAAAAGCAATAGCGTGTGACATCATTTGTGAATCACTTGAGTGCTGCCAAAAATTGTGTTGAGGTGAATATTGAATGCACGCATTTGTGGTTTGTATCGTGCAGATATCATAATGTCGTTTCCGAAAATTCCATTTTTTTGATCGGGAACTTTTGAACTTCCAAACAATACAAATGCTTTTACCTTGTAATTGGCACGGCTGTTCACCAGTATTTTGGTACTGCCGAATAATGTTCCCACCCTTATTTTTGTGCCATCCTCTGCTGGCTCGGCTTGTGTCAAATCAATAGTCGATGCTCCAAATATGTTGAAGAATGCATGGCTTTCTGTTTGGTCGGGTATTAGCTTTTGGCTTCCACCAAATACATTCATACTCACATTATGATCGCTTCCAAAAGTGCCGAGCAATGTGCTTATTACCACGCTGAATACGATTAGTACCAGCAGTGTCCAAAAGGCTACTTTGGTGACAGGGAGTCCAAGTTTGAAAACAGCATTGATGATAGCTGCTCCGCCAACCAAAATGAGCACTGCTCCCCAAAAGTAACCTGAAAACAATATTTCTATCATGGTGATGAATTTTGTTTGTATAAATATATAACCTCCTTTCGGTTTTTCATAATGGCTTTGTCGTGTGCCTTTGCGTGATGGCGGATGCTTTGTACCTTTAGGCTTTTAAAATCATAACAGACTATGCTTGGATTGAAATTAGCCACAGACCCACGTTGGGCCAGGCTGGCCAAAGAGAACCTGGAGGCCTTGCTCACAGACCACGCCTGGTGCGAACAAAAAGCTGTGACCAATGCTATTTCCTTGATTGTTAGCAACCCCCAACATAGCGAATTAGTAAAGGCACTTATGGTGATTGCGAAAGAAGAACTTGAACACTTTGAAATGGTGCACGAGAAAATACTGGAGCGAGGGTGGGTAATGGGTGCCGGCCAAAAGGACGATTATGTAAATGAGTTGTACAAGTTTGTTCGCAAAGGTGCACCACGCGATGTGGCTTTGACAGACCGACTATTGTTTGCTGCCATGATTGAAGCGCGCAGCTGCGAGCGCTTTCGCATGCTTTCGCAGGTGGTAGATGATGAAGACCTGCGAAAGTTTTATCACGAACTAATGGTGAGCGAGGCCGGCCATTACAAAACGTTTATTGGTTTTGCCCGCCAATATGGAGTAAAAGAAGAAGTTGATAAACGCTGGCAGGAGTTTTTGGATTATGAAGCAGGATTGATGGCCAACTACAGTAGTAAAGAATCCATGCACGGTTAACAAAAATCCAAACAGTAAAATTTTTCAAGTACCTAAACAAAAAAAGCCCCGGTGTATCGGGGCTTTTTACTTTCAAATTTTATTTTTCGATTACTGTACTACTGCTTTGAAATCTGCAGAGCCCATGTATTTCAAAAACTCCATGTCTGTTTTAGCCATGTCTTTCAGCGAAGCATCGCGGGCAACCGCAGTGCTAAGGCTAGTTAGTGTGAGTTCTTTGTTATCCATGCGTGCAGCAATTACGGATTTCAAGTAAGAACCATGAGCTGTGCCAGCGGCAGGAGAAGCATCCAATGTTTTCATTGCACCTTCTTTGTCGCCCGACAATAACTTTGCAAGCGAAGCATTGTAAGTGTTATTGCTTCCATAATAAGCTACGGCAGCGCTATAGTTACCTTTTAATATAGAAACGATGGCACGGTTTGATTTTACTTCTTCACCCGCACCTTCTGCGTTGGCAAAATGTTTTTCGGCAGTTTTTATATCACCCATTCTACGTGCAGTTACACCAAGGTTATTTTGTACAATTGGGTTGTTGGCAGAAAGCTCATCAGCTTTTTCAAAGTTTTTCTTTGCTTCGCTATAGTTGCCCATATCTACGTTTACAACACCCATGTTGTTGAATGTACGCCAGTCGCCAGCATATTGCTGTGAAGCTGAAGTGTAAACAGCAAGTTTACGGCTGTTGTCAGTTGAAAGTGTTGCCAAATAAAGTACTTCCTCCACACTCAACACTGATTTGTCAGCACTGTAAACAGAATCAATCTGAGCATCAGTGCGTGATTGTTTTTCAGCGTTGATAGTTACTTGCGACCTGCGTAATTTTGGGAGAATTTTATCTGCAAGTTGAGTGTAGGTCATTGACATTGCTTTGATTTCACGCTCACGAGCATCTGCGTCAGTTTGCATTTGCAATACGCGAAGTATCATTTCTTTATCAGCAATGTCAGATGCTTCCATAAGCGCTTTGAACCCATCCCAATCTTCAGCTATAGCTGATTTTTGGTAGAATTCGTCATTAGCAGCACCTTCTACTTTAGCTTTCTTCATTTCGCCCATCAGGTATTTGGTAGATGTGTTTGCACGCGCTTGCGACAATTTATCGTTTAGTTCGTAAGCGCCATCAGGTGAAGCATATCCTTTAACAGTAACTGACTTCATAGTGATTTGCTCATCTTTTGCTTTTTTCACAAACTCATTGATCGACTTCATTTCGTCACTGTTGTTCAGGCCAATTTTTGTGTTTTTGTAGCCAGAGCTTACACCTGATTGGTTGATCGGGTAGTACACACTTGCATTGTGCGGCATAGAAATTACCTTTTGGAAATTGTCCTTGCCGATGATTGCTTTGTCCTCATTGCGAACCAGTAAAGGGGTCGTAATGGTAGCATCCGCAATTTTCATTGCAGGAAAAGCAAGTGATTTTTTGCCTTGAGCACCCATGATGCGCAATTCAACTTCTGACCAGCGCATGTCACTCTTGTACATGATTTTGTCACTATATGTAACAGTACCACCAGTAGAGTAGGTGATTTTTGAACCTGCACCTTCGGCCTTTTCGCCAATGGCCACAAAGTTTTTGTACTCATGAGAATCGGTCGATGATTTGATGGCAGGAGTTACGGTGAGGGTGGCTTTCTTTGCAAAATATTTTGCAGGATACTTAGCAGTAATGTTCAGCGCTACGCTGTCACCATGCATTTCCAAAGGATTTGGAGTCACTTCGTACTTTACAGTAGGAGCATTTTTACTCATTTTTGACAGGCCATTGCAACCGGCTACCCCGATGGCAACAAGCACTGCTAAACCAATAGTGTTAACGTTTTTCATATTGTTTGATTTGATTCAAAGATTGTTTTTCAGTTGTTGTTAATTAGTAAAATACTGAATCAGTTGAAGTTACGAATGTATTTCGGGTTTGTTCAGGATAGCGGCAAATGTAATGATTTTTTTATTTTCATGCGATTTAGGCATATTTTAAAGTTATTCACATTGTATGTTGATACTTTGGACACAAACTAAGATTAAAATTCACGACAACATGGCTTATTCTAGCTGTTATTCATACAGTTTTGGTATTTTTGTGGTGGATTAACCTTAGTACAATTACCAATAATGCATTCAGTTTCCGGCAGTTCTGTTCAAAGATTTCTTTGGCTTATACTTATTTCGGCTCTTCACATGAGCTATGTTTCTTATTCGGTGTTGCAGAGTCCAAGCGAATTAGACTTTCCGGCATTGAATAACAGCAGGATAGAGAAATTCAGCGCACCCAACGATCAGTTTTTCTTGCAGCGCAGTTATCCCGATGCTGTTTTTGACCTAAAAGGATATGAACAGGCTTTACAGATTACTCATCAAATAAAGAATGCTCAGCGCACCAGCACAGCTAACGGATTTAATGCAATGTGGGTGCAGGAAGGGCCAGGGAATATAGGTGGACGCGTAAACGCTTTGGCTGTTCATCCTTCTAATTCAAATATTATTTTATCAGGCCATGCCGCAGGCGGAATATTTAAAAGTACTAATGGAGGCAATTCGTGGTATCCGGTTTTTGACGATCATTCCTTTTTGAGCATTGCATGCATCGTGTTTGATCCTGTGAATCCGAATATAGTATATGCTGGCACAGGCGACCCTAACATCCCGGGCTCTGCATTTATTGGCGATGGCATTTACAAAAGCACTAATGCCGGTGAATCATGGTTTCATCTGGGCCTGACTGCACAACGCATTATTTCAAAAATTGTCATCAACCCCAACAATACCAACGAAATATATGCTGCAACTATGGGGCTGCCTTATATTCGTAACAATGACCGCGGCCTTTATAAATCTACTAATGGGGGAGCATCTTGGTCCCAAGTTTTGTTTATCAGCGATGATGCCGGTATCACCGATTTGGTGATGGACATTAACAATCCACAAATACTGTATGCTGCCGGTTGGAATCGCATACGCAACAATCAGGAATCACTTATAACCGGCCAGGCAGCTAAAGTGTACAAGACTACAAACGGAGGAGCAACCTGGAACATTCTTGCCAACGGGCTGCCCCAAGGTGATATGTCAAGGATATCACTCGCCATGTCAGGAACCAATTCCAATGTTATTTATGCGCAGTATGTCGACACTTCATTAGACCTTGAAGGAATCTACAAAACCACAAACGGGGGAGCAACTTGGAACGCAATCCCAATAAGCACTTTGCCTGCTGGCGTATTGGGTGGATTTGGGTGGTATTTTGGAAACCTGACTATCAATCCCACCAATGATGATGAATTGTATCTACTGGGAGTAGATCTATATAAAACCACCGATGGCGGGGTCAACTGGAACATGTCTGGACCAAGTTGGTGGACTTATCAGGTACATGCCGATAAGCATGCACTTGTTTACATCAACAACAACACGCAGTTGCTTGCAACAGATGGCGGCATTTATAAAACAACTGATGCGGGGCAAAATTGGGTTGACATTGAAGACATCCCTAATACACAGTTTTACCGAATAGCGGTGAACCCACATGCCACCAACGAGTATTGGGGAGGCGCGCAAGATAATGGTACCACCAGTGGTAACAGCGCAACCCTTAATAATTGGATCAGGCAATATGGGGCGGACGGGTTTCAACCCATTTTTCATCCGACTAACCCGCTCATATATTATATGGAAACACAAAATGGAAACATTGTGTATACCGATGATGGCGGTATTTTATTTAATGGTGGCAACAACGGAATAGATCCAGGAGATAGACGTAACTGGGATATGCCAGTAATAATGAGCAAGCACAACCCTGATGTGATGTACACGGGCACATTCCAAGTACTTAAGAATAATGGCGGTACAAATGTTAATTGGACACCCATCAGTCCTGACTTAACAGATGGATTGATTTTTCATCCACGCTTTCACAATATCACCACCGTAGCCGAATCGCCAGTGAATGGAAGTTTTTTGTATGCCGGCACCAGCGATGGCAATGTGTGGCGAACACTCAACGGAGGCACTACATGGAATGATGTAACAGCTTCCATGCCCGATCGCTATGTGACTTCAATAAAGGCATCGAATATCACTCCAGGATTGGCGTATGTAACACATTCAGGTTACAGATACAACGATTTTTTACCTCACATCCACAAAACCACCAATAACGGAACTAGCTGGACCGACATATCCGGCAATCTGCCTCCGGTAGCAATCAACTCGGTGTTGCCATACCCCGGCAACGACAACCTTTTGTTTGTCGCCACGGATGGTGGAGTGTTTGCGACCATTGATGCAGGCAACACGTGGAATATGCTTGGCACCAACATGCCAGTAATTCCGGTGTACGACCTTGCACTCAACAATAACCTTATCCGACTTGTGGCTGGCACTTTCGCACGGTCCATGATGACTTATCCTGTCGATTCGTTGCTCATTTTCACCAATACTGCAAGCGTATCCTTGCAAGTGCTCTCAGTGAATATATTTCCTAATCCTACTGCTGATTTTGTGAATGTAACGACTTCGGGCAATGCGACTTTTGAAGTACAATTGTATAACGTAAGCGCAGCACTGGTTGCTAATGTGCAAGCGCAAACAGCCTCTGCGCGCATTTCTTTGAAAGGACATCCTGCCGGAGTGTACTATATTAAAGTAACCGAAGGCAGCAATGTAACCACACGCAAAATTGTGCGATTATAATTTTTTTTCCTGCATGCGTAGCCGCCAGTTTGTTGGATAATAATTGTTGATCCGGCTACCAATTGATTTCATCCACCCTAAATTCAGGCCATTGTGTTTGGCTAGCATCCAACCAGTTTTTTCTCCTTGCAATTTGATTTCGTTTTTGCGCAGATAATTCAACGCCTCTTCAAGTGATAGCTCTGTGGCAGGCACATTACTTCTCAACAGCGAGCTCATGGCCATGTGGTGCGAGGGCAGTAAATTTGATTTAATCATTCGGCCTGCCTGAATTCCCGCCTGAAGCACTCTTAGGTTTTTGGATACATATTCAAACGAGTTTAATAGAGGAGTAGGCGCCAAATAATTTTCTTCGCGCAGCTTCATCACTGACAAATTATCTATATCCATCCATTCGTTGGCTGCTTGCAGCAAATCCGATTGATGCGTATTTGATTTGCGTTGATGATGGTCTACTTCTTTGGTACTTGGATCTGTATTCTGCAATACCGACATAAAAAAGCCTTCGCCCTGCAACCGATGAGGAAGGCAACGGTACGCATGAACCACTCCGGATTTATTTTCGATTTTCAATTCTTCAACACCCCAGCTTTTTTCGAAATCGACAGGTATGCTTTGCATGTGCGTATGCCGCTTGATGAGGGCTTGCATTTGTAATTCGTTTTCACTGGGAGCCATAGTGCATGTAGAATATATGAGCATGCCACCGGGTGCCAGCGCGGGGAGGACGTCATCCAGTATGCGTTGTTGGCGCACCGTGCAGTGCTGTACATTTTGTTCACTCCAATGATCTAGCACACCGCTATCGCGCCTTATAAGGCCTTCGCCCGAGCAAGGTGCATCCATTAATATCACATCGAAAAAATGTGGAAGCCGTGTGAAATCGCGTGGGTCGTTGTGCGTTACTATGCATGCCGCGTGGCCCCAGCGTGTGATGTTTTCGGCCAACATGCCCGTGCGGCCGCGCACGGTTTCATTGGTTACTAATAAACTGTGTTCGTTCAGAAGAGACAATACATGTGTGCTTTTGCCTCCGGGCGCGGCACACAAGTCGAGCACACGAAGCGGTTGGTCAGATTTGAGACGCGGATTAATTGCTTTCCCAATGAGCATGGAAGATGCTTCCTGTACATAATACCCACCTGCATGCCACGCAGGATCCAGCGCAAATACTACTTCCTGCCCGGTGTAAAATCCTCCTTCACACCAAGGAACCCTGGTATGTGTCCCCGGAGGGTGAGCAGGTTTTGCGGGGTTGATGCGATAAGATGAAACGGCACTGCCGTGAAGTGATTCAATGAAAGCGGGGTAGGAGGTACCGAATTGCGTTCGCAATCGCTGCGAAAGTGCTTTGGGTAAATCAGATTCTGAAAACATATTTTACTGAACTAAACCCGGTATCCCAGCAGGGCCAACAGAACCAGCACCAATACTACTACCAATAAGAGATAAATGAATGCTCCGAGATTGGAAAGAATAATGAGCGCAAGGAAAATAAGTAGTACAATTGCCGCGGCAGTCCACAAAGTGTTGCTGTCTATTTCAACATCTGCGCGCTGATGCTTTACTTTTTTTATTGCTTGTTTGACAGCGGTACGTGTGTGGCCTTGCCGCTGTGTGACAGAGGGTGAGTCAGTTCTTGCCTGTGAAGTCAGATGGGTGATTTTGCCTGGGGAGGCAGTGGTGGAAGCGATGAAATCGGTCGGAGAAGTGTGGGCAATGGCTTTGGCCGATGTGGGTGTTTCTTTTAGGCTTGATTCGGTTTTGTTGTTTTTGGTAAATTTTGATCCGGAAGTGGGCGCAGTGGTCGTTTGTGTGTTGTTGGTTTTGGCGTGGCGCTTCAATGAAAAACTCAGCGTGCGATTGCTTTCTTTGTGGTACATCGGGTATTGTCGAGGGCTGCAAGCAGAAAATATTATAGCAACTAAAAAGACAATTGTGAAACTAAATTTGGATGTATACTTGAGATTCATGTTTAAATATTTTTGCAGCCTCAACCCATTTCCGGAGCGGATGATTCATATTCTTTAAATGCTGTTACCCATTTTGGATTGATTGCCATGGTTCCATTTTCTTCATAGTCAAAGCAAACATTCACTGTAGTGCCATCACCTCCAATCAGCACATCGCCTTCGCGCGTATTTCGTTCTATCAAATATTCGAGTTCAAAACTTTTGCTTCCAATCCGCGAGCAGCGAGTGTATACCACAACACGATCGCTTTGCAAGATGGGCGAACGGAAATTGCAAACCGCTTTTGCCAATATAATACCATGTTTCATCCAGTACACATTTGTGCCTATCACCATGTCCATGTACTGGATGCGCGCCTCTTCAAAGTATGTGAGGTAGTTCGCATTGTTTACATGTTTGAAACCATCCAGGTCGCTAAAGCGAACTTTAATTTCACAATGATGTGTGAATAGTTTTTTATCGGGAATGTTATCTTTCAACGGTAGGTTGGTTTTTGTCAAGCGATTCAAATCGTGAATTACGACTTACGAATTCTGGTACAATTTCTTTCATCTTTTTTACCAGCAACATATCATCGGTACTGCCAGCCATGGCAAGGAGTTCGCGCACATCATCTGCCACCTGCTCAATAGCATACTCGCGCACTTTGGCAATCATTATTTTTTCGTGGTGTGTAGGCCGAGTATTTTCTTTTTCATTAAGCAGTTCTTCAAATAATTTTTCGCCCGGGCGCAGGCCGGTGTAAATCATGGTTATGTCTTTGTCGAGCGTGAGCCCTGAAAGTTTTATCATCTTGCGCGCAAGATCCGCCACCCGCACCGATTCACCCATATCAAAGATGCATATCTCACCGCCATTGCCCATCGCACCTGCCTCCAACACCAGCTGGCATGCTTCAGGAATGGTCATAAAATAACGGGTTATATCCGGGTGTGTAACCGTAACCGGGCCGCCTTCTTCAATCTGTCTGCGAAACCGTGGTATCACCGAGCCATTAGATCCAAGCACATTGCCAAATCTTGTAGTGATGAATTTCACCTTGCCAGTGGAACTGAGTGCCTGGCAATATATCTCTGCAATTCGTTTGGAAGCACCCATCACATTGGTGGGGTTTACTGCTTTGTCGGTCGAGACCATCACAAATTTTGAAGTGCCATGTTGCATTGCAAGATCGGCCAACACCACCGTGCCGCCAATGTTAGTTAGTACCGCTTCGGCAGGATTGAGCTCCATCATGGGCACGTGCTTATATGCCGCAGCATGAAAAACAAAGTGTGGCCGGTGCGTGCTGAAAACCTGTCGCATTTTTTCGCGGTCGCGAATATCCGCAATCACGGTTACCAGATTTTCGACTTTGTGCTTTTCTGCCACTTCCAATTCAATATCGTACAACGGTGACTCGGCCTGATCGAGAATAATAAGTTTGCCCGGCTTGAAAGCGGTTATTTGCCTTACTATCTCACTACCTATAGATCCTGCTGCACCTGTAACGAGAATCACTCGACCGCTGACCTCTTCAGATATTTTTTGTTTGTCGAGATTTATGGGATCGCGCTCGAGCAAGTCCTCAATCTTTATTTTCTTGATTTGCTTAAAGCTCAGCTGACCATTTATCCAGTTATCAACCGGGGGCACATTCAGCACTTTGATACTATGACTTAGACAATATTCCACCAGCTCTTTTTTTCGTTGGCTCGAAATATTTTGAATAGAGATGATAAAGAATGCAATGTTTTTTTGGGCAATGAGAGAATCGAGATCTCGCTTGGCACTGTAGATCGTAACACCTTCGAGTTTCTGTCGCACTTTTTTCTCGTTGTCATCTATAAATGCGATTACCCTGTATTTGGTACCTGCATCGCGGTCGAGCGAGCGCTTGGTTATTACTCCTGATTCACCGGCTCCATAAATAATCACATTGGTCTTGGCGCTTGTTGGATTTTTCATTTCCATGTACAACACCTTCACTAGCAAGCGCGAAGCGGTCATCAAAAAAACAGTTATAAAATAATCGATGATGATAACAGAAAACGGAATGAGATAAATTGCAGTGAAATGTTCGAACACCAGATTGAGCAAGCCGAGAATGGCTGAGCCAAGGCCTATGGTGAGGATGATCCGCATGGCATCGCGCGTGCTGGTGTAGCGTACGATGTTGGCGTACGTGCGAAATATCACAAAAGTAGATGCACGCACCATAAGCAATGCAGCAATCATCAACGGCAAACGTTCGTACTCAGCTGCAGGCACCACAAAGTTGAAACGCAGTTGATGGGCAAGCAACAAAGAAAAGCTGCAAATCATCAGGTCGATGATGAGAATCACCCAGCGCGGTATGTGCTTTTCAAATATCTTCACTTGATTTATTATCCTTTGTCAATGTTAACTAATAGCACCAGCCCGTGCGCCCTGCCGCCCATGCCCATCACACTTTGTGCCCCACAATTTCTTGCAAATACTTCACATACTTTTCGCGTTGCGAAATCACCGAATATTTTTCAATCACTGTGTCGCGGCCTCTGTCGCCAATCTGTTTTCTCAAATCAGCCGACTCAATAAGCCTATCAAGTTTGTCAACCCACTCATCATCAGATGTTGCAAGATAGCCGTTCACTCCATCATTTATTATTTCGGTATTCACTCCTACAGGCGACATAATTGTAGCTATACCCAACGCCATGTACTGAAGTCCTTTCAGCCCGCACTTGCCTTTGGCCCACTCATCATCTGGCAGAGGCATTATGCCAATATCAATTTCAGAAAGGTCATCTACCTCTGTTTGTTTGTTCCACGCCAGTCCTGTGATGCCAAGTTCAGCATGGCGGTAGCTGGTATCGCCAATCACTTTTATGTAGACTTTGTCACCATGTTTTGCCTTTACACGCGTAAGGAATGAGATGGCATGCTCGAAGTGCATAATGGTGGTAAAACTACCGCTCCAGCCTACGCACACGCGGTCATCGGTCCGCTGCCCGTTGGTAGGTTTGTATTCTTCTGTATCAATGGTGGTAGGAATAATGCGCACGTTGTGGTTGTAATTGGCTGCATAGCCTGCCAAATACTGATTGCCGGCAAATACCATATCGGATATTTTTATTATGTGCGATATCTTACTGTGGTTTTTGAGGAATGAAAACTTTTTGTTTGCTTCGCTTATGTTTGTCAACCAAATGGCATCATCAAAATCGAAAATGAGTTTGGTCTTGGCATATTTATACAGCTCTTCAAAAATTGTAGTGCCTAGAAAATATGCTTCGCGCTGCACGAACACAATATCGTAGTTGCGCGCATTGAGTGCATTTACCAAATTGATAATGGCACCTTTGACAATGGTTAGACTCTTCTTGAAAAAATTTCCGGGTTTGTAAAAAAATGCATCGTCTTTTTCAGAGATCAGGTGCACTTGCTTGCATTCGAATCCATTGTTGTTCATGTATTCAATGTACTGCTCGAACCTAAAACGCTGGCTGGGCGATCGGTCAGGCCGGTGTACAGCCACAAAAAGTATTTTGATTTTCTGCTCCCGCTTCATTACTCAAGCCATATGGCAGGAAGTTTTTCTTCTATTTCAATATTGTCAAACTTGGTGCTTTTGCGCACACCTGCAGTCTTGGCCCACGTGGCCATCAACGCAATCCCTTCTTTGAGGTCGGTGTATTTTTTTATTCCGAATTGGGCCACCGCTTTGCTATGGTCGGCATAGGCATGAACCACTTCATTGCGTGCAGGCAAATGGCGCAGCTTACCTTGCTTGCCCATTACTTCCATTACGGTGGTGGCTAGTTGTGCCACTGTATATTCCTGGTCAGCCCCAATGTTGAAAACCTGATTGTATGCTTCCGGCATATCCACACACGAAGCAATGTAAGGTGCCACATCACCAATGTAACTGAAAGCCCGCGTTTGCCCTCCATCGCCAAATACGGTCAGTTCCTTGTCCTGCATCAACTGATTCATAAAGATACCCACCACATTGCGGTAGCGATCGCCTATGTTTTGATACTCACCATACACATTGTGCGGACGGAATATGACATAGTTGAGATCAAACATTTCGTGTGTGGTTTTCAAATCTTGTTCCACTGCGAATTTTGCAATGCCGTATGGGTCTTCCGGTTGCGGAGTGGTAGATTCGTTCATGGGTGGCTTGGCCGCACCGTACACCGCGATAGATGAAGTAAAAACAAAGCATTTCACTTTGTGCTTTACCGATTCGTTTATCAGGTTTACACTACCAATCAGGTTGTTGGTGTAGTTGAATCGCTTTATGAAATGGCTGAGCCCTTCGGCAGCATAGGCCGCAAGGTGGTACACATAATCGAATTTGTGCTCATTGAATAATTGGGCTAACAACTTGTGATCGGTGATGCTGCCTTCCACAAACACAGCGCTAGCATGCACGTTTTCACGAAACCCACCGCTCAGATCATCCAACACGATCACCTTATGCCCGGCATCAATAAGGTGGTTGGTTACGTGCGCACCGATAAATCCCGCCCCGCCTGTTACCAATGAAACTTTCATAAATACAATTTTAAGAGGCATGTAGATTCGCCCCGTGCAAAAATATCAAAAAGGAACTTTGTTCAGCCGAAAAATTGCAAGGGCGCCACTGGCTGCATTTTATTACTTTTGCACACTTAACGATAACGCCTGCATTATGAAAAAAACTGCCTTGTATGACACACATGTGAAATTGGGTGCTCGAATGATTCCATTTGCAGGGTATGATATGCCGGTGCAATATAAGGGCATCAACATAGAGCACGAAGGTGTGCGCAACAGCGTGGGTGTTTTTGACGTGTCGCACATGGGTGAGTTTATTTTGAAAGGCGAGGGCGCGCTTGATCTCATTCAACGGGTGACCTCCAATGATGCTTCTAAACTGGTTGATGGCAAGGTGCAGTACAGTTGCCTGACCAACGACAAAGGAGGTATCGTGGATGATTTGCTTGTGTATCGCATTGATGAGAAAACATACATGCTGGTGGTGAATGCATCTAACATAGAGAAAGACTGGAACTGGATTCAACAATACAATACAGACAAGGTAGAGATGCATGATATCTCTGAAAAGACCACGCTGCTGGCTGTGCAAGGTCCACGCGCCACGGATGCGCTGCAGCCTCTCACTGATATGGATCTCTCCGCTATGGAGTATTATACTTTTGCCAAAGGCGAGTTTGCAGGAGTTGAGAATGTGCTGGTATCCGCTACCGGATACACAGGTGCGGGCGGGTTCGAAATTTATTTCGAAAACAAGGATGCCGATAAAATTTGGGAAGCCATTTTTAAAAGCGGGGAGGCACATGGCATTATGCCCGCAGGCCTGGCTGCGCGTGATACGCTGCGACTCGAAATGGGGTTTTGCCTTTATGGCAACGATATTGACGACAATACCTCACCCCTCGAAGCTGGCCTTGGATGGATCACCAAATTCACCAAGGAGTTTGTAAACTCCAAAAAACTAAAAGCAGAGAAGGAGCAAGGTGTAAAACAAAAGCTGGTGGGATTCGAAATGATAGACCGCGGCATACCACGCCACGATTACGAAATAACCAATGCTGCAGGCGAAAAAATTGGTCGCGTTACCTCTGGTACACAGTCGCCCTCCTTACAAAAAGCCATAGGAATGGGCTATGTCCGCACTGATTTTGCCCTAGAAGGCTCAGAGATAAATGTAATTGTGAGAGATAAACCACTGAAAGCCAAAGTAGTGAAGGTTCCGTTCTACAAGAAGTGACCAATTATTCAATTATTTTCACCAAATTTAACATCACCCACCTAAACCTCACGAATGGTAACAAACCATAGCCCCAAAGACAGGACGATAGAAGTATGCTTTTCTCCTGCATTGATTGATTTGTTTGATACAACCGATACCATTATAGTGGTGATTGATGTGCTACGTGCTACTTCCTCTATTTGTGTGGCATTTGAGTATGGCGCCAAATGTATTGTGCCGGTGGCCACCACTGCCGAAGCTTTGTCGTATCGCAGCAAAGGATACCTGGTGGGAGCCGAGCGCAATGGCGAGATGCTCGAAGGATTCGATATGGGCAATTCTCCTTTTAGTTTCATGGATGAAAAGATTGCCGGACAATCTATTGCATTGACTACCACCAACGGCACCCAAGCCATCACAGCCGCTAAAACCCGAGCACCTCAGGTTGTTATAGGTTCGTTCCTCAACCTCAATGCGTTGTGCGATTGGCTTGTGGCGCAGGATCACAATGTGCTGTGCCTGTGTTCAGGATGGAAAAACGCCTTTAACCTGGAAGACTCTTTGCTTGCCGGTGCCATAGTGGAAAGACTCATTTCTGAGTTTAGTTTTTCATCAAACTGCGATTCGGCAATGGCCTCGCAACACCTTTACAACATTTCTAAGAAAGATATATTCGGATTCCTGGCCAACTCTTCCCACCGCAAAAGGTTAGAGCGCCTGCATATCGAAAAAGATGTGGAATACTGTCTTACTCCCAATCAGTTGAATATAATCCCCGTATTAAAAGGAGACACTTTATACAACATGGCAGTACTCGAAGAAGCCGCCACCACCAAATAGATTATTTTCTGCTGTCATGAATTCCAGAATAAAAGCTGCGGGAATTATTTTCCTGCTTGTGGTATTAAATATCAACTTGTTGTTGGCATGGGGTTTTTGGGGACACAAGCGCATCAACTATATGGCTGTGTTTACGCTTCCGCCCGCCATGGTGGGCTTTTATAAGCATCACATTAATTTTTTAAGTGAGAATGCAGTGAATCCTGACAAGCGCAGATATGCTTCACCATATGAGGCTCCCCGACATTTTATCGATATCGATCATTATGGTGAGCATCCGTTTGACAGCATGCCACGCAAGTGGAAAGATGCCGTAGAAAAATATTCAGAGGATACATTGAATGCATATGGAATTGTGCCCTGGCACATCGACCGTATGACCCGCCAATTAGCGCAGGCTTTTCGCGAGCGTGATGTAGATCGTATACTATTTCTTTCTGCTGATCTTGGTCATTATGTGGCCGATGCGCACGTGCCGCTGCACACCACCGAAAATTACAATGGACAATTCACCAATCAGGTGGGTATTCATGGATTTTGGGAGTCGCGCATTCCTGAGTTATTTGGCGAAGAGTACGATTACTTTACCGGCCGCTGCCGCATGCTTGACGACCCACTTGAATCTGCGTGGAAGATAGTGGAGGCGAGCCATGCTGCGCTCGATTCGGTGTTGCTATTTGAGCGTGAGATAAACAAAGAGTTTCCGGGCGATCGCAAGTATGCATTTGAGCAGCGCGGAGGCCCCACCATGCGTGTATATTCAGAAGCATACTCATTGGCATACAGCAACAAGTTGGCCGGCATGGTAGAACGGAGAATGCGCGAGTCGGTAATAATGGTAGGCAGCTATTGGTACACCGCTTGGATGATGGGTGGGCAGCCCAACCTCGATGAACTGCTCACCAAAGAAGTGACAGATGCTCTCAAAAAACAACTTGAGGAAGAAGAGCTGATGTGGAAAACGGGCAAGGCACCCAAAGGCCGCGAACACCAGGATTGAGCTCACTTTTCGCCCCATGTGCGAGGGCCTTATTCAAATCTGATTTTTAATTGCCCCATCACCCCGTTCGTGCGGATTTGTAATCCGTGCGCTAATTCCTACAACAGATATTGAGTGAATCTACAATCAAATACTGTTGGCTTAATCTTGTAAAAACATCAACCCAGCCGATGCTGGTGGTGAGCGTTATAAAATAGGCCTTCATAAAACGCACGGATTACAAATCCGCGCGAACGGATAAGAAGGGGGAGCCCAGAATTATTTTTCGGAACTTTTTAGCATTGGCGCGTTGGGCCGGACTCAAAAGTTCGAAGTATTCTTTGATTAGAGGTGTTAGTTTTATCATCACCGCAGACAGGATTTACTTGACCATCACTTGCAGCATTTTTTTCTCTTCAATAAAACAAACCAGTTTATCGCCAACAGCTACGGGCCCTACACCTGCAGGTGTGCCGGTAAAAATCAGGTCGCCTTTTTTGAGTGTGAAATAGCGGGATACAAAACTGATGAGTGTGTCAAAATCGAACAACATGTCTTTGGTGTTGCCACGCTGCACCACTTCTCCATTTTTTTCCATCCGAAAATTCAGGTCATTGATGTTATTGAGAGAATTTTTATCAGTAAAATGACCCAGCGGTGCCGAACCGTCAAATCCTTTGGCCAGTTCCCATGGTAGGCCTTTGTCTTTTAACTTTTGTTGCAGGTCGCGCGCAGTAAAGTCAATGCCAATGCCTATTTCAGAAAAGTACTTATGTGCAAATTCTTTGGCAATGTGTTTTCCGGGTTTGCTAATTTTGATAACAATCTCCACCTCGTGGTGCACATCATTAGAGAATTCGGGAATGTAAAACGGAGCGCTATTTTGGGGTATTGCAGTTTCGGGTTTGCAGAAAATTACCGGTTCGGCAGGAACCTGATTTTTTAACTCCTTCGCATGATCGGCATAATTGCGTCCTACACAAATTATTTTCATTGGAACTTGATAATGATTTTTGCTTGGGAATTACTTGCGCTTCTTGACCACTTTATTTTTATTCTTTTGTGCCTTGCGCAGCCTGTCCATAATGGCACGTCCCAATCCTTCTTCGGGCACAGCTTCGGCATAAATGATATCGAGCGGTGCAGCATCCAATCGATGTAATGCAGAAAATAAATTGGTGGCAGCTTCTTCCAGAATGCCCAATTTGCTCAAGACTTCCACATGTTCGGTGTAAGGAAACTCTTTTGGCATTTTGAAAAACATGTAGCCGGCTCGCTTATTCTTTTCAAGCTTTATTACACCCGGCTCCATTATTTTTAGTTTGGTTTTGGGTGCGTAGTGCCAGGGCAGCTGGCCGGGCGCCTTGGGCTTGCGCGGTGGCTTGTCGGGTACAATCACACGGCCTATTTCTTCAGTAATTTCTTCTACCGATATGGCACCTGCGCGCAGCAAAACCGGTTTGAAATCAACGAACTCTATGATGGTTGATTCTAATCCATATTCGCATTGGCCACCGTCCAGTATCATTTCAAGTTTGTTGCCAAACATATCCATTACATGTTGCGCGTTGGTGGGGCTGATGTAGCCAAATGGGTTAGCGCTTGGCGCCACAAGCGGTGAACCTACAGCACGTATTAAGTTGCGGGCTATGTCATTTTTGGGCATGCGCACAGCCACTTTCGGATTTTTTGCAGTTACGATATCGAGTACAGTTCTGCGCTTGGGTAATACCAGTGTGAGTGGGCCGGGCCAAAATTTGGCCATCAGTTTCTCAGCTTTCTTTGAAATCTTGCACACTTTTTCAACTTGTTCAAAGTCGGCCACGTGAACGATCAAGGGGTCCACCAAGGGGCGTTTCTTCAGTTTAAACAACTTCTGTACTGCTTTGGCATTGAATGCGTCAGCAGCTATACCATAAACTGTTTCGGTAGGAAATGCAACGAGTCCTCCACCTTTTATTATTTGCGCAGCCATATCAATGGCTATGGGCGATGCTTTTGTTAACATAAATTATCTGACGTTGGTTTGTTTTGTTTTTGTTTGAATGTGCCGATTACTTTTTAGCAGTATTCAAGCCACTTAGTTTTATTGCCGTTATTATTTTTTTTGTTGATCGCGGAAAATCTCCGTCCATCATCCACTTGTAATAGGAGGGATCCACCCGATTGAAAATGTCAGCCACCGGGCGTCCTTTGTATTTTCCAAAATTGAATACTTCCGTTTTGTTTTTGTCAAACACGATTCTGCCTGCCAAATCCGCGTTGTCGTTTATGTTGCAGAAATCATGTAAAAATTCTACGTTGGGCTCCAGTACTTCGTATTTCTCCAACTGGGCTTCCAGCACTTCCCAAGTGGCGAGTATATCTGCTTCCGCGCTATGCGCATTCTCCAATGTTTTGTCGCAGTAAAATTTATATGCCGCCTCCAGTGTGCGCTTTTCCATTTTGTGAAAAATGTTCTGTACATCCACTAGCCTCCGGCTCGTGAAATCAAAATCGATGTCCGCCCGCAAAAACTCTTCTACCAATAAAGGCACATCAAATCTTATATTGTTGTATCCGGCCAGATCGCAATGCGCCAGGTATTTATTCAGTTCATGAGCCACTTGTTCAAAGGTGGGTTTGTCCTGTACATCTTTATCATATATACCGTGGATGGCCGATGATTCAGCAGGTATAGGCATCATAGGGTTGATGCGCATGGTTTTGACATCACGCTCACCATTGCTATCCAATTTGAGAATAGAGATTTCTACGATTCTATCCACGCCTACATTTACACCAGTAGTTTCCAAATCGAAAAATGCGATCGGCTTGGTGAGCTTGAGTTTGGTGGGTGCTGTTGTAAAATTTAATTCGGGTTGATTCATGATTGATTTTTAATTTCCTCCTCCGCCTTGCTGTGTGTCCTGATCAAAGCTTATGATAATATTTTTGGCGATTTCCATATTGGATTTAAGTTCCGGAATGGTGATTTCTTCACTGTATTGTATAAACCCAGGGCAGTCTATGGTAAATGTGTAGTGGCCCTTTTCCATTATCATCACAAATTTTGAGGTGCTTGGATTGGGTGTGTATATGCCGATGGTTTTTCCGTTCTCACCTTTTTCTTTTAAGGTGATTTTGGCATTCAGTGGTTTGTCTTCGTAAGGATTATTGATTGCACCTTTGTATATGGCCACCGGCTTTGCGCTCTGCACGTTGTTGAATACCAAACGGTATATGTCAAGATCACCAAGCCCTTCAGGTCGCAGTCTGTCTACAAATCCATATCGCCCATCGGCCGTGATGCTAAAGCTCATATTATCGGCAGCGGTGTTGACTGGGAATCCCATGTTTTGGCACTTCGACCAGTTGCCATTGCCCTCATTGTCGGTACTTTTAAATATATCAAACCCACCCATGCTATCATGACCTTTTGAAACGAAGTAAAGTGTCTTGCCATCCGCGCTGATAAAAGGATTGTCTTCATCATCAGATGTGTTGATGTTGTCGCCAAGATTTACAGGCACGCCAAAATTTCCACTTGGTAATTTCCTCGCCATGTAAAGGTCGCGTCCGCCTTTGCCGCCTTTGTTATCGCTGGCAAAATACAGCATCATGCCATCGGGGGATAAGCAACCGGATGTTTCATCGGCAGCTGTATTGACCGCTTCATTTAAAGCTACTGCTTTGCCAAAAGATCTGCTGCCCATGGTGGCCACATAAAGGTCTCCGGTTTTTTGATTGTTGTTTCCATAGGTGATCAATCGGTCGCCATTTGGTGTAAGTCCGGTTGCAAAATCATCAAACGCTGTGTTGATACTCACGCCCATGTTTTTTGCTTTGGTACGTTGTCCTTCTTCTAATCCCGACATAAACACATCTGAAGTGTTCATGCCCTGATCATCGACCAGACCGCCCAGGTTTCCTTTTCTGCGCGCTGTGAACACCAGCATACTTTCATCGGCCGAAATGATAGGGTTCATTTCGCGGCTGTCGCTGTTTACCAATTTGCCCAGATTTTCGAATTGCACGGTAACGGGTCTTGCCACAAGGTCTTTTCCATTCTGACACATCTCAATTTTGCGACTCACATCTGAAAAAGCTGCATTCTTGCCGGGATTGGCTTCACGGTAAGTTTGGTAGGCGCTGATGGCCTCATCAAATCTATTTACATAATGATACGCTTGACCAAAATAATACTGATATTCTTTGGGTGTGTTTTTATCAGGTACAACAACTTCAAGGTATTTTACCGCTTGGGTGGGGTCGATGTAGGTGAGCAGATAGCACACACCTACTTTGTAATTATAATCGCTGTTGTTGGGATCTGCTTTCAGCAAGCGCTCGTAATCTGCCATTGCGCTCATGTAGTCGCCAGCAGCGAAAGCACCTCCGGCATCTTTTTTTACGAGTTTCTGATCTTCGGCTGAGAGTACTTTTTCTCTTTGTGCTTGTGCCGTATAGGTAGAAATAGCTATTAACAAGGCACACAGAAAATACCTGACTTTATTGGAAAAATGCATAGGTGTGGGCTTTAAAGACGCGTCACACAAATATACTTTTTTTGAGCAAGAATGGTAATAAATATGCCTTGCGCGACCCAGTAAAGCCTGCAAACAGCTGAAAATGATGTGTTTACAGCGTGCGGTTGGGGTCGAATTGCTCCAGATAATCGGCCACTCTGCGTACAAATGAGCCACCCAATGCGCCATCAACCACACGATGGTCGTAAGCGTGCGAGAGGAACATCATGTGCCGAATGCCGATAAAATCGCCTTGTGGAGTTTCAATGACAGCCGGCTTTTTGCGAATAGCGCCTACCGCCAATATAGCCACTTGCGGTTGGTTGATGATGGGAGTGCCCATTACATTGCCAAATGTGCCCACGTTAGTGATTGTAAAAGTGCCGCCTTGTATTTCATCGGGCTTCAACTTGTTGTTGCGGGCGCGCGTGGCCAGGTCATTCACTGTTTTAGTAAGGCCGAGCAAATTCATTTGGTCGGCACCTTTTATCACGGGCACTATCAGATTGCCCGAAGGCAGCGCTGCGGCCATGCCTATGTTGATGTCTTTTTTGACAATTATTTGGGTGCCATTTACCGATACATTAATCATCGGAAAATCTTTGATTGCCTTTACTACGGCTTCGATAAAGATGGGCGTGAAAGTGATTTTTTCACCTTCACGTTTTTCGAATGAGTCTTTTATTTTGTTGCGCCAGTTTACCAAATTAGTCACATCAGCTTCTACATAGGAAGTAACATGTGGTGATGTTTGTTTGGACATCACCATGTGTTCGGCTATGAGTTTGCGCATGCGATCCATCTCCACTATTTCGTATTCGCCCGATACTGAAATGGCTGGTGCGCTCACGGGTGCTTTGGGTGTGGAGGCCTGCATGGCGGGTGCGGCAGCAGGAGAGGTACCTCGGTTTTGGAGATAAGCGAGTATGTCTTTTTTTGTAACGCGGCCTTCGTTGCCTGTGCCGGCAAGGGCATCGAGTTCGTGTTGGGCTATATTTTCTTCTTTGGCTATGGTGCGCACAAGTGGTGAATAAAATCTGCTTCCATTTGATTGGATAGCCGGGGAGTGAGCCGTAGCGCTTGCTACCAGAGTTGGGGCAGGCGCAGCAGCAGGCGTGGCAAGCACTGCGGCAGGGGTGGGAGTGGCAATAGCAGCAGGAGCTGGTGTGGCTGCAGCAGAGGACCCGTTGGTGGCAATGATTGCTATTACTTCGCCCACCTTTACTACCTGACCTTCTTCAAACATGCGTTTGGAAATTACACCGGCACTGGGCGCGGGTACTTCACTGTCTACTTTATCGGTGGCTATCTCCAGAATGCTCTCATCTGCTTCTACGGTATCGCCCTCGTTTTTCAACCATTTTAGAATTGTCGCTTCCGCAACGCTTTCGCCCATCTTGGGCATTATCATTTCTACTTGTGCCATGCAGCGTATTGTTTTTTTGTCACAGGCGTTGGAGCCCGTTTGATTGTAAAATTAGGAATTTACAGCAACTTAATGAGGGTAGACCAGATATCGATTCACCGTGGGCCATTTGATCGCGCATTTCAAAAGCTATTATCTTGCTAGGCAAACAACCATACACTTGCCACATGGACACCATCACTATCAGTACCGATGCCGAAAAGCTGGATATAAATTTCATTAATCGGAGCATTGCCGGCACGTATTGGGCCAAAGGTCGCACCTTGGAAGAGACCAGGAACTGTATTAAGCATTCACTGAATTTTGGGATGTACAAAAATAGTGAGCAGATAGGATACGCAAGGGTGGTGAGCGACTTTACAATATTTGCTTATTTGATGGATGTATTCATCGCAGAAACTGAAAGAGGGAAGGGGTATTCAATGAGTTTGATGAACGAAGTGTTCAACCATTCTGACTTGTTAGGAATTAAAAATTGGAAACTGGCTACCAATGATGCGCACGGACTGTATGCAAAGTTTGGTTTCGTTCCACTCGACAATCCAAAAAAGATGATGGAACGTGTGCGGTTTGGCATTTGATACGCTCCTTAGATTTTTTTCGTTGGGTATGTGTATTTTTCAGGCATTCTTTTTCACATCAATCACTTAAGCCTTTGCTATGACGCTGCTGTCCATTCGTGTGATACAACTTAAAAGAGAATTGCTTGCCACAGGATTTCGTTCGCTGTTGCTCATTGGTGTCGCGTTTTTTTTGTTTTATGCTTCACATCTTTTCTGGCAACAAAGAGAATACACGTTTTATTTTATTGGTTTTTTATTTATAGTATGCGCCTCCATTCAATTGAGCCGCCAGGACAAAACTTTTATCTATACACACCTTCGTCATCCTCATCTTGAAATTTTTATTGAGTATTTGGTTTTGGTTTTACCGTTTACTTTTTCAAGTTTGTTCACCCCTAATTGGTATTATTTCCCAATACTGGTAGGTGCTTTAAGCTTGCTCCCTTTTTATCGACAAACATATTCGCAGCAAGCCTATTTTAAGAGTATGTCCAATGTATTGCCCGCTTACTATTTTGAATGGATTAGTGGGTTCAGGAAAATGTTTTTGTTTCTTATTCCTGTTTATTTTTTGGCCCTTGCATTCAGCTGGTTTAAAATATTACCACTCTTTTTACTCTGGTTATTGACTGTAAGCATCGTGACGTTTTATACAGAGTGTGAACCACTTCATATTTTGAGAGCAGGCAAACTCACTGCGATGCAATTTGTACGTCAAAAATTGTGGCGGCATGCCAGATTTCTTGTGTTGTTATATCTCCCCATTCTTTTAATTAATACGGTCTTCAATTTTGATTATTGGTTGTTGAATTTGTTATTTATTCCTGTTCAACTTTCGCTGCTGTGTTTCGCAATATGTTTCAAGTATTCCTCCTACGAACCCAATGCAGATCTAGCTGCCAACAATATGATTGTATCGCTAGTTTCATTGGGATCAGTGTTGCCCTATTTACTGCCTATTCCGCTCATTATGTCATTTGTGCACTATCGCAAAGCAGTGCGCAATCTTAAAAATTATTTGCATGATTAGTATTCGCAATCTTTCTATAGCATTTGATGAGAATGTGGTCTTTCAAAATATTTCAATCGATTTTGAATCGGTAAAAGTGCATGGCATAGTGGGATTGAATGGTGCCGGCAAAACAACTTTTTTTAATTGTCTGGCAAGAAGTATTAAACCCGACAGTGGGAGCATTCAACTCGATGATGGTCCATTGACAATTGATGAGATAGCTTATCTCGAAACCTCTAATTTTTTTTATTCGCTATTAACCGGCAATGAATATTTGAAGATATTTAAGCAGACCAATGCTGCTTTTGACTTACGTGCATTGCAGGATTTTTTTAAACTGCCGCTTCACGATTTGATTGAAACCTATTCGACTGGTATGAAGAAAAAATTAGCCTTGTTGGGCGTATTGAAGCAAAACAAACGAGTATTTTTATTAGATGAACCATTTAATGGACTCGATATCGAGACTAATAAAGTGCTTGAGGTGATTATTGGCACACTGAAGTCGAAAGGCAAAACGGTGTTTGTTTCATCGCATATTATTGATCCGCTGCTTTCGGTATGTGATGTAATACATGTGATTGAGAATGGAGTCTTTTCGCGCTCTTTCGAAAAAGTAGACTTTCATAAAATAGAAACGGAATTGTTCCAAAAGTTGAAGGACCACGCGCAGGCCATCGTAGCCCGGTCTATATAATCCCAGTAGAGGAATTATAGTTTGAAGAAAACAAGGTTAAACCGCGCCCTTGTCTAACTCAGCATCAGCCGATTGAATTGGAGGACATTTTATTTCACCATATGAGCAAAACACACAGCAGTCACCTTCTTTGGGCTTGAGAAGACGGTGACATTGGCTGCATTCTAAAAAATACTGACAGCTGTGAATGGGCATTATCGCAGTAGTCTTACCATTACAAAATGGACAAGTGATGGTGTTTTTTAGTTTGAGTTCCATTACGGTGTGGTTGAAACGGTATAGCCGATTCGTTCTATGGTGGTAATTATTTGGGTAGGCTCTATTGTATTCGAATCATAGGTGATGGTCACAGTGCTTTCTGGGTAGGAGGCCTTGGTGGAAAGCACGCCATTCATGTTAGTTGTTTCCTGTTGTATGTGGTTGGCGCAGGCATCACAAGTGATGCCCTGTACCTGGAGGTCGAGTTGTTTGATATTACCCCCGATGGTTTGTGTCAATGAAGGATCGGCTTGCGCAGTTGGCATGTTGGTGACAAACACATCCGCATAAAATGGAAATGTAATGGCCAACGCAGCAAAGGCGGAAGCCAATATTAAAACTTTGGACGGCCCATGCTTTTTATGAACGGGTGTTTCACAAAGGCAATCATCGGCAATTGGTTTTCTATATGCTCGCACCCACGCCCAGCCAATCACCAATACCGTGAATCCAATAAGATAAGGGCGCAATGGGGAGAGCCAGGAAAGGTTGGCCATAAGCCCGCTGCCACCCGCAAACAAGGCCAACAAAGGGGGGATGCAGCAAAGAGATGAGCCAAAGGCGGCCGCACTGCCCATCACCAACAGGCTATTATGTTTTCTTGTTTTCAATTTGAGGAAGTGGTTGCTGTTGTTTGGTTATACAAATGGCCGAGAAGCATGTGTAAAAAAGGCTTGCGCGTAGGGTTCAAATAGTATTGGATTGTAGTGCCATCCCGCTTACTCAGCACAAACTTGCTTTTGCGAAGTTTGCTTAAGTGTTGGGAAATTGCCGGTACCGTCATTCCAAATATGTCGGCCATATCGCACGGGCACAACTTATTTTTCTCTTTTAGCAGATACAAAATTTTAAATCGAACTTCATTGGCTGTCACTTCCAACAGTTGATTCAATTCAGATATTACCTGCTTGTTCTCCTCAACCAGTTTGATGCAATCCACAATTAAATGTTTATCGGCTTCAGCGCGTATGCATGTTATTCTATCCATATTGTAAAGATTAATATTTAAGCTATTACTTAAACGTATTACCCACAAAAAAAGTGCAACCTGTTGTCAGGTTGCACTTTTTTATGGGTTTAGTCCGGGTTTATCAGGCAGTCACCCGGCAGTTTTTCTTTTTAGGGTTTAAAAATCGATTTTGTGCCTGCGCGAACTGAGAACTAGCGATCGTTTCTGAAACCACCACTAGACCTTCTTGGTCCACCTTCTTGACGAGGCTCGGCTTTGTTCACAACAATAGCGCGTCCGCCTACTTCAGATCCATTTAACTCATCAATTGCTTTCTGAGCTGCAGCATCATCAGGCATTTCAACAAAGCCAAATCCTTTGCTGCGTCCACTGAATTTATCGATAATAATTTTTGCTGAGGATACTTCACCAAATTTTTCAAAGGTTGATTGTAACTCAGATTCCTGCAGGCCATATGGCAGGCTTCCAACGAAGATGTTCATAATAATTTAAATTTAGTATTTGAATAGT
>JBBKVM010000111.1:0-26165 GCA_037968415.1 Bacteroidia bacterium | reverse complement strand
GAGAAACCGGCATTGTTGAATGCGCTGATGGAGTGGAAGACGGAGAAGAAAATCTTATCCCACACACTTGCAAAGTGGAGGTTTGGATCCCATAGTGTGTAGATACTCACTGCCCCAATCAATTCTATCATCAGCGTGAACATCACAATTTGACGCATCAGCCCTTTCGTGTCATACAAAGAAGCTGCAGCCATGAAGTCTTGCATCATAGATTGCTGCCTGATGCCTACTCCTTTGCTAGTAAAGCTTGTGAAAAAAGCTGCAAATGACAGTATGTTCAGTCCACCCATTTGAATAAGCAACATGATTACAATCTGACCCTTCAAAGTAAAGTATGTTGCCGTATCAACCACAATTAATCCAGTCACGCAGCTTGCACTTATAGAAGTGAACAGTGCTTCCTGGAATGTGGCCCCCAATTGATCAGTTGTCATTTCGGGCATGGTAAGAAGTATGGTACCAAAGCCGATCAAGAACATGAATGAGATGATGAGCATAGTGGGTGGTGAAATGCTTATATGCATAGCATCTGTGGCCGTGCGGGCAAATTCAGCCACTACAATAACAATCATGAAAATCTGGATCATCAAGACATAAAGCCATGTATGATTTCCTAACCCGATGAGATTGAAAATAGATTTTCCGATGGGAATGCCCAAAATGAAAAAACTGATACCGTCAATAAGCAGAATGGTTACCAGTACAAGTTCCACCCGTGTTTCATATAAGAACTGCAGCGGTTCAAACGTGTAAAGAAACCGCATGATGTAATTCACAATATAGAATCCCAGGCAGCCTTTGATAATGTTGAGCAGGATCTGTTGCCGCTCGGGTGTTTGTGGATAGCCGTAATGATAAAGTACGGTTACAAAAGCAAGCACAGAAACCAGCACACTGAGCACTTTCATTACGCCCATGGCGGTGCTCTTGGAACTGAATATTCGCAAATTGACTCTTTCCCTAAACTTGTCTATTGACATGTGTGGTCTGGATTTAAATCAAGTCGGGTATGGCAAACGCTTCTTGCATAAGCTTGTTGCTATCAACCGGCACCACACCCACCTTCTCGCACACCTGCCCACCGGCCAGATTCGCCAACATGGCCACCTGCCTGATGTTTAGGCCAGCGGCCATACAAAGGGCGGCTACACTGATTACAGTATCTCCGGCTCCCGAAACATCGGAAATGGTGCGCACAAAAGCAGGAGCCAGATAGTTGTTGTCTTTGTTGGCGATATACACACCATGTTCAGAAAGTGTTACCAATACTGTGTTTGTTTGTTGATCTTCAATCAGCTCAGCAACAACAGTTTTAAGCTTCTCAATATTGGTTGCTTCCACATCAATCTTACGGCCTTCGCGCAATTCTTTAAGGTTTGGCTTCATCAAAGTTACCCCTTTGTATTGGCTGAAGTTTTTCTTTTTGGGATCCACTGCAGTCACAATGTTGTGTTGTTTTGACAAGCCAATTATCTCAGTTATCGAGCTCTCATTCAGCACACCTTTATCGTAGTCTTCAAAAATGATAACCTGAGGTTTGTGTTTGGTGATGAGCTCCGAAATGCGTGCGATCAGTTGCTTTTGCGCGCTGGCAGTGATGTCGGTAACTTCCTCTTCGTCCACACGCAACAACTGATGGTTATTGCCGATCACACGTGTTTTTACAGTAGTCATACGCGATGGGTCGGTAATAATACCTTCTTCCGGCATGCCCGCATCTTTCATCAGCGACAAAAAAGTTTCACCCCGCGCATCTTTGCCAACAACAGAACACAACACAGGCTTCGCGCCCATGGCTTTAATATTCAGCGCCACATTGGCTGCACCACCAAGTCGATATTCTTTTTTCTCCACATGCACTACAGGCACAGGTGCCTCCGGAGAAATTCGCTCCACACGTCCCCAATAATAGGAGTCCACCATCACATCGCCCACCACCAACGCAGTGATACTTTTGAGCTTTGAGAAGATTTTTTCTATTTCGGACTGGTTAGACATGCCTTTTATTAATGTAATTTTTGCAGTGCCAGTTTTATTCTTTCCACCGCTTTGGTGAGTGTTGCTTCGTTTGTCGCATAAGATATACGCACACAATTGTCATCGCCAAATGCCTCGCCCATCACTAGTGACACGTGCGCCTCACGCAATGTATAAAGCGCAAAATCGGTAGAGTTTTGAATGGTATTTTCACCATGGCTTTTACCAAAGTATGCACTCACATCAGGAAACACGTAAAATGCACCCTGTGGTTTGTTGCATCTGATTCCATCAATTTGTGCGAGCAAGTTTAAAACCAAATCGCGTCTTTTCAAAAACACTTCTTTGATTTCGCTTGTGAAAGTATGGCCGGGTTGCAAGGCGGCAAGTGCGGCACGCTGAGAAACTGAACTGGTTCCTGATGTAAACTGACCTTGTATTTTGTCGCACGCCTGCGCTATAGCCAGAGGGGCTGCAATATATCCTACGCGCCAGCCGGTCATGGCATATCCTTTTGAGAATCCGTTAACAATAATTACTCTCTCTTTGATGTCTGAATTTTGGGCAATGCTTTGGTGGCTGCCCATAAAGTTGATGTACTCATATATTTCATCCGAAAGGACAATTACATTTTTATGTTTTTCGATCACGGCTGCAAGCGCCTTCAGCTCATCGGCTGTGTATACCGATCCAGTAGGGTTGCAGGGCGATGAGTACATAATGAGGCGTGTGCGTGGGGTGATGGCGGCATCCAACTGAGCAGCTGATATTTTAAAATCAGCATCAACTGTGGTGGGAATGTATTTTATTTTGCCTCCGGCCAATGTCACAATGTCTTTGTAGGAAACCCAAAAGGGAGCCGGAATAATCACCTCATCGCCAGGATTGATGAGTGCCAGCACTGCGTTAGCGATAGATTGTTTGGCTCCGGTAGAAACTACAATTTGATCGGCAGAATATGTGAGCTTATTTTCGGTTAATAGTTTGTGGGCAATGGCCTCGCGTAAGTCCTTGAATCCGGCAATAGGAGTGTAAAAAGTGTATCCTTCATCTATGGCTGTTTTGGCTCCTGTGCGAATATATTCGGGCGTAACGAAGTCGGGTTCACCCAGGCTGAGGTTAATTACATCAAGGCCTTCAGCATTCATTTCGCGAGAAATGCGCGACATCTTGATGGTCTGTGACTCGGAAATGGATCGTACGCGCTCGGAAATGAAATCTGTTTGCAAAAGATTGTATTTGAAATTGGATGGGCAAAGTTAAAAATTACTATGAATGCACCGGGCTTGCACATTCGTGATATGTCAACAGGGTGATGGTGAAAAAAAAGAGGTCATCAGCAAAATTTGCGATATTTACCAGCAAGGCATAAAACGAACAAAACTATGACGGAGAACAAAGAACTTTTAGAAGTGCTGATGTACTTTATTCCGGCAGCAATGGTACTCATACTGATGTACATGCTGGTGAAAAAATTTCTGGAGAAAGAGTACAAAATAAAATTACTGGAGGCCAAACGCGCCATCCAGCAAGATGTGCTGCCGGTGAGGCTCCAAGCGTATGAGCGCATGGTGCTTTTTTTAGAGCGGGTAGCGCCCAATAATTTACTTTACCGTGTGAACAAGCCCGGAATGACTGCACGCCAGTTGCACACCGAGTTGTTGCTAACCATTCGCACCGAGTATGAACACAACATCACACAACAAGTGTACATATCACCTCAGGCATGGGCCATCATCAGAAACTCTAAAGAAGATCTGATAAGATTGATCAATATTTCAGCATCAAAAGTTGGCGAAAAGGCATCGAGCATCGACTTGAGCAAAAGCATTTTTGAAGTGATTTTGAAAGACGAATCAATGCCTACACAAAAAGCATTGGATGTGATCAAGCATGAAGTGAGACAACTGTTTTAACGAAAGACACTGTGGAAACGAAAGAGAAAAACAAAACAACAGAATCGGGAATAGAGATTGACCGTATATATCAGGAGCCTGTGCCAATCAAGGAAGATGCAGGTGAATTTCCATTTACCAGAGGAGTACAATCAACAATGTACCGGAGTAAGTTGTGGACCATGCGGCAGTATGCAGGATTTTCAACTGCCGAAGAATCAAATGAACGGTACCATTATTTGTTAGATCATGGCACCACAGGCTTATCGGTTGCCTTTGATTTGCCTACGCAAATTGGGTACGACTCGGACCACGCACTATCCGAAGGAGAAGTCGGCAAAGCGGGAGTAGCCATCGATAGTTTGGTGGATATGGAGATATTATTCAAAGGAATAGAGCTGGAGAAAATTTCAACCTCCATGACCATTAATTCCACGGCATCTACATTGCTTGCTCTTTACATTGCCGTAGCACGCAAGCAAGGTGCGGATGTCTCCAAACTTTCGGGTACCATTCAGAACGACATTCTCAAAGAATATGCAGCCCGCGGCACATACATCTACCCGCCCAAACCTTCCATGCGTATCATTACCGATCTGTTTGAATACTGCAGCAAGGAAGTGCCAAAGTGGAACACCATTTCTATTTCCGGGTACCATATTCGCGAGGCGGGTTCTACAGCGGTGCAAGAACTTGCCTTTACGCTGGCCAACGGCAAGGCATACGTGAAAGCCGCGCTGGATAAGGGGTTGGATATCAATACATTTGCCAAACGATTGTCTTTCTTTTTTAATGCGCACAACAATTTGTTTGAAGAAGTGGCCAAGTTCAGAGCCGCGCGAAGGATGTGGGCAAGGATAACCAAAGAGCTGGGCGCCACCGATCCGCGCGCACAGATGTTGCGCTTTCACACCCAGACAGGTGGCTCTACGCTAACAGCGCAGCAGCCAATGAATAACATTACCCGCGTAACCATACAAGCGCTGGCCGCGGTGATGGGAGGCACGCAAAGCCTTCACACCAATGGATATGATGAGGCCCTGGCGCTGCCCACAGAAGCTGCCGCGCGCATTGCCTTGCGCACACAGCAACTCATAGCTCACGAGAGTGGGGTGCCCGATACCGTGGATCCATTGGGTGGCAGTTATTTTGTAGAAGCACTTACCAATGAAGTCGAGGCAGGGGCGTGGGATTATATCAATAAGATAGATGCGATGGGCGGTGCGGTGAGCGCGATAGAGCAGGGCTTTATACAAAAGGAGATAGCGGCATCGGCATACGAGCATCAGCGCGCGGTGGAATCCAACGATAAGATTATAGTGGGTGTGAATGAGTTTATGGTGGAAGACGAGCAAGAGATGGATCTGTTAACGGTAGATGACACTATTCGGCTAAAGCAAATGGAGAAACTCAGTAAATTGAAAAGCGAACGGAGCGCGGAGGCCGTGAGGAATTCAATGAATGAACTAAAACAAATGGCCCAAGGGGAGGGTAATTTGATGCCGGTTATTGTAAAGTGTGTGGAGAATTATGTCACTTTGGGCGAAATTAGCAACACATTGAGGGGTGTGTTTGGCGAGTATCGGGCCTGATTTGTTCATCTCAAACAGGCTGGTAGCTTGGTGTTGAAAAACCGATTCAAAAGAAGCTTTCGCCTTTGCTTTTTTTACTTGTCAAAACCCAATTAAATCTTATATTTGTTATATAATTGGTTAGTTATATCATACTAACAGGTATAATATGAAGAAATTATTCCCAGCTATATTTGGTGCGGTGCTATTTGGCAGTGCTGTTGGGCAATCTGCTGATCAGAGTGTGCGCACCTTTGAAACCATCGTTTCATCGGAAATTGAACATGCAAATGTTCGGATTCCCGGTTACCAAGCCATTGCTTATGACCCAAAAAATATCGCCTTTCAATTATTATCTGCACCACCACCAAATGACAACTGTGCCAGCGCTACTTCTTTAGTAGTGGGTGCCGCCTGTGTGACTGGAACAACCAGAGAGGCCACCGTGCAAGCAGGAGAAGTATTTGATTGCAATTCCGCTTATCCCATCGACCAGTCTGTATGGTATCGATTTACAGCTACCAGTGCCAACATGTATGTGACGGTTAACTTGACGGCAACATCCGGTTGTTACCTTGGTTCTGCAATATATTCAGGTTCTTGTATTCCAACTACAGCGGTTGCATGCGAAGATATTGCAGGCGGGCCGCTAATGAATATTCATAGCATGACAACGCTTGTTGTTGGTAACACTTATTTTATTCAAGTTGTTTATTCAACCACAACAGCAGGTTGCGGAGGAGGTTCACCAAGTTCAAGAGGAGCCGATTTTTGTATTGCCGTGAACAATTCGGTGAATTGTAATACTTGTTCCAATCCTTGCGGGCCAGTGTGCGGTTTTGCTGCCGTACCCACAGTGGCTCAGGTTACTTCTACTTGCCCACAATACGTGTTGCACCCGCCACTCAACGCAGGTCAAAGCGGCACTTATTGTTACACATTCATAGCAAGTAATAGCACCGTTTCATTAGGAATGATTGCGAACACAAGCGGTTGTACTTCAGGTACAGTTTTCGGAGTTACATGGACATTACAAACATCTGCATGCGGGGCCGTGTTACAATCAGGAACCTTAGCTAACACAACTATGACCGGACTTTCGATTGGTCAAACTTATACGTATTGCTACACGCCTACATCCGCCTGCCTCAGGCTTTCGCAATATCCATATATGGTTGGCGCTTCACCTTTGCCTGTTCAACTGGTAGGTTTTGAAGGAGAAGTAAATCAGAATCAAATTGATTTAGCTTGGACAACTGTGTCCGAGACAAACAACGACTATTTCACAATCGAGAATTCTGTTGATGGTTTCAACTTTGAATCCTTGGGTATCGTGAAGGGTTCTGGCACATCAAGTCAATTGAACAATTATCGTTTTGTAGATAAACATCCACGCCAAGGAGTGAATTACTATCGTTTGTTGCAAACTGATTTTGATGGCACTATTCACACATCAGGTACGGTGGCGGTTAAGTTCGTAGCGGACAAGAAATTGGCCATTCATCCTAACCCTATAGTTGATGGTTTGTTGATTAACTTCTACAACACAGATAAAAGTGCTGTTGAGATTCAAATATATAATGTATCGGGACAGCTTGTTCATAGCCAAAAACTAGTAGCAGAGGCAGGCACCCAAAATATTGCAATAGACACTCATGGAATGCCTTCAGGTGTATATATGGTTAGAGTGACCACTCCGTTTGAAAATTTCAGCTCGCGAATTGTAAAACGCTAACGATATTAGCTAATTCTTGGCTTTAATAAAGCAAGAAACATTTTTCTTCGTTGTTTCACCAAAACAATCGTGCAGTTCGTCAAAGGATACAGTCGTTTTACCAAGTAAGTTCATTTAATCATTCATAATACTGTTTATTTGTTGATATTAGCATTAACAACAACACAGTTATGAGGATCCCGTTTCAGTTATTTTTTCTGATTCTTTATGCAGTATTGGTGGGTTCCCACTCCTATGCGCAAGTAGGAACTTCATGTGCCAATCCGTATTACGTATATCCTGCAAGTACTTGCAGTAACCTTTGTGGAGCACAATATTGCGGAGGCATGCAGTGTCCTACAGCTTCGTGTGGGTACATAACTATGACAGGCTCAACAGGTGGACTTGATGGCAGCTGCGCGGGCAATGATGCCACTCAGGTAGCCGCCTGGGTGCAGGTAACAGCTACCGCAACAAGCTTCAGCATTTACAATGATGCAGTCTATACAGGTAGTCCAGGTGGAGCACATCAGGCCAATGATTATGTAATTTACTCAGGAACTTGTGGAAGCTTAACACAAGTAGCTTGTTATACCATTGGTGGCAACAGTACACAATTGGTGTCTGGCCTTACCGCTGGTCAAACATATTACATCATGATCACCCCGCCTAATGGTTATGATTCTTATACCGCAGTGAGCGCCTGCGTGACCTCTACCACTCCTTACGCTCCACCCGGTAACACGTGTGCAGGAGCAGTTTCACTAACCACGAACACCACCTATACCTATACAAATGCGAACGCCACTGTTTCAGGTCCAATTTGTTCCGGTAGTGTGGAAAACAACACATGGTACCAGTGGTGTGCTCCATCCACCTGGCCCGTAGGACAGCAAGCTTTTATCAGTGTAAATAGTCAAGTGTGTAACTCAACACAAGGCCTCCAGCTTTCAGTTTGGAACACCGGAGGTACTTGTCCGACCAGTGCAGCCAACCCAACTGTGGTTTGTCAAAATCCCGGTTCGCTCACTCAATATTATTATCAATGGACTGCGGTGGCCAATCAATGTTATTATATTACCATTGATGGGTTTGCCGGCACAGCATGCCGATTCAATCTAACAGTAGGTAGTGTAATTGTTTTACCTGTTGAATTGCTTGCGTTCGATGCTGCAGCACGCGGAAATTTTGTTGACGTTACCTGGACTACAGCCACAGAGCATAACAATGATTATTTCACAGTGGAGCGTTCAGACAATGGTGAGATTTTTAGTGCAATTGGCACGGTAAAAGGCTCTGGCACCACAACAATTGCACACAACTATGGTTTCGCTGATAAGGAACCGTTATCAGGTTTAAGTTATTACAGATTGCGACAAACTGACTTTGATGGGACACAATCAGTTTCGGCAACAGTTGCGGTTAAGATGTCAAGAAATCAAGAAGTAAATATTTTCCCAAACCCATTCAAAGAAGAGTTTTCTGTGTCAATACACGCACTCAACAGCGATGGTTTACTCACCACCATCAGTGTGGAGGATATGAGCGGCAAAGTGATTGAGGTGAAGAACATTGCCACCAGCCGGGCTTCAGCTACTTATCAATTCAGTAATGCTAATTGGAACAAAGGTGTGTACATTTTAAAGGTGCACAACGAAAACGGCACTGAGGTGTACAAACTGGTGAAGCAATAATTGTTGGGGTGGGCAGAGGCGAGCTGAGAAATTATTTTACCAGCAAGAAAATATCCTCATTGTCTCTTTTCATCAGGTATTTCTCTCTTGCAAATTTTTCAAGATTTCTGGTATTTGACATCAGTTCTTGCATGCTTTGCTTATTCATCTCTATTTCGGTAAGGTAGTACTCACGATCTTGTTCGAGTTTCGCAAGCTTTTGAGAGTATGTGTATTGAGCAATCAAATCATTGCGGTCGAAGAAAGCAACCCACACCACAAACAAAATTATCGTGATGGCATATTTATTTTTTAGATGCGGGATTATCCTTCTTACCAATTCCATTATTTGATTTTATTTGGCATCAAACTTACTAATTATCTCAACATATAAATTGTGATTCGGAATAGTACTTATTGCGCCTCTATGAATGGGTACTTATAGTCTATTGCAGGCACAAAGGTTTCCTTTATTGAGCGGGCTGAGGTCCATCGCAACAAGTTCATGGCCGATCCGGCTTTGTCGTTGGTGCCCGAACCACGCGCCCCGCCAAAGGGCTGTTGCCCAACCACCGCACCTGTTGGTTTATCGTTGATATAAAAATTGCCGGCCGCATTTACCAGTACGCGCATTGCAGTTTGAATGGCCGTGCGATCCTGAGAAATTATAGAACCGGTAAGCGCATATATGCCGGTCTTGTCCACTAGTTCCAGCGTCTTTTCAAATTTGGCATCCTCGTACACATAAATCGTAAGCACAGGTCCAAATAATTCTTCACACATCGTGGTGTATTTTGGGTCCTTGGCCAATATTACAGTAGGTTCAATAAAATAGCCTTTTGACTTGTCACACTTGCCGCCAATCACAATTTCAGCGTCTTTACTTTTTTTGGTGTCGGCAATATATTTGGCCAGTTTGTCAAACGACTTTTCGTCAATCACTGCATTTACGAAATTACGGAAGTCTTCCACCGGGCCCATTTTTATAGATGCCAGATCACGCTTCATCAATTTCTTTACTTCGGGCCACATACTGGTAGGGATATATGCGCGCGAAGCTGCTGAACATTTTTGACCTTGATACTCGAAAGCACCTCGTACCAGCGCAGTGGCCACTACATCGGCCTTGGCACTCGGATGAGCTACCACGAAATCTTTTCCGCCTGTTTCACCAACTATGCGTGGATAAGTTTTGAATTTGTGAATGTTGTTTCCAATGGTTTTCCATATGTCCTGAAAAACTCCGGTGCTACCCGTAAAATGTATACCGGCAAAATCAGGATGGTTGAAAATCACGTCTCCGGCTACCGGGCCTGAAACATATACAAGATTGATTACACCATCAGGCAAACCGGCTTCTTTGAATATGCGCATAATCATATCTGCCGCATAGATCTGCGTGTTGGAGGGCTTCCATACAATAGTATTGCCCATGAGGGCGGCAGAGGCGGGCAGGTTGCCAGCTATGGCTGTGAAGTTGAATGGAGTAAGTGCGAAAACAAATCCTTCCAGGGGCCTGTATTCGGTGCGGTTCCAAATGCCTCGGGAAGACTGCGGTTGGGTCTTGTATATGTCTTGCATGAATTGCACATTGAAGCGCAGGAAATCGATCAGTTCGCAAGCTGCATCAATCTCGGCCTGATAAGCATTTTTCGACTGGCCAAGCATGGTGGCTGCATTGAGGTAGGGGCGGTAAGGGCCGGCAATTAGGTCAGCCGCGCGAAGGAAAATTGCAGCCCTTTGCTCCCAATCGAGAGCCGACCAGGCGGCCTTGGCTTTCAGAGCAGCGTCAATGGCTTGCTTTACATGAGTGGCATCACCTTCGCTGTAATGACCCAGCAAATGCTGGTGGTCGTGCGGTGGGTGGAGGCTTTTCTTATTTTTGGTGCGCACTTCTTTGTCGCCAATATACATGGGTATATCTGCTTTTTTGCCGCGCAGTTCTTTTATAGTTTTCTTGAGGGTTTCTTTTTCGGGGCTGCCGGGAGCATAGTTTAATACTGTTTCATTTACAGCCACTGGTACATTGAAAAATCCGTTTGACATAATTTTTTGTTGTTTGACGCAAAGGTACAAAATCTCACCTCCATCAATTTTGACAAAGAAAAAAGTGGGTTGGCAACAAAGAATTAATTAAGTCGGAAAGGTACGTTCAATTTGAACTCCGGGATATCGGCATCAAAATGAAAACCATCGCTGAGCCTGCGCATGAGGTAGGTGCCTGCCATTTTTCCAAAGTGTCCATTGAGATGACAACCCGAACTATACTGATGAGAATGACCGGGGTCGATTACAGGCTGCATACCTATTACGCCATCGCCCTTCACTTCGGTGTGCGATCCATCTGAATCGTAAATGTGCCAGTGGCGGCTCATCAACTGTACAGTTTCTTCAGAATCGTTGCTGATGGTAATATGGTATGCGAAAACTTGTTTCAATAATTCATCCACCAGTCCTTCTCCGAGGTACTCGGATTCTACTGAAATGCTGATGCCTGATGTGACTTTGTTAATCATTATATCACAATTATAGAAAAAATAAATATCAATCGCGTAGCGAGTTGAATGTGCGCACGCCAATCAACTTGTCGTATCCGCTTCCCATGGCACGGTGATAGACCAGCACAGTGTAGTTGTTTTCGGTTTCGTAATGGCTGCCTTCTATGGTGGTTTGGTCGGCTGTTGAGGTGCCGTCAGCCACCAGCACATATACGTAGTTATAGTAGCCTTGTTTTAACGTCAGCCCACATTTGTAGCTATTATTATCGTAGTCGTACACCATTTTGGTGTCGTTGGAAATATTCCATTCTGTAAACTTGCCAAAAACATGAATGTTGCCATTAGTTACCGGTTCAGGGTATTGTAAAGTAAAATTTACCTTGACATAATCGGCTTCCACACTGGCATCGCGCCCTTCCTGCTTGCGTATGGCAAATTCACCGTTAATATCAGGTTGAGAAAAATATCGTTTGGCAGATCGCGATTGGTCGGTTTTAAGTTGCACCACTGTGCTGTCTTTTGAATTGTCAATACGTTCCACATGCTCGGTGAAGTAGCGCGTACTGCGTGTGTCAAAATTTCTGAATTCATTGCCAGCATCAAACACATTTAGGTCTTCGTAATTGTATACCAATTCTTCATTGCGGACGAACAAAGGCTTTAGCCCGGTGATGGAATTGTCCCACCTATTGTTTTGCATCAGCACAATTTTAATGTCGCCCATCGGATTATCGATTGCCAGATTTTCGTGATTGATATTGAAATCAATTTCTTGCCTGGAATTACGCCACTCTATTACAGTGGCCCTGCGCACGCTGCCGGTGATGGATACTTTGGGTTCTGCTACCATGAAGCGATAGGTGATCACCACATCATCAGGATCGTAATTATCATAGACCTTCATAAGGTAATTGCCCGATATAGTGGGTTGCATATCCGTGCCCGGAAACTCAATGCTATAGTGTGTGTAAGGTACGATGGTATTAAATGAATATCGGTAATCATTGATCCGCGCATCGTTGAAGCCTGACAGATATTGTGAAACGGCTAGGCCTGAAGGCTGCCAGTCGGAGGTGCAATGAATGATGGTGTATGAATATGTTTTGAGTCCGGCATCCAGATCATCAAAACTCAATACCAGTTTTTGGCGTGTGCCCAGTTCTAGTATGGGCATTCCGAATTCAGCGCCTAGTCTGTGAAACTGGATTGTGCGAATGTTGGGTTTGTAGGCTTTGTTTTCGAATCGGAAAAACGAAGACTTGAAATAATCGTCTTGCGTGTCAGATGATTGTCTAGCCGAATTTGCGGAGGATGAATCGGGGAGCGTGTTGCCTGTTGAAGGGATAAGCTTTGGTGCGCAAGCCGATGCGCACAGCCAGAGAGCGAGCAAGCCGACTGCAAATAAAAAGGTGTTGTTAATCTTCATTCTCCAAATTGGCAAGTTGCTCAAAACATTTTTCCCATGATTGGGTGAGTTGTTTTATTTCGGCTTCCAGTTTGTTGTGCACCTCACCCAGGGTAGCGGTTTTCTCATAGTCAGCAAGCAGTGCGGGCTCAGCCAATTGTGACTGCAATTGTAGCAAGTCTTTTTTCTTCTGCTTTATTTTTGTGTCGTAGCCATCGAGATCTTTTTGCAGTGTACGCATGGCATTTTGGCTTTCTTTCTTGCGGTCGCGGTCGTTGTTTTCAAGGCCTTTTTTCTTTTGCTCTTTCACTTTGGCCTTGGCGGCTGATGAGTTTTCTTGCTTTAGTTTTTTGCGTTGTTCAGCCCACAGTTCGTACTCTTCATAATCTCCCGGGTATTCCTTTACCACGCCATCTTCAATGTACCATATTTTGTTGGCAATTGCGCTCAGGAAATATCTATCGTGACTCACCACCACGAAGCTATTCTCTGTTTTCTGAAGTACTTGCACCAACATATTCACCGAAGGTATGTCAAGGTGATTTGTAGGTTCGTCAAGCAACAGGAAGTTGGCTTTGGCAAGCATTACTTTGGCCAGCGCAAGGCGCGAGCGCTCGCCACCTGACAGCACGTTTATTTTCTTGAACACATCATCCGATTTGAACAGAAATGCGCCAAGCAATGTGCGGAGGGAAGTATCATTAAGCTCGGGTGCATATTTTTGTAACTCGAGCAGCACGGTATTGTTTACGTCAAGCGCTTCGAGTTGGTGCTGTGCGTAGAATGTTTTCAGCACGTTGTGTCCCACAGTGAGTTTCCCTTCAAACGATTCGGAACCATCGAGCAGGCGCAACAACGTTGATTTGCCGCGGCCGTTGGCGCCAATGAGTGCAATTTTATCGCCACGACTTATCTCCACATGCGATTTTTTAAATAGCTCGACACCCGGATAATTTTTTGATTCCACATCGAGCATGGCTATGAGTTTGCCGGGCTGCACATCCGCATGAAATGAAATTTTTATCACCTCATTTTGCTCTGCCACATCTTCCACACGCTCCAATCTATCCAGTGCTTTGATGCGCGACTGCACAGCTTTGGCTTTGGTGTTTTTGGCACGAAATCGTTCAATAAATTTTTCCTGTTGCTTAATGTAGGCCTGCTGGTTGGCAAATCTGTTCTTTTGCAACTCTATTTGCTCAGCTTTTTCTTGTTTGAAAAAAGTATAAGTTCCCTGATAAGAATTGAATTGTTGATTTTCAATTTCTACGATCCGTGTTACTGTGTTGTCTAAAAAATACCTGTCGTGCGACACGATGATAACCGTGTTAGGATAGTTGGTGAGGTATTCCTCCAGCCAGATGATGGAAGGAAGGTCAAGGTGGTTGGTAGGTTCATCGAGCAATAGCATGTCGGGCTGTTGCAAAAGCATTTGTGCAAGCATTACCCTCATGCGGTAGCCTCCAGAAAATTCATTCAATGGCCGCTGCAAATCGCGCGTACTAAAACCAAGACCCTCGAGCACTTTCTCTGTTTTGTGTTTTAGATTGTAGCCATCCAGCGCCTCAAGTTTGTGTTGTTTGTCAGCCAGCAGGTGCAGTGTTTCTTCGCTATGGTCGGTTTCCATCAACACGTACATCTCTTCAATTTCGTGCAGCAGTTTGTTTTGTACTTCAAACGCCTGCATGGCCACATCCAGAATAGGCGATTCACTTTGATAGGATAAATGATCCTGGTTAAGAAAAGCGATGGAAAGATCTTTACGTTTTTGAATTTTGCCGCCAGTGGTAGAATATTCGCCAGTAAGCAACCGTAGCAAAGTAGATTTACCGCTGCCGTTGGCGCCAATAAGGCCAATACGCTCATCAGGTTTTATGTGAAGAGAAGTCTCGGAGTATAGCGACTGGCCTCCGAAGTCAAAACTGATATTGTCAAAAACAAACAAGTGTGTAGGGTTTTAGAGGGCACAAAAGTACAGTTAATTAAGCCAAATTCCTTGCGATAAACTCAAGTGCAACACATCAGGTGTTGATAACTTGGAAATGCATACTTTCAAAGTCCAAAGTAATTCATAATTTTGGCGCGCATTTTCGATTGCAATCTGGTACCAAATCTGAGTTTAAATTCAAACCACGGAATGTCAAAAGATATCAGAATCCGCAAAGGATTCGACATTAAATTGAAAGGAGTTGCAGAAAAGGTGACTATCAATGTACCTATGTCTGAGACTTATGTTTTGAAACCCACCGACTTTACGGGGCTTGTACCCAGGCTGCTTGTGGATACAGGCATCGAGGTGAAAGCAGGTTCCCCTTTGTTTCACGATAAGAAAAACGAACAACTGGTGTTCACTTCACCTGTGAGTGGAGAAGTGGTGGAGATAAAGCGTGGCGCAAAGCGCAAGCTGCTGGAGATAAGGATATTGGCAGACAAAGCCAACGATTATGTTCAGTTTCGCAAAGCCGACCCAAAGACCTTGCAACGCGAAGAAATTATCAGCGAACTGATGAAGAGTGGCGTTTGGCCTATGGTACGCCAACGACCTTTTAATGTGATTGCAAACCCGGCTGACGAGCCCAAAGCCATATTTATATCAGCTTTTGATAGCAGTCCATTGGCTCCTGATACCGATTTTGTGGTTCATGGACAGCAGGCCGATTTTCAAACTGGCATTGATGCATTGACAAAATTGACTCAAGGCAAAGTGCATGTGAATGTAAGGGGCAATGTACCTGCATCTGATATTTTTACATCAGCCAAAGGAGTGGTGGTCAATAAATTTTCGGGACCACATCCGGCAGGTAACGTAGGCGTACAAATACACCACCTTGATCCAATTAACAAAAATGAAGTAGTGTGGGTGGTTACACCTCAGGATGTATTGGTGATTGGCCGTTTATTTAATCAAGGTCATTTTGATGCCAGCAGACTGGTTGCCCTTACAGGCTCAGAAGTAAAGAACCCAAGATATTTTAAAACCATACTGGGCGCAGATATCAAGCCACTCGTAAAAGATAATATCATAGCGGGAAATCAGCGATACATATCGGGCAACGTGCTGACAGGTGCCAAGATTAAAGCGGATGGTCACCTCGGTTTTTATGACAGCCAAATTACGGTTGTGCCTGAAGGCGATGAACCAGAGTTTTTAGGATGGATATTGCCCGGATTTGGTAAGCTTAGTTTGTCACGAACTTTTTGGTCATGGTTGGCGCCTTCTCGCTCATACACGCTCAATACAAATATGCATGGCGAAGAACGCGCCTATGTGATGTCAGGCGAATACGAGAAAGTGTTGCCCATGGAAATTTATCCGGTGCAATTGATCAAAGCCATAATGGCCAACGACATAGAAGCCATGGAAAATCTGGGTATATATGAAGTTGATAAAGAAGATTTTGCATTGTGCGAATTTGCTTGCACCAGTAAAATGAATGTGCAGGATATAATTCACGAAGGATTGGAAATGACCCGTAAAGAAACAGCTTAACGCATAGCCGCTATAACAATGAAATTATTCAGGAATATATTAAACACAGTAAAGCCACATTTTGAGAAAGGTGGTAAGCTGGAGAAGTTTCACCCTGCATATGATGCGTTTGAAACGTTCTTGTTTGTGCCCGGTCACACCACACATAATGGTGTGCATGTGCGCGACAGCATTGATTTAAAGCGTACTATGATTACCGTGGTGATCGCCATGATGCCTTGTTTGTTGTTTGGTATGTGGAATGTAGGCCACCAACATTTTCTTGCACTGGGTATGTTTCTGGGCCAAGGTGAGGGCTTCATGGAAAAGTTTCTATTTGGTGCCGGCAAAGTGTTGCCCATTGTTGCAGTCTCTTACATTGCCGGTCTCACAGTCGAATTTATCGCGGCCATTATTCGTAAACACTCAGTGAATGAAGGATTCCTGGTTACAGGGATGCTTATTCCATTGGTAATGCCGGTGGATGTACCCCTTTGGATGGTGGCGGTGGCTACCATTTTTGCAGTGATTATTGGAAAAGAAGTTTTCGGTGGAACCGGAATGAACATTTTGAATCCCGCGCTGACGGCCCGCGCATTTTTGTTCTTTGCCTATCCTGTATATATGTCGGGCGACAAAGTGTGGGTAAACACTGCTGCTGAAACCGGCCAACAGCTTGTGGATGGTTTTTCAGGTGCTACGCCACTAGGCCTTGCAGCCGCAGGCGAGATTGCGAAGGTTCCTTCCATGCATGATCTGTTTTTGGGTTTTATTCCGGGGTCTATTGGTGAAACCTCTACACTCGCTTGTCTCATTGGAGCATTCATTCTAATCTATTCAGGCATTGGCAGTTGGCGCATTATGCTCTCGTGTGTGATCGGTGGTGTAGTGATGGCATTGTTGTTTAATGCATTTGCTGTAAATGATTTCATGCGCTTGTCACCCTTGATGCAACTGAGCATGGGCGGATTTGCGTTTGGTACTGTGTTCATGGCAACTGATCCGGTGAGTGGCACACAAACCAACACCGGAAAATATATATACGGATTTCTGATTGGATTTTTAGCGATCATGATTCGTGTTTTCAATCCGGCATATCCGGAAGGAATCATGCTGGCGATTTTGTTCATGAACGTAATGGCACCACTTATCGATCATTATGTGGTGGAAGGAAATATCAGCAAAAGGTTAAAGCGCGTAAAGAAAATAAGTCATGCATAGTAACAAGTATATACTAATTTATGCATCCATCCTGGTAGTGGTGGTTGCCACCGTATTGTCCGTTGCGGCTTTGCAACTCAAACCGTTTCAAGACCGCAATATCCGATTGGAAAAGATGCAAAACATACTTGGTTCTGTCTCGCTACAAGCCACCCGTGAAGAAGCAGAAAAAATGTATGAAAAATACATTGTTGAAGAAGTGGTAATAGATCCAGCGGGTGAGGTAGTCGGCAATGATGCATTCAACATTGATTTGGTGAATGAGTATAAGAAAGATGCCTCAAAACGAAATTTGCCCTTGTTTGTGTGCCAACTCGATGATGGTAATAAATATATAATCATACCTGTGCGCGGCAAAGGGTTGTGGGGACCTATTTGGGGATTCATATCTTTAAAAGATGATTATAACACTGTGTATGGAGCTACGTTCGATCACAAAACTGAAACACCTGGGCTTGGTGCAGAGATCAATCAGCCAGCGTTTCAAGATCAGTTTGTTGGGAAACAAATTTTTGATGAGTCAGGTGAGTTCACTTCGATACATGTATTAAAAAGTGGTGCCGGTGAAGACAATCCACATGCAGTGGATGGAATCTCAGGTGGAACCATTACGAGCAATGGCGTGGATGCCATGTTGAAAGCAGGCATCGGAAGTTATCTTACTTATATTAAGAAACAAAAAAGTATTTAAAATGAGTAACACTGAAACCCTTCAAGTCCCATCAAAGCAGAGTAGTGAGCCTCTTTTTTCGGCAAAGAATAAACGACTCTTAACGGACCCTTTTAATGATAACAATCCTATTACCGTTCAAGTGCTTGGAATCTGTTCGGCCCTGGCAATTACTGTGCAGTTGAAGCCTGCTATTGTAATGGCGCTTTCTGTAGTAGCCGTTACCATGTTTTCAAATCTTGTTATTTCGCTAATGCGCCACGGGATACCTTCACGCATCCGAATCATTGTCCAGTTAGTGGTAGTAGCATCTTTGGTTATTCTGGTTGACCAGGTTTTGAAAGCGTTTGTGTATGATGTAAGCAAGCAATTATCAGTGTTTGTAGGACTCATTATTACCAATTGCATCATAATGGGTCGATTGGAAGCGTTTGCCATGGCTAACAAACCAATTCCTTCGCTGATTGATGGTATAGGGAATGGATTGGGTTATGGCGCAATCCTCATTGTGGTTGCGTTTTTCAGAGAGTTGTTTGGATCAGGTAAACTCTACGGCTATCAGGTATTACCTGATTCATTTTACCATATGGGATATGTAAACAATGGTTTGATGATTTTACCACCAATGGCATTGATCACAGTGGGGTTATTGATATGGGCCCAGCGCAGCAGAAACACAAAATTAATCGAACAAGCATAAACTGAATTCCTAATGGAACATTTAGTAAACATATTGATTAAAAGCATATTCGTAGAGAATATGATTTTCGCATACTTTCTGGGAATGTGTTCATACCTGGCGGTATCCAAAACCGTAAAGACCGCAGTAGGCCTTGGCGCGGCTGTGATTTTTGTATTGGGAATCACTGTGCCGATAAACTGGATGCTTGAAAATTATGTATTGAAAGAAGGTGCGCTAAAGTGGATAGGACCTCAGTTTGCGGTGGTCGATCTGAGCTTTCTGAGCTTCATCATGTTCATTGCTGTTATTGCATCCATGGTTCAATTGGTGGAGATGGTAATTGAAAAATTTTCACCCTCGTTATATGGAGCACTTGGTATATTTCTTCCGCTCATTGCTGTGAACTGCTCAATACTTGGTGGCGCTTTATTCATGCAAGACCGTGAGTATCACACCTTGACAGAAGCCTCCGTGTTTGGCATTGGAAGCGGGATTGGTTGGTTTTTGGCCATTGTTGCCATTGCTGCCATCCGCGAGAAAATAAAGTATTCAAATGTACCGGCTCCCCTTCGCGGGTTGGGCATTACATTTATCATCACAGGGCTCATGGGAATTGCATTTATGTGTTTCATGGGCATCAGTTTAAACTAAAGTAAAAAGGTAAAGCATGCTGCTATCTGCGACAACAGTCATTGTTACAAGCGTTATCGTATTCTTGCTTGTAATTCTTTCATTGGTTATTCTGCTGCTTTATGCAAGGAGCAAACTGTCACCTTCAGGTCCGGTTAAACTGGTCATCAACGGACAGGAACCCATTGAAGTAAAATCAGGATTTACACTACTTCAAACTCTTTCGGAGCAAAATATATTTTTGCCCTCGGCCTGCGGTGGTGGCGGAACTTGCGCAATGTGCAAATGTCAGGTAGTGGAGGGTGGAGGAGAAATTCTTCAAACTGAGAAAGGTTATTTCACTCGCAAGGAGCAGTTGGAGCAATGGCGTTTGGGATGTCAGGTGAAAGTGCGCAACGACATGACCATAAAAGTGCCTGAAGAAATATTTGGTATCAAAAAGTGGGAGTGTGAAGTGGTGAGCAATCATAACGTGGCCACCTTTATCAAAGAGTTTGTAGTTAAACTTCCTCCTGGCGAAATTTTGGATTTTGAATCGGGTGGGTATATACAAATTGATGTGCCACAATGTGAAATTGATTTTAAAGATTTTGTCGTTGAAGAGCGGTTCAGAGAAGATTGGGACAGTCTGAATTTGTGGGGCTTGAAAATGAAGAACAACGAACCCATTTTCCGCGCCTACTCAATGGCCAACCACCCTGCGGAAGGAAACATCGTGATGTTGAACATCAGAATTGCCACTCCGCCATGGGACAGAGCCAACAAAAAGTTTATGGATGTAAATCCCGGTATTTGTTCATCCTATGTTTTCTCGTGCCAACCGGGCGATAAGGTTACTATCTCAGGCCCTTATGGTGAGTTCCACATCAAAGAAACAAAGAAAGAAATGGTGTACATAGGTGGAGGTGCAGGCATGGCGCCATTGCGCTCGCACATCTTCCATTTGTTTCATACAGAGAAGACTGATCGTAAAGTGAGTTACTGGTATGGTGCGCGATCTAAGCGTGAGATATTTTACGAAGAGCATTTCACCGACATCGAAAAAGATTTCCCGAATTTCAAATTCAACATTGCATTGTCGGAGCCTATGCCCGAAGACAATTGGACCGGTTACAAAGGATTTATTCACCAGGTAGTACTGGATAATTATCTCGGTAAGCACACAGCACCCGAGGATATTGAATATTACCTTTGCGGACCACCCATGATGAATGCGGCCGTATTTAAAATGCTTGACGAACTTGGCGTTCCAAACGAAAATATAGCCTTTGACGATTTCGGAGGTTAACCCATAAAGTCCCCATCACGGGGACTTTTTACTTTTACACCAATGATGAAAAACATTTTAATAGCAACTGTCATGTCTGTTGTGTTGACAGCTTGCCAACACACGCCCAGCCTGGTTCAGCTGCAGGGCCCTGCGCAAGGCTCCACTTTTCACATTTCTTATTACAGTGATGAAGCCAAAGATTTGCGGCCGCAGATTGATTCTATTTTATTGGCCGTTGATAAATCAATGTCAACCTACGATTCCACATCACTCATTTCCTACTTCAACAGCGGAAACAACGATGTGTTTGTAGACCCAATGTTTGTGGCTGTGATGAATGAATCGTTTCGTATTGCAGAACTTACCGGAGGTGCCTTTGATGTAACGGTGGCGCCACTGGTAAATGCGTGGGGGTTTGGTTTCAAAAAAGCTGATGAAGTAACACCTGCACTGATCGATAGTTTGTTACAGTTTGTGGGCAAAGGCAAATTAACTATGACCGGCAATGTGATATCGCGCTCCACCCCTGGTGTGATGATCGATTTCAATGCCATCGCGCAAGGCTACACGGTTGACCTCATTGGCGACTTTCTCGAAGCGCAGGGCATCAGCAGTTATTTTGTGGAAGTAGGAGGTGAGCTGAAAGCGCGCGGAGCCAAACCCGATGGCACACTATGGAAAGCAGGCATCGACAAGCCATTGCCCACAGGCGAAGCTGACCGGCAGCTGCAGGCCACACTCCATCTCGATAATGTGTCATTGGCCACTTCGGGCAACTACCGAAAATTTTATGAAAAAGACGGCCACCGCCTTGCCCACACCATAGACCCACGCACCGGCTATCCTGTAGAACACAACCTCATCAGCGCTTCTGTGGTTACTAAAAACTGCATGACCGCTGACGCATTGGCCACCGCATTTATGGTAATGGGACTGGAAAAATCGAAGTTGTATTTGCAGAAGCATTCAGATATTGAAGCCTACCTCATTTATCATACGATAGACAGCGGATGGCAAACCTTTGTTACGCCCGGGCTACAAAACAAACTTGAAGAAATAAAATAACCGAGTATTAGGCAGGCTCACCCTGGCAATCTTCGCCCGGCTTGCGTCCGCACACAGTGCATTCACCTATACTGTTGGTGAGCATCGGATTGTTGCTACTGCACGTGCCCCTAAATTCCCCACCTTTCAAAAATATCAGCCGCACCGCGATGCCCGCAATGGCAAGTCCTAAAAATAATACGGTGATGAGAAATACGGTGATCATGAGGTTACTGTTGTATATGACACAAAAGTAACCATTTTGCATGAATTACAGCAACATGAAATGCCGGAACAATATCTGTAGATAGGCGAGTGGCACGCTAAGTTCTGTTTCTTTGGGCGGATGCAGCCCGACTACATTTTCGCCAAACACGCCCATGTCGGGCAAATAGCCATGATACCCCGTGCTGTCAATCCAGCCGCAGCCGGAATCGTAAGTGAGATAAGCAAAGTCGGCTGTGCGTGAGCTTAGTAAATTGCGGCTCCACGGAAAACTAGAAGTGTTCAAATTCAACTGAGAAAGCAACGTGGTGGCCAGGTCGTGGCTGTTGCCAATTTTGTTGCACTGCGTATTGCGATAATTTGTATCGAGCACTTGGCCGACAAATAAAAGTGGAACATGGCGCGCGGCAGAAGTGTAGTAGGTTGAGTGGCGTGGTAGCGAATGACCATGGTCAGCCATCAACACAAACAAGGTATTGTCATACCAGGGTGCAGATTTGATTTCATTAAAAAATCTGCCTAGTTGATAATCGCAATAAAAAGCAGAAGCATTGAATTTGTCAGAAAGTTTTTCGCCATCAAAAGGAGTAGCCATGGGTACATCAAAAGGCTCGTGGGTGCTGAGTGTAAGGACAGCCGAAACAAAAGGCTGCTTTGAATTATTTAAGTCTGTTGAAAGTTGTTTAAATAAAAACTCATCGTGCATTCCCCATTTATTTTTTTCTCCCGCACCAAAACTGCCTTCTCCTTTTACATATTCGAAGCCGGTAGTTTGCAGATAGGCTGCCATGTTTGAGAAGCGGAGGTCGCCACCATAAGTGAATGACGATGTGTAGCCGACAGCATCAAGCTCCTGAATAATGGAAGTCAGCTTCGCAGCTTTGTTGAGGTTTCGCATCACCGAGTGGTTGGGCTGTGCGGGAAAACCGCTGATAATGGAAGGCAGCGCCTGGTCGGTGCGAAAGCCGCTGGAGTAAACATTGGTGAACAGCAAACCTTGTGAAGTCAAGGAATCAAAAACAGGTGTCACACCTTTTTCGCCACCCAATTTTTCGATTACCCCTGCCGTCCAGCTTTCCAGAATAATGATCACAATGTTAGGCTGCTGCGCATCGGCTCGCAGCACCAATACGCCAGGGTACTGCCGCAGTATGGGTGCAATAATTTCTTGTGCGGTGGCATCGTCCGTTTGTTGGTATGGATTGACGCCATCTAACCCCGCAGAGTTCCAGGAGTAAGCAAGATGGTACACCGGATTGAGCGCAAGATGGTTGAGTACCATATCCCGGGAATGATACGCATCGCTTTCATTGAGTGGAATGGTTTGCCATCCCCCGCGCATGCCTGTGACAAGCATTCCGATTATTATTAGATTGATCACTGTGATAAACAGAATGGAGGTTTTTGCCACCATCATACATCCCGCCACCCACTTGCTCAATCGCACCGAAAAATATAACGCCAGCGCCACAACCACCACAAAAAAAATTGTTTGCATGCCGCTCAACGAAGAAAACACCTCGCGTACATCGGCAAGGTAGGTGAGGGCCCTTGTATTGATGGGCATTCCCCAGCTTGGATAAAGCAGCGCATTGGCCAACCCAATAAGCGCGATTACAAAAAGTACAAACAGCACATAACCTTGCATCAACTTTTTGAAAAACAATCGCCTTGATAATTGAAAGCCTATCATCAGCAAAACCGGCAGCGCTAGCAAATAGCACGTGGTAGCCACATCCAGCCGTGTGCCTGCAAGAAATGATTGGAGCAATGAGCCGATGGCGTGCTGTTCAAATTGCTGACCATTAACTAAGATAAATAGAATGCGACCGGCAGCAAAAAAGAGGAACAGCGCAAGGGCAAGTCGCAACAGATAAGCAAGGTGTCTCCACCATTGTTGGATCGTATCAAACATGTCAATCGGCTTTGATGAGTTGGCCCGTGCCGGTGATATGCGATTGCACATTGGCAGGATTGCCCGTATAATATACGTTGCCGATGTATTGCAGTGTGGCGCCTAACTCAATAGTGGCGCGCACATGGCATTCACCGGTGCCTTTGTGCAACAAGTATGTATAGCCGGTTTGCAACGCATCGGCATACACAAATCCATTGCCCGAGTTCCACACATAATTGACACCTGAAGTGCCTGACAGCACAAGGTCTGCCGGGCCGGTGTGAATGGCGCACACAGAAGTTTGGGTGTTGAGTGTAAGCGTGATGGTACCTGCCGCATCCCAGCAATTGATATTCAACGAATCGCTTATAATGGTGTTGGTGCTCGTAATGTTGCCTGATCCGCGGTACGTAAGGTCGCGCAAGGTGGGCAGCGAAACATAAGCCGTGATAGGGGTTTTGTAGCTTCTCACCCAATTGCATTTGTTTGCGTTGCTGATGATAAGCTTGCCGTTTACCACTTCTGTTTTTATGCCAGCCAAAAGATTTTTTCCTGTTTCTACTTTCACTGTTTGTATCGAGTCGGTTGTCAACACAAGGTCTACATTGTTGAGCAATTCTATATTTATAAATGCATCTACATTTCGCAATTCACTATTCACCGCTCCGGCCGATTTAAAACAGTCGCCCATGTGTTCCTTTTCACAAGCAATGTTCAGTAGGCTGATTAGAAGTATGTAGAAGATATTTCGCATCAGAATCTTTTTCCCACTCCCAGTTCCAGATTGTCGGCATTGGCGTAGTGCGTTTTTAAAATCAGACTCGCGAATAGTTTTTCCGATACGTTGTATCGCATTCCCATTTTGTGATACACCGGCCCCTGCGACTTTACTTCCGAATAAAGGTACGCGCCCATTTGTGTCAACACCGTAAGTTTAGATATCACCAACTCGTGCGATAGGTGTACACCCGTTCGGATGTTCATTGATTTGGTGATGTCGGTGAGTGAATCTTGCAACAACTGATCGTGTATCGAAGTATCATAACTGAAATCCGCACCCAGCCCCCAGATGCTTTTTTGATTCACTTTTCTTCCATAGGTGAATGAGGCATTGTACGCGGCATATTTTTTCCCTCCTGCCGGTGATATTTCTTTTGGCCCAGCGGCCAGGGTGAATGCGCGTTCGTTTGCTTTTTTGAAAGGCGCTGGGTCATTCAACTTTGCAGGTGAAACACTGCCGGCCGCCCATGTAAGGCCGGCCCGCGCGGTGGGCATGTTCAAACCCAGGTTAGGCGTTTTGTATGCTGCATTCGAAAAATGTGTGATACCCAACGCTGCCGAAAAGCTCATTGACTTTGCGATTTTTATTTCGGATGAAAACCGGAAATCAACGGCCCCGTTGATGTGAGAGCCAATGGCTACGTTCTTGTGATTTTCAATTCTATCGAATGGATGATCGATGTACGCAAGACCGGATGATAGCCGAAAATTCAAATTGGCAAAATTGTTTTTGATGAGTGGGAGTTGCAGGTTGGCCAGTGCGATGTGGCTGTTGCCGGTTTGCTGCGGGTTGCCCAAATCGATGCGCATGTAGGAAAATCCCCAACGGGGAAAATTGTAAAGCGCATGCCATGCTTTAGATCTATCTGTTTGCTTTTCCCACGCCAACTCCATGCCTGTTATGTGTGCGCGGCTCAGGTAATCGAGCTTGCGCGTGTGCGCGAGGATAAATCCATACTGGGCTGATGCGCTCACCCTGTGCGCAGGCCGGGTAGGCAGACTATCGGCTTTTGATGCCGAGGACTGAACTGCAAGCACAAGTACAAACAAATAAATGCGAAACTGCATGTGTGGTGGGAGGTCGGTAATTGAAGAGGTTAAAATTATAAAAAGTATGGTAGCATATAGCTTCAAGTATTTGTGTGTGTGCAAATAGAAAAGCTTCTAAAGGCACCAAGGAACGAATGAGAATTACCTATTGCTACCACAAGCAAACAGTGATTTTATATTTATCAGACCGTTGCATTATTCAAAGAATGTAATTACATTCGTTTGTACGTTCTTTCCGAAAGTGTTCATGTTGCACAGTTTTAAAACCTAATGTATATGAATAATTGTACCCCCCCCCCCCTCAAGGATTGTATTGCTAACAGCCTTTTTGTTTGTGTTTTGCTTTAACCAATCCCATGCACAAGAGCTCGAAGTGCAGCTCACGCCCTCTAACTACAATGGATACAACATCGGTTGTTTTGGTGGCAACAATGGATTTATCAATCTCAAAGTTACCGGTGGCAACCCTCCATATTATTTTGAGTGGAGCGATG
>JBBKVM010000110.1:0-11403 GCA_037968415.1 Bacteroidia bacterium | reverse complement strand
TTGGAGAATATCTTAATAGTTTGCAGACAGGGTTGTGGACTTGGCACTACGACAATGGAGCTTTGCAATATATAGAACACTTTAGTCAAGGTAAACAGGACGGTGAATACATCTTTTATCATCCCCCGCTACCGCGCGTGACCCTCGCGTATGCGCACAATTATTATCTTTGAAGTACCACACTTATTGGGGTACATAAACATCATGTAGTAGCGCTTAATAAACAAGTTGTGTGCTATTCTAACAACAGCTACATTATCAATTATACATCGTGCAACTCATTTGCGCATTTCAACACTTATTCTAAGGGAAATTAATGCCCGTATGGGAGATTACGTTTTTATAAATTCCGTTTTAGCTAGCTAATAATCACGGAACTTATTTTAATTTTCAATTGCTGCATATGTAAAATATATAAGTTTTAAAAAAAATCATGTAACCCATCCCGATCCATCAACACATACTTTTGCTAAACAATCTCAATTTTATTATTAGAATATGTCCTCAGTAGCTGCTATATCAAAAATTGATTTTCCTTTTCGTATCGAGCAAGAGAGAGTAAAAAAATGTGCACAGGAATTATTTGCACCATCATTTCCGCAGGTAGAAAGAATGATGAGTGTATTTGACAATACAGAAATTAAAACCAGAAATTTCTGTAAGCCACTTGAGTACTATTCGACTATCCACAGTTTTCAGGATCAGAATGAAGACTACATTCGAATCTCTCTCGAGTATTCTGTAAAAGCAACTGAAGAATGCATAGCTAAATCTCAAATAAGAAAAGAAGACATCACCGACATTATTGTACTATCCACAACAGGGCTTGCAACACCAAGTTTAGATGCACTCATTATCAATAAAATGAAACTGCATGAGAACATCAGTCGCATGTCCATTTTTGGTTTGGGTTGTGCAGGTGGAGTTGCTGGGTTTGCAAAAGCCAGCATTTTAGCCAAGGCAAATCCTAATGCTGTGGTGTTGCTTGTGGCAGTCGAATTGTGTTCCCTCACATTTTTGCGGAATGATTTCAGCAAAAGCAACTTCATTGGTTCGAGCCTATTTGCAGATGGCGTTGCCGCTTTGATTATTACAGGAGATAGCCTAACGAATAAAACAAAAAGCAAAATTTCGTTTCTTGCTTCGCAAAGCAAATTGTACTACGATTCGTTAGATGTGATGGGTTGGGAGTTTTTGGATAAAGGTTTTAAAGTATTGTTTTCACGAGACATTCCAACCATCATTGAAAAAAACATATACAAAGATGTTAATTCATTTTTAGAAAAACACCAATTGATATTGTCAGACATAAAGAATTTTATTTTTCATCCCGGAGGCAAAAAAATATTGTCCGCTTACAATGAAGCCTTGAAGGTAGAAGGAGATTTTCTCAAAAACACAAGAGAGGTAATGAACGATTACGGAAACATGAGTAGCCCAACTGTGTTGTATGTACTGGAACGATTTTTCACCGATGGGTTTAAAGACGGATATGGGTTAATGGTATCAATGGGACCCGGTTTTTCGTGCGAGATGGTATTGCTTCAAATGAAAAATAGTTGAAATGATTTTCATAATCTTTATCTCATTTGTTATTCTGCTTCGCTTTGGAGAATTATTTCTTGCAAAGAAAAATGAAAAATGGCTGTTAAAAAATGGCGCAGTAGAATATGGGAAAAAGCATTACCCATTTATTGTTTTGCTACATACTTTGTTTTTCCTCTCGTTGATTATTGAATACTCAACTCAACAAATTCCATCGTTCAGTTTATTAATTCTGCTAATTTATTTTTTACTTCTTGTTTTCAAAGTGTGGATTATTGCATCGCTTGGTAAATTCTGGAACACAAAAATCTTTCGCACACAAAAATTTCCATTAATCAAAAAGGGACCTTACAAATTTTTCAAACATCCCAATTACATAGTTGTTATTGCTGAAATTGCTGTTATTCCTCTTGTATTTCATTTGTATTACACTGCAGTAATTTTTTCGCTGCTCAATGCAATAATGCTGACCATTAGAATTAAAGAAGAAAACTTAGCATTACAAATCAAAAAATCATGAAACATTCTGTATGAATAAAATCCATAGAACAAGTAACATATGATGTAATTCAATTAGCAACTGAAAACCATCGCCACCGCGCGCAGCCCTCGGGAGTGCGCAAAACTGAATTCCCCGGCTTTCCACCAGCCCAAATCATTCAAATTCGCTGTTTTTCGTCAATGTAAGCTCCCCCAATTGTTGTAACACATCCCCCGTTTGTTCAAACTCCGACCCGCGAAGTTAAATCTCCGACCCTTCATGTTCAAACCCCGACCCGCACTGTTACATCTCGCTGCTTGTCTGAGCATTCCTGCTACTTGTCTGAGCATTCTCGCTACTTGACTGAGTATTCTTGCTACTTGTCTGAGCATTCTCCCTACTTGACCCCCGTTTCCGTGCAAATACCACGAATATGTGCGTAAGTATTATCTTTGAATAACCAATACGATTGGCGTGTATAACCGCTAACTTGTAACGCATATCCACAGTTTACCGGCAATAATAAACACCAATCACAGTCGCAACAGACCACATTAAAAACATACGTGATGATAACAACTCCCGAACATGATGAGCGAATTGCTAAAATGACATTTGCTTCGGTGTATCCGCACTACATTATTAAAGTAGAAAGCAAAGGCAGGACAAAAGAAGAATTACATCAGGTAATAGAATGGCTTACAGGATTTGATGAGAAAAAACTGCAAGCACTCATTGATAAGAAAGTAACTTTTACAGCATTCTTTAAAAAAGCTAAACTCAACTCCAACGCACCGCTCATAAAAGGCCTCATTTGTGGCTATCGCATTGAAGACATTGAAACTCCATTGACAAAACAAGTAAGATATTTAGACAAGTTGGTGGATGAACTGGCCAAAGGCAGAAAGATGGAAAAGATTTTAAGACAGTAATCAGTATCAGTATCATGGCAAAAACAAAGACCACTTACACAGGACAAGACGTCACAGATTTTATAAACTCCTACGTTGACAACGAACAGAAAAAAGCGGACAGTTTTCGCTTGATAGAGCTCATGCAGGAGTGGTCTGACTCCGAACCTCAAATGTGGGGACCCACAATTATCGGGTTCGGTACTTACCATTACAAGTATGCAAGCGGACACGAAGGCAATGCACCGGTGCTTGGTTTTTCTCCACGAAAAGCAGCGTTTTCGCTATACGTTTATTCTGATACCGAAATAAGCAGATCAACATTAGCTGAGTTTGGAAAATTCAAAATGGGCAAAGCCTGTATCTATGTGAAAAAGCTTTCCGACATCAAACTATCAGCTTTAAAAGCACTTTGTATTGAATCGATTAAATACATCAGCGAGCATAACGAATGCTCATGCAGGGTAAAATAGCTGACTAACTGAGCGCTAGGTCAACCTCTGGAATCAATAATGCCATACAGAAAAAAACAATCTTTTAATGAAAGCAACTATTACATCAATTGAGTTAAAAGGGCCTTTAAAATTCTTTGCTTTATCAATACAGGCTTTAAAAATTACCAAACAATTGAAGTCAACTAACTGTAAAGACTTTAAGAAAAAAGGCTTTTGGACCAAACATTATACTATGACACTTTGGAATAATGAAAATGATCTCAAAGAGTTTGCTATGAGTGGGGCACATTTAGAAGCTATGAAAAAGAGCAGGCTTATAGCAAAAGAAATAAGAACCATAACCATTGAAACTAATTCGCTACCAGATTGGAAGGAAGCGAAAAACCTATTGGAAGATGCAAAAGTATTCAGATACTAAGGCCGGGGCTTACAAACCTTTTTCGGATTTACCCACTACCGTTCAATTTGACCAACGTGCGCTTAGCGAGGCGAGTACCTCGCGTGCGTGAATCCATACATCCACATTTCTACGCTCAGCTACTCCACTGTTTTCAGCTAAGCTAAACCCTCACCTGGTTGCAGTTTAAAACGAGCCCGGTGGGTGGCTTGTCAAAAATCCGTAACTTGAATTGACTCCATCACAAAAACATCTATTATATGTCGAATCCATTTCAAGATTTTACCGAAAAGGTTTTTGTTTCACTCGAAACGGGCTGGAACACTTTTGTCTTTCAGATTCCGGGCATCATTCTGGCCATCCTCATAATTGCTGTGGGCATTTTCGTTGCCGGCAAGATTGCCCAGCTTACCAGTAAAACACTTTCGCGCAAAACCAGCGACCCGTTGATGGTAAATTTCCTGACCAAGACCATCCGGATCTCATTCATCTTACTTTTCCTTATGTATGCCTTGCGTGTAGCCGGTCTTGGCGACATCGCCACAGCCTTGCTCACTGCAGCAGGTGCTTCTGCCATCATTATCGGTTTCGCCTTTAAGGACATTGGCGAAAATTTTATTTCCGGTGTCATACTGGCTTTCAACAGACCTTTTCACATCCACGATACGGTAAGTATTGGCGATATTTTCGGGAAGGTGACCAATATGGAATTCAGATATACCAAACTAAAAACCTTTGACGGGCGCGATGTGTACATTCCTAACAGTGATGTAATCCGAAAACCCGTTTTCAATTATACCGAAGACGGATATTACCGATTGAGTTTTAATGTGGGTATTGCATATGAAGATAAGATAGAAGACGCTGAAAAGCTAATCCTGGAAACGGTTCAAATAACGCCCGGAGTGATCGAAGATGATAATCACGAAAACTTTATTGCAGTGGATGAATTAGCGGTGAGCACTGTGAATCTGAAGGTGAATTTCTGGGTGAATACACTCGAATACAGGCGTGAAGCAAGGAAGATCCGAGGCAATGTGATAAGGAATGTAAAGGAAGCCCTGGAAGCAAATGGATTTGGCTTACCTGCCGATATCAAGGAAATCAAATTGTACGGCAGCCAAACATCGATTCCCGTTCGCATTACGCATGAAGAAGGTAGCACGGACAAGAAGGATAAATAATTAAAGCGATACCTTTTCCGCCATCAGCATGTGGCAATTGCGCGATTACATTTGGCCCCTTGCCATAAAAATAATATCCCCGCTCGGTAATAGAGCGGGGATATTATCAATCATTCTCAATTCAAAATAAAAGGAAAAAAGTAAAGACTTTATGTGCAACTATTGGCTGCCGTTTCAGATTACTGTTTAGCTTCTACGTTCTCTTTCCACTTCGCTGCATCTCTGTTCGTGGCTTTAATCGCAGCAAATTTAATTTTAAGCTTCGCTATATCTACATTATGACCTTTAGGCAAATCTTTTTCAACTGTGTTTTTTCTTGAATCCAAGCCTTCATACAATACCATTATCTCATCCCAATCTTCGCGGGTGTAGTTGTCCCTGTTATCAGAGATAGTGTTTACAAAGCTTTCGTAAATGCTTAATAAATTGGCTGCTGTAGCAAACTCAAAGTTTAAATCTGCACCAACAGTACCTGCACCAAACAAACTACTTCTCAAAGCCAGTCTGTAATCCATTGCTTGCTCCGCCTGCATCTTGGCTTCGTAATCGGCCTTCAAAACAGCAAATTTTTGTTTGCTTTCTTCCAGTTTTTGTTTATCAGATTCTTCCAATGTTTGAATGGTTGCATCAGCTTTCTGTGCTCTGATGCGATAACCCTCATCAAGTGTTGCCCAATGCTCGGTAGTATAAATTGGTGTAACTCTTTCTACTGAATCCACATAGGAACTCAGATTAGTTACGTTTTGTTCTGCTTCCGTAGTATCATTGTTACAGGCTGCCAATACGGAAAGCATCAAGGCAGAAGTGATCATTAAATTAATTGTTTTCATTTTTATATTTAGTTAATTGTTGTTTAAGAAACATGTTGCCCCCCACAGCTAATCCAGCTGATTAACTCTTGCAATGCCGGCTAAGGCCACCACTATTTATTTCACGATTCATCTTTGGTGGTGCGTATCAGGCTGATGCCTGATAAGAAGAACATAAGACCGAGCACGCCATATATGATAAGCGATTTTATTGCATACGTTCCGCCTGTTGTATTTACAAACAATATGGCAGTATAAATAAGTCCGCCTATGCCAAGTACCGTAAGCAGGGCCCCGAAGACTCTCTTTAAATTCATAATTTATTATTACAACTCAGCAATAATTTTAGTGACTTCATCTTTTGTCTTCCCAAGCTTAATCTGAATCCTGCCAAGCATCTCGTCTTCTTTGCCTTCGTCCATCATCAAATCATCATCAGTAAGGTTTGCAAACTTTTGTTTGAGTTTACCCTTTTGCTCGTTCCAGTTTCCTTTTAATTCTAACTTGTTCATAATCTATTTTATTAATAGTTAAATTATTTAGACACAATACAAAAGTCTGTCTTAATTTTTTCTAACGTCTTACACATTTAGGGAAAATATTTACATAAATCACACATCCAAACGTGTGGGTCTGAGTTGCGGGAGCACCTTCAGTAAGCATTAAATGGACAAGTGGCCACTGATTTTTTCCCTTTGCCACTTGCTTCCTTGCTGGATATACTTCACGATGAAGTCAAGTGCTACCTCTCTCTCATGCGTGTGGCCCAGGCGCAGTTGGCTGGTATTCTGAACAATCATGCAATTAGGCCATTGGAACTTACCATTTACCTAACTTTACAGATAAGATAAATTTATAAATAGAGAATAAATCGATGTTTTACCTTAGATTAGAATTCACTTGAAACCGATTAAAAAAGTAAACATCACAAATCATCTCCTGGTAGGCTTTCTATCATGGTTCCTGTTTTTTGCTGTGGAAGGACTGAAAGCCCAACAGACTTACAGCGTTCTGTTTTTGGGGAACAGTTACACCGCCACCAATAATTTGCCGCAAATAATACATGACGTTGCTTTGTCTGCTGGAGACACATTAGTGTTTGACAACCATACACCCGGAGGATATCAATTAATAGATCACAGCCTGGATGCGACAAGTCAAAGTAAAATAATGGCCGGCAGTTGGGATTATGTAGTTATTCAAGGGCAAAGCCAGGAGTCTATCACTGCAACCAGTCAATTTAGAAATGGCGGCTATGCCCTAAATAGTCAGATAAAACAAAGTAATTTTTGTGCTGTTACCATGCCCTATATGACGTGGGGAAGAAAAAACGGAGACGCCTCAAACTGTGTACCCTTCCCCGTCATGTGTACATATCAAGGCATGGACACTACCATCCGAAACCAATATTTAACATTGACCACAATTCTTAATGGGGAGGTATCGCCTGTTTCTGTGGTATGGAATTACATTCGTCAAAATTATCCCGGCATTGAATTGTATCAGGCAGATGGCAGTCACCCATCGCCAGCAGGGTCGTATGCTGCGGCATGCTGCTTTTATGCCATGCTCTTTAAAAAAGATCCCACCTTGATTACTTTCGATTTTGGCTTAAGTAATTCGGATGCAGCAATCATTAAAAACACAGCCAAAACAAAGGTCTTTGATAATTTAAATCTTTGGGATTTTAAACAGCCACCCATTGCAAAATTTCAGTATCAAATAGGTCCCGGAGCCAATGAAGTAATTTTTAGTGCCATCAACTATGGGGTTAACCAAACATATGCGTGGGATTTTGGTGATGGTGCCACCTCTTCTTCAACTAATCCAACACACTCCTATTTATCTGATGGAACCTATACGGTAACTTTAACGACCTCAAATTGCGACCTGCAAGGATTGCACACAAGTACTGCTGATACTGTTATTCAATTTTGTAGTCATACACCAAGCGTATACACTACTAACCCCTGGCTGTGCAAGTATGATACTCTTTGGACACAAGCGGCAGATTCCTATCAGTGGTTTGCCAATGGAGTTGCATTGCCTGAAACCAATCAATTTTTAGCAAATTATTATCAATACAATATTTCCGGATTTTCGGTTATTTCTACATTGAATGGTTGTGCCGAATTATCAGAACTGTTTACAGAATCTCCTCAATGGTCCGGTTATTACTTTGACATATTAGGTAATCCGTGCACCGGAGATACGGTACCATTTGCTGTGTTACATACCAATGGATTCTTGTCGGGTTTAGAGCATATACGCTGGTATAAAAATGATACCCTTTTGCCATTGATGATCAATGCAGACACACTGTTTATAACTGCTTCCGGCAAGTACGAATGCAGAGTCGTTAACCCGGCTTCCAATTGTCCATTGGATACTACCTCCTACCAAATTGAGTTTAATTGTGGCATAACGGGTATAACAGAAAAGGGTGAGGAGCCCTTCTGGAGCATATTTCCAAACCCTGCATCAGAATCAATTAGCATCAAATTTGTGAGCTCAAAATCTAAAGAGCAGGTTCATATTTATAATGGAGCCGGCCAGCTCATACGGTCGATATCCGCATCAGGTACAACAAAAATCAGCATCGCTGATTTACCCACTGGACTTTATCTTATCCGACTTCAAAACAGGATTCAACCGGCATTGAAGTTCCTAAAACAATAGTCGGTTTTGTTGATTGAACAGTCTGTTTTTTAGAAGTATTTATACTGCGGTATTGGGCGGGTGCTTGGGTGCATTGAGTAAGTGTTAATAATGTATGGTCCACTGTAGATCAGATACAAACGAAATAGACTTAGCATCAATAAATAAACCGAAATGAAAACAAAGAATCCATGCGCAGAGGAGGATGCACGCACATCAACTACACACAAGATTATTCTGTTGTATAACTCGCTTCAATAAGTAACAATCATGAAATTTACACTCAGACCCTGGCGTATGTCAGACTTGTCAAGTTTGGTCCAGCATGCCAACAATTGGAATGTAGCAAAGAACATGACTGACAAGTTCCCCTACCCCTATTCCGATAGCAATGGCAAGGCATTTATTGAGTTCGCCACCAAAGACGACCCCATCCATATTTTCGCCATAGACATTGACGGCCAAGCCGTGGGTGGCATCGGCATACATCCGCAAGACGACATTCACCGAAGAAATGCTGAACTTGGTTACTGGTTAGCCGAACCATATTGGGGCCGGGGTATCATAAGCCGCGCCATTATACAAGCCGTTGACTTTGCTTTTGCCACTTATGATATTGATCGTGTATTTGCGCGACCATTTGGAAGCAATTTGGCTTCGCAAAGAGTATTGGAGAAAAACAACTTTGTATTAGAAGGACGTTTTGAAAAAACGCTCATAAAGGAAAATGAATTATTGGATGAATTAATTTATGCCATAAGACGTGAGCATTTGCAGCCATAATTATTACAGCCTCTCTTGCTTACCGATACCAACAGCATACTTCCTACCACCTTATATTCTATTTTGACGTTATGAAAAAACCAATTGCGTTCCTCCTGTCCTTTCTTTTAATGGGAATGATTGTCAAAGCTCAAAACCCAAATCCAGCCTTAATTGGTTATTGGCACAACTGGAATGATGTCAATGCTCCCTACATCCAACTCAACCAGGTAGATGCTCGCTACAACATAGTAGCCGTGGCTTTTGCTGTGCCGCAATCCGGTACAGATTACCATATGGAATTTATTCCTGATCAGGTTTCCCCTCCCACCTTCATCTCTCAAATTCAGACATTACAAAATCAGGGCAGGAAAGTAATCATCAGCATGGGTGGTGCCACTGCCCCCATTTCATTAGATAACATAGCTGAACGCGACACCTTCATCAGCACCATGAACAACATCATCAATACCTATGGTTTTGATGGAATGGACATTGATTTTGAAGGAAGTTCAGTATCTGTAACTGGAGGCACAATCGCTGCTCCAACAGATGCCAAAATCATCCACCTTATTGATGCGGTAAAACAAATTATGAGCGATTATTACATCACTCACAACAAGCGCTTGATTCTTACAATGGCCCCTGAAACTGCTTTTGTGCAAGGGGGCATGTCTGCGTATGGTGGTATTTGGGGTGCCTATTTACCGGTGATACATGCCTTGCGCGATTCTCTTGAGATTCTCCAAGTGCAACTATACAACAGCGGGAGTATGTACGGCATTGATGGCAATATTTACACACAAGGAAATGCCGATTTTATTGTGGCAATGACTGAGGCCGTCATACAGGGCTTCAACACCTCCGGGGGTATGTTTGCCGGATTGCCGGCAAATAAAGTCGCCATCGCGCTGCCTGCCTGCCCGGCTGCCGCAGGTGGTGGCTATACGGATACCGCCACAGTGGTAGCAGCAATTAATTATTTGAGAGGAACAGGTGCGCAGCCGGGTGCTTACACCTTGGCACAACCCAGCGGCCATTCCACATTGCGAGGCATGATGACATGGTCCGTTAACTGGGATGCGGTGAGTGCTTGTGCATCTGCATATCAATATGCAAGCAACTATGCGAATATATTTGGCATGATCACCGCTGGCAATATGGCTTATTCATTGCCAAATTCATTTGAAGTGTATCCCAATCCTTCAAGTAATCTGATCACTGTAAACACTTCCCTCAAAGCCGCTGGCATTGAGTTGATTTATATTTATAATTCACTTGGAGAGATTCAGTTTACGCAAATCATATCTGACGAATATCAAACAGTAAATATCTCAAACCTGCCAGGTGGTGTTTATTTAATAAGAGTTCAAGACAGCATGCAGAAGTTCATTAAACTGTAAACATCAGACAATATGAAAGCACACACCACCAACTACACAGACACTTTTATTGAAATTGCTGACAATTGCCCAACAGTGATTGGTAAGGCCCTTGGCCTGCTTCATTTTTATACACAATGAGTTGTATGTGGCTACAAACAAGCTATATGTACTTCATTGCTTTGTATAGTTAGGTGATTTGTTGAGCCCAAAACATTATCTTGTAGACAACAAACCGGGGAATATAAAGCCCCGATTTGAATATCTGATTGAGCGCAGTAAAAATGAAAATGAAGAAAATAGATAAACGCTACAAACCTTCGTTTAGCCACCCATTTTTGGGTGTATAAACGCTATAGCGTAGCGCATATAAACAAGTTGCCAAGCAATACGCTTCGCTTGACGGTGCCTCCGTTTGATGTACGGCATCAGCTCAGAACATGCGCGCTGTTGGGCTGAAACCAAATGACCAGCATGCGCAACTATAGTGCGATCAAACTCCCGGCCCCTATTGCTTGTCAACGACTCAGGCCACAAAGGCTGCTCACACAAAGCCCAATCACACCGTCTGTGGAGTCCTTTTTTCAATTATCTTTCTAAAGTGTTACGAAACGTACAGCTTTCAACTTGGGCTTACAGCAATGCAGCCTTTGACTGCAGTTCGCCCTTTACTGTGATTGTGCGCAAGCTCACATCACATCGGGCTGCACTGCAGCAAGCCCTGAGCCGTTAGCAGTAACTCTTTTGCTATACTTCAACTTGAAACTATGTGTAGAAATTTTTATATATTAATAAAACAAACATCTAAGTAACATGATA
>JBBKVM010000109.1:0-8197 GCA_037968415.1 Bacteroidia bacterium | reverse complement strand
TTTGCCAGATTATAAAAATATTTTTCACGCTAAACTTGAATTTTATGGAAAGGAATTTCGAAAGGAAACAAACAAAAATTTATCAAAATCTCAGATTGAATAATTTATAAATAGTGTCTTCTGAAAAAGCTGTTTCGTTTTTTCTGAAAGTAAAACCAACTATGAAGCAAACCATATTCTCGTCATGCAATAATTCTATTTCCGATTTCGGAAAGCATGAAAAATAGTATATGCTGAACCCAAAAGGTTCAGCTTTTTTTGAATCCCAAATTGAAATCAAGAATTTTTTTTGAACCCTAATTAATAAACCATTAAAACCAAAACATTTATGAAACACATTACCATGAAGGACTTTGTTCCTAAGGGCGCTTTCAGAAAAGCGCTGGCAAGTTTATGTTTGATTCTTGCCGCCACACTCGGTGTATTGGCGCAATCGCCCAATGCAATTCCTTACCAGGGAGTCGCACGCGATGCAGCCGGAAACATTATGGCCACACAAAACATTTCGTTGCGCATCAGTATACACGATGTCACAGCAACCGGCACAGTGGTGTTTAACGAAACACACAATGTGACCACCACCAACCTTGGTTTGTTCAATGTAAACATCGGACAAGGCACACCGGTAACGGGAACCCTTGCAGGTGTTGATTGGGGAACAGGCGCTAAATTTGTGCAGGTAGAAATGGATCCTGCCGGTGGCACCTCTTACACCGACATGGGCACCACACAATTGATGAGCGTACCCTATGCATTGTTTGCCGGATCGAGTGGAAACTTGCCTGCCGGCACAGCCAACGGCAACACTTTGCGTTGGGATGGCACCCAGTGGGTGGCCGACAATGCGCTACACAACAACGGAACCAATGTGGGCATTGGCACCGCAACGCCATCAACCAATCTTCATGTAGCTGGAACTGTTTCTGGTGTGCGTGTAGAAGACACAGATGATGGATCTTCCATTTATCTATATGCGCCCGGCACCGGATATACAGGTGGTGTGGGAACCGGAACTAATCATGACCTGCCTTTGTTCACTAATAATGTGGACAGGATGACAATCAAAGCTGATGGAGATATCGGTATAGGAACCGCGAGCCCATTGGCCAAAACACACATACAATCACCTGGTTCAGGTTTATTCATGGGCGGTTACCCTGCTCTTATGATGTTGCACGCACCTACAGAAATTCCTTTTTCTTTGGTTTTTAGAAATGATGTTGCAGGAGTTAACGGTGACTTTGGTTTATGGCAAAGTAACAATGGAGATTTACAATTTTCAAATGGTCCATCTAATGTGTTTACCAATCTCTACACTTTTGGTGCGAATGGAAATATGGGTATTGGAACCACATTGCCCTCAGAAAAATTGGATGTAGCCGGTAAAACAAAGACCACAGAATTTCAAATGACCAACGGTGCAGCCGCAGGAACAGTGCTCACCGGTGACGGTGCAGGTAATGCGACATGGGCACCGGCTTCTTCACTTGCTGTCCCCGAAGTGGATCCTGAAGTAAGCAGTGCAATCAACAACCAAGTGCCCAAATGGAACGGCACCACGTTGGTTGACGGAATCATGACAGACAATGGAAACAATGTGGGCATTGGAACTACCTCACCTACACGCAAGCTTCACATATCCGCAGCCGTTGCAGATATACGTGTGGACGACAATGATGATAATTCAAGCATTTGGCTTTCAGCTCCAGGTAACGGATACTCCGGTGGTGTTGGTACCACATCCAATCATGATCTTGCCATGTTTGCAAACGGTGTGGATCATATGACAATAAAAGCCAATGGAAACGTGGGCATAGGAACCACAGATCCAACATACCCTGGTACCTCTCAGTGGGCCAAAATGACACTTGCAGCAGAAGGAACCCAGTTTACAGATTTTATACATCGCTATGCCGATGACAGTAATTTTATTCCTGCATACGTGTTTGCTCGTTCGGGTGGTGCACTTGCATCTCCTACCATTGCTACCAATAATATGTCATTAGGTGGTATGGCTGCATCAGGTTATAATGGAACTGAGTTTAGTCTATCTTCATGGATACTGTTTCAAACAGATGGAGCACCAAGTGCTACTGACATGCCTGGAAGAATAACGTTTGCAACCAGAGCCACCGGAGGTGGTATATCCGAAAGAATGCGTATTGACAACGCAGGAAATGTAGGAATAGGAACAGCTGCTCCTTCCGAAAAACTGGATGTAGCAGGCAAAACAAAAACCACAGAATTTCAAATGACCAATGGTGCAGCTGCAGGAACTGTTTTAACAGGTGACGGTGCTGGAAACGCCACATGGGCATCGGCTGCTTCATTTGCGGATAATTTAGGAGATCATACTTATACCCAAATGATCACTACAGCTTTGACAAGTGGACCCATGATAAGAATTGGCAATGATGCTACCATTGACGATGTGAATGACGGCAACTATATTGGTATTGCCGGATTGCAAAGTGCAGGGGCAAGCGGTGGAATCAGATTTGGCGGAACTCCATATCCGAACAACCCACGTTTGTTTGGTAATTCAACAGGTTTAGATTTTATTACCAACGGAACATCAAAAATGTTTTTGACGAGTACCGGGAACTTAGGAATTGGAACAACTCCTGCCGGTAATGCCAAACTACATGTAACGGGAAGAACCATTTTATCCGAAGGACCAGATTTTGCATCAGGAAATGTCCAAATTGGCACCACTATCAATGCTAATAATGCAAAACTTTATGTTGAAAACGATCAGGATTTTGGTGTGTATATCAATAGTCCAACCGCTGCACAATTTGCATTGTATGTAAATGGTGAAGCCGCTAAGCCAGGTGGAAGCGCATGGATTGTGGCATCTGACAGCCGATTGAAGAATAATGTGTTGAATTATAATGATGGCCTGGCCACACTTATGAAAATCAATCCGGTAAAGTTTCATTACACTGAAAAATCCGGATACAATTCAAGTAAGGAGTACGTGGGTGTTATAGCACAAGACTTGCAGAAAGTTGCTCCCTATATGGTAGGCCAATTCAAAGATATTGACAGTGATGAAGAATACCTGAATGTGGACAATACGGCAATGACCTACATGCTAATTAACGCTGTGAAAGAACAACAACAACAAATAGAAAAACTCAAAGCCGAAATTGAAATATTAAAGCAATCCTCTAAATAGAAATAACCATGCTTAAAAAACTAATTCTCATAAGCATTGCACTTGCCGGCTTCCAGCTGTCAGTTGTGGATGCGCAGAGCATAAGTCGCAAGGTGGTTTCTAGCACAGGAGGTACCTTAACAGGCGGCAGCAATCAGATCACCTTCACCATTGGTGAAACGGTGATACCTACACTGAGCGCGGGCAGCAATGTAATCACGCAGGGTTTTCAACAACCCGGTGAGCAGATTGTGACCGGCACAGTGGCCTCTATTTGTCAGGGCAGTAGTGTGAGTGTTCCTTACACAGCTATCGACATTGGAGGCGGTAACATATTCACCGCACAACTGAGCGATGCGGCAGGGAGTTTTGCCAGCCCTGTGGCCATTGGCACACTGGCAGGCAATGCATCAGGCAGTATCAATGCCACTATTCCAATAGGTACTGTAGCCGGCAACGGTTACAAAATAAGAGTGGTGGCCACCGTGCCTCAAACTATTGGCAGCGAAAGCCCGGCATTCAGCATCTATGAAAACCCTGCTGTGGTAATCACAGCACCTACAGCAATGCTGTGTAATGGCGCTACGGGCACCGCTACAGCAAATGTAACCGGAGGTACTGCAGCGTATACATACGCATGGTCTAACAGCGCCACTGGCAATAGTGTAGCTGGCCTTGGGGCTGGCACGTATTCAGTAGTGGTGACAGATGCGAATGGATGTGTGGGCACTTCGACTGACTTTGTGTTGCAGGAAAATATCCTCAATGCCATCAACGTGGTGTCATCCGATTATAACGGATCAAACATTTCTTGTGCGGGCGCGGCAGATGGTGAGATCACCATCAACCCCACCTCATTTGTTATCACTCCACCTGTACCCAGTGCAGGACCGTTTGAATACAGCATGAGCGGTGGACCTGCGCAAAGTTCCAATGTGTTTGCAGGCTTGTCTGCCGGATACTATGGATTCACTGTGACCGATTTGTCAACAGGTTGTGTGTTTACCGACACCACTGTTACGTTGGTTGACCCCACACCTGTGGGGGCCACTGCTACTGTGAACAACAATGGTTGTTTCGGTGGTAACAATGGTTCCGCTACAGCCAACGGAAGTGGAGGCACAGGAGTGTATACCTACAACTGGCTCACGCCTGTTCCCAAGCAAACACAAACTAACAATGAAATACCTGCCGGCACATGGACCGTAGTGGTGACAGATGCTAACGGCTGCACGGCCACCGCCACGGTGACCATCGTAGAGCCACCGCAACTTACTGTTACGCTAGGTCCCGATAAGGTAGTATTGTACGGTGGACTTGGTCAAAACGGTTGCACCAATCTTGTATCCACTGTGGGCGGAGGTACAGCTCCTTACACATATGTTTGGAGTGCAACCCATCCAAACCCTGCTATACCAGGCATGACAACAGGCACCATCAACGTGTGTAACATGACCGATACCACTTACAGTTATACAGTGATAGTTACAGATGCCAATGGCTGCACTGCCAGCGCTACGGTGCTTGTGTTGTATGCGAACATCGATTGTTCATCCAACAACAACAACACAAAGATCAAAATATGTCGTGTGCCACCCGGCAACCCTGCCAACTGTCAGACGATTTGTATTTCTATAAATGCGGTACCTGCGTTGTTGGCCAATGGGTCTTATCTGGGTCCATGCTTGCCAAACTGCGCACTGCCTGCACGCCCGGCCCAAGGAGCCATTACACAAACTTTCAACAGTGAGTTGAACGTGTATCCTAACCCGGTGAGTGGTGTATTGCATGTAGCATTCCGCAGCGAGTGGAGCGAAGCCGAGAGCATTGTGATTACCGACCTGCAAGGCAGAGTGGTAAACGCAATCAGTCTTGAAGGTACGTTTGCGTTCGAACGCGAGATTGATATGAGTAACCTGATAGAAGGAATTTACTTTATCAACGTGATGGACAAAGGTTCTTTGATTAAATCTGCCAAAGTGATAAAACTGAAGTAGAAGAAAGAACCTATCATATTACAAAACCAAGCACAGGGGCTGGCGGATTTCCGCCAGCCCCTGTGCTTTTTAACACTTATCCGAAAGTGCCCGCGCCTTTAACACAATATTTTCTATTTTGATGAATCAAATACTGCTCACAAGCATTTGCGCATATTGCCAATTCAAAAAACAATTCAATATGAAAACAATTTACTCCATCCTTTTCAGCGTGATGTTCTGCGCGCTTGCTACCACGTGCCCCGCTCAGTCGCAAGGGCCCAACAGCCCCACCGTTGCCATTGCTGCAGGCCCGGGCGCCAGCTTTCCCAACCTCACCGGCTTGTATGCCAACGATAACAATGCTGCTTACAGCGATCTGGCCGCGCACCCCAATTGCATCAGTGCATTCATGTGTTACCATTCCCAAGAAGTAGCCATCAACGGATTTGGATTTAGCATTCCGGCCAACGCCATGATTACGGGAGTAAAAGCTGAGATCAGTAAAAAAGTTTCACAACCCATTACCACCATTCACGATTCTATTGTGCAACTCATTATCGGTGGCACGCCCACAGGCCTCAACCTGAAGGCCACTAACCAATGGCAGATGACCTTTACCTATGAATCCTATGGCGACAGCACCAACTTGTGGGGCACCGGACTCACACCGGCCAATGTGAACAGTGCTATGTTTGGACTGCGACTCATGCTCTCCAATGGCGACATCGACCAAACAGCGCAGGTAGATCACGTGCGACTTACGGTCTACTACGACATCACCTCGGGCATATATGCCCCAACCCCAGCTGAGGGCTGGAGCGCAACGGCCAGCGCGGGCCTGTTGAATGTTTCCGGTGCAGAATATTTGAATGGCGAAAAACTACAACTATTCAATGTTAACGGGCAGTTGATTCATACCTGGGAACATCGCAATACAGCCATCAATGTACAGGCTTTTCCGCAGGGAATTTACTTTGTGCGCTCAGCAGCGCGCACCGGCCTGCCGGCAATCAAAGTATTGCTTACCGCAGAGTAATCTGGATACCAATCCACTGCTTGATATCCTCTCGCACGATTTGCATTTCTGACGATTCACCCGTCAAGGTGGTTACCAACCTTTATCTTGTGCGTGCACGTGGGTTGTGTGGGCAAATTTAAAGTCCTATTTTTAGAAACTCTTTTCATCACCGAATACAATCACACACTATGTCACAAACACTTCTGGAAATAAAAAATCTTGTCACCGAATTCAAAACCGATGACGAAATAATAAAGGCAGTTAACAATGTTAGCTTCACTGTCAACAAAGGCGAAACAGTTGGCATCGTGGGCGAGTCGGGATCGGGAAAGTCGGTGACATCGCTTTCGGTAATGCGGCTTGTGCCCATGCCTCCTGGTCGCATATCAGCGGGCGAAATTATTTTTCATTCGCCTGAGAAAGGACCGATAAATCTTCTGAACCTTACCGAGCGCGAAATGCGTAGCCACCGTGGCAACGACATCGCCATGATATTTCAGGAGCCCATGACCTCGCTCAACCCGGTGTTTACCTGTGGCGATCAGGTGATGGAAGCTTTACGACTCCACCAAAACATTTCGAAAGAAGAAGGACGAAAGAAAACGGTTCAACTATTCGAGCGTGTGCAACTGCCGCGACCCGATGTGATGTTCGATACCTACCCGCACCAAATATCTGGTGGGCAGAAGCAACGTGTTATGATAGCCATGGCCATGTCATGCAACCCGTCTATACTTATTGCTGATGAACCCACTACCGCACTTGACGTTACAGTGCAGGCCACCATACTGGAGCTGATGCGCGAGCTGCAGGAAGAGACCGATATGGGCATCATGTTCATCACCCACGACCTTGGTGTGATAGCCGAATTGGCAGACAAAGTAGTAGTGATGTACAAAGGAAAAATTGTAGAACAAGGTACTGTGCTCGATATATTTTCTAACCCACAGCACCCCTACACCAAAGGCCTGCTCGCGTGCCGCCCACCACTCGAAAAGCGATTGCATCGCCTGCCTACCATCACCGACTTTATGCAGGAAGACGAAGCCGGCAACATGATAGAAACCGACAAATCGATAGAGAGTGCCATTAGCCAATATGTGGTGACCAGAGAGCAAACTGATGCGCGACACACCGAACTGTATAAGAAAGAACCGATACTCAGGGTAAATAATTTAAAGACCTATTTCCCAATCAGCAAAGGATTGTTTGGACGTGTCACCGACCATGTGAAAGCGGTAGACGATGTAAGTTTTGATGTACATCCGAGCGAGATACTTGGATTGGTAGGTGAGTCGGGGTGTGGCAAAACCACACTGGGCCGCACCATACTCCGCCTGGTAGAGCCCACTGCAGGCACCATGAATTTTATGGGCAAAGAGATCACCGAACTTACCAATGCTGAGCTGCGCGACATGCGCAAGGATATTCAAATCATTTTTCAGGATCCTTACTCATCGCTCAACCCACGCATCACCATAGGCCAGGCCATCATGGAGCCAATCAAAGTGCACAAGCTTTACAACAACGATGAAGAGCGCAAGGAGCGTGTGATGGAATTGCTGCGAAGGGTGAACATGAAAGAGTCGCATTTTCACCGTTACCCGCATGAGTTTTCGGGTGGCCAGCGCCAGCGCATATGCATAGCGCGCGCGCTTTCGCTCAACCCACGGTTTATCATATGTGATGAGTCGGTGTCGGCACTCGATGTATCTATACAAGCGCAGGTGTTGAACTTGCTCAACGAATTGCGCGAGCAATTTGACTTTACCTACATCTTTATTTCGCACGACTTGTCGGTAGTAAAGTTTATGAGCGATCGCATGGTGGTGATGAACAAAGGCAAGATAGAGGAGATGGGCGATGCGGACGAGATCTACAACAACCCGCAAACAGCCTACACCCAGAAACTAATCAAAGCCATACCCAAAGGCAGGCTCGAAGACATTAGAGCTTCTGTAGAGCGGAAGAAAAAAATTACTGTTTGAAATAATGTAACAACAGGCTCAGGTTTGAGTTAATATTTGTCCTGTTATAGCG
>JBBKVM010000108.1:0-16869 GCA_037968415.1 Bacteroidia bacterium | reverse complement strand
CTGTTATATGTGCCCGTCATGGTGAGTGTTTGCGTGCCGAATGTGTAGCTCTGGCCCGGGCAAATTGTGTCGTTGATGATGGTAGCGTTGTTAACACCCGTTACCCAATTGGATGTACTTCCGCTGAGTGCGAAATTGCTGAGCGTGGCATTGTGGCTGCCGCTGGTGCTTATCAGTGTGTTAGTGGAACCGTTGTTGCCACCCGCTGTGCCCTGGTTAAAACGAAAGCACATTTTCAATCCCGGGTCGTTGGTGGTGTTGGTATGATTGTAAATACATTCTATCTCTGTGGCCGACAATGTTCTGCTCCACAAACTTACTTCATCCAGTTTGCCGTTGAGTAAAAAATCGGTGTTTTGGAATTTCACAAACCCCAGATAGAATGGAGTGAATCCACCGCCCATGGTGCCATTGGCTGCAATTGAATCTACGGGCAGGCCATTGCGATAAAGCCTGGTCATGCTGCCATCATAAGTAAATACGAAATTTTGCCAAGTATTTAGTTGTATTCCATTGTGGACAATGTCAAATGCCACACCATTGCTGTTTCTGAATCTGGCTTCCACCGAGTTGGCTGTTAATTGCAAAATGTAAAAATCTCCATCGGTATCGTTGCGGTAGCCTGCAAATCCATCGAAGTTGGGGAACGAGGGTGAGGCGTTTCTTGGATACACCCACATAGCCATGGAGAATTGACTGTTTCCGAATATCAATGGTGCAGCAGTGCCCACAGTGACCTGATCATCGATGCCATCGAAGTCGAGCGCATTTTCGCTCTGGGCAATTGCCTGATTTTGAAACTGAAGAAAAATGAACGAAATCAGGAATAATGTAAAGTGACGCATAAAATTGAATTTGTTATTGATAAGCTCAAGGGAGAAAGTATGGTCAAGACCTGATTTAGTTCCCCAAATAATTGAAACTGTACACATAGTAGTCGGCATCCACCACCACGGTGGGCTTGGGTGAGTCCAGCTTCATTTCTTTTGGTTGTGTGTTGGGTTTTAGCACTACCGCTTTGCCGTCCACGTAAATTTTTACCGGCATATCGAATGTCTCTATGCAGTTGCTCCATCGGTATTTCAACACACCATCAGCCACTGCATATTCAAGCACCGGTACGCGGTAGTCGCGCAGGTATTGGTCAAAGAAGGCATCCAGTTTGAGGCCCAGACTTTTGGCCATGTATTCTTCCACTTGCTTAGTAGTCACAGTCTGGTGATAAAACTCTTTATTGAGGCCGCGCAAGGTGGCTCTCCATTTTTCGTCATCGTTGGTTACCTGCCTGAGAGTGTGTAGCAAATTGTTTCCCTTACTATACATATCGAGCGAGCCACCGGCATTTACGCCATAGTCACCGATTACAGCTTTGCGGTTTTCGATACGTCCGCGCAGGCCACGTGAATATTCCGCGCCTGCGGCCTTCCCGTAAAAGTATTCAGTAAATAAACTTTCCGAGTAGTTGGTGAACCCTTCGTGTATCCACATGTCCGCTATATCTTTGTAAGTAATATTATTGGCGAACCACTCGTGTCCGGTTTCGTGAATAATGATGTAATCCCACTTCAATCCCCAGCCTGTGCCACTTAGGTCGCGCCCCTTGTAGCCCATTTGATAATCGTTGCCATATGTCACCGAACTCTGGTGTTCCATGCCCAGATAGGGTACTTCCACCAGTTTGTATCCATCCTCATAAAAAGGGTAGGGTCCAAACCAATGTTCAAGCGCTTCGATGGTGCGAACGGCATCTTTGAAATGCACTTTGGCTTTGGCCAGGTTGGCGTGCAGCACCCAGTAATCCATATCCAGCATGCCTTTTTCGCCTTTGTATTTTTCGCCAAAGTGCACGTAGTCGCCAATGTTCACATTCACTCCATAATTGTTGATTGGGTTTACCACCTCCCAGGTGTAAGTGGAGGTTTTGTTTTTTTCTTTTGTTTGTTTTTTCAAACGGCCGTTGCCCACGGCCACCAATCCTGTCGGCACGTTGATGTGCAACAAAATTCCGTTGTCGGGCTCATCATACATGTGGTCTTTGCATGGCCACCACAGGCTGGCGCCAATGCCCTGGCACGAAGTAGCGATAAAGTCTTTGCCAGCCGCGTCTTTCTTCCAACTGAAGCCGCCATCCCATGGCGCATTTTTGGCCGACACTGGCTTGCCCGAATAGTCAACTTTTATTTCGTTGATATCGCCCACTTTTTGCGCCTTGGCCAAATTGATATAATGAACAGCCCCTTCGCTGGTCATGGTGAGGGCTTGCCCCCCTTGCATTACTTTGTCTATCGTCAATGGCGATTGCAAATCTATTTGCATCACACTGCCTGCCTCCAGTACTTTATACTTTATGATGTTGCTTCCTTTTATCGATTTGTCAGCCGGATTCACGGCCACCGTCAATTCGTAGTGGAGCAAATCCCACCACACTCGTTCAGGTGTGACCGATCCGCGCAGTGAATCTTGCCGGGTGTAGGAGCGTGCGTCAAGCATGTGCTGGGCCGAAGCGCTGGCCATAATCAGTAAGCATAAGGATGCGAAAAAAATGTTCTTCATACAGAAATGGATTTGGTGTAAACCTAAATGTAAAAGTAAGTTCTGCAGTATCCAAACCAGCAGGCCGGCATTTTTGTCCAAATATTATTTATGGAAAAGCAGAAGCCGCTGCATCTTCTAAGTATCAGTTCAAAAATCCAACATCAAATATTTAAAACTCAAGCATTATGAAACGCTGGAACAAAAATTTTTACAAACCCGCACTGGTTGCACTTGTCATTCTTACAGCCATGGCGTGGATCAGTCCCATGGGGCAGTACACTGCTCAATCAGAAAACGAATTTATCAAATCTTTAAAAATCAAACTTGCGGTTTTCAATGGGCAATTGCCTGAAGAAAGGGTGTACCTGCAATTTGATAAACCGATGTACGAACCAGGTGATGATATTTGGTTCTCTGCTTTTGTGCGCGATGGTGCCACTTTAAAGCCATCGGCTAAAAGCGACATTGTACACGTGGAACTTATCAATCCCAAAGGCACCGTTGAAAAGTATATAAAATTGATAGCCGGCAACGGAGTAGCCGCGGGTGATTTTAAGCTCGACAGCGAGGCGCTGGGCGGGTTATATAAAGTTCGTGCCTATACCAATTGGATGAAAAACGAAGGTGACAAAAACGCCTTCGAGAAAGAGATTCAAGTACAGCAAGTGATATTGCCTAACTTAAAGATGAAACTTGACTTTGAAAAGAAGGCATTTGGTTCGGGCGATGAGGTGATTGCCAAAATAGAATTGAACACCAATGAGAACAAAGCACTGGCTAATTACAAACTAAAATTTGTGGCGAACCTTGATGGCAAACAGTTTGTGGCGCAAGAGAACACAACCGATGACGAAGGGATTCGATATATCAAATTCCAATTGCCTGCTAACCTCAAATCGACTGATGGTTTGCTTAACGTGATGATAGACTATAACGGAATTACTGAAAGTATTTCGCGTTCCATTCCTATTGTGCTCAACAACATTAAGCTTGCTGTGTATCCCGAAGGCGGTGACCTGGTGCAAGGCATTCAATGCAAAGTGGCGTTTCGCGCGGTCAATGAATTTGGAAAGCCTGCCGATGTAGAAGGGGTTGTGTTGACAGCCAATGGCAGTCAGGTAGCCTCTTTCAGTAGCTTTCACATGGGCATGGGTTCGTTTAATATCAACCCACAGGCTAGCGAAAAGTATCATATCAAAATTACCAAACCCGAAGGGATAAATGAAACCATTGCATTGCCCGAGGCACTGCCGCGCGGTTATGTAATGAACATAGACAACTCACGCAAGGGCGAATTGTCAGTAAATATAATCACGACAGAAACAGAGGAGCTTGCGGTAGTGGCGCAGGTTCGCGGCAAAATATTTTATAACACCGCTGTGCAGGCAAAAGAAGGGCACAACCGCATTACATTTTCTACTGCTGATTTTCCTATGGGGGTGTCGCAGATTACATTATTTGATTCCAAAGGCATAGCACGGGCCGAGCGCCTGGCTTTTCTTAATAAAGGCAAACAGTTGAGTGTGTCAATTGAAACAGATAAACAAAAATATTTGCCCCGCGAAAAAGTGCGTATGACTGTATCTGTAAAGGACGAGCGTGGTATGCCAATGCCTGCAAACCTATCAGTGGCTGTGGTCAATGATCAGTTGCTCTCGTTTGCTGATGATAAGTCAGGTAATATTTTGTCGCAGCTATTGCTTGAGCGAGATATTAAGGAGAAGATTGAAGAGCCAGCGTTTTATTTTAGTGCCAAAGAGAAAAAAGCAGACGAGGCACTCGACTATTTGATGATGACAGCAGGATGGAGAAGGTTTGCGTGGGAGAAAATCATGACCGACAATATTCCACAGATCACATACCAGGGCGAACAGGCCATCCTGGCCGGCATGGTGAAATCTGCCACCACCGGCAAGCCCATTGCCAACGCACGAATCAAATTGAGCAATGGCAGTGTATACACGGCCGATGCTTCCGGTAATTTTGTATTGAAAAACGTACCTCTTTACGATCCGATCAACATGCAGTACACTGCCGTGGGCTACAACCCTCAATCGGGGAATGTGGCTGATTACAACCGCAATATTGTGATGTACATGTACGATGCCGGAGCAGCGCAGAGAGGTTCAAGGGTAGTGGAAGATGAAGCCGTCCAACTGGATCACATTCAGTTGGCTCCTGCTTCACAAGCGATGTTCGCCATGCCAGTAGAATTAGCATCAAAACGGAGTGCGAACAATGTGGCCAAATTGAGTAAAGTGGTAGCATCTGAAAGTGTGAAAGCAAAGGACATGCCTGCGCGCGAAGTGGAAAAGAAAGAAGTGCAAAACATAGCAGGCAATGCAGCCGACTTCAGGGCTTCACGATTCGATATGGCCAACGAAGAGAGCGATGCAATCAAGAAGCCTCAGGCTACTTTATACTACCGTGCGCGACAGTTTGCCGCTCCTCAATACAAAGAAGAAACTGTAGTAGACACACGTACTGATTTTCGTAATACCATTTATTGGAACCCCAATGTGGAAGTGAGTCGCACGGGCAAGCAAGTAATCGAGTTCTATGCATCGGATGATATCACTTCTTTCCGCACTACAGTAGAAGGCATCGCAGCTGATGGTGCCATTGGAAGAACCGAGATGAATTTTTTCACACAACTTCCATTCGCCATGACTACAAAAATACCAGTTGAGGTAGCTACTGAAGACAAAGTATCTATTCCGCTTACGCTGAAGAATAACACCGATGCTCCGCTAGGTGGCGAGCTTACCATCACCGCGCCTGACGGACTAAAAGCAATTGTGCAAATACCATCTACACAAACCATTATGCCGGGCGCTGCCAAAACGATTTATCTCGATTACCAGGTGTTGGATAAAATTGGATTTGGTGAATTCATCATCTCATTTAAAGCTTGCGGGTTGGGCGATTCATTTTCGCAGATGATAAAAATTGCCCCCAAAGGATTTCCGGTGACGGCTTCATTTTCGGGACAGGAAATAGAGAAAGACTACATGTTTGAAACCAACAATGTGGTAAACGGATCACTCAAGATGTCGTTTACTGCTTTTCCCAGTGTAGTCGATGATTTGATGAAAGGTGTGGAAGGAATATTGCGCGAGCCCTATGGTTGCTTCGAACAAACTTCGGCCACCGCCTATCCCAACGCCATGGTGCTCGATTACTTGAAAGCCACAGGCAGCAAAGATGACAAGACGATGGCCTATGCGAGTAATTTGTTGGATAAAGGCTATAAGCGTCTCACCACTTTCGAAACCAAGCAAAATGGGTACGAATGGTTTGGTGCCAGCCCCGCGCACGAAGGCCTCACCGCGTATGGCATCATGGAGTTTGTAGACATGAAAAATGCGGGTGGGGATGTAGATCAGAAAATGATTGACCGCACCGCCAAGTGGATCATGAATCAGAAAGACGGCAAGGGTGGATTCGCAAGAGAAAAGCGCGCATATCACGACTTCGGCAGAATTAGTGACGATATCATGAACGGTTATATAGTGTATGCGCTGGCCGAAGCCGGGTACATTGATATCAAAAAAGAATTTGAAACATCTTACCAAAAAGCGATGGCCACCAAAGATGCCTACGCACTCGCAATGGCTGCCAATGCTGCCTACAGGCTGGGCGATACACGCAAGGCTGAAGCCGCCTTGGAGTTGCTATTGAAGCAGCAGGCTAAAGATGGCAGTTTTACCGGAAGTACACATTCAATCACCTATTCGCAGGGAAAATCATTGACCATCGAAACCACCTCCATTGCCATTATGGCCATGTTGAAGGAAAGCGGAAAATACACAACCGACATGAACAAATCTGTTCAGTTTTTGGTAGGTGCGCGCAGCGGGTCGGGTGTGTTCTCAAGTTCGCAGGGTACTATCCTCGCGCTGAAAGCGCTCACCGGGTATGCCAAGTACAGCAAGAAAGCGAACGAAGATGGAGCTATCGCCATATATATAGACGGTAAAAAAGTAGCGACCAAAGCATATAAGGCTGGCGAAAAAGGTGAAGTGAATATAGATGGACTGGAAGCATTTGTAAAAGGAAATGGCAAGCACGATGTGAAAGTGAAGTACATGGGTGTGAAGAATCCTTTGCCTTATTCGGTGGCGGTTTCATGGAGCACTACCTTACCGGTTAGTGACCCGCAGTGTGCCATTAACCTTACCACCACAATGGCTGCTAAAATTGCGAAAGTGGGTGAGACCGTGCGCATGACAGCCACTATCACCAATCGCAAAAACGAAGAGGTACCCAGCACCATGGCCATCATCGGCATACCTGCAGGATTCACTTTGCAACCCTGGCAGTTGAAGGAAATGCAGGAGAAAAAAGTGTTTGATTACTACGAAATAATGGGCAACAACATCGCCATCTATTACCGTGGCATGGCGCCCTCAGCGGTGAAACAACTACACTTCGACCTGAAAGCTGAGATGCCAGGCGAATACGATGCACCTGCCTCCTCAGCCTACTTGTATTACACAAATGAGTTCAAGACGTGGAGTGGTGTGGAGAAAGTGACAATCAGAAAATCGTAAAGTAAAGTGGTTAACAATTGTGTGATTAAATTCTCCCTTGCGCATTGTTGCGCAAGGGAGAATTTTTAAAACTGATAAAATGAAGACTCCATATGTTGGTTTTTGGATGAGAATATTTATTGCGGCCGCTTCATTTGTGTTTGTCAGTCTTTTTTTATCCCCTCAAGCAATTGCCCAAGACACTACCGATGTGGTTTTTGACGACCCTTACAAGTACCCACTGAGTGATCCGCGCAATCCAAATTGCCCGTGTCACAAGCGACAGCAGTTGGCAGATGAAGAATTTAAAAAATTGGTGCGCAGAGGCAGGGGCAGCCGGCAGCCGGTATCCACATTTGAAGCAAAATCTAATCCCAAGCCCATTGTAGCCAACGCACAAATTGCCCAACAGGTGAGCGCGCGCTTTGGCGCACAGGACGGCACAAAATCTACGCGTGGCAATGGCCTGCGCATAGTGATCAGCAACGCGGACCATTGGCTCTACAAAAAATCAGAACGATTCAAGCATAACTTAGTCGGCAGAAAAAGAGTTGGGAACAAATCGAAAAAATGTTTTCTCTTTTAAGTAACTTACTCTAACTCATATTCTATAATCCAATATGTAAATTGCTAAACACAAATGCCTGACAATTGTCAGGCATTTGTTCTTGAATGGAGAATAAAGTGTTAGAAAAAATGTTTTAGCACAATTTTAGAATGGATTTTTGCCACGGATGATTCTGAGTAACACAGCCAGTATGGCTATAACCAAAAGAATGTGAATGATTCCTCCGGCATTGTAACCCAGAAATCCAATCAGCCAAAGAATGACCAAAATGACCGCTATTGTATACAATAAATTTCCCATGGTGAATGTATTTTAAATGGTTAGAAGAATAATTCAGGTAGAATGGGATTGGAAAGTAAATCGATTACAATAATATGATCAGCACCAACAGAATGATAATAATTGCACCAACAGAAAGGTATACTCCACCACTTATTTCAGCCAGTTGCTTTTTGGTTGAGCGAACTTCCTTTCTCAACGCTTTTTTTTCTGATGAATTAAGATTTGACTTATCCATCGCGTTGATTTCATTAAGGCGGTTGAGCAGAAGTTGTGCTTGGGGACTTTCAGCAGATGTGGGGACAGGCACGGTTGTGGGAACTACATCTGCCTTCGCCATAGTGTATGTAGGCACAAATGTCAACGATAAAAACATTGTAATTACACAAAAAGTTATTTTTCTCATAGTGGTGTGTTTTATGTCTGTAATTACCAGACTGGTTTGAAAAAATTAATTTCGATGCTAAATATAAAGAATTAGAAATATTTTTATTGTTCTTAAAGGTCACATATTTGTTCATGCAGAAGTTTTTGTCATGCTTGGTTCGATCAATGATTGCTCCATCTACATAAAATGTTATAAATTGGTTTCAAATTGGGCAACTGCCCGCATTCTTTCGCACATTTATTTTTGAAACAAACCAACGTGCAAACTGAAGAAGTTAACAAACCGCATCAACACATCGAGGCGGAACTCAACCGAGACCTGGGCCTCGTAAGTGCGCTTGCAATAGGCGTGGGCACCATGATAGCTGCTGGTATTTTTACGCTCAGCGGACTGGCTATCCGCAATGTGGGTTCAGCCGCCATTGTTTCTTTTTTGGCAGCCGCGGTGGTAGCGCTTTTTACTGCATTGACCTATTGCGAGTTCGTGTCCATTTACCCACATTCTGGCGAAGGCTACCTTTATTCGCGAAAAACATTTCCGCGCCCGCTCGCCTACGTGGTTGGCTGGGCACTATTTTTAGGATACACTTCCTCATGCGCATTTTATATAGCCAGTTTCAGTAGTTACTTTCATGAGTTTGTATGGCATAGTGGATACAGTTTTCTGGCGGGTGTGGCAGTGGTGATATTGCTCACCATGCTCAATGTAAAAGGCACCAAAGAGAGTGGTAGTTTTCAAGTAGTTATCACTTTGGCAAAAGTTGCTTTATTGATTTGGTTCATAGCGGGAGGTATGAGCAGCGTGAGCATGCCTGATCTAATCTCGAAGTTTAGCCATGATATTGTAAAAATTGGTAGCACTGCCACGCTTGTGTTTATTACTTTCTTTGGTTTTTCTGCCATAGCGGCTTCAGCCGGAGAGGTGCGTAATCCTGTAAAAACAATACCTCGCGCCATTTTTATCAGCATGGGTTTGGTCACGGTACTATATATTTTGGTTGTACTTGTGGTAATAGGCGCTCATCTCACGGAGTACACCGAAGCAAGTATGGGAGTTGCAGCAGAAAAATTTTTGGGTCCGATAGGAGGTATGGTGATAGTGGGAGGGGCGTTGTTCAGCATGGTGTCTGCATCCAACGCTTCTATAATGGCGGGTTCGCGCGTTACTATGTCTATGAGTCAGCTTGGGCATTTGCCTAAACGCGTGGGTTCTGTCAGCGCACGCACACGAACGCCCGTGGTGGCATTGGTCATTGTGGGCGCCACCATTTTGTTTTTCGCATTGGCGATGCCTCTCGAAGACCTTGCACATTATGCTGACACGGTGTTGTTATTGGTGCTGGTACTTGTAAATGCGGCCCTCATAGTGCACCGCAAAAAGTTTCCTGACATGGTGAGGCCTTTCCGTGTGCCTTTAGTGCCATTCATCCCTGCTCTCGGTATCATCGCCAATATATATTTATTGAGTCAGATTATGCACCATCCTTTTCCGGTTGTGATGGCGGTGCTTTCGCTGGTAGTAGGCTTCATAGGCTTTATGATTTGGAAAGGAGCCCAGCCGGCCGAAGAAGCACTTCCTGGTGTGCCTTCGCGTGTGGCCATGGAAAAGCGCGCACCTGTTGAAAAAACTGGTTTCCGTGTGTTGGTGCCTGTGGCCAATCCGGAGAATGTAGAGCAGCTCATAAAACTTGCAGCCGCCATGGCCCGCGAGCGCAATGGAGACATCATAGCGCTGCGCGTGGTGTTGGTGCCTGAACAGTTGGAGCCCACTGAAGCAGATGCATATGTGGAGCGCGAACGCGCCATCCTGGACAAAGCACTGCATCATGCAACTTTGGAAGGCGTGCCGCTTACGTCTTTGGTGCGCATAGGCCACAACGCGGCCAAAGCCATTTTGGAAACTGCCCGCGAACGTGACTGCGACTTGGTACTAATGGGGTGGAAGGGGTTCACTAAAACCGCGCGCAAGATTTTGGGTGAGGTTACAGATGATGTGGTAAAACACGCTCCATGCGATATTATGCTGGCAAAAATTGTGGGAGACAAGCCCATCGCGCGGCTACTGATGCCTACCGCGGGTGGTAAGCATATTCAGCGTGCAGAAGAGTATGCGGCCATGATTACCCCATCCAAAGAAGGTTCACTCACAGTGTGTAGTGTGGTTCCAAAATCAGCCAACAGTGAGCAATTAGAAGTAACCAACTCGCGTATAAACGAGGCAGTGGACCGCATCAGTGGCCACAAACAGATTACGGTTAACAGTAAATTGATTTCGCACAACGTGGTGGCGGATGGAATTATTTCTGAATCCAAATCGTATGATGCCATTGTGCTGGGTGCCACGCGACAGCTCTTTTACCACCAACTGATGTTTGGCAATATTCCCGAAATCATTGCGCGTAAATCAAAACGCAGTGTGCTGCTGGTAAAAAAATACAGCCGTGCGCGATCGCTTTTCAGAGTGATTATGGAAAGCTAATCAAGCAAGAAAATGTTTAATTCTTTCGTGGCACCATAATGCCATCCGGGGTTTCTCCGTGCTTTAGGTTGACCAATATCTCGTGCAGTGTTTCAGCTGCCAGCCCATGCAGCACCAGATTATATGCTGCCGAATAAGTGCTTGCCGGTACCATGGGGTGTTTGTTGTTAATCAAACCTAGATGCGCTGGTGTGCCCAATATTTTTGAAGTATAAACCGCAATGGTTTCGTCTAGCTGCAGCGAATTGGATGCACGGACAAAATCATTGGCAGTGAGAAAAAATTGGTAGAACGGTGTGAATAATTCAATGGCAGAGCGTAGGTCAAGTATGTTGGTCCACCGGTTGGGGAAATCGATATGGTCGAATTGGTCTTCGGTGATCATGCTCGTATTCACATCCGATACAGTGGTGATGGCAATGGATTGCTCTTTGAGTTTGCTGTTCAGATTGATTACAAAATTATACAGATTCAAATCGTGATTGAGAAACAAATTGTCTTTTACATCCTCAAAGTTTGCGGGCTTAAGTGGATTCATTTTAATTTGCACACCATTGATATTGCCTGCAATAAATTCGAGTATTTCGCTACCTACATGGAAATGCCGGAAGATTAAAAGATTGGCGTTGGGACTCACAAAGGTTTTTAGTCCCCAAGCCAGAATGCGATGCAGCATGCGAGGCGAATTAAAAAATCTTGGAAAGAAAAATTTGAATACATGGATAAAGAACATCGTCACTTTTGACCAAAACATAATTACCGGTAGTAAGTATTTGGCAGAAGTCGAATCATTGTCTTCCATCAGCGCGCGTTTGGTGCGGTCGTTGATGGGAATACTATTGTCGAGATACAGCGCCAGCCAAGGGTTGGGGTCGCGGGTGTCGTGGCGTGAGATGTCTAATATTTGGTCGTTCATGTGCGTGCAAGTTAATAAGAACCCAATGTTTCTAATTGCATTTTGTAGAGGTGGGCGGTGGTCTTGGCGGTCTTGGCAATTCTGCGGGCAAGGTCCATGTTCATTAGCGGATGATTCAACGCTTTCTCAAGATTTTCAAAATGTTTTTCATCGGCCACACCATGGTAAGTAAAGAATGAAACCTGATCATCTTTCAATCCGAGTTGATCTTTTATCATCCCACCCCAATAGGCGGCCAGCCTTTTGCCTATGCCCTCAATGATGAACATGGCTCCCAATAAATCTATGGGGTTGGGTTTGCTTGCCTGCTGAAACATGAAAGAGGTGAGTGCCAGGCTGCCAATATTTTTTTCACCCGCTCGAATCTTCGCTCCGTCTTCACCCAGGTTCTCATAGTTTTTCTCCAGCATTTGATAGTCTTTATGTTCAGCTGCAGTGTGTTTGATAAAAGCCGATCTCAGTTCAAACAAGTCAATGTCAATGTTGGATGCCGCGCGCGAAATCCACTGTGATCCATCTATCACCTGCTGCCGTAAATCCATTATGAGGAGTTTGTAATCATCAAGGCTTAGAGTGCCGCTGTGGATTTTTTCAACGATTGGCACCTTCAATAATTCATTTTCAAAATCGACCCATATCTGCGACAGGTTTCGCACAAGCCACTCCGACACTTCATTTTGTTCGATATTTAGTGATGGTGCTTCTACAGTGCGAAGTGGGTATGACTTGCGCGTAGGGCCCTGTTGGCCCACCACAGTGAGTTTCATGAAGGATGTGATAAACCGTCCACTCTCTGGCACCATGCACAGTATGGTTTGCCCGGGCATTAGGCTGCCACTGTACATCAGTTCTTCGAGCATAATAAAGATTGATGCTGCCCCGGTGTTTCCTTTGGTAGCCAGATTGTTGAACCACTTATCGTCAGTGATTGTGCCACCTCCCTTGGCCATCAACTCCTTGATGGGTGCTTTGAAAAATTCGGAAGAGTAATGGCAGCAAAACCAATCTACCTCTTCGGCTTTCACCAACCCACGATTGATCAATTCAAAATAGTGCATGACTCCGGTCTCAACCATTTTTCCAAGCAGTCTGATGTCTTGTTTCAGGTTGATAGCACCCGCTTTGGAAGCGGTTTCATAATCTGGGTAATCAAGCCAGGTCTGCTCAGTTTCATTTTTGTTATCATTTTTCCCGGTGTACATACACAGCGGAAATTTGTGAGCGTGCGATTGCAGGTCAACCCATTCAACCCTCAATGAAATACCTGACGCATTAGGCTTGTGCGCAAGCACCAACGCACCCGCACCATCTGAAAGCATCCATCGCAAAAACTCCGTATCAAACGGCACACTGCCCTTGCCTTGCCCTTCAAAGCGCGATGCCTTAAACATCCGACTGGCAAACTCGCTACCCACGCACACCGCATTATTTTTTTCGTCACTTTTTATTTGTAGAAATGCATTCTTCAGCGCCATCATGCCGCTTGCGCAGACACTTTGGAAACTGGCCACTTCGCACACCGGCAGTTCCAGTCCCGCATGCACCAGGCTGGCAAAGCCAGGCAAAGGCAGGTCTCCCTGCGTGGTGCCGGTCGACAGCAATTCTATTTCTTGCAATCGCAAAGAGTTTTTGGCTATTGCTTCGCGCACTGCTGCGGCCGCCAACTGGGCGTTAGAGTGTGTACTTTGCTGCCGTGTGTCCATGGCGTAGTAGCGCTGTTTGATACCGTTCTGTTTGAGTATGCGTTCGCGCACAGTGCTGTCTTTTCCCTGAATGCGCCCCAGGATGTTTTCCATGTGGTCATTGTTCACGGCCTCGTTGGGAAGGAATACTCCTGCGCTGGTGATGTATACTTCTTTCATCGTTTATTTATCTGACGAACTGATTTTTTTCAACTGGTCGTTTAATTTATCTAGCAGATCGGAAGCGAATCCAAACTTGTTTGAGAAACTGTGATGGTGTGCGCTATGGCGTGTAGCGAAGTGCGCCCAGCCAGAGCCTTTGCCGTTGCCCAGGCGGTAATTGCAATGCCCGGCAAAATTGAGCAAGATGCTTGCCATGGGGTAAAGGAAAATAGCAAGTGGGGCTATTGGAATAAACGGAGCAAGGGTTACAGGCACTGTGCTTAACAGCACAGCCTCCAACCAATGAAAGCTATACACCGAGTATACCGTGGGCGTGACCGATTTGTGGTGGACATAATGTACATGTTTCATGAGAAAAGGTAAATGCATGATACGGTGAACAATGTAAAAATGAACTTCGTTCCACACGGTTAACAACGCAATGCCCAACAATATATTAGCAAGTGAATCGGGGAGGAGCGTAATAACTCCGGTGCGGATAAAATAGATGACAGGAAATGCGGAGAATCCGAAGATGACAATAGATTGAAAAGAATGAAGCAATTCCCGCTTAATTTGTTTGCCAGTCACTTCTTTCTCGATGATGCGGTGAGCGATGCCTGCGCGTGTAAGCATTTTGCACATCGACAAAAACAGTGGCCCCAGCACGATGTACAAAAACAAGAAATAACAAAACACCAACCCGTACAATTGCAGGTAGGTGGTTTCGTAAAGGATGTTATTGGTTAGGTCGGAGAGCATGGGAGTCATTGTGGGATGTAAAAAAAGAATTTTTTACCGTCTGAAATTGAAAAAGGGTAACCCAATTCGGAGATTAATTAATGAGAATGAAGCCGAACATTGATTGATGATAATCATTATTATTTTAACATCAGCTTTTTTTGAATGGAACCATAGCCATTAATCACCCTGGCCACATATAGGCCCCTTGGGAGTGGGGCCACATTTAATTTGTTAATCCCTGATGTCAGTGACGAATGTATTACAACCTCACCGACTAAATTGAAAATAGTTATTCCCAAATCATTGTGTCCGGCACAATCAATAGTCAATATATCAGTGACTGGATTAGGGAAAATGCTCAATGAATTTAAAGAAGATGTAATGTCCGATGTGCTGATTGGGGCAGCGTTTGTATCAGGAATCCCGCATGTAAAAGCTCCCTTTTTGTAATATCTTAAATTGACTGAAAAACTGCCAGGTCCCGGTCCCGGCACGCTTACTGTTGCGCTCACCAATCCAAGTCCCATTCCCACAGTTACCGAATGATAAGTGCCCTCAAAAATACACCGGTGGCAGGTTTCATATTGATAAACTAACTGCCCACATTGGTTATTATCGTAATACAAGGTATCGTTAAACCAAGTACCAGCCTGGATATTTACGGGCCAATTGATGTAAGCGGAATCATACAGAGTTTGTAAATTGGTGTGATAAACAGTATCGATGTATGAAGTGTGAAAGTATATCAATGGTGGTGTACCATTAAACTGTGTGGTATAATTATTATTTAATCGATAATAAAAAACTGTATCATTTGTAGCTGAAAAGGATTTTCCAATAATCTTATGTCTCAAGGACGAGGGTGTTGTATTAGGTGCCGATTTAGAATAATGAAATTCATCATTGACATCAAAGTTGTGTACCTGGCCAATAGTCATGGCAGTTTGCGCTTTGGCACAACTAATTGAAAAACATGCAAATAACAATGCTGTGGTCAGCCTGTGTATCATTTTGATTGTGGGTTGCGCGTTCCATTTAATGTATCACGCAGTATTTTTATAAATTAATATTAACCATTTCATTACATTTAACAACTTTGGATCGCATGAAATCCCTCTGCTTCTTTTTCGCAAACATATTTCCAAATCACATTACTTCAATCACAACATTGCCTGTTTTCATTCCTGTTTCCAAACAGGTATATGCTTCTACATTCAGGGATCTCCGTGCGATTATGATCCAAATAAATTTATACCACAAATTTTACGATCGATTTATTCATTGAGAATGATGTTTCTGTTCCCTATCCATAAAACATTGCAGCCATTGCCAAGTATAAATGCAGCGAATACAAATGGAGCATAAGGCATTGGTATGTGTATGCCTATGATGGATAAAACTTCTAAAGCAACAACTATTGTTATTGTGAAAAGAAGAAAGAGGAATTTTTTATCCTTGATTGGTAGTTTCATAAAAACAAATAGTTTTTTAATGTTTAAATAATTCTTTTTCTTCTTCCGGAGTAAGTTGCTTTTTCTCCCTCTTATCCAGAAAATAATCTACGGTAACACCTACTATGATAGCGAATAAAAATGCTGCATATACCTGCCATTCATATTGTATTACCAATAATGAACTTACTGCAATTGCACATATTGGCAATATTGGAATTTTCTTTATAGCCAGGGGAACTTTAAATGGGCGTTCTTTATCAGGGGCTTTAATTCGTAAGACAATAAGGGAAATATTAATAGTAATGAATACCAGCAATGCACCAAGAGAGGACATGCCAGCAACGATTTTAATATCTCCCAATAATATGAATGCTGCTACTACTATTAAAACAAGCAAGGTTGCTACCCAGGGGGCTTTATGCTTGTTAGTTTTTTTCATAAATGCCGGCAACTCACCTGCAACGGCCATGCCGAAAAGCAGCCTGCTGATAGAAATAATCCCACTAAATGCTGCATTGGCCGTAGCAAATAAAGCTGCAATTCCTAATACAACAGGAAGCCATGAGTTTAAATTAGAGGCTGCCGTAGAAAGCGGAGAATCTACATTGGCTAACTGAGTAGGATTGCTAATATTTAATACTGTAAATACAATAAGCAGATAAATAACTGTAGTAATGAGCATGGTAAGCAAGAATGCCCTTGGGATGGTTTTTCCAGGTTGTTTTACTTCAGAACCCAGTGCCGCCATGTGTTCAAAACCAGTGTAAATAAAAAATAATGTGGCAGTAGCAGCCAATGTGCCTTGAAAAGATTCTACCTTAAAAAATTCTTTATCCGGCACTCCAGTAGAAATCAATCCTACACCAATCAAAATCAACAGACCAAATAATTGAAGGCTTACCATAATAATATTGGCCGTGGAAGATTTTTTAATACCTAAGATACTTATCAACATCAATAGTATCAATATTCCATAGCTTATAAATAAAGAAGAAAATTGAAAAAAAATGTTGAAATATCCGGCAAAAGCCAATAATACTGCTGCAATAGTGGCGGAACTGTGAAATGCGATTGTCCAACCCGTAAGAAAAGCAGGAATATCAATTTTAGGGAATGCTTTTTTTACAAACA
>JBBKVM010000107.1:0-2623 GCA_037968415.1 Bacteroidia bacterium | reverse complement strand
GCTTTATGTAAATGCCCAGACTTGGAGTGAATTGGGCGGCTCTAATTCTTTGTCGGCCAACAACGAAATTTTCGCAACACACAGTGATGCAGCAGGCAATTTCTATGCATCAGGACTTTTTAGAAACTCTATAAATAATCTTTATCTAGCGCAATGGGATGGGGCTTCTTGGATTGATAAAACCCAAGGCTCTTTATTTCTTACTAGTCATCTTACGACTATTTGCAGTGATCCATCAGGCAATATTTATGCTGCAGGGTTTCTATTCAATTCAAGTTTTAACCGATATGTCGCTAAGTGGGATGGCACAGTATGGAGTGAATTGGGCGGTGTGAATGGTTTAGGCGCAGATAATTATATCACCAGCATTTGTAGTGATGCCTCAGGAAATATTTATGCGGCTGGTGCTTTTACTAATTTTGTTTTAAGTTCCAATTTTAACAACTATGTAGCCATGTATAACGGCACGACATGGATTGAGTTAGGAGGAATTGATGCATTGGCCGCAAACAACGCTATTTTAAGTATTGATTGTGATGCTGCCGGAAATATTTATGCTGCAGGGACTTTTACGAATTCTAGTTCCAAATATTATGTGGCAAAATGGGATGGCATTTCCTGGACTGAATTAGGTGGATTGAATGCACTATCAGCAAATGATAATATAAGAAATGTTCACGTTGACGCTTCCGGAAATGTTTATGCCGCAGGGGATTTTAAGAATGCAGCCGGATTTAATTATGTAGCCAAATTTGATGGCACCAATTGGAGTCAATTGGGCGGCACTAATGGACTAAACGCAAATAACTATATCACTAGCATTGCCCACGATGCTGCAGGAAATATTTATACAGCTGGCAACTTTACGAACCTAGATTCCGATTATTTTGTTGCAAAATGGAATGGCATTGCCTGGAGTGAATTGGGGTCAATAAATCCCTTAACCGCGAATGCAATCATTCAAAGCATGAGCGTTGATAATTCAGGAAATGTTTATGCAGCCGGGAATTTTACAAACTCAAGTGGCAACAGATCTGTAGCCCGATACGGCTTAATTTCTGCGGTTGAACCCATATTTGAATCGAATGATACATTTCAACTATTTCCAAATCCAGGAACAGGAACACTTTATGTCAACAGTGTGAAAAAGAATATAACGCTGCGCATTTACAACTCAATCGGACAAGAAGTTTCATTTGAGCAAAATGACAATGAGATAAAACTTCACAATCCAATTCAGGGAATTTATTTTGCTTTTTTCATAAATGAAAGCGGGGAAATGATTTCGCAGCAAAAACTTGTTGTGCTTTGATTTATAAGGTGCACGTTGCTGGCTTGAAGGAATTTATCCTGAACCTAAATGTTCATTAGATCTACCTATATGAAAAGGTGCGTGAATCAATGGGACTACCCATGAAAATAACCTAAAAAAGTAAATCGTACCAATTGCTTTCTCAAGGGTGTTGTCGTAAAGCGTATTAAGTCAACTCGGCTACCAAAAGACCGCTATCAAAATTCAAATGCAAAAGAGTCTCGTTGGCAAGTAATCTCACGTGATGATCGAAATACATAATTGAAGTAATCAAGAATACGATATCTGATGCCGAAGGATGTATCATGAATTTCAATATGCTTAATCATCCTGCAATGCCTCTGAGTATTGAAATTCAAGACACAAGATTTAACCATGGCATAAAGCACTTTCAATTGTTGTCCATGTATCAGATCTTGAACTTCAAAAACTGAATCCCGAATCAAAAAAGGAATGGCTCATATTTATGGATATATCCATTAAACGCGGCAAGGGCAACTTAAAACATGTGGAGCCGGAAGCATCAGGATGATAAACTGTGCTTAACAATGTATCTTTCGAATCACAAAACATTTTAATCAAACCATTAGCGCTTATTTTAACAATAACTCGATGAGAAAATTCACACTCACTTCTTTGTCACTATTAATGTGTCAAATAACTTTCGGTCAGGTTTCAGGAAATATAAACTATCAAAACCAGGTACGCTTTCCGGACAACAACATAAATATTAATCTACCCTCAAACGCTGATGTATTTATCAGCGTGAAAGGCATGGCGAATGTAAAAGCAGATACTTATGTGGCCATTTTCAATGTAACCCAAGTGGGGAAAACAGCCGCAGAAGTGAACGAATTAATTGATAAACGGATATCACAGTCTGTGAATGATATAAAACTAAAAAAAGGGGTAGAAGTTTATATCGACATGATATCCTTCGTTCCGGTTTACGAATTTGAAGTGGAGAAAAAGGTGTTCAGTAAAAAAAATTACAACGAAATCCCGACAGGCTTTGAACTGAAAAAAAATATCCACATCAAATACTCAGACCCCAATCAACTGAATGACTTTATCAGCATATTGTCCAACAATGAGATTTATGATTTGGTGAGGGTAGATTACTTTTCGAGCAATCTCGAAACGGTAAAAAAAGAACTGATGAACAAGGCAAAAATCATAGTGCAGGAAAAAATCAAAAACTACGAATCTATACTGGGAGAGACTTTTGTGAATGTGGAGAAACGTATTGCTGATGGGTATAAAATGGTATTGCCGGTTGAAATGTACAAATCTTACGAAGCCTACAATAGC
>JBBKVM010000106.1:0-3337 GCA_037968415.1 Bacteroidia bacterium | reverse complement strand
TTTCAGTTGAGCTATCTCGCGGTGATTGGTATTGTGACTATTCATCCTCGTATCTACAAACTCATCCGTTTCAGAAACTTTCTGCTGGATAAAATCTGGACCATCATTGTGGTGTCGATAGCCGCGCAGATAGCCACTTTCCCTTTGGCCATGCTGTACTTTCATCAGTTTCCCAATTACTTTATTTTTTCCAATCTCATTGTGATTCCGTTGGCCACGGCCATAATTTATATGGGACTCATCACACTCTTATTTGGTTTCTATGTTCCGCTCCAGGCTTTTGTAGCCATGGTGCTAGCCTGGTTGGTGATGGCGCTCAACGAGTCTGTTTTCTTTATCGAGAGTTTTCCTCATTCCATCACCGAACACATTTCTATTTCCATTCTGGAAGCTTGGTTTATGTATTTATCGATTGTTCTCTTCATCATGTTTAGCGAATGGCGCATTGTAAAACACTTGCGCTTGGCCATGTTGGGTGTTGCCTGTTTATCGTTGGTATATCTGTGGGAAAACTATGATCATTCAAATCAAAAAATGATAGCGGTATATGATATCAAAGGGAAACGTGCTGTGTCTTTTGTAAAGGGTAGAGACCAGGTGCTGGTGGCAGATACATCACTTACCAGAAATGCAGACATGGTACTTTTTCATATGCGACATTTCTGGGATGATATTGGTATTGCCCATACACTATCATTTGATGCCAGGATAAAACCGGCACAATTGCCGGCTCAGCGCGTGATTCATAATAACTATCCGTTCATTGGTTTTGAAGGCAAAACTATCATGATACTCGATGATGACTTTGTGGCCAGCAAAGAAGGGAATTTGGAAGTTGACTTTCTTATTATTTCCGGAAATAACATTCGCAAACGCGATCAGCTTTTCAAACAAATCACACCCCAATTGGTTATCATAGATTCTTCAGTAAAACGATATGCAGCAGGATATTGGAAAAAACAATGTGAGTTGAATGCGATCCCCATGTATGATGTAAATTCAAGTGGATGTTATCTGGCTCATTTCTGATCTTACTTATTCAGTTCGCTCAGTAAGTGAAACTTTTCAGAAATGGCTTCTTTCTGTGCCATGGTATGTGTATATCCGATTTCGAAAATCTGTTCAGCTTTGGAAACATCAAACACGCGAAATCCGGAGAGTTTCGATGGCTCAATAAACAAGTCGCACGCGGCCCTACGCGTTTCAATGGTATTGCGCACCGCCAGGTGAAAGCAGCGCTCCATCACTTTTCTCATCGAACCCAATTGATCATTCAAACCGACCGGATTGGAATGTATCCCCACGATCACATCGCATTTGCCCATAAGGGGTTCTACCGGTAGGTTGTTAATCAATCCACCATCTACAAGGAGCATATCGTTGTGTGGTAATGGTTTGAACAAAACCGGAATTGCAGACGAGGCTTGCATAGGGATAAACAGATCACCACTGTCGAAGTAAACCGATTCCGCTTTTACCAAATCGGTGGCAGAAATAATCAATGGGATGGAGAGCTCTTCAAATGTTTTTACACCCATGTAGGTAGCATATAGTTTGATGGCTGCATCCATTTTTAGCAGGCCGGTACGGCTCATGGCCAGTTTCAGTGAGGATACAATTTTGTTTTCTTTGATATACGCTAACAAATTGTCAGGTGTAAACCCTGCCGCCAGAAAAGTACCCAAAATCGCACCCGAACTGGTACCCGATATCATATCGGGACGGATGTTCATTTCATCCAATGCCTTCACCACGCCCAGATGCGCGATGCCGCGTGCGCCACCGCCACTTAATGCAAATCCAACTTTCATTTTAGAATAATTCTTTGAGTGCAAATGCTTTGTCCATTCTCACACCGCGATCGGTTTGGATCAGACTGCAACATTCATTTACTGCATCGTGTTCGAAAAATAAGACGTAGTTCTCTCGTGCAGCTTCATCCAGGAAGTTTTTCTTTTCATCAAGAGACAGCAATGGTCGAGTATCATATGCCATTACATAAGGCACGGGTATATGCCCAACTGATGGCATGAGGTCGGCCATGAACACAATTTTTTGCCCACCAGCATGCAACACCGGCAGCATCATGGATTCCGTGTGTCCCGACACCATTTTTACATCGAAACCAGGTAAAAATTCTCCCTCACTTTCAATAAAATTCAACTGGCCTGATTCTTCTATGGGTAATATGTTTTCTTTCAGAAAGCTAGCCTTTTCGCGTGCGTTGGGTTGTGTAGCCCACTGCCAGTGTGCCTTGTTGCTCCAGTATTTTGCATTGGCAAATGCAGGCGCTAGCCGTTCTCGTTTAGTGTCGTACTTTATACTGCCCCCGCAATGATCAAAGTGCAAATGGGTTAGAAACACATCCGTGATATCGCTGTGCGAAAATCCGGCTGCGGCTAAAGATTTATCAAGAGAATCATCACCATGCAGAAAATAATAGGAGAAAAACTTGTCGTCCTGTTTGTCGCCAATGCCATTGTCGATGAGTACCAACCGGTCGGCTGTTTCTACCAGCATGCAACGCATAGCCCACGTACACATGTTGTTTTCGTCAGCAGGATTTATCTTGTTCCACATCGATTTGGGCACCACCCCGTGCATGGCACCACCATCGAGTTTGAAATATCCTGTATTAATAGTGTGTAGTTTCATTTCAATTAAAAGTAAGGATGGCGAAGATAGGCAATTGCCGGTTTGTGGTTGCTTTACTGCCATTCTCCAATGTAATGTAAACGGGGGAGTAGTGCGGAGTCTACATTGTTTTACTTTGATTAAATTGCATTACAAAATTAAGTTTGCAAACCAATATGAGGGTACATTTTATAGCAGTAGGCGGCAGCGCCATGCACAATTTGGCTATTGCGCTAAGTAAGAAAGGTATTGACATCAGCGGGTCAGATGATGAAATATTTGAGCCATCAAAATCGCGGTTGGCTGCGGCAGGTATACTTCCCGAATCAATGGGCTGGGATGCCGCGCGCATAGGCTCACGCCTTGACGCGGTGATATTGGGAATGCATGCCCGGGCCGATAATCCTGAGTTGCTGCGTGCGCAGGAAATGGGGTTGCGTATATACTCTTATCCGGAATACATTTATGAACAAAGCAAAGATAAACTGCGTGTAGTGATAGGAGGGAGCCATGGTAAAACCACCATTACCGCAATGGTACTGCATGTGTTACAACTGGCAGGTGTTGACTGCGATTACATGGTGGGGGCTCAGTTGAAGGGTTTCGATACCATGGTGAAGCTAACCAATGAATCCAAAGTGATTATTCTTGAAGGCGATGAATACCTTTCTTCACCTATTGACAGACGGCCAAAATTTCATTT
>JBBKVM010000105.1:0-3636 GCA_037968415.1 Bacteroidia bacterium | reverse complement strand
GTGAAGTTGTCACCCAATAAATTCAATCATGCAATTACTCACCACATTATTACAAATTCCCTCAGGCAGTTCAGGAATGCAAAGCATCCTCATGATCGTTATGATTGTGATCGTATTTTACTTCTTTATGATAAGGCCGCAAACCAAGAAAGCCAAAGAAGAGCGATTGTTTAAAGAAGCAGTTAAGAAAGGCGACAAAGTGGTGACCATCGGAGGGCTTCATGGCCGTATTACCGAGATTCAGGACACTACATTCAGCATCGAAATAGCCGGCAATGTGCAGGTGAAAGTTGAGAAGTCGGCCATCTCTGCGGAATCATCAAAAAGACTTTTGGAAAAATAGCCTAGCCACTGCGTGATTGAAAACCACACTCCTTAAACTGATCCTACACGGCATACAGCCGGAGACTGAAACCAAGAAAAGTTGGTTGCCACGGTTTCTTGTTTTTGTGGTGCTGTCTACAGTTTTTTGGTTTTTGGTTGCGCTTAATAAGGATTACACCAGTTATGTAAACATACCGGTGCGCTACACCCATTTTGGAGACAACAAACTCTTAGTAAATGAGCTTCCGCAACGCTTTAGCGTGCAGTTGCGCACCAGTGGGTTTAGTCTTATGTTTTACCATCTTGGGTTAATCGATACCGACTTGGTGATTGATTATCCGGCAGACATTGGTACGCGCATGAGCAAAGGTCAAAAAGAGACCACCATCACCTCAGCAATATTGATAGATATTTTTTCGAAACAAATGCCCCCTGATGTGCAGGTAACTGATGTAAAACCACGGTTACTTACCGTTTATTTCAGTGAGAAAGCTGAGAAACGGGTACCATTGATCAACGATGTGACCTACACCCTTGCACGCCAGTTTACAATTAAAGACAGCCTGCGCATAAGCCCTATGTTTGTAACCATTACCGGGCCAGCCTCACTGCTCAATGAAATTAATAGCGTGAAAACTGAACATATCGAACTTAAAAATTTATCTGGGCCGATCAACCGAAAAGTAAAATTGCTGCCACTTGAGAACGAAGTACAATTGCTGCCCGCTGAAGTAAGTATGACCATAGATGTGGAAAAATACACCGAAGGAGTAGTTGAACTACTGGTAGAGCCCATTGGCCTTAACCCGCTGTATACCATACGCATAGTGCCCGAAAAAGTAAAAGTTAAATACCTGGTTGGATTGAGCCGGTATGAGAGCATTGTCAACTCCATGTTCAAGGTAGTGGTAGATTTGAGCAGCCAGGAAGAGAAGCCAGTAAACAAACTAAAAGTCGATGTGGTAAGCCATCCATCATTTGTTGAAGTGGTGGAAATACAGCCTGCCAAAGTTGACTATATCTTACGCAAATGATATTGCGGGTAGGTGTAACAGGTGGCATAGGCAGTGGCAAATCGGTGGTATGCCGTGTATTCAGCGTGCTGGGAATTCCTGTTTTCAACGCGGATGAAGAAGCCCGAAATATGATGACACATGATACGGAGGTGGCCGGGGCGCTGGGCGGCCAGTTCGGTGATTCTATTTTCTTGGCAGACAAAACATTGAACCGCAAAGCGCTGGCTGAGATTATTTTTAGCGATGCCAACGCGCTGGCTTTTGTCAACAACCTGGTGCACCCGCGCGTAGGCCTTGCGTTTGAAGCCTGGGCAGCTGAGCAGGATAGCCTGTATGTGATTAAGGAAGCGGCACTGATTTACGAAGCAGGGCTTGACAAGCAATTAGACAAGGTGATTGTTGTGGAGGCCGATAAAGCCACCCGCACAGCCCGTGTGGTGGCACGAGATGGGAAAACAGCTGCGGAAGTGGAGGCCATCATGCTGCGACAAATAGATGATACAGAAAAAGCCGCACGCGCAGATTTTTTGATCGACAATGATGGTCACGAAATGGTGATTCCCAAAGTGATAAAGATACACCGCCAGTTATGTGTGCTGGCCAGCGCTGCAAACCAAACGCGCAATGGCTGAGCCCACATTCATACAAAAGAAATTTCAGGGGCTTTACTGTATGTCAGGCAATTTTTTTCTGGATGCCACCCGCGCGGTAGACGTAGCGGTGGTCAGCCATGCGCACAGCGACCACGCTTGTAGCAGCATAGGCGAGATCATATGTACTGCAGAAACTGCGGGAATACTTTCCCTGCGCTTCGATAGGCGGAGGCTTCCCAAATTTCGCATTCTCGAGTATGGTGCGGTGATCAATCTGGGTGGGGTGGAGGTAAGCCTGCACCCTGCGGGACATATGCTTGGCAGCGCGCAAGTGCTCATGAAGTATAAAGGCAAAAGCTATCTGTACACTGGCGACTTTAAAGTACAACCTGATGCTACTTGCCACCCATTCGAATACCTGTCCACAGATGTACTGATTACCGAGTCTACTTTTGGCGACCCTGCCTACCGCCATCCCAACCCCGAAGAAGAAATATTGAAGCTCCAAAAATTCAATAATGTGCAAGTGGTGATTGGTACATATAGCGTGGGCAAAGCTCAGCGCATCACAAAGCTGCTCACGGCCTCCAGCCATCAGTTTGATGTGCATGTGCATGCCGATATTATTCCTTATCACCGTCAGTACGAAAAATTGGGCGTAGACCTGGGCAAATGGAAGCCTTTTAATGAGCGGGATTTTATGACCAGCAACAACAATGTGTTGGTGGTTTCGCCTCAGGTATATCGTAAGGTGAAGACTTCAGCCGGCCAGATCAAATTGTTTGCAACCGGGTGGAACAATATGTTTCACCGCCCTGGCAATGTATTGCGTGTGAGTGACCATGCCGATTGGCATGATTTGCTTGATGTAATTGAGCGATCGGGTGCGCAACAGGTATATACGGTGCATGGCGATGGGCGCCATCTGCGCAAGCACTTCGCTGGCACACGCACACGCGTAGAGGATTTGGTGTGAATCACACCAAGCCAGATGGGGGGAAGTGAATTCTATTTTGTCCCGGTTATCACTAAAGCACTTGTCCCGATTGATACCTTCCCTTCAGGATATTTTTCATTGATGGCCTGAAACACTTCTTTTTTAATTTTGGCTTTCATCGCATCATCCGCCTTTGACAAAGCAGCTACAAAAGGGGCCGCAACATCAGTCATCATAGTCCAGTAAACATCCGTGGTACCCCAATTCATTGTCTGAACTATTTCCTTCTCATCTACATTAGTAAGACCTGCTTTTTGAAACAAGTTTTTGACAAATCCGCTTTCCGCACAACGGAACATACCGGGAGCTTCTGCTGGAGGGGGTTGTAAATCCATGTTCCTGTTGATGGTGCCTCCCATTACAGTTACCCAGAAATTTTTTTCAGGCACGTTCCAAACTGAAGTAGCAATTTTCCCACCTGGTTTTAATACACGAAATATTTCATCAGTCGCTTTTTGCATGTCAGGAAAGAACATATATCCAAACCGACAACTGATCGAATCAAATGTTGCATCAGCGAAGGGAAGTTCAGACACATCACACACCTGCGTTTCTATGTTTTGAATGCCTTTATTTTTAGCTTTTTCTCGGGTTATTGCCAGCATGTCTTCAGACAAATCAGTGATCACCACTTTTCCATTTTTCAACATGGTAGCTATGGTTAATCCCGGTTCACCTGTTCCTGCAGCCACATCCAATATGATAT
>JBBKVM010000104.1:0-12014 GCA_037968415.1 Bacteroidia bacterium | reverse complement strand
CCTATCAAACTAAAACAATACACGCGCCCTCACAATCTGGCATATCAAAGCGGGCAGCAAGTAAGTATGTGAAAGTTTTGTTCTTTCAAATAGTTCTAATAGGTATCGTAGAGCTTGGTAGTTTTTTATGCCCGCCTTTTTTTTCTACCTTCTGAGGCATCGTTTGCCATACTCTGGGAAAACAAAACAGTGAAAACAAAACAGTGAAAACAAACCTAATATATCTAATACCTCTTTTGCTCCTGGCTGCTTGCGATGGAAACATAGAAAGTAACAAATCGCCAGGTCCACTGTACCCACAACCCAAAACAGTGGAATTAAACACTGATGGTGGCTACATACTCAACACCGTAACAGGCGACAGTATAAAACCCATTTCGACAAAAAGTGGTGACACCCTTATCACAGGAGTGCCTATCCCTTTTCAAGGCATAGTTATCCACCCCGACAGTGTTCCTAAGCCAAAAGTTGTTAAACTATTAGAGCCAGACAGCAGTATTTGGGCTCATCAAAACGTACACATTATACCAAATGACCTAACGGTTATCACCGTAAACAAAGACTCCTTAACCACTATTCTGCTTGAAGAAATTAGCAAAGGCGACACTTCCCATTATAAGCTGAACAATTCAGGCGACACCATACCCACCGGCATACCCATTCCCACCATTGGCAAAACTGTAGCGATCAACTTACCCCAAGCTCAAAAAGCCCTTCCTCCAGGGCAAATGGATGCGGCCATTACTAATTTACAGTACTTAGATGTGGATCAGGGTACGCAATCTTCCTACCTCGCGGCCATTTTAGAGGACAAGAAAGGTAACATGTGGTTTGGTGGCCCTGGGGGTGTATGCCGTTATGATGGAGAATCCTTTACCCATTTTACAAGTCATCAAGGGTTTAAAATCAGTACTGTCTACTCTCTTTTAGAGGATAAGGAAGGAAACATTTGGATAGGTACTTTTCAACATGGAGTAATCCGCTATGATGGAGAATCATTCACGTATTTTACAGAGAAAGAAGGCTTAGGTAACACTGCCGACATCTTATTAGAGGACAAAGAGGGGAATCTTTGGTTCAGTAATGGGGGGTTCGGTGTAAGCCGCTATGATGGAGTTTCCTTTACGCATTTTACGGTGAAAGAGGGCTTATCCAGTAATATCATTCACTGCATGATGGAGGATAAAGCCGGAAACATTTGGATGGGAACACCGGAAGGAGTATGCCGATTTGATGGAAAGTCATTTACGTATTTTACAGTAAAAGAAGGCTTGTCAAGTAATAACGTATGGTCTATCGTAGAAGACAAAAGTGGAAACATTTGGTTCGGAACATATGATGGCGGAGTTAACCGTTATGATGGAAAGTCTTTTACCCAGTTTACTGAGAAAGAAGGTTTATCTTCTAACATGGTCATGTCCAGTCTGGAGGATAATGCCGGAAACCTTTGGTTTGGAACCGTTGGTGGTGGAGTGAACCGATATGACGGTAAGACCTTTACACATTTTACAGAGAAAGAGGGCTTATCCAGTAATAATGTCAGAGATATAGAAGAGGATAAAGCCGGAAACCTTTGGTTTGGAACCCAAGGTGGAGGCGTAAACCGATATGATGCAGGATCTTTTTCGCATCTCACTGAGAAAGAAGGATTGCCCTCTTCAGTCATCATGTCTGTACTGGAGGATAAAGCCGGAAACCTTTGGTTCGGATCACAGATGAACGGGGTAAGCCGATATGATGGGGAATCCTATACGAATTTTACAGAGAAAGATGGCCTGGCCGGTGATGCAGTCTGGTCCATGTTGGAGGATAAGGCCGGAAACATTTGGTTCTCTTCATTGAGTGGCGGAATTTGTCGCTATGATGGAGATTCCATAACGAAATTCACAGAAGCGCATTTTTCCAAGTCTGAAGAAAACAATGAAGGTAACCTCAATACTGCAATTGTCATGTCTATGGCAGAGGATAAAGCCGGAAACATTTGGCTCGCTACAGCAACTGGAATTAGCATGTTCAACGGAGAATTCTTTACATATTTTACAGTGTTTGAAGACTTAAGTTTTGGTCAGGTCTCTCACATTCTGGAGGATAAAGCCGGAAACATGTGGTTCGGTACTGTAGCGTCAGGAGTAATCCGTTATGATGGTGAATCATTTACCTATTTCACAGAGAAAGAGGGATTATCCTTTAATATGGTCTGGTCTCTGTTGGAGGATAAGGCAGGAAACCTTTGGTTCGGAACATATGGTGGCGGAGTAAGCAAATTCAATGGAGAGTCCTTTACTCATTTTACAATGAAAGAAGGTTTAATTCATAATACCGCATTCTCCATAACAGAAGATAAAAGCGGAAACATTTGGTTAGGCACAGAGTCTGGCTTAACAAAAATTACGAATAGTATAGGTGACGATTCTAGGGCAAATGGCGATCAAAAACATAAAATTGTTGCAGTTAATTCCTTTGGCAAACCTGATGGTCTGAAAGGTATGGATTTCATGATCAACAGCACTTGTTTGGATAGTAAAAACCGCATGTGGTGGGGCACCGGCAAAAGCCTTACCATGCTGAATATGGATGACTATTCTGTTTCAATCGAAGCGCCAGAAGTATATTTGAGACAGCTGGATATTAATGAACAGTATATAGATTTTCGCAACATCACAAACAGTTTAAGAGATGAAATTGAATTTGATGGTGTGCAGCTATTTGAGAACTATCCACTCCGCTTAGAATTACCTTACAATCAGAACCACCTTACATTTCATTTTAGCGCAATTGATTGGAATGCACCAAATAAAATTAAATACAGCTATATATTAGATGGTCTGAACACTAAATGGAGCCAACCAACAGAAGAAGGTAAGGCAGATTATCGTAGCCTACCTTATGGTGAATATAAATTTAAAGTCAGGGCAATTGGTGAAAGCAATGAGTGGAGTAAAGCATTTGAGTATGAATTTACGATTCATCCACCCTGGTGGCACACCTGGTGGGCAAGAACGCTGTACGCTTTAGGTGCTTTGCTAATTATATATCTGGTATTCCGTTGGCGCATAGCTAACTTGAAAGCAAGGCAAAAAGAATTGGAGCACGAAGTGGATGTAGCAACAATCGAAATCCGTGAGCAGAAAGATGAAATTGAAAAAGAGAAAGACCGTTCAGAAGAGCTTTTGTTGAATATCCTTCCAAGCGAAATTGCTGAAGAACTTAAAGCAAAAGGGAAAGCCGATGCCAGAGACTTTGATCTGGTAAGCATACTCTTTACGGATTTCAAAGGATTCACAGAAACCTCTGCCAAACTCAGTGCTCAGGAATTGGTGTCAGAAATAAATAGCTGCTTTGAAGCATTTGATGGCATTATGGAAAAATATGACATCGAGAAAATAAAGACCATTGGCGATGCATACATGGCTGCGGGCGGATTACCTGTGCCAACCGATGATTCAGCAAAGAACACAGTACTGGCTGCACTTGAATTGCAATCCTTTATCAGGAAACATAAAAATGAAAATGATTCTGTCGGCAAACCAGCTTTCGAAATGCGCGTTGGCATTCATACAGGACCGGTAGTAGCAGGAATTGTAGGCGTTAAAAAATTTCAATACGACATCTGGGGCGACACAGTGAATACGGCTAGCCGCATGGAAAGCAATAGTGAGGTCGGCAAAGTAAACATTAGTCAAGCTACCTATGCCCTGCTAAAAAATGACCCGGCATTTTCGTTCGAGGCTCGTGGAAAGATTGAAGCAAAAGGCAAGGGTGCAATTAATATGTGGTTTGTGTCTAAAAATTGAAAAAATAAATAAACGGCATACACCTAAACACAAAACACTTGCGCTCCGAACGAAAATTATTTATTGATGTAATGGCCATTCTGCTGGCCTCCCCATGTATGTCGAGATCTGGATTGCGGACATGCTCACACATGTTTTAGCCCGGGAGGTTAGCATCAATTCTAAAAAAAAAAACGATGATTAATCTTAGTAGTAAAAATAGATTCATTTCAATCACTATCTTTTTGTTTCTGCTTGCACTTCAAGTTTCGTTTTGCACCGCACAAGTGAAAGTTCAATCTTCAAATGATAGTGCGGCAAAATCGTTGTCCAACCCACCATTAATAATAAATCCCACTACCACATTTCCACAAATTCATACCAATTTAAATGGAATGGTGCGGGAGTTTGTAAGAGCCATGTATCAAGACAAAAAAGGAAACTATTGGTTTGGAACAAATGGAGATGGCATTATACGTTACGATGGCCACACACTCGCAAAAATGGCAATTGAACAAAGGCTAAAGTTTGTGTCTGTGAGAGAAATTGTGGAAGATAAAATGGGCAACATCTGGTTTGGCACTTCTTCGGGCCTTGTAAAATATGATGGGGAAAAATTTACCACCTACTCCACAGAAGTCGGTTTGCAAAACGAAGAAATTTGGGGCTTGACAATTGACACAAACGGACTCATTTGGGTTGGTACGCTTGGAGGTGTCAGTCATTTTGATGGAAAACAGTTTATTCCCTTTTCATTACCCAATACAGTAGTCGATAATCCTCAGTATATGCTATCTGACAAATTGGTCAATAAAATTTTGGAAGACAAAAATGGAACGAAGTGGCTATTAACTGATGGGAATGGTATTTTCAAATACAAAAAAGGCGAATTCACACATTTAACAGATAAGAATGGACTTACAGACAATAGTGCGGCTGATATTTTAGAAGACAAACAAGGGAATATTTGGATTGGAACCTTTTATGGAGGTGTAAGTAAATTTGATGGCAAACATTTCACCAACTTCACCAAAGATGGAATCATTGAAGGTATAGAAACCTACAATTTTTGTGAAGACCACAAAGGAAATATTTGGTTTTCGGCTGAGGGTTTTGGTGTATACCGATACGATGGAACCCAGTTCACCCAATTCACAACTGAAAACGGATTAGCCTCCAACGTAGTTCAAAGTATTCTTGAAGATCACAAAGGTCATCTTTGGTTCGGTACCTGGCAAGGCATAAGCATATACGATAGACAAAAATTCATGAACGCCAAAGACAAAGAACCCTGGACCAATTAATTACCGGCATTAACAGCAGCCAGTAGAAATAGGCAGTCTTACATGTTGTTGAAGCAATAATGTGTATCATCACAATATAATCGACCAACCAAATGACCCTTAGAGAAATTAAGAATCAGATAACCAAACTGGCCAAGCAGCAAGCTCACACGGCTGATGACCTGAAAGGCATGAAGGAATCAGAATTGATTGAAGAAGACGCAGAAAATCTAATTCATGCCTATTGCGAATCCATGGGTTACCAGATCAACGGATTCCCGATTGACAAAAGAAAAACCATAGACGATTCGGAGAAAGAAGAATATTTCACCATTGAGCGGTTCCGATTGTACCGCAATATGCTTACAGCCAACCATTCGGATGTGGCTGAGCTATCATGGCATTATATCAAACTATTCTCGCTTGACACTTACAAAAGCCAGGATGAATTTGTTGACAAAACCATGGAAGAAATAGCTGATGGAGTCCATAGTAAAATTAAATTTTAGCGCTGCCACAGCGTAGCACTACCCTATCTTTCATCGTACGAAATAGCAGCCCATGAGAACTAATCCATTACTTTCGTGCCATTAGTAAGCACCCCGCTTTCCGTATCGGTATTAGACTGAATTTTCGATATAGCTGTTTTGCACCTATATATTTCAATGCACTAAATAACTCGCCAACAAAATTGATTCAGGTTCTGTAGGTGAATTATAAAACCTGGTACTGAGTTGATCACTCTATTTACCAATGTTATGGTCATCGCCTCCTGCTATCACCAATCAGTGTAATACAAAAAGCGCGCATCACTCAATACTTTTCAATGCGCTCAATTACCTTGTTTATCTCTGAGCATGGCATTGAAATGATTTAAGTGTGATTTATGTAACATATTATCAAATTGGTGTAACACTTTCAAACTTCAGAGTATTCACTTTTGATGTGTACTTATTATTTACACTTTTTAAATAAAAATCAAATGACTGAAAATCAAAAAGACCCACGCAATCAGCAATCTGTTAGCAAGTCACATCAGGAACAAACTCAGGATGGAAAGAAAAAGGACGAAACAAATCCTAACAATCCAAAGGCAATCCAGGACCAACAGAAAAATTCACACAATGGCAACCAGCAGCGTCAGAATCCGGGTGCGCAGCAAGATAACCAGCAACGAAAGGATTCAACTGCCACTAAAGGAGAAACGGACATAGATGTTCAGGATACAGAAGAGAACGAAGAAGGAACAGCTAAAAAACCAAATTCAGGAAAACCCGAAAACCAAAACCCACAACAGGGTAACAGGTAGAAATTTTTCAACAAACCTTCCTAAATATCAGGAAGGTTTGTTTTCAATATCCGAAATACACACACACAAATAATACAAGATGGAGGAAAATACTAATAAGATGTCTGAAAACTTAGCATCCAGCACAGACAGGATACCCAAGTTGGTAGTAGAGAGCAGACGTTTGCCGGATGGTGTCACAATGAAAGACGGAAAAATGATGAAAATAAAGGATGGAGAAATGACAATGATGGAAACAGATATCACCATAATCAATGAAACAAAAATCATGATCGATGGAACAATTCTGAAACGAGATGGTTATAAAATGATGCTGAAAGAAGGCCAACATATAGAATTCTAAGCTAACGTACTTTATCGCACAAACACTAAGTAACTACTATCAAACAACAAATTGAGGGATTGCAAAACTTTACAGAAGCGCAGCCCACTCACCAAACTCTTTCAATTAAACAATTAAAAATATACAAAATGGGAAATCTACTTTATATCATTGCAGTGGTTCTAATTATAGCCTGGCTTATTGGCTTCATAGGATATAGTGCTGGAGGAATTATCCACGTCCTTCTTGTAATCGCAATTATAGCAATATTGCTTAGGCTTATTCAAGGCAGAAAAATTCTATAAATCAATAGAATCACTCCTTCAAGGAATAATAAATGAAAAATTCATTTCTGTTCGCTCCAATTGCTTTGTTCTCATTGGCTACATTGTTTAGTTCATGTGGGGTTATAGAAGAAATCTTTAAAGCAGGTATGGGCATAGGTATCTTTATGATACTTTCAGTATTGGTCGTTGTAGTGTTTATTATAATGCAAATTCGCAAAAAATAAATCCTTAAAACACATATTAAAAGACAATTTGAGTATTATACATTCTTACATCTTACACAATTTAAAAAACACGTAATGAACACAGAAAAAGTAGTAATCGGAATACTGGCAGGATTTGCCATTGGTGCAATAGCAGGAATATTATTTGCTCCCGACAAAGGTTCAATAACACGCAAACAAATTTTAGCAAAAAGTGGAGATTATTCTGACGATCTCAAGGCCATGGTTGACGATTTCGTTAATTCCATCACAGAAAAATTTGATAGCACAAAGAACGAAGCCAAATCTTTAGCTTCAACAGGAGAATCAAAATTTGATGAGGTGAAAAAAGAATTCAAAAACGCAACTTTGGAGATCAAAGATGCTTCTACTTCCGAATACCACGTTTAAGAATTTCAACGCTATGCTAAACTAATGCATAAACGGCATTGCAACATCCAAACCACCCTTGGTAAAACACGAACTCTGAGTGAGAAAGTAAATGTTATAATTCTACTAAGACAAACCGATTTTAAAGCAACAAGGTCTACGCGCTTTGTTGCTTTTTTTATGAGGTGTACTTGCTCTCGTAGTTACCAAAGTCGTCAATAAATATTCACTTGTTGGCTACCGAGTAACAAAGCCTTACCTTGATCTTTTAAAAGTCTCACATGGAATCAAATAAAAGAATACCTTTAGTGAAACAACAAAACCCGCAAAGGCCTGCTGAAAAACCCACTCAGCCCAACAGGCACATCCCCGAACATGAGCCTCAGAAGACTCGAGAGGAACCTATTGAGCCAAACAGGCAAATACCCGAACGCAAACCACAGGAACCGCGTGAGAAGCCAACCGAGCCAAATAGGCAGATACCTGAACGCAAACCCTGAAGAAAGCGAGCTATGTTCCATGAACCCCGGAGATACAGAATCCCCGCCAATTTAACGGCTAGCGCTCTAATTATTATGTGTGTGTGACACTGAATGCCAGCACTTTGGCAAAAAATAATTCATCTAAAAACAAGTTACTTTTAACCAAGCCAATTCTAAATGGAAATTGGGAATGATAGAATAACTTTTGTGAGATGATGTTCCAAAAATCAATCAACATTTTGCTAGTGGTGTTAGTTGCAGTAATACTATTTCACGTATCGATCATTGCGAAAATAGTCCCCTATGACATAGCGTGGGGAGGGCGATTGCAAAATGACACAGAAATGTATGTGTTTGAAGCAATTTCAATTCTGATCAACTTATTCCTGATACTTGTGTTGCTCATGAAAGGCAACTTTATAAGTTTTCAGTTTAAGATGAAAACGATAAACATCATACTATGGATTTTTCTTTCATTATTCATATTGAATACAGTTGCCAACCTGTTCGCTCATACAAATTTCGAGAAGCTGTTCGCTGGATTAACTTTCGCTTTTGCCTACCTTATATGGACAATATTGAAGGCCAAACGTGTTAACAATGACCCCACCAAATCATAGTTGATTTTGCATGTGAAACTAAAGTAATATGATTTTAAACGTGTGAAAAAATCTTACATTTATTAGTCAATTAAGAACCTCCATCATGAAAACCACCACGCTTCTTTGCACACTATTGATATTGTTCGCTTCGTTTTCATTTACAAAGAAAGAGTCCTCTGGATTAATAACCGGCACCTACGGAGTGTGTAGCAGTGGCAATGAGATGGCCCGCGCGCAGCTGCCCGCGTTGGTGCTCAACGATGACCTCACATTCCTTTACACAGGTCTGGCCAATGACGGCACACCTTTTTCTGTAACAGGAAATTGGTTCCAGAAAGACAACACCATTCTGCTGGACAATTATATTGCTGAAAGTCCCATCCACCACAAATGGAAAATCGACCGAAATGAGAAATGCCTGAAATCAAGAATGGGCTTACACTACACGCGTCTTTGCAACCTGAAGGCTTGTAAGTAACATTTGATTTAATAGCATCCCCTTCAGCTTTCAGATGTGCACTTGATAAATATATGATTTGAGATGAGTTTCTGGAATAGAATGTGGTAATCGCGCAATGCGAATCACCCCATTCCCCTCACCCACTAACCCACCCCGCATCCCAATAAATAAATTCTCACCACACATACTTATATTCAAATATATGTTTGTATATTTGTACGCACAAAATTTGATACCATGGCAGAAACCGCATACGAACTGAGATTTGAGATTGAGAAGATAGAAATTGCCGCGTACCTCCTTAAGGCTGTAGTGCATCCAAAACGTTTGGCAGTCATCGACCTGCTCGATCGCCACAAAGAAATGAATGTGACCGATTTTGTAAACGTGCTGGACATAAGCCACGCGCTGATGTCGCACCACCTCACCGACATGAAAAGTAAAAATATCCTTGAGTCGCGCAGAGATGGCCAACAAGTATTCTACTCCATCAAAGAAAAGGCAGTGCTTGGCCTCCTTAAGTGCATCCAAAATTTCGATCCACCACAATAACCTGACTTCATAAAACAACAAACACACAATTCAATGAACAAACTTTCTCTGTTAGTGGTGGCCGCCATCAATGTGAACATTGCATGGGCCCAAAATTTAATTCCAATGCCCGATACGCTTTCGGGCTCCAACATCAATCTTGCCATCGCAGACAGCACACATCAGTTTGTGAGTGGTTTCAACACCAGCACCATTGCATACAATGGTAGCTACCTGGGCCCTACAATCATTCTCAACAAAGGTCAGAATGTGACGCTAAACGTACACAACACACTTGCAGATACCACCACCACACACTGGCATGGATTGCACGTATCACCCATGAATGACGGGGGCCCGCACACCATGATCATGAGTGGAAACATTTGGAGCCCTTCCTTTACAGTGATGGATCATGCTGCCACATACTGGTATCACCCGCACCTGCATGGCAAAACCATGGCTCAGGTTGTAAAGGGTGCTGCAGGACTAATCATTGTGCGCGATTCAACAGAATCTGCTATGAATCTGCCAAGAACATATGGTGTAGATGACATACCGCTGGTATGCCAGTTTCAGACTTTGGACAACACCACAAAGCAAATTGTAATTGACGATGAGTTTGACAACACCACCATGGTGAATGGAACACTGAACCCAATGGTGAATGTGCCAGCACAAGTAGTGCGGCTGCGCATATTAAATGCGAGCAGTCACAGGGTTTTTCAGTTTGGTTTCAATGACAATCGCACTTTCTATCAGATAACCAGCGATGCCGGTTTGTTGGATGCACCGGTAGCATTGACACGCTTACGCCTGAGTAGCGGTGAAAGGGCTGAGATACTGGTCGACTTCAGCGGACAAACAGGCAACACATACCACATCAATCAGTTTGGAAATGAACTGCCCGCAGGCTTTCCCGGTGGCCCACCCATGATGGGTAACCCGATTGGACCGCTTGACAATATCACTTTCAATTTTCTGCAAATAAATGTGGTGGCACAAACCAATTCACCAGTCACAACGATTCCTTCGGTGCTTACCACAAATACTCCATGGAGCGCGGTGGGTGCAACGTCAATGAATTTTTTAATCCAGGGTTCTCCCATGATGAGCATGACTAATTTCGTGATCAACGGGGTGCAATACAATCATAACGTAATCAACTTCAGCAAGCAGCAAAATGATGTGATGATATGGAATATCACCAACCAAAGCATGATGGCGCATCCTTTTCATGTGCATGGAAATCACTTCTTCGTTACGTCTGTCAATGGCGCTACACCCCCAGCCAATTTGCGTGGTCGAAAAGATGTGGTGTTGGTTTCGCCACAGGGAGGCACTGTTTCATTCATTACCAAGTATGAAGATTTCTGCGATGCTACTATGCCTTATATGTACCACTGTCACATATTAAGTCATGAAGACAATGGTATGATGGGCCAGTTTACAGTAGAATGTACTCCCACCGGAGTTGAAGATTCACCAAAGGGCGACAATGCAATAAATATTTTCCCCAACCCGGCTGCTGATTTCATAAATATTCAATTGGCAAACAAGAACAAAGAGTACACTGTGGTGGTAATGAACACACTTGGCGAACAAGTGCTGAACTCAAACAATACCGCTTCCCTCAATTTGAAATCATTGGCTCCGGGCATATATTTTATTAAAGTCAGACAAGACAATGAAATTTCGGTGTCCAAATTCATTAAACGGTAACAAAATAGAATCAAGATGTTTGAAGCCATAAAAAACTTTTTCACGTCAGAGAAACCCGACTACTCACAATTGGTAAAAGACGGTGCAGTGATATTGGATGTGCGCACCAAAGGGGAATTTGCTGGCGGGCACATTAGAGGATCCATTAATATTGCTGTCGATCAGCTAAAAAATAATCTGAATAAACTGAAAGACAAAGACAAAACGATCATTACTTGCTGTGCATCAGGCATGCGCAGTGCTTCGGCCAAAAGCATCTTAAAATCTAACGGGTACACTTCTGTGTATAACGGTGGCGGCTGGAGCAGTTTGAAGAACAAGATTAAATAACGCGAAACTTCTGACCAGACTATTTTCTTCCAAGGGTCAATATTAATTGCGCGTGCATCTACCTTCATTGAATAAAAACAAAACTGGACTCCGGAATCATATTTTGAAGGAGAAGCATCGAGATTTTTTGTAGTGTTTAATTCTCAAGAATACTTGTAATAAATCAAATTCGATATAGTAATCTTTTCTTGTTCTTTGCAGATATCATTGCGATTCTTTACAGAAACAATTAAATTGCTTTTGGTGCTGAGTTCAAAAGCAAATTTGAGAACGTTGTGTTTATCTTACTAATCTCACAAATTTTCCAGCCATGAAAACAC
>JBBKVM010000103.1:0-7716 GCA_037968415.1 Bacteroidia bacterium | reverse complement strand
GAATTTATAGCGTGCCGCTGATTGAAAATTGCGTCACTCCGGTTTTCTTAAAGCTGGCCTTTTTCAGCTGCTCTTTTCATTCTTTTATTTGCAAAAATGGCCACCTCCACGCGTCTGTTTTGCTCATCAACCTCAGAAATAGGTTGAAGTTCACCATAACCTTGCGTAGTGATTCGGCTACCATTCACATTCATTTGCCTTAAATAATTGGCTACCGCCTGGCTCCGCTGCTTTGACAAATTCATATTGTACTCTTCGCTACCTTTTTTATCAGTATGTCCTTCAATCAGAATGTTTGTATCCGGGTATTTATTTAGTGTTTTTGAAAGATTGGTTAAGTTGTTGCGGGTATTGTCATTCAGCGTAGACGAATCAAATCCGAACATCAATCCTGAATCAAAGGTTATTTTGATACCCTCACCAACACGTTCTATAGTTGCACCCTTCAAGTCAGCCCTGAGCTCTTCAGCTTGTTTGTCCATATGATGCCCAATAATAGCACCGGCAGTACCCCCTACTGCGGCTCCAATGATAGCTCCTATTGCGGTATTATCAGATTGGTGTCCGATAACACCGCCTATCACAGCGCCAGAACCCGCACCAATGGCAACCCCTTTAGTTGCATTCGTAGCCCGGCAGCTAACCATAAATTGTATCACTACAATCAGGACGAGGTAATTTAAATTTCTAAATAATAAGTTTTTTGTTGTTTTCATTTGAATAGATTTTATATAAATGTTTGAAATCGTTCTACACCGAAATCACTATTGCCAGTATATGTGTGCCAATGTAGAACAGTTGAATCTGTTTATGACTTTGTAAAGGTGGGTAATTGCAAAGGTGCTCATGTTACACTTTGTCAGCAATAAGTTACATAAATGACAGATTTTTTGGCATACACGATTACCTATAACTGGTTATTACATAATTGTTTGCCGCTTTATCACACATGTAAAAAGGCCTATCGAGTATTCTCTTTTGGTGATTAAGCATATAGCTGATTGATACCATTCCCAACTACCAATAAACATTCACTGACCAGCAAAGACACGCGGCCCCGAAAAACAATCGCCTAACGAGAAAATAATCTGGCAATCCTCCAATGGAAAACCCCTTGCCTACCCCACATCCCCTAAAGTGTGAATCATGTAACTAATACTACTTATTGTGTAACCCAATTACTGGCAATACCCCCACCTTTACAAACTAGGCTGTAAGTCATTCAATTAAATGTAGCAAAGAATTAAAAGCATGCTTTCTACAATGCCAAACGCTAAACAAAAATTGAAAAGGCAGTCAAAAACTCCATCAAACAAATAGACACAAGACGGTTAAAGAAAGCTAAATCGCGTCTGCAAAATAAATTCAAAAAAAGATGTCAACGACAATCGTTCCTATCAAAAAAGCCAAACCAAACGGCTCCATATCTGAAATCAAAACAACAATGAAAGGCCTTGTATATGGTGGGCCAGGCAAAATCGAATGGAAGGAAGTATCAAAACCAAGTATTGAAAAACCAACGGATGCCCTTGTCAAAATAATTAAAACAACGATTTGTGGAACAGACTTAGGCATTTTGCATGGCAAGACCCCGTCCGTAAAACCCGGAACTATACTTGGACACGAAGGAATTGGTGTCATCGAAGAAGTAGGTACATCTGTAAGGAATTTCAAAAAAGGTAATCAAGTCATCATTTCATGTATCACTGCTGACGGGTCTTGCGAGTATTGCAAAAAACAAATGTATGGTCACTGTGAAGATGGCGGCTGGATCTTAGGCAATCTCATAAACGGCACACAAGCAGAATATGTACGCATACCGCATGCCGACAATAGTCTTTATGCCGTTCCAAAAGGAATTGATGAAGAAGCACTGGTGATGTTAAGTGATATACTTCCAACGGGGCATGAAATTGGTGTGATCAACGGCTGTGTGAAACCGGGCGACACGATTGCAATTGTAGGAGCCGGGCCCATCGGCATGTCCGCCCTACTCACTGCACAATTCTACTCTCCCGCAAATATTTATATGATTGATCTGGATGCTAATCGATTAAAAAAAGCTAAGGAATTGGGTGCTACACATACCATAAACTCCGGAGAAGAAAATGCCATCAAAAAAATAATGGCAGAAACAAAAGATGGTGTGGATGTAGCCATCGAAGCAGTAGGTGCTCCCGCTACATTCGACATCTGTCAGCGCATTGTACGCCCGGGGGGACATGTGGCTAATATTGGCGTGCATGGTCAACCCGTAGACTTACAAATTCAGGACTTGTGGATACGAAATATTACTATCACCATGGGTTTGGTTAATACCAATACTACACCTATGCTCCTGAAAACAGTGGCGTCAGGAAAAATCAAACCTGAAGAATTAATTACCCACCGTTTTAAGCTTGACGAAATTATAAAGGCCTACGAGGTTTTTGGTAATGCAGAAAAAGAAAAAGCCATGAAAGTGATATTGACAAACAAATAAAATAAATTCATTAGCACTGTATCCTCATATAGAGTATAGTCTTATAATACAAACCAAACAATGTTGATTCAATTAAACACAGATTCAAATATTACTGGAGACGAAAGACTTGAAAGTTATTTGAACACCTTAATAAAGGATGAATTAGCCCGCTTCAGCGACCACATCACAAGAATTGAAATTCATTTGGCAGATGAAAATGGCCAGAAAAAAGGAGACAATGACAAACGTTGTATCCTTGAAGCCCGGCTCGAAAAAATGCAACCTATTGCAGTAACATGTCATGCCAATACTGTGGAACAAGCTGTGAATGATGCGCTAGGTAAATTGAAGGCATCAATTGAAACAATATATGACCGTTTAGAAAATCACTAAACATATAATGTGAAAATGATTTAATAAATAATCTTGACCATCTATAATCTGCTTGTTATTTACTATCCACAGAAATTGAAGAAATGAAAAAATATTTTCTGCCACTTGTAGCTACAAGCTTTGTATTGTCTTTTACATTCTCGCAATGTACCCCACCGACAAATATCAATACGAAAGAAACAACTCAAACGGATTCTAATCTATTATTGCAGGCTACGGAAACAAAATCGATAGAAGAATCAATAGTATACAACAACCCAACTCCAATTGACAAACCAACACCTATCGACAAACCAATTCCTATCGAAAAGCCAAAACCTGTTGATAAACCAACATCCACCAATAAATCAATTCCTATTGAAACGCCCAAAACTGTAGATGAACCAAAAACCATTAATCAACCAAAGTCTGTTGATGAACCGGTATCACTGCAGTCAACCGGTTTTACTTTAAAAGTGTTGAAGGCAACAATCAAAGGCACATCCACATTGCATGACTGGGAATCGCAGGTCACTGATATATCAGGAAAAGGCTCATTTCAGTTGAAAGACAAAATCCTTGCTGCAATTCAAAATGCGGAAATAAAAATTGCTGTAGAAGGCATAAAAAGCACTGAGGGAAAAAAGATGGACAGTAAAACATATGAAACATTTAAATCAGACGACCATCCTTTCATTGTTTATTCATTCAGCAATGCAGTGATAAATATTAGTGCTGGCCAAGTGGTGACTATTAATGTGGAAGGCAAACTCACAATGGCGGGTTCAAGCAAGATTGTGTCGCTTTCAGCAAATGGAACAGAATTGCCCAATGGGGATTTACGCTTAATGGTTTCCAAAAAAATAAAAATGACCGACTATAACATGGAACCACCAGTCATGTTTCTTGGAACCATAAAAGTAGGAAATGAGATCACAGTAAGCTTCGACTTTGAGCTGACGAAAATGAAAAATTCAAACTGACGATATTTTAACAAACTAAAATGTATGAGAACTTCTAAATTGATACAAGCCACAGGATTAATATGTTTAATGCTTTCTGTATTCTATGCCAATGCACAACAGCCGAGTGTTCAGCATCTAAGACCCAATGACAAACATGGGCTAAATCGCTATGAGACTTCAAAAGATGACACGATCATATTCAGTGGTGTAAAAGTCCGGGTTGGGGGTGATTTTGCAATGCAGTTTCAAGGCCTCAGCCAAAGTAACAAGGCAGATAACCTTGTGGAGCTGGGCTCAAACTTTAACCTTCCGGCTGCAAACCTTAATCTTGATGTGCAGCTACTAAATGGTGTTCGCATGCACCTGAGAACCTATCTTTCATCTCAACACCATTCAGAATCATGGGTTAAAGGAGGCCACCTTCAAATAGACAAATTGGATTTCATACAGCCCGGGTTTTTAGAGGGGCTCATGAATGTGACCACTATTACCGTAGGGCTTGATGAATTTAACTATGGCGATGCACACTTTCGCAGAACAGATAACGCGAGGGCCATTTTCAATCCGTTCATAGGTAATTATATCATGGATGCATTTTCTACCGAAGCTTTTGGTGAGGTAACACTTCAACAAAATGGATTCTTGGCAATAGCTGGCGTGACCAATGGAAAACTGAATCAAAGTGTTGTTGTAAATGACCAAACTGATAACAAGCCTTCTTTCTATGGGAAATTGGGTTTTGATAAACAGATAAACGATGACCTTAGAATCCGCCTAACAGGTTCCATCTATTCGAATCAAGGCAAATCTACCGGAACTTGGTTATATGGCGGTGATCGGGCGGGTTCACGATATTATAATGTGATGCACACTTTGCCTGATACCAATGGCGTAACCGAAGGTGGCGATTTTGAAGGTAGATTCAATGCCCGATTTACAAAACTTACGGCTATTCAAATTAATCCTTTTGTGAAATTTAAAGGCATCGAACTATTTGGCATATATGAAGTAGCATCCGGGAATGCAGAATTTACAACACCAATCGTTGACAAAGAAGGAGCTTTTACGCAAATGGCTGCCGAACTTTTGTTTCGCTTTGGATCAACAGAACAATTCTATATCGGTGGCAGGTATAATACGGTTCTGGGTAAGACACGGGAAAGCGCAAGTGAAGATCTTGAAATCACACGATTTAATATAGGTGGTGGCTGGTACCTATCCAAAAACATTTTAACAAAAGTTGAATACGTCAATCAAGAGTATCTGGGTAGCGCATGGAATGGAAGATTTGCCGGAGCAGAATTCAATGGCATCAATATTGAAGCGGCCATAAGTTTCTAGGTAGCTTCATGGATTCAGAGAAGCACTAGTATACAATTTTGTTACCAAAACTATCATGCATTACGACAACTATCAAGTTTGGGGAATGGGCTGGGGAATGTGGCTTGTTCCAATCCTTATCATAATAGTAATCCTCTTCTTGGCAAGATATAGAAGAAGAAAATGAATGACAAAACCGAAGTAAAAAGGACAGGGGTGTGGATTATACCAATCCTTACCATAAAAGTAATCTTGTAATGATATGAAAACAATGGTTCAAGGTGGGAATGTTAAATCTATAGTAGATATAAAATTTTCTTTCGAAGTTGGAATCAACACTTGTGATTATATGGGTGTTGGAAGAGCAAAAGGACGAAAAAGAAAACCATTAGACATTTAAAAAATATGTGTGAATTATATAATAATTACCAATTGATGTGCAACACGCTTAATTGACCATGTCCTATCTTGAATTAAGTAATCTGAAAGTCATCCATTTAATTCTGGCTTCACCAAATGGGGCCAGAAGTTACCACAATTGATCCAGAAACCAGTACCGTATTTTGTCATGAAAAGCAAACTGTGTGCTAATCCATAGCCGATGCAAAACAACCATGTAACGATTTTCGCAGATCGGAATGCAATGAAAAAGCATTTTGAAACTGCTTTGCAATTTGATAAAGAACGTCAGTCAGTTATACTTCAGAGTATTGGCGATGCAGTAATTGCGACAGATATGGATGGGAATATTATTTTGATGAATCCAATTGCTGAAAATCTTACCGGATGGAAATCAGAAGACGCGGAAAATAAATCGATTCTTGAAGTATTCCATACTATCAAAAAACTATCAAGGGAAGAAGGTGATAATCCTGTTGAATCAGTTCTTAAAACTGGAAAAGCATTAAAACTAGATCCGGACACCGTATTGATTTCCCGCAATGGAGAAAAGGAATATTCGATTGACGACAGCTGTGCCCCCATTCTCGACATAAAAGGAAATATAATGGGAGCTGTACTTGTTTTCAGAGACGTTACAAAGAAAATGCAAGAGGAAATCCTTAAAGAAAAAATAACGGCTGATTTGGTAAAGCAAAATGAAGACAACGAGCACTTTGCTCGCATCATTTCTCATGATCTTAGAGGACCTGTTTCAAATATTCTTGGTTTAACGGCATTGATAAATAAAAAAGATCTCAAAGAAAGCGAAATAGAATTTATCATGAATGCACTTACTACTTCAGCGGGAAGGTTAGATGAGATAATTCTTGATTTGAATCATATTTTTAGTATTGGAAAACAATTAAACGAAAAAAAAGAACAGGTTTATTTTTCAAAACTTGTTAGTGATATTCAAGAAAGCATTGGAAACATTCTTGAAAAAGAACAGGTAAATTTTAAAATAGATTTCAGTCGAGTGGATGAAATCTTCACGATTAAAAGTTACATGCACAGCATTTTTTACAACCTCATTTCAAATAGCATAAAATACAGAAGACCCCTTGTGCCATTAGACATTACAATTGAAAGCCACCTAGTCGATAAAAAAATAATACTCACATTTAAAGACAACGGCTTGGGTATTGACCTGGTAAAAAGTGGACATCTTATGTTCGAATTATACAAACGCTTTCATACCGACAAAGCAGAGGGAAAAGGAATGGGACTGTATATTGTAAAAATGCAAGTTGAAAAATTAGATGGGGAAATAAGTGTGAAGAGTCAAGTTAACCACGGTACAGAATTTACAATAGCATTAATTCCATGAAATTCGAGTTCATGTAGATGGGTGGAATCGGGGAATGGATTGGGCCATGTGTTTTGTTCCAATCCTTATTATATTAGTAAGCCTTTATTTGACCTATTAAGCCTCTAATAAATAGAATGTCATGGGAACAAAAATCAGATTATGGCTAAAGTATCATAAAAACAAAATTGCAAATAGTATTGCGTTTTATCCTGCAATTATTGTTTTGTCATTTTTGGTGCTTTCAATATTGAGTATTATGTTCGATTTTTCTGAAATGGGCATACAGATAAAATCTAATTTACAAATCCTCAGGTTACGTGATGCTTCTACGGCACGTAGCATTATCTCTTCTATTACAGCAGGTATTATTACACTGACCGTGTTCAGCTTTTCCATGGTAATGATTGTACTGAATCAGACGGCTTCTCAATTAAGCAATCGGATTCTAGACAGGCTGATTGGCAGCCGTTTTCAACAGTTGGTATTAGGCATTTATGTGGGTACAATCATATATTCATTATTTCTATTAAGCACAATCAGAGATATCGATCAAGGTGTTCAGATTCCTGCATTAAGCACTTATTTGCTAATAATACTTACTGTTTTTGATATTTTTATTTTCATCTATTTTTTGCATTTCATTACCCAATCTGTAAAGTATGAGGTAATCATACAGCGGGTTTTAGAAGAGACTATGACTTCATTAAAGCATGCTTGTACAATGGAGCAAGCTCCTCCGGTAAGCTTATCATTTGAAAGTGATTGCTTGATTACAGCTGCTAAATCCGGCATTTATCAGGGTTTTGATACACAAGTTTTAATGCGCATTTGTGATGATAACAACT
>JBBKVM010000102.1:0-3104 GCA_037968415.1 Bacteroidia bacterium | reverse complement strand
TTTGGCTACAACGCACGTACCGACAAGTACGAAAACCTTTATCAGGCAGGCGTTATTGACCCTACCAAGGTGACAAGAGTAGCACTTGAAAATGCCGCATCTATTGCAGGTATGCTCCTTACTACCGAGTGTGTGTTGGCCGACATCAAAGAAGAAAAAGCACCAATGGGTCCCGGAGGAATGGGAGACATGGGCGGCATGATGTAATCACCACCATTCAGCACTTTAATCAAAAAACCCGGCTTATTGCCGGGTTTTTTGCGTTCGCGGCAATTTGCGATTGGCCCTTATTATTGTAATTTTAATTAAATCAATAAACTAAAGCCATGGACACAATACAAGCCAACCGATCATGGAACGAGGCTCACCAATCAAAATTTTTTGCATTGCTGCGTTTCACCTTGGGTATTATCATATTGGTACGCGGAATAATTTTCATTGGCGATACCGATGCCATTGTCACTATGCTGGCCAACAGCAAGATTAGTTTCCTCTCTGTAATGCTTGCACACTACGTGGCCCTTGCCCACCTGCTGGGCGGATTGTTAATTGCCATTGGTTTGATAACACGTGCGGCAGTTATTTTTCAACTTCCTATTTTACTGGGTGCCATTTTGTTTGTGAACATGGAAAAAGGATTTTTCTCTATGCACTCCGAGCTGGGTTTTTCAATACTTGTTTTTGCTTTGCTGCTGTTTTTCCTCTTTTATGGATCGGGCCCACTGTCAGTAGATAAGTTTATGAAAAAACATAAGAATGTGTAATTGGTTAATGCAAAAGAATGTATGGCAATAACGTGGGAGGATTTCGAAAAGGTAGATATGCGCGTGGGCACTATTGTGGATGCAAAAGCATTTCCGGAGGCACGCTCACCTGCGTTCAAATTATGGATTGATTTAGGGGAATTGGGAATTAAAAAATCAAGCGCACAAGTCACTCAAAACTATACACTGGAACAGTTGACAGGCATGCAAGTTGTGTGTGTGACCAACTTTGCGCCCAAACAAATTGGAAATTTTTTATCAGAAGTGCTGGTGACCGGATTTAAAGATAAAACCGGCCATGTGGTGCTGGCTACCGTTACTCAAACTTGTCCATGCGGAGAAAGGCTACACTAAAACCCAACACCAAACCTAAAGTAGGTGCTGTCAAAAATGATTTTTTTCAAAATGTTTTTGAAGTAGTAAAATTAATTCCTGAAGGACGTGTCACAACTTACGGAGCCATCGCATCGTACCTGGGCATAATACGTTCGGCACGCATGGTGGGCTGGGCAATGAATATCAGCCACACCTCAGGTGAATCTATCCCGGCACACCGGGTGGTAAACCGCAATGGAATGCTTACCGGCAAACATCATTTTGGCGACCCCAATTTAATGTCACAATTGCTGATAAATGAAGGCGCCAATATTGAAGATGATGTGATCTTAAACTTCAAACAAATGTTCTGGGATCCCGCCTTGGAACTGTAGCTTTAAGCATGTCAACCATCCATCTTATTAGTATCTTTGCATTGAAATAATTTACCAATGGCCATTACCCACGAGCAAGTATTAGAAGCCCTCAAATACGTAGAAGACCCTGACCTGAAAAAGGATTTGGTTACACTGGGTATGATTAAGGATGTAAAGATTGTCGAAAAGAAAGTGAGCTTTACCGTAGTACTCACCACTCCTGCCTGCCCTATGAAGGAAATGATACACAAGGCATGTGTGAATGCAATTATTCATTTTGTGGATAGCGAGGCCGAGGTGGAAGTGACCATGACATCGAACGTTACCACCACACGGCAAGACACCAAAGAATTATTACCAGGAGTAAAGAATATAATTGCGGTGGCCTCAGGCAAAGGCGGAGTTGGCAAATCAACTGTGGCGGTAAACCTGGCCGTGGCGCTGGCCAAAAATGGCGCCAAGGTGGGCTTTATTGATGCAGATATTTACGGGCCTTCGGCACCCATTATGTTTGGTGTAGAGAACGAAAGGCTTTTTGTGTCTGAAGTAAATGGCGAATCGAAAATAATTCCGGTTGAAAAATATGGCGTCAAATTGCTGTCCATTGGTTTTATGGCTGACCCGGCCAAAGCCATTGTTTGGCGTGGGCCCATGGCTTCAAAAGCTTTGCGACAATTATTTTCTGACGCCAACTGGGGCGAACTCGATTATATGATTGTGGACCTGCCACCGGGTACAGGTGACATACATCTCACATTGGTATCGGCTGTGCCCGTTACCGGTGCTTTAATAGTTTCTACACCGCAAAAGGTGGCGGTGGCCGATGTGCGCAAAGGCGTGGAGATGTTCAGACTTGATTCGGTGCGTGTGCCGGTGCTTGGCGTAGTGGAAAACATGGCATACTTTATTCCCGAAGATGCGCCTGAAAAAAAGTATTACATATTTGGAGAAACTGCGTGCAAAGAGATGGCGCTGAAACTGGAGATACCCTACCTCGGTGAATTGCCCATGACGCAAGCTGTTTCGCAAGGCGGTGACAGCGGGATGCCCATCGCATTACACGAAAACTCTGAAGTTGCTAAAGCCTTCAACCAATTGGCTGAAAAAGTAGCTCAACAAATAGCCATCAGAAATGCGACAATGGCGCCCACACAAACCATTGAAGCAATACATTGAAACAAATGAAACTGAATAAGGACCCCCATTTTATTGCGCGCATTGAGGCCACATTGGATACCCTGAGGCCGTACCTTGAAGCAGATAGTGGCAATGTATCTTTGGTAGAAGTGACGGATGACATGATTGTAAAACTAAAATTGCTTGGCGCCTGCAGCTCCTGCTCCATGAGTATGATGACACTGAAAGCCGGTATTGAGCAAGCTGTGTTAAAATCTATACCCGAAGTAAAAGCGGTGATCAGTGTGAAGGATTAATAGGAGATAGAATATTTATTTTATTGCGGGCTTATTAATTTGCTTTTTCAAACATTCTATTTCTTGCCATGGAGAGCACCTGCCATTTGATTATTTTGTAATCATAAGATGAGAAATCTAATGATATTATGGTTATTCCTTGCCTGTGGCATTGCCCACGGACAAGGGTATAATCATCAATGGCTATTGGGTAGTTATAATTTTCTGCAAGATCC
>JBBKVM010000101.1:0-9000 GCA_037968415.1 Bacteroidia bacterium | reverse complement strand
ATATGATGAGTTCGGGGCTGCGTATCTCCCACCCGTAGCCGGGTTCGTTGCTGGCAAGCTGTTCAAAATATTTTTTGCGTGTACGCCACACCCTGTCGAAATCAAAACTTGCTTTCACCAGTTCGAGCAGCACTTTGAGGATAATAAGGTTGCGTTTTTTCACTTGCTTCATCTTGATGGTGCGCTCTATGTGTTTGCGCATACTTTCTATCTGCATGTCTGCAGTATCGAATTTTTTAGCATCGAGTTGGTTGAGGATGGTGTGAATACGCATGCCCACATTCCATCCTTCTTTGTCGCGCTCTATTTCTTTGGCGCCTTGCAGCAGGTGGTGAGCTTCTTTATGTTTCTTTTGGAGCGTGAGCAAGTTGGCATAGAGGTAATTCCATTTACTCCCCTGGAAGGGCGATTGCCGTGCGGTGGGACTCTCAGCTAGCGCTTTGATTATTTCCGTGGCCTTCTCCATGTTTCCGGCAAATAGTTCGGAGTAAAAATCAATCTCCAACGTGTAGGAAGAATTGAAACTGTTGGGCGCAAAACAATTGCGTGCGTTTTGCGATGTAGCCAATGATTCTTTGAAACGATGCAGATGCAAATAGGTGATGGCGAGGTAGGTGTAAGCAGTGCCCACCCTGCGTTTGAGGTATATAGCTTTGTTGTTGCCTACGATTTCAAGCAATTTAAGCGAAGCGGTTTCGGCCTCCAGAAATTGGTTGCGCGCGTGGTGGTATTCTATCATCACCAGGTACAGGTAATAACCAATATTGGCCGAATTGGTAAACCGATATTCATGCTGCAATTCCGAAACAGCCTGTGCGAAGAGGTCGAAATAATTGTTCTGGTTGCTGGTGAATTCCATATTCACAATCAGCAGGTTGTACCAGTTGCTGGCTATCTGCAATGCTTTGCGGCAACGCTCGTAAAACTCAATGTCAGAAGCAATTTGATCGTATTGTTGTTTGCCCTGTGTGAGTCCGGTAAGGCGCTGTTTCAGTTGCAGTGCCTGCAACAGGTCATCGTAAAATTCACTGCTCTTCGATTTGATGATGATCTTTTCACAAAGCCGCACCGACTCGGTGATCATGCCTTTGCCCGCCAATAGCTGTGCCTGAAGGTTTTTCTTTCGCACATCTATAAGATTGCGGGTGGTGTCATTATAAGCTCCCTTGCGGTTGATGTTGATATCCATCAACAACACTTCATACACTTTGTCACGAAGGCGAAGAATTAATTTATCGAATGTCTTACTTGTTTTTTGTTCATAGATATGCTCACATGCCTCTTCTTTGGTGCATTTACCCTTTTTGAGGAGTAGGAATTCGGCCAATTGCAGTGTTTTAAGCCCTTTCTCATCCGACCCTGCTTCAAATGCGGTCAGGAATTTCTTCAACGCCTTAATTTCCTCCCGTTGGAGTCTTTTAAGCAATAATGTAAGGCTGTTGAACTGATTCATTTATACGGTACTTGTGATACTGTGGATGTCGGAATAAACTAATTGAATGTCGTGATTCATTTTTTTTGTCCTCGCTTCTTAGCCCTACATGGGTGAATATTGTTCCACAGTTTAAATCTAACCATCATGTTATCACTCATTATCACCTTGCTATTATCGATGGGTCAATCCTCCGATAAAGCTATTGGCATCATAGATGCCGGACTGGATATGCATGGCAACAAAAAAGTCATGGTAATAGATAAAAGTAATGGCCCCGATGCCGGCCGCATTATTGGCATCATTGACGCAGGCCTTGATTAATAGTTTGAGTTATAAATTGACAATCTGATTAGCATTAAAAGTCCAATCCGTTAATGTTAATACCAATACCCGGGGGTTCTTTCATGGGATGAGAACCTTCGGGTATATTTTTTCAATGTCTTTTTTGCCCTCTTTTCAAATATAAGCTAATTTACTACTGCTTGTCAAATAACTGGCCGTTATCAGCTGATTTTCAGTTACTTTCGGGTATTTTCGAAATCACTTACAATCAAGTTTTACTTATTTATCCTTAAATGTGAGCAAATCCAAATTTAAAGGATACTACTCTCATTATTAGTACATTAATTAGCCTAATCAGGTTACTTCCTTTAATGTCGCTGCTGTCTATATACTTGGTGCTTGTCCTTTACGTGGGGTGCTTCATACCTTAATTTAGATGTGAATTAAAAAATAAACATCTACGTAATCCCATCAGTATGCATTCAGAGACAAACAGAATTCCTCATTTAGATCTTTCATCAGAGACGCAACCTATCACATGGCAAGTAATCAGGCAGCATAAACAATCTGAACCCGCTTTTGCCTATTCGCACATTCTTTTGATTGACGACAATGACATCGATTTGCTGGTGAACCAACGCATGGTGCATTACTCGCGCCTTTCTAAAACAGTCACCACCACCAACTCGGTCGACAGCGCCATTGCGTTTCTGAATGGCTGCACAGACATCAGTCAGCTGCCGCAACTGATAATGCTCGACCTGAACATGCCCGAAAAAAGCGGTTTTGATTTTTTGAATGAGTATGAAAAACTCGATCAGCTTATCAAACTTACCTGCACCATCGTAATCGTTTCTTCTTCCGACTGTGCCGATGACCTCCAGCGCGCCTTCCGCTATCACTACGTAAGCAACTACCTGGTGAAACCGCTTAACATCATGCAACTCGATAAACTCAAAGAATAATCCCCCTTCCTATCCCATCCCATGAATACCCATCCCTACCAAAAAATTATCATCATTGACGACAACGAAATCGATTTGCATGTGTGCAATTCGGTCCTCACCAATGTGCATCTTCACCCCGATGTCACCATGTTTAATTCAGCCACTAAAGCACTCGATTTTATTCAGCTGATAAAATGTCAATCAGCTTTGGTGCTGCTGGATCTTAATATGCCCGAGATGGATGGCTTTGGTTTTCTGGTTGCTTTCGAAGCGCTACCACTCAACGTTACCGCGCATCTCGATGTGGTTATTCTTTCCTCGTCCACCCACCCGCACGACCTGCAAAGAGCATTTGGTTTTGCATCGGTAAAAAATTATCTGGTAAAACCGCTCGTAATTTCGCATATTGAAAAAGTGTTGAAACGAGTGGCATAAAACCCCGGCCCGCAAGCCAGATATGAATGATGAAGCAAAGCAACAATTAAAAGAATTTTTGGATGAAAAAGTGGCCATGTACAACCGGCCCGCATTTGTAGAAGGCGACCCTATCAGCATTCCGCACCTCTATACCTCGCAACCCGATCGCGAAATAAGCGGCTTGTTTGCTGCGCTGTTTTCGTGGGGCGGCCGCACTACTATTATTGCCAAGTCGAAAGAGTTGATGGCGCTGATGGACAACAGCCCGCATGAATTTGTCATGGGCCACAACGAAAACGAGCTTGCGCGGTTTGCCGGATTCGCCCACCGCACATTCAACGAACAAGATTGTGTGTTTGTGGTGAAAGCCCTACGCAGGATTTATAGCGAAGGCCGAGGGTTAGAGGAAATTTTTACACAAGGTTTCAAATCAGGAGATGCGCACACTGCGCTGGTGGCCTTTCGCGAGGCTATGATGGCTGAAGACCGTGCTGCACGCACAGGCCGCCACATTGCTAACGTGGCCACTGGGTCGGCCGCCAAACGACTCAACATGTATCTTCGTTGGATGGTGCGCAACGATATGCGCGGGGTGGACTTTGGCATCTGGAAAAACATTTCTCCCGCACAACTCATCTGTCCGCTCGATCTGCATTCAGGCCATGTGGCCCGTAGGCTCGGACTGCTTCACATCAAAAAAGACAACTGGCTGGCTGCGCTGGCCCTCACAGAAGCCTTGCGCGAATTCGACCCCACCGACCCGGTGAAGTACGACTTTGCACTTTTTGGAATGGGTGTGAATGAGGATTTAATTTGATTATTAAATAATCGCTCACACGCAAAGTCTACAACAACTGCGTAGCAATATTCGCCAGCTCCGAGCGCTCGCCTTTCTCCAAGGTGATGTGCGCGTAAAGCGGACTGTCCTTTAACTTTTCTATCAGCGTGGTGAGGCCGTTGGAGTGTGCATCGAGATACGGTGTGTCTATCTGAAAGATGTCACCGGTGAAAATGATTTTGGTGTTTTCGCCTGCGCGCGTGATGATCGTTTTCACTTCGTGTGGCGTCAGGTTTTGCGCCTCGTCTATGATGAAACATATGTTAGAAAGACTGCGGCCGCGGATGTATGCCAGCGGGGTGATGTGCAGTTTATCGTTTTCCACCAGGTCGTTTATCTTCTGAAACTCTTTGTCGTGCTCACCATACTGGCTTTGAATAAACTTCAGGTTGTCCCACAGCGGCTCCATGTATGGATTGATCTTTGACTTAATATCACCCGGCAGGTAACCGATGTCTTTGTTGCTCAACGGCACGATGGGCCTGGCTAAATAAATCTGCCTGAAGTTGGCCTTCTGCGCCATGGCCGCGGCCAGCGCCACCAATGTTTTGCCTGTGCCCGCCACGCCTTGTACTGTCACCAGCAACACGTTCGGATTGAGTATGGCATGCATCGCAAACGCCTGCTCGGCATTGCGTGGGCGTATGCCGTAGGCATTTTCCTTGTGTACTTTTTCTATCTGTTCTGTTTCGGGATTGAAGTACGCCAACGCTGACCCGCCCTCTACTTTGCTTCGGAGTATGAAGTAGTTGTTGGCGATGGGCTTTTTGCGCGTCAGCAATTTATAATCGCAGTGTCCTTTGTCGTGCAGCTCGTCTATCACATTGCGCGGCACCTTATCGAGCACTGTTTTTCCGTTGTACAGCTCCCCCACGTTTTTCACTTTGCCGGTCTCGTAGTCTTCGGCATACAGGTTAAGGGCTTTGGCTTTCAGGCGCAGGTTTACGGCTTTGGATACCAGCACCACTTTGGTATGCGGCATGCTTTCCTTAAGCGACAGCGCTGCGTTGAGTATGCGGTGATCGGCCTTCTTCTCACCAAACACTTTATTGGCATCCACTTCCGAAGTCTCATTCATGATCACCTTGAAGTTGCCCTTGGTAGATCCGTTGAGCGGAATCCATTCCTGCAGCATGTGCTGGCCCGATAGCTTATCGATGGCGCGAATAAATTCGCGTGCCTCAAAATTGATTACATCGTTGCCTTTCTTAAACCGGTCTAACTCTTCCAGTACTGTTATCGGTATTGCTACATCGTGTTCTTTAAAGTTCTTTATTATGTTGTGATCAAATAATATCGCAGAAGTATCCAGCACAAAAACTTTCTTCTCTTTCTTAACCATGGGCAGAACGAATTAAATGGGATGTGTAACTTTCTTTAACTAGATGCAAACTAATCATTAAACGAGCGGACACTTTTTTGTTGGTTTTGTATTTATCAACAGAGTTATTCACGACTAAATATTAAAGCGTTGAACATTAGTGATTTGACTACCGCCTTAAGTCACCTTCATTTTTTATCTTTGCCCACCGGCAATTTGCCCTCGCACACTACAATCAACCATTGATGAATTTGCAATTTGTTTTTCCGGCCTTCCTTTTCGCCCTCTTCGCAGTTGCCATTCCTATTATCATTCACCTTTTCAACTTTCGCAGATTCAAAAAAGTATTGTTCCCCAACGTGCGCTTTTTGAAAATGGTAAAGCAGGAAACGCAAAGCAAGAGCAAACTGAAACACTTGCTGGTATTGCTTGCGCGCTCGCTCATGGTCATCTTTGCCGTGCTGGCCTTCGCGCAGCCCTTTATCCCTGCTGCCGACACCGCAGCAATCAAAGGCCGAAAAGCGGTGAGCATATATATAGACAACTCGTTCAGTATGGAGTCCGAAAATGCAGACGGCAAATTGCTGGAGACCGCCAAACGCAATGCCGAAGAGATAGCATCTGCCTTTGATGCCGCTGACCGTTTTCAGATTCTCACCAACGACTTCGAACCTCACCAGCAAAGGATGCTGAGCCGCGAAGATTTTTTGAAAGCAGTAGATGAAGTAAAGACAAGTCCGGTGTCGCGCACGCTCAGCGAGATTATCAAACGACAAAAAGATGCGCTGTCGGCTTCGGGTGTGGAGCCCGCCAACCGTGCGTCCTACATTCTCTCCGACTTCCAGCAGTCGTTTGCCGACATGGCCAACGTAAGCCCCGATACCACCTTTGCCGTGCACATGATACCTGTGGTGACACAACCCACCAACAACGTGTACATCGACAGTTGCTGGTTTACCTCGCCTGCCCTGCAACCCGGCAAAACGGTAGAGCTGGCGGTGCGCCTACGCAACTCAGGCGATGAGAACATGAGCAATGTGCCACTGAAGCTGTTCATCAACGGCAGCCAGAAAGCCCTCACCAGTGCCGACATCGCGGCCAACGCATTTGCCGACAGGTTCCTCTCCTTCACCATCACCGAAACAGGCTGGTTAGAAGGGCAAGTCACCATCACCGATTTTCCCATCACATTTGACGACACCTATTACTTCAGTGCGTTTGTGTTTCCTTCTATAAAAGTTACGGCCATCAATGGCGGAGAGGCGAATAATTATCTCACCACCATTTTCAAGAACGACCCTTACTTTGATTTCGCCAACGTGGAAGCCACCAAAGTGGACTACTCTACGCTGAGCAAGAACAACCTCATCATCGCCAACGAAGTGGCCGAAATTTCTTCGGGCCTCTCGCAGGAGTTGCAGAAATTTATTGACGGTGGTGGCTCGGTGTTGCTGCTGCCACCGGGCACAGGCAGTGTGAATTCACACTCGCTTTTTCTCTCTTCGCTGGGCGCAGGCATTTACGCAGCTGCCGACACACAGACAACGCGCGTCTCCAACATCAACTTGCAGAGCGAAGTGTTTCGCGATGTATTCGACAAGGTGCCTGACAATATGGACCTGCCTGTGGTAAACAAGCGCTACCCCATCACCCGGCAGACGCGCAGTACCGAAGAAGTGTTGCTGCGGGTACAGAACGGTGAGTCGCTGATGAGCCGCTACAGCGCGGGCCGTGGCTCGATATGCGTGAGCGGTGTGCCGCTGCAAAGAGAATCCAGCAGCCTGGTACGACATGCTATTTTAGTTCCACTACTTTACAAAATCGCGCTGCTGAGCGCACCCCACAATCGCCTGGCCTATACGCTGGGTCGCGATCATGCCATCGAGTTGCAGGCGCTCAACGTGGCCTCCGACCGCGTGCTGCACCTGGTTAACAAAGCCCTGGCATTTGATATGATACCCGAACACCGCCTCACAGGCAGCACCTCTACCCTGCTACTGCACAACGAACTGAGAGAAGCAGGCTCTTATCAGCTGCAGATGAACAACGAAATAGCATCGGTGCTGGCATTCAATTTCGATCGAAACGAATCGGATCTTACGTTTTTTAATGCCGATGAACTGAACGCACTCACCGCACAATTCGGCCTCACCAAAATGAAGCTCCACGGCACCTCCAAAGCCAGCTTGGCCAGCATGGTGGCACAAACCAATAAAGGTGTAAGTTTGTGGAAGTGGTGTATTATTCTTGCACTTATATTTATGGGAATAGAAATTTTACTTCTTAAATTCTGGAGATAAATGAAGATCCTGCTGCAAAAAGTTACTGTCACCGATCCGGCTTCGGCACACCACGGCAAAGTGCGTGACGTGCTGATAGAAGACCACACCATCACCCAAATAAACAAAAGCATAGCAGCCGCCAAAGGTGTGAAGACGGTGGATTGCACAGGACTCAGCGTATCACCGGGGTGGATTGATATGCAGGCGCACTTTCAGGATCCGGGCAACGAAGTGATGGAAGACATCCGATCGGGAAGCCTGGCCGCATTGAACGCAGGCTTTGCAGGCGTGGTGCTGATTCCATCCACACAGCCTCCCCTTTACCGCAAAGCCGAAATAGAATATGTAATCAACACAGCAGCCGGCAGCATCACCGATGTGTATCCGATGGGATGTATTTCGGTAAACCGCGAAGGCAAAGAGCTGGCCGAACTGTACGATATGAAAGTAGCCGGTGCGGTGGCTTACACCGATGGCAAACGCGCGGTGCAGGATTCAGGTCTTATGCTGCGCGCACTCATGTACACACAAAGTTTTGGTGGGCTGGTGATGTCGTTTCCTGAAGATACTTTTCTGGCAGCCAAAGGCGTGGCCAACGAAAGTGCCGCTACCACCGCGCTCGGTCTCAAAGGCATTCCCGCGCTGGCAGAAACCCTGATGATAGAACGCGACCTGCACCTGGCCGAATACACAGGTGCACGCATCCACTTCGCCACCATCTCCTCTGCCGCCTCGGTGAAGATGATAAAAGCCGCACGCAAAAAAGGAATCAACGTAACATGTGGTGTGGCGGTGGCCAACCTGGTACTGGACGACAGCGCGCTGGAATCGTACGACACGCACTATAAAGTAAAGCCGCCACTGCGCGGTGCGGACGATGTAAAAGCCCTGCGCGCAGGACTTGCCGATGGCACCATCGATGTGATCGTCTCCGACCACACCCCGCTCGATACCGAACACAAACGCTGCGAATTTGAATTTGCCGCCCACGGCATGCTGGGCCTCGACACCCTATGGCCGCTACTCAACACCCACGTGGTGCCGCACACCGGCATCGATGCGGTAATCCATGCCATCACACAAGGCCCCAGGCGCGTGCTGGGCCGTGACGTGGTGTCACTGAAAGAAGGCGGCCCCGCCAGCCTCACGCTGTTCGACACCAAAAAACAATGGACCCTGGAAGCCAAACACATTCACTCCAAATCCGCCAACACACCTTTTATAGGAAGCAAGTTTGTGGGCAGGCCCAAAGGCGTTATCAACAACGGAGCCTACCACGCCATCAGCTACGCATAATTTCGATCGTTTTACATGTGCATAAAGTTTTACACAACCCGTGTACACACACTTGTTATCTATTACATTTGACCGCAAATCAAAACCCCTACCCTCATGTCTGATCAGTCCTTCAATACCTTGCTCGCCAAAGTCGAAGAATTTCAGCGTGTCTTTGGACTCAGCGTCAACCAACAGCCCAC
>JBBKVM010000100.1:0-15168 GCA_037968415.1 Bacteroidia bacterium | reverse complement strand
TGATGGGGCTGGCCCTCACCAAAAAGTTTGCGGATACCGATATGCAATTTGTCATCACTGACAGGCATGCCGAAACACATTCTGAACGCTACAACGCGCAGGCTTGGGCGCAAGCCATCACACACCGTATGATCTCCAACCTGCAGGGCAAAGGCACCGCGCTGCCATGGCAGCTTATCAATCCCGATGGCACGCCCGTGAGCAATGCGCGCGGAGGCGATTGCAGAGCCAACGCCACAGGCATCGCTGCTGCAGCACACTTTATCACAGGTAAAAAATATTCCGACTTGCTAACACGCGGACCTCTCAAGATAGTGTGGCAGTCGCAGCAGGTGTTAAAGGCACTGCGTATGAATTCATCTTCATTGCATATGGCGCTGGTTACTGCTGCCGTGGGCGACAGCTGGCGTGGATGGCTTGGCAACAAACGCACGAGGCAAGCCATAGCAGAGACCGCTACCTATGAAGCCGGAAGTTTTATGGGCATCAAATACAAGGAGAATAACTATGGCTGGGAGAATTTCTATAGCTATTTGCTGGTGGCGCTACATCGCAAAAAACCGATCCATTTCATTAACAGCATGGAGATACTGGTGTCGGCACCTGATGATGGTCCGTTTTATCACAACCGTAGCGACATGGGATCAGGTGGATGGGCAGCCAGCCGTAGGTTTATCGATAACCCAGGCAGACAGGTGAATGGCAGCGATGTGTTTCCGGGCAATTACAACGGGCTCGACTATATGCTTTTTTACAATTTGTTTTTGATTGCAGATAGTGAGGGTAACAAATATCGGTCGTGGTATACCGATGCACCCATGATCAAGTCGAGCAACTAGTTGTTTACGTGAGTTAAAGCATTGTACACAAGAACCCAATTCCAGATTTTTTCATTAATTTATAGGTGTTTCAACGGATATCAACCGTAGTATTAATAAGTATATTTGTGTGAATGGAAGTTAATTTAAAGATAGCACCTCTGCATCATTGGTCAGCAATGGGTAAAAAGCCTTTTGTGATTGCCGGCCCATGTAGCGTGGAGAGCGAAGCGCAAGTAATGGATACTGCCATAGCGCTGTCGAAACTAAATGTTTCGGTGCTGCGCGGAGGAATATGGAAGCCGCGCTCACGGCCAGGCTCTTTTGAAGGCATCGGTGAATCAGGTTTGAAAATGTTGAAGCGTGCAGGTGTGGCAGCAGGTTTGCCGGTAGCTACTGAAGTGGCCAATCGCATGCATGTGGAACAAGCGATTGAGGCTGGTATTGATATGGTGTGGATAGGTGCGCGCACTACTGTGAATCCATTTTTGGTGCAGCAAATAGCCGATGCATTAGCAGGTACAAGTTTACCTGTGTTGGTAAAAAATCCGGTTAACCCCGATTTGTCACTGTGGATAGGTGCGCTAGAGCGCGTCAATAAAGCTGGCGTCACACAAATTGCTGCTATACACCGCGGGTTTTCTAGTTTCGAAAATTCAAAATACCGCAATGCACCCAATTGGGAAATTCCCATAGAGCTAAAAAGACGCATTCCGGAAATACCAATCCTCTGCGACCCAAGTCATATTTGCGGAAACACATCTTCGTTGCTCAATGTTTCACAAACGGCTATGGACCTGAGTTTTGACGGACTTATGATAGAGTCGCACACGGATCCCGCGCACGCATTAAGCGATGCCGAACAACAAGTTACACCCGATCAACTTCGCGAGTTGCTCAACGATATTGTGTACCGTACTACCATCGTAGAAGATGTTTTGATGCTAAACATTCTTGAAGAACTACGAGACCAGATTGACAAAATTGACACCGATTTATTGAGTGTTCTTTCGCGCAGAATGAATTTGGCGCGATTGATTGGTGAGTATAAGAAAGACAACAACATTACCATACTGCAGCCCGAACGTTGGGCCGAGATAGTGCGCACACGCACCGACCTTGGACAGGCGAAAGAACTCACACCTGAATTTGTGCATCGTATATTTGAATTTATACATCAGGAAAGTATCCATCATCAAACACAAGTGATGAATACCAAAAGCAATTTAGCAATCGTGCCCAACGAGAAAAGTTCCTCATGAACAAAAGAGAACAAACACACTTGATGATAGGTGCCGGAGCGATGAAAGAGTTGCTGCAGTTCATCAGCGCACACAATAATTACAGTGATGTGTTTGTGTTGAGCGATATCCGCACTGCTCATTACTGGATGAAACCAGTAACAGAAATTTTTGCTTCGCTGCGACCCAAAGAAATAATCATTGAGAATGGAGAATCGCTTAAAACAATTGACACGTGTAATATTATCTGGAGCAAATTGATGGAAAACAATGCCACACGCAATTCGTTGTTGATCAATTTGGGTGGTGGTGTAGTGACCGACCTGGGCGGGTTTGTGGCCGCTGCATACAAACGTGGAATTGATTTTGTGAATATACCCACCACTTTGCTAGGCATGGTGGATGCTGCGTGGGGTGGCAAGACCGGAATAAATTTTGACGGTGTCAAAAATCAGATTGGCACATTTGCCGACCCTGTGGCTACTGTGGTGGATGTAAATTTTCTTACTACTATTTCAGACAAAGAAAAATTGTCGGGCTATGCCGAGATGATCAAGCACGCGCTGATTGACAGTGACGAACACTGGCAAATGATATGCACTGCTGATCCATTGCAGCTAACTATCGAGCAAGTGTTGGCTTCGTTGCATGTAAAGCAACGAATCGTTGCGGCCGACCCACGTGAAACGGGTGTGCGCATGGCGCTCAACTTCGGACATACATTTGGCCACGCCATAGAAGGCTACATGGCTGCCCACACAAGCGGAAATATTTTGCATGGCGAAGCAATTGCATGGGGCATGGTGGCGGAAGCGTATCTGTCGGTGCAATGCGAAGGATTGCCACAGCGTGTGGCGAATGATTTGACAGAGCTTGTGCTCATGCATTATGATCAATCTGTGCTGTCGAATATTGATGGTAAAGCGTTGATTGAGTTTATGCAACACGATAAAAAGAACCACGACAGCAGCATCCGTTTTTCATTGTTGCAAAAAGTGGGCAAGCCTGTAACCGGTGCCACCTGCGCTCCTGAGTTAATTCACGAAACAGTAGATATGCTGCTTGACCTTGCGGCCAACAAACAAACCATATGAAGAACATCAGACTGAGCCACCCAACTAAAGAGTTGAAAGGCACTGTGCAACTGACCCCCAGCAAAAGTGAAAGTAACCGCGCACTGATTATGCGGGCTTTGGCAGGTGACAACAAAAACAACATTGAGAATCTTTCCGATTGTGAGGATACTAAATATGTGTTAGAGGCGCTGGCTTCAGAGCAGAGTGAATTGAACGTAGGTAATGCGGGCACAGCCATGCGTTTTCTTACTGCCTTTTATGCGATATCAAAAGAAGTAAAAACAATTACCGGCAACTCACGCATGTGCGAGCGGCCATTGCGTGGACTGGTGGAGGCATTGCGACACCTTGGCGCCAAAATAGATTTCACGGAAAAGGAAGGTTTTCCACCCGTAAAAATTACAGGTACTGAATTGTTTGGCAACGAAGTGAATGTCGAAGGTAGCACCAGCAGTCAGTTTGTTTCAGCGCTTTTGATGATCGGACCCATGTTGCCCAAAGGATTGCGCATGCAAATCGAAGGGCAAATTACATCAAAGCCATACATTTTGATGACACTGGGTTTGATGCATCATTATGGTGCCGATGCGCGGTGGGAAAACAATACCATCATTGTAAAACCCACCGGTTATAAGCCGGTTGATTTTTCAGTGGAGAACGACTGGAGTGCGGCTTCCTATTGGTACAGTGCGGTAGCCCTTTCTAAAAAGGCCGATTTGATATTGCCTGGATTGAAAAGAAGATCGTATCAAGGCGATGAGATGATTGCTAATATTATGGAAGGTATGGGTGTAAAAACTGAGTTCACTGATGAGGGTGTAAGGCTTACGCGCATACCTGTTGTCACAAAACATCTTACCATTGACTGTTCACCCTTTCCTGATTTGGCCCCCACGCTGGCTGTAACCTGCGCGGCACTGGGTATTGAAGCCGACATCTCTGGCCTCAACACATTGCCTATCAAAGAGACTGACAGGCTGAGCGCACTGAAAAATGAAATGGAAAAATTAGGTCACACAGTGCGTGTGTATGATGACTCCATCATGCGCATATCAGGTTTTGGCCACGTGAATGGCTCCATCTTCAACATCAACACATACGGTGATCACCGCATAGCGATGGCCTTTGCGCCATTGGCCATGGTATACAGCGGCATCGTCATCATAGATGCCGATGTGGTAAACAAATCTTATCCGGCTTTTTGGAGTGATCTTAAATCTACTGGCTTTCAGTTGGAGGAAGTTGCCACCAAAGTTTCGTAACTAAAAAACAAACCGAACCTGTGCTTTCACTTCTGTTTTGGCGCGGCCTTGAATCTCATCAAGTCCCGAGCCTATTGTAGTGCGGTTGTAGTAATAAGTTTGCGCCATGCGCAACCACACATCTATCCCACGCTTGATATTGTACTTGGCCACCACGTATGTGCGTGAGCCGCGGTAGTAATACGCAGGAATAGAATACGCATACAGCACATCCGACTCATATGCATAAATGCGACTGTCATAATCATCGGTATCGAAAAGCGCGTAGCGTGCGGATAGTGACAGAGGGCTACCCATTTTTTTCCATGTCACATCCTGGAATACGAGATAGCCTTTGGAAGCAGTGGCTACATCTTTTTGGTATTGCGACAACTCCACACGGCTGTTGAGTTTGATAGACGCACTCACTTTGTAAGAAACATTACCTCGATAATTAAACTGCGTTTTGTCAACTAAATAATCAATGGGGGCCGGGTCTCCTGTTACATTCGCTTGTTTGAGTGTGTATTTGTAACGGATGTAGATATCTGTTTTTTTGTTGGGTGTATAATTTACCTGTGCCAGATATTCTTTTCCCTGCGAAGGATTGTTGGCCAGATAACGGAGCCACGGATACGAGAACATGTCTGAATACAAAGAGATGGTCCAGCCGCGCGCGGGCTTGGCAAGCAGGCCCATGTATATGCCTTGTTCGTTGCTGCTGCCGCTTTCGCTAAAAGCAGATGCATTGAGGGCAATGTAGTTGCGTGCGTAGTAGCGCTGCATCACCGCTAACGATACACGCGGATCCATGCTGAACATCACACCGTTGAGCGTGGCCATGCCGCCATTGTCGCTGCGGGCGGTTTCACCAAACAGGTGGAAGTTCCGATACAGGTAACTGTAATTTACGCTGACATTGGTCACATCTCGTCCGCTAAAATCATACTGGTTGTAAGGTTTGGTGGAGCGTTGCAATTCGGTACTGAAGCGTGTGTACATGGCAGTGGCGCCAAGGTCCAGTCTTCTTGTTTTGTACTGCGCGTGGAGGCCGGTTATTTTTCGGCCTATGCGGTTTTTGTCGAGCAACTCTGCTGGTGTGCGGTGATAACCCGATTCCTGAAACGAAGAAAACGCTTGCACCTGATCGAGCGTGTCGGTGAGTGTGATGTTGCCATCCACATGCGATGAGGAGTAGAAGAGGGAGGTGGTGAATTTTTTTCTGCCGAGCGCAATGGCCACTCCGCGCATAAACTGATTTTCGTTTACCGATGTGTAGGGTTTGATACCCGCTGCATTTTTTTTGATGCCCATCACATCATTCGATTTGCCAAACGACAAACCCGACCACAACGCCAGCCCCTGGCCGGTTTCAATCTGGTAGTCGCCAATCACTATGGTTTTGGCAATGCCGATGCCGCGCACCATCACATGCCCTGAGTAGTAATCAAATCCTTTGTAAGGTTCGGTCCAGTGGTCAGGTTTGTTACTGCCTTTAAAAAACTCTTCGCCCTGATCTTTCTCTACGGTGAATCCCACGCTTACCCTGTTGCCTGCCGTAAACCGATATCGGGTATACACTTTGTGTTCGCTTCCGAGGTAGCGTGTGTCGGTAGGTTTATCTGGCGGTGAAAATCCTTTTTGCTCTTCGAGCACACGCAGGAAACGTATCATTATTGTGTGCTTGCCGGCAGCGAGTGATTTGCGCAACGAGAAAATATCGCTGCCCGCGTCTGGCGATATCTTTACATAAGGCAATATGCGAAAGATGGTTTCCAGATCGAATCCGTTGATGGCCTGCAACTCTTCTGCCCGCAGCAGCTTTCCGTTTTTGGCAATGTGTCTCAATAGGTTCTGCACCTGAAAATCATTCATCAGGCCCAGCGCCATCATTTCTTCAAATGTAGCGGTGTTGAGGTTTAGGGGATGTTGCTGATAGTAGTTGAGCGTTTCGAGCAGTGTGCTGTAATCTATTTCCTGATCGGTATTTTCTCCGATGGCTTCAATTTTTTCCTGCACCACTTCATCATTTTGTGGTACCGGATCCTGCGCCCACAGCGAGCCTGCCAGGGTGATACAAAAGCATGTCATGAGAAAGCGAAGCATCTTCAATCTATTATTTGAATTCGTATTGCAATGATACGTGGGGCGTAACGCCTAGCTCGCTATGCAGCCCTGTGGCTAGGTCTATGCGCACATTGCCCAGCAACACACCAAAGCCAAAGTAACTTACTACAGGCTGTGTAGAAATGCCGGCACGAAAGGCGAATTGTTCTACAATGTTATACTCCAGCCCCGCTTTGAAATCTGCATCTGCTTCGGCATCTTTTTCTGTTTCGATGGCAACGTTTACTTTATCTGAAAATTTATACCCTAAACCCACTTTCAGAATGGTGGGAATTTTTTCATTATTGAAGTCTGACATCTTTACGCGCGTGGGGTTGTAGATGTGTGCGCCCACGGTGAGACCCGCCACCAAATCGGCCTGCACACCTATCTCGGCTGCAAATGCTTTGTTGGTGCCATAGCCATCGCCAATGGTAGTGCTCAGGTAATCGAGTTGCACGCCCACTCTGAAATTCTCCCCAAAGCCTCGCCCATAGCCGATGCCTATTTTTTGTTCGTTGTAGGCGGAATAACCAAAATGATCGGCCGAAAATCCGAACACGCCACTGTTGCGCACAGGCAGCGCTACGGCCACGCTCTTCAAACTAAGTTCCGATACAAGAAATTTATTTTCGTAATACGTACCTGCCACTGCATGTTTGAGTCCTGCAAGTCCGGCCTGGTTGAGCTGCACACTCCACAAGTCGGTAAGCGTAACGCCCGCAAATCCCATCCCGGCCGCACGGCCGCCCATTGGGTAGTTGTCGTTGCCAGCGCGCAAAAGCCCGGGAGCCGCTGATATTAGGATAAATACAAGTACAAGTTTTTTCATGTGATATAGGTAAGCCCGTTGTGCTATATATAAGGAGCTGTGATCGCACTTGCCACACAGCGACTAAATTAAAAATAATAATGTTTCGAATGGATTTATTCCGCTTTTCGTTCTTTTTCAGTAGCCCTCATGGCTATTTTTGCTAATTTGGCAGACTTAATCCAATTTGGCATCCTTTCAACCCACACACATGTTGCCCGAACTGATGATGAAAACCGTTACGCTGAAAGACAAATCTTTTATTCTGAGCATTGATGCTGACACCATACAGCAGCGCATTGCAGGGCTAGCAGCGCAAGTTTCGGAAGAGTTAAAAGGCATGGAGCCAATCTTTATAGCGGTGTTAAATGGTTCTTTTATTTTCGCTGCCGATCTGGTAAAGAAACTGAGCATCCCATGCGAAATCACGTTTGTGCGCGTGGCATCATACGAAGGCACCGATTCTACAGGCGTGGTGCGCAATATGCTGGGCCTGCATGAGAATATTAAGGACCGCAATGTGGTGGTGATTGAAGACATCGTAGACCGTGGCGATACTATTATGTTTATTATGGAAGAGCTTACCAAGCATCAACCCGCCAGTGTAAAGATTGCTTCACTTTTGTTTAAACCCAAAGCGTTGCGACACGATATTAAAGTAGATTATGTGGGCTTTGAAGTACCCAACGATTTTCTTGTTGGCTATGGTCTCGACTATGACGGCCTGGGCCGCAACCTGAACGAAATTTATGTTTTAAAACCAGAATAGCACTTATGTTAAATCTCATCATATTTGGACCTCCGGGAGCAGGCAAAGGCACACAGGCTGAGAGGTTGAAAGAAAAGTATAATCTTATGCACCTGAGTACCGGTGAAATGTTGCGCAGCGAGATGCGCGCTGGAACCCAACTCGGTGCCGAGGCGCGTGCCTATTCTGACAAAGGTCAGTTGGTGCCCGATGAGGTCGTAATAGGAATCATAGGCAGCAGCCTCGATCAACATAAAGCAGCAGCAGGATTTATTTTTGATGGTTTCCCACGCACCATCGCTCAGGCCAAAGCACTGGATGATTTGCTTGAAGCGCGCAAGACAAAAATTGCAGCTACGCTTTCGCTTGTAGTGACTGATGAGGAGTTGAAGAATAGACTAATTATGCGTGGCAATGTGTCGGGTAGGGCGGATGATCAGAATGAAGCGATCATTGAGAACCGTATCAAAGAATACAACAACAAGACTGCGCCACTGATAGATTATTACTCCAAGCAAAACAAATTACAAAGCATCAACGGTATCGGAGAGATTGATGTGATCACCCATTCACTTTACGATTGCATCGACAAATTGTCGGATCCGAAGCATTAATTATTTAGCGCATTTGTACGAGTATCATGGCCGGTTCCAATTTTGTTGATTACGTAAAAGTTCACTGTAGATCAGGAGCGGGCGGTGCAGGAGCCACTCACTTTCATCGCGACAAGCTCACCTCCAAAGGTGGACCTGACGGGGGTAATGGCGGCCGCGGTGGCGACATCATTGTAAAAGGCAATGCGCAATTGTGGACATTGATTCACTTGAAATACCGAAAACATATCATTGCAAAACCGGGTGGGCCGGGAGGCAGCTCACTCAAGACTGGTGCCGATGGCGACAAAGAATACCTTGAAGTTCCTATCGGAACCATAGCCAAAGATTTTGAGACGGGTGATACTATTTTTGAAATTTCGCACGATGGGCAGGAGGAAATTTTGATGGCCGGTGGCAGGGGAGGCATGGGCAATGCCAATTTCAAATCGTCTACAGTGCAATCTCCACGATTCAGCCAGCCGGGTGAAGCAGGAGGCGAAGCATGGAAAGTGCTAGAGCTAAAACTGCTTGCCGATGTGGGACTGGTAGGATTTCCCAACGCGGGCAAAAGCACATTGCTTAGTGTAGTGTCTGCCGCCAAACCCGAAATTGCTGATTACGCATTTACCACGCTCGTCCCCAATCTGGGTATCGTCACCTACCGCGATAACAAAAGTTTTGTGATGGCGGATATACCCGGCATCATTGAAGGCGCACACACAGGCCGGGGACTGGGAGTACGATTCCTGCGTCACATCGAACGCAACTCCGTGTTGCTGTTTATGATTCCGGCCGACACCAAAGACATCCGCAAAGAATTCGACATACTCCTCAACGAACTGAAGCAGTTCAACCCCGAACTGCTGCACAAGCAACGCATGCTGGCCATCACCAAATGCGATATGCTCGACAAGGAGTTGATGGATGAAATGCGAAAGGAATTTCCAAAAGAAATAGAAACTGTATTTATTTCTTCTGTGGCCAACATCGGTATACCTCAACTCAAAGACCGTCTGTGGAATCTGCTCAATAGCTGATGCACGAACCCTCATGGAATTGTTAAACAAAATAGACATCGATCTTTTTTTGTGGCTCAACAGCATGCACACCGCGTGGCTGGATGTGGTGATGTACTATGTGAGTACGCGTTGGCTTTGGATTCCGCTGTATGTTTTTTTGGCCGTGTACATTTGGCGAAAGCACCACACACGGGCCCTGCTCTATATTTTGCTCACGGTGCTGCTCATTTTATTGAGCGACCAACTTTCTGTTTTCTTCAAGAACTATTTTCTGCGATTGCGCCCCTGCCACAATCCTGACTTGGCCGCTGTCATTCATCTGGTGAATGGAAAATGTGGAGGCATGTATGGTTTTGTGAGCTCGCACGCGGCCAACGCTTTCGCCCTCGCTGCTTATGTGATTATGATAGCTCGCAAAGATCAAAATAATTTGCGATGGGTGATGTTAGCGTATGCTTGCCTTGTGAGTTACAGCCGCATTTATTTGGGTGTGCACTATCCGGCCGATGTGATAGGTGGTGCGCTGCTGGGTAGTTTGATAGGATATGTGGTTTTCACACTGGCCGATCAGTTGGCATGCCGTAACTGTCTGAGCAATCCCTTTAACTTTGGTAAATGAAAGACTGGCTGCTCATATTTATAGGAGGCGGCATAGGTTCTACTATGCGCTATGGCTTAGCCCGCGCTGTGGCCCTGGCGGGGCCTGTGGCTTTTCCGCTCGGCACACTGGGCGCCAACGTGCTTGCCAGTTTGCTGCTCGGCATGCTCGTGGCCTACACCGATTCTAAGTTTTCAATCGATCCTGCGTGGAGGTTGTTTATGGGCATCGGTATCTGTGGTGGGTTCTCTACTTTCTCTACTTATTCTTTCGAACTGCTTGAGATGATTCGCGGCAGCCAATATATGAGCGCGGCTGCCTATGCGATTGCCAGCATGGTGTTGTGTGTGGCAGCCATTGCGGCAGGAATTTTGGTGTTTAAATATTTCAATTCGTAAAAAGTATCAACATGTTCAATCGTAATTTAATTATAGTGTGTGCGTGGGTGTTATTAATGATGCAGCCGATGCTGCGGGCCAGCGCGCAACCTGCCGAAAATGTCAAACCAAAAGTGGTAGTGGGCGTTGTGGTGGATCAGATGCGGTACGATTTTATTTGGCGCTACTGGGACGATTATTCCGAGAACGGCTTTCGCAAGCTCGTGCGCGAAGGCTATTCATTTGAAAATGTGAACTACAACTTTGTACCCACGTTTACCGGTCCCGGCCACGCTGCAATTTATTCAGGTGCTACACCCGCGGTAAGCGGTGTGGTAGCCAATGACTGGTACGACCGCAAGCTCAACAAATCGGTAAACTGCGTGTCGGATGCAGCATACAACACAGTAGGTGCGCCAGGCGGTGCGGGGAAATTGTCGCCTTCCAAAATGCTGGTGACCACTGTGGGCGATGAGCTGAAGCTGGCCTCCAATGGGCGTTCGCGTGTGTTCAGCTTTGCGGTCAAAGGCCGTGGAGCCATACTGCCCGGTGGCCATGCTGCTGATGCGGTTTACACGGTAGATGTGAACACCGGCAACTGGATTACCAGTTCTTATTACATGGCGCAATTGCCTTCATGGCTCGAAACATTTAACAAGAAAAAAATGGCACATGAGCTGATGCGCAATGGATGGAATTTGTTAAAGCCAGCATCTACGTACGATGAGAGCACTGCTGATGATGTGCCTTATGAAAACAGTGTATCACCGGGCAAGAGCCCTGTGTTTCCTTACAAAGATCTGATTGGCAAAGATGGTAGCGTAGCAAATATCAGTGAGACACCTTTTGGTAATGACTACACCACCGCCTTGTTTACAGAGTTACTGAAGCAAGAGGCACCCGGCACACGCGGCTTTACCGATTTGGTAGCCGTAAGCTTTTCAGCTACCGATTACATAGGCCACAGCTATGGACCCAACTCCATCGAAACACAAGACGCATACCTGCGCCTTGATCTCAATATTGCGTCCATGATACAAACATTGGATGCCACCTACGGACGTGAAAATTATTTGCTGTTCCTCACGTCCGACCACGGTGCCGCGCACAACCCACAGTTTTTAAGAGATAGAAAAATTCCTGCCCTGGCCATGAGTGAGAATATTATTGGTGCCGCGCTCAAAGAACACCTCTTGAAAACATTTGGCGAAGACAACCTGCTGCTGAAACTAGACAACATGAATGTGTATCTCAACAGAGAAAAAATTGCAGCGAGCAAACTGGAATTGTCGGCTGTGAAAAAAGTGGCGGCCGAATTTATTTTGGCATTTGAAGGCGTGGCCAATGTCATTGATCCTGAACAAGTGGGAGGATACTCCGAAGGAAGCATCACCGCCAAAATGATGAACGGATACTATAGCCACCGCTCAGGCGATCTTATTTTTAATTTATTGCCGCATTACATCGACTGGTCTTCAAACAAAGGCGTGCAGCATGGTGCTGCGTACAACTACGACACCCACGTGCCTGTGCTGTGGCTGGGCAGAGACATTCCCCACGGCAGCAGCAGCGAATCGTACAACGTGACGTCTATCGCGCCCACGCTGAGCAATCGGTTGAAAATTGCTTTTCCAAGTGGCGCATTCGACAAAGTGATGCAATTCAAATAATTCCTTTCGCGCTGGTTGTGGATTTCAAGCGTTCTGTTTGCCCAGTTTAAAGGATTTGTGTATTTTGAGTAGTAACCGAATTATTAACTCAAATACCAAATACTTCATGAAAACAACTTTTACCTTATTAGCAGCAATGCTATTCACTGCCACGGTGGGCTTCTCACAGGGCAATGACACACTCATTTACGAAAACTTTAATGTAGATCCCACCGGCAACTCCATTATAGTGGGTGTACCTACAGGCAACGATCCCACATGGATAAATTTTGATGCCGACTTTGTAAATGATGCCAACAGCCGCCCTATGGAGTGGTATTGGGATTCAACCGGATTTGCTACTGATGACACTACGGGTGCATTCTGGAGCTCTTCATGGCTTACTCCCTCAGCAGCCTCACAAAACTGGTTGTTGTCTCCGGCTATCAACATCATAGACACAACTGCAAAACTCAGCTGGCGCTCGGCACCGTTCCAGACACCACGCTACCTCGATGGCTATTTTGTATTGGTTTCTACCACCGATAATATCGAAGCGAGCTTTACCGACACACTTATGGCTTTTGCTGAATACACTGGTGGCACCGGTACACCTACCGCCAACTGGGCCAACTACCAGTTCACCCCGGGTTATGTGCATGGCATCAACGGAAATTTTATCGAATTCAGTGGCGACTCAGGTGCCTACACAGGCATAATGGAGCCCCATCAGGTGAGCCTCGCTCAGTACACAGGTCAAACCATTCATATCGCATTCTTCCACTATTCAGACGATGATAATTTGATTGCCATCGATGATATATTGGTGAAAGGAACCATGTCCACGGGCATCAGCGAAGCCACCGAACTTAGTGGCATCAACATATTCCCAAACCCGGCCAGCGACAAAGTTGAGATTGCTTACACGCTGAAGAAGACCACCCCTGTGGCTTTGTCGGTGTATGACATCAATGGAAAACTGGTGAAAGACATTGTGCGCAACACACAGATTGCAGGTTACCATACCTTCAGCCTTGACGTGACAAAGTTTGCCACCGGAGTATACAATGTGGTTTTGAAAACACCTTTTGGTGTAAACACCACCAAGTTAATAGTTGAGTAGAGTTAGTTTACTCTTGAAAAGCAGCGATCCGATCATTATCGGGTCGCTGCTTTTTTTGTATGTGCTGGAATTTACGCCAGGAGATTTCTATGCGGATGTGCTTTAACGTATGATCACTTTGTGCGTGGTTACCGCACTGCCTGTCGTCTTTATTACATACAATCCTGCGGGATATTCTGTGAGATCGATATCGATTTTTTGGTGTGGAATTATTGCAGACTGAAGAATTAGTTTGCCTAAAACGTTGAACACTTCCACGCGCGTGGCCTGTGGGGCGTCAATGGTGAACAGCCCTGCGCTCGGGTTGGGATAAATTTGAACGCGCTGTGCGAAATTACTTTCTGCCGTGTGTGTAATGATGGGCAAGGGCAATCCCCACAACTCTCTGCCTATGGTGCCGCTGTTGGCTACGAAGTACAATACGTTGTTCATGATCAGCGGATCGCGCGGGTGCGAGCCATCACCGGTGGCGTATATGTTGTGGCGCAGCGTGCCGGCTGTGGTGCCATCACTCTCCCACAATTCGGTAGACGTGTTGCCGCCCTGTTGGTTGATTCCATCGAAATATAATTTGCCGTTGCCGGCAATTAAAAACATGGAGTTGTTGATGAACCCACTGCCGCTGCCGGGGTTCAAGTCTTTCACCATCATGGTGCCGATGGTGGTGCCATCGCTCTTCCACAACTCCGTGCCGTGCACACCATCATTGGCACGAAAGTACAGCGTGCCATTCATGTCTGTTAGGTAAGCCTTGTTGTACTCAATACCATTGATTCCGCCCGGGTTGATGTCTTTCACCATGCCGGTGCCTGCGCTTGTGCCATCGCTCACCCACAGCTCGTGGCCGGTGGGCGAAGGGTTGATGCCGTTGTTGGTAAAGAATAGCAGCGTACCTACAGGGAGCACGTTCTCGGGGTAGTACACATCTTTCAGCATCACAGTGCCTGCTACGGTGCCGTCAGTCTTCCACAGTTCCCAGTCGAAGTTGGTGAGGGGAGAGGCCACAAAGAACAGCATGTTGTTGGCCACCGCAAAGTTCACTGGATACGATCCACTTGTGCCCGGGCGCAAGTCCACAAATTTTTGCGTGCCTGCGGTGCTGCCATCGGTGCGCCACAATTCAAAGTCGGAGCCTGTTTCGGGAGCTGAAAAATAGAGCATGCCGTTGTACTCGATAAAATAAGGCTCCCAAAAATCGTCACTGCTGCCGTTGCTGGTGCGTATGTCTTTGAGTAGCGTAGTGCCCGCCACTGTGCCATCTGTTTTCCATATCTCTGAGCCTATCAGGCCATCGTTTGCCAAAAAGTAAAGTTCGTTGTTGTAAATGTGCGATTGCTCCACCAGCGACCAGATGCCATCGCCATTCACGGGCGCAAACGAACTGAGCATAAATGTGCCCGCTGCGGTGCCATTGCTTACCCACAGCTCGTCCGTGCTACTGCCGTTTGATGCATTCACCTTGAAAAGTAATTTGTTGTCGTATTCTATGAGCTCGTCTTGTTCAATGGCGTTGATGTTGGGAAACGACATGATGGTATCGGTGCCTGCCGCGGTGCCATCGCTTTTCCACAACTGGTCACCATCAAGCAAAGTAAAGTAGAGCATGTTGCCTGCTGCCGTCAGGCTTTTGAGGTCGGTGCTGCCGCTGCCGGGTGTGATGTTTTTTACCATCACGGTGCCGGATGGGTTGCCATCGCTCTTCCATAGCTCGTAACCGTTGGTGCCATCGGTGGCCGAGAAAAATAAAGTGTCGTTGACCACCGTC
>JBBKVM010000099.1:0-41665 GCA_037968415.1 Bacteroidia bacterium | reverse complement strand
TTGGCGTGATGGCCGATAACAACACTGGCAGCTACTGGGATGTATTGTTGAGTTGGTTGCTTCCATTGGGTTTGCTTGTGCTATTCATGTTGTTCATTATGCGCAGGATGGGCGGTGGCGGAGCCGGCAGTCAGATATTCAACATAGGAAAATCAAAGGCCACGCTGTTTGACAAAGACATGCACGTGAAAGTTACTTTCAATGATGTGGCCGGACTTGAAGAAGCCAAAGTGGAAGTGATGGAGATAGTAGACTTTTTAAAGACACCTCATAAATACACTTCATTGGGAGGCAAGATACCACGTGGTGCGTTGCTGGTGGGACCTCCGGGAACCGGAAAAACATTGCTCGCCAAAGCGGTAGCCGGTGAAGCGCAAGTGCCATTCTTTTCGCTGTCGGGATCTGATTTTGTGGAAATGTTTGTAGGCGTAGGCGCCTCGCGCGTACGCGATTTGTTTAAGCAAGCCAAAGAAAAAGCACCCAGCATTATTTTTATTGACGAGATTGACGCCATAGGCCGCGCCAGAGGCAAGGCGCCTTCATTCAGCTCGAATGACGAGCGCGAAAGCACACTAAACCAACTGCTGACCGAAATGGATGGTTTTGGCAGCAACACGGGCGTCATCATTCTTGCAGCTACCAACAGGGCAGACGTGCTAGACCGTGCGCTATTGCGCCCGGGCCGATTCGATAGACAAATTTATGTTGAGCTTCCTGACCTCAACGGTCGCAAAGAAATATTTTTAGTTCACTTGAAGCCGCTTAAGCTTGCGGAAAGTGTGGAAGTGGAATTTCTGGCCAGACAAACTCCCGGATTTAGTGGTGCGGATATAGCCAACTTGTGCAACGAGGCCGCGCTGATAGCCGCGCGCAGGGATAAGAAGGCCATCGAAAAGCAGGATTTTCTTGATGCAGTAGATCGAATAATAGGTGGACTTGAGAAGAAGAATAAAATCATATCTCCTGATGAGAAAAAAGTGATAGCCTATCATGAGGCAGGTCACGCCACCGTGAGCTGGCTTTTGCGCTACGCGCACCCGCTTGTAAAGGTGACCATCGTTCCCCGCGGGCAATCGCTGGGCGCTGCATGGTATCTGCCGGAAGAAAGACAGATCACCACCAAAGAGCAATTGCTGGATGAAATGTGTGCAGCGCTGGGCGGACGCGCAGCCGAACAAGTGACCTTCAATAGAATATCTACCGGTGCACTCAGCGATTTGGAGAAAATAACCAAACAAGCCTACGCCATGGTTACCGTTTTTGGTCTCAATGAAAAGTTAGGTAACATTAGTTTCTACGACAGCAGTGGCAACCAGGAATATCAATTCAACAAGCCATATAGTGAGAAAACAGCCGAGTTGATTGACTCTGAAGTGAGTCTGATGATAGAAGCGGCATACACCCGTACGCTAAATTTGTTGAAAGAGAACAAGGATAAACTTGATCAACTTGCTAACAAATTGCTCGAAACCGAAGTGATTTTTAAAGAAGACCTGGAGGTGATATTTGGCAAACGCCCGTTTGATGATGAGACACCCAAAGACGAGGTGACATCAAAAAATGGAAAAGCGAAAGAAGCAAGCATGAACGGCACTCCGGCTCACACGCCACCAGCTGAAGGCAATATAGAGACACAACCGGCAACAGACGAGCCACTCACCAACCAGTAACACTTCATTTCGCTATCGACCTCCTGACCATGCAAGAGAGCACCACACGCGAGAAAGTATTAAAGAGAATAAGGAAGTCGCTTATCAATCGCACGCCCAATCCATACCCGGCTGTAGATATGGAGAGCAATGTGTTTGTGCGGTCGGAGCAGGAGCGCGAGATTGAGTTTGCAGAGAATTTTACAGCTGCGGGTGGGCAGTTTGTTTTTTGTGAATCAGAAATAGATTTTCTCGAAGGGCTTGTTAATCTTGCGGGCTCTAATAGCTGGAAAATTTTTTATTGTGAGGATGCAGCCATTCAAGAATTATTGAAGAGCTGTGATTTTCCATACGTGTCGGAGTTTCCTGATATCAATCAACAAATCGTATCTATTACTTCGTGCGAATCTTTGATAGCGCGCTCGGGCAGTGTGTTGGTGTCAGCGGGGCACAAAAATCCGGGTCGACCTTATGCGTTGGCCGAAGTACATATAGTGTTGGCTCGCACTTCACAAATCACAGGAACAATTAAAACAGCGCTATCAGCAATAAAGAATGCCAGTGAAGGCCTTCCACACTTACTCACCATCATTACCGGACCGAGCCTCAGCAGCGACATTGAGCGTACGCTGGTATATGGAGTCCATGGCCCAAAAGAATTATATTTGTTTCTTGTGGATGACACGGAATAATCAAATGTCATTTTATGGAGAAAGATTGGGTACACATATATACATCAAGTATCGAACATCAGGCGCAGATTGTGCAAGCTGTGTTGGCCGATAATGAAATCAAAGCAGTGCTGATGAACAAAAAAGATTCTGCATACACGATGATAGGCGATGTGGAACTGTATGTAAACAGTAATGATGTGTTGCGGGCCAAACACATCATCAAAGAAAACGAGCTGTGAACAATTTTTTTACCCGCACCATCACCGGAATATTGTTCGTAACACTCATCGTTACCACCTTAGTTTATGAATTCATTCCGGTTCCGTTTTTATTCGGTGCGGCAGCATTATTCACACTCAGCGAATTTTATAATATAGTATCTACCAAAGAGCAAACTCCGCAGAAAGTATTAGGCTCAATCATGGCCATCATTATACTGTTTATTTTTTGGGAGATATCACAAGGCCGGATATCAGCGTGGCATTTTTATCTCTTTTTTCCTTTTGTCTCTTTGTTGTTTGTGACCGAATTATTCAGAAACAAACCCCGCGCATTCATCAACATTGCGATTACCATATTAGGATTGATGTATTGCGTGGTGCCCTTTGCTTCCATCAACTTTTTAGCGTTTCCTGCAGGGCTTACACAAGATTATACGAGTGATATTTTGTTGGGCATGTTTATCTTGTTGTGGGCCAATGACACAGGCGCTTATTTGGCTGGCATCACATTGGGCAAACACAAATTATTCGAACGTATATCACCCAAGAAAACAGTGGAAGGATTTGTTGGAGGAATCGTGTTTGCCATGGTGGGTTGTTATGTTAACAGTATATTTTTTAACTTACTCAGCACATTTGATTGGTACATTATAGGCGTCATAGTGATTGTATTTGGTACGCTGGGTGATTTGGCCGAGTCACTATTGAAAAGAAATTACGACATCAAAGACTCAGGCAATATTTTGCCCGGCCACGGAGGCATTCTCGATCGTTTTGACGGAGTGCTGCTTACTATTCCGCTAGTGGTAGCTTACATATACATCAAATACGCAGTTTGACAGCTTATGAAGTAAGTATAAATTCCTAAATTCGCACCCTATTCAATAAAAAGCCAAATGGAAGTAACAAAACCAGCCCGCAAAGAGGCAAAGAAAAAGGAAGCAACCCCATCGCATATTGCAGTAAACCCTTATGATTCAATGCTCAAGAGGTTTGAAGCTGCCGCCAGCATCATTGGTCTCGAAGCCGATGTGTATGGTGTAGTGAAAAACCCCGAGAAGCAGGTTATTGTAAACCTGCCTGTGAAGATGGACAACGGCACCACCAAAGTTTTTGAAGGATATCGTATCGTGCACTCTACAGCACTCGGGCCTTCTAAAGGAGGTATTCGGTATTCGCTTGATGTAAATATTGATGAAGTGCGAGCGCTGGCCGCATGGATGACTTTTAAGTGTGCCATTGCCAATATACCTTATGGCGGAGCCAAAGGCGGTATACATTGCGATGCACGTTCTATGTCAGTAGGTGAGTTGGAGCGCCTTACGCGCGCTTATACATGTGCCATGCAAGATGTATTTGGTCAGGACAAAGACATTCCGGCACCAGATATGTACACCGGCCCGCAGGAGATGGCTTGGATAGTAGATGAATTTTCAAAAATTAAAGGAGCTTACACACCAGGTGTGGTTACAGGCAAGCCATTGCATTTGGGCGGATCGCTCGGCAGGGTGGAGGCAACAGGCCGTGGTGTAATGGTATCGGCCATCGAAGCCATGCGCAAAACCGGAATGGATCCTAAGCGCACAACTGGTGTGGTTCAAGGATTTGGCAATGTAGGTTCCATCAGCGGTAAGCTATTGCGAGCAGAAGGCATCAAGGTGATTGCCATTTCGGATCATACTGGTGCGTACATCAACGAAAAAGGAATTGATATAGACAGAGCTATTGCATACCGCGATGGCAACAATGGGCACCTTGACGGCTACAGCAAAGGAGAAAAAATTACGAATGAAGAATTGCTGGAGTTGGATGTGGATTTGCTCGCGCCTTGCGCTATAGAGAATGTAATTACAGCTCACAACGCAGATAAGATCAAAGCCAAATTGATAGTGGAAGGTGCCAACGGCCCCATCACTGCTGACGCGGATGACATATTGCGCAACAAAGGCATTGTAGTCATACCTGATATTTTGGCCAATGGTGGTGGTGTGACGGTATCCTATTTTGAGTGGGTGCAAAACCGCTATGGCTATTACTGGTCTGAAGATGAGGTTAATCACAAAGCTGATTTGTCTATGAAAAATGCATTTGAAAACGTATGGTTCGAAGCCAAGAAGCGTAAAATTTCAATGCGTTTGGGTGCATACATTGTGGCACTTAATAAAATTTCAAAGGCCATCAAACTCAGAGGCAACTACTAAGTTTTATCACTTCATATTTTTAGCCAATCCCATTGATGAGGATCCATAAAGAAGGTTCTACAATTTTATTGACACTTGCTACCGCATTGGTGGTAATATATTTAGGTGCGCTTTATGTGTCGCCCGAAAAGTCAATAATACCCAATCTTGTTCTGGGTGTTGAGTTGATATTGTTTGTGATGGTGCTGCAGTTTTTTAGAGTGCCATCGCGCAAGCTCACACACAACGACAACTATGTGATAGCCCCTGCTGATGGAAAAGTGGTTTCTATAGAAGAAGTCTACGAACCCGAATATTTGAAAGACAATCGCAAACTGGTGTCAATTTTTATGTCACCGGTGAATGTGCATGTGAACAGGCACCCGATTAGCGGAAAAGTGATTTTTCAAAAATATCATCCCGGTTTGTTTTTGGTTGCGTGGCACCCAAAGTCTTCCACTGAGAATGAGCGTACCACCATTGTGGTAGAGCATAAGACCACGCGCAGGGTGTTGATAAGGCAGATAGCCGGAGCAGTGGCGCGCAGGATTATTTACTATACTAAAGTAGATGAGTTGGTGAAGCAGAATACCGAACTTGGCTTTATCAAGTTTGGTAGCAGGGTGGACCTTTTTCTTCCGTTGGATACGGAGATTAATGTGGAAATTGGTCAGAAAGTAAAAGGCGGTGTTACTTTAGTGGCCGAACTTGTTCCTCGCGTCTGATTCAATTAATTTCTTGTTGCATTCACAGTTACATTGTCTGTAGCCTGTCCATCATTTGCAGTAAATGTAAAAGTGATTTTGTTGTTGCTATAGGTGCCGGAACCTTTGATGGTATTTCCTGAAACTACTTGTTGATATATGTTGGCAGATGTTCCGCCAGAACTTACAGTGGCAAAAGTAAAAGTGCCGCTACCCAATTGATAGAAGTTGGTCATCTTCACATTTTCATTATCGGAAGCAGATTTGCTTATGTTGATGGTATAAGTGGCATTGCCAAAAATTTGGCTTGACTCCTGACAGATCCATGAGCCTACAAAATTATCGCGCTGATCGGCTGTGGGGTCGTCATCTTTTACACAACCTGTGAATAATACAGTGGCGGTGATGAACAGCAATATCTTTGTGGAGAGTTTCATAACAATGATTTAGGATAACAGAATCAAATAAAGTGCCAAGTTTGTCGAGTAGAAGTTATTTCAACCGCTCGTTGATGTCCAGTTTGTGTTTACGCGCCATGTCTTTGGCAATGTCATAGCCGGCATCCATGTGCCTTATCACACCCATGGCCGGGTCGTTATGTAGCACTCGCTTTAGGCGTACATCTGCGTCAGCAGTTCCATCAGCTACTATCACCATTCCTGCATGTATCGAATAGCCTATGCCTACGCCACCGCCATGATGCAGCGATACCCAAGAAGCACCTCCGGCAGTATTAATCAACGCGTTGAGAATCGGCCAGTCAGCCACTGCATCCGAGCCATCTTTCATGGCTTCGGTTTCTCTGTTGGGAGAAGCCACTGAGCCAGTGTCCAGGTGGTCGCGCCCTATCACCAATGGTGCTTTTACCCGTCCACTGCGCACCAGTTCGTTGAAGGCCAGCCCGGCTTTCTCGCGCTCGCCCTGTCCCAGCCAGCATATGCGCGCAGGCAATCCCTGAAATTTAATTTTCTCTTGGGCCATAGTGATCCAACGTTTGAGTCCTTCGTTCTCGGGAAACAATTCCAGAATCACTTTATCAGTTTCGTAGATATCGGCAGGGTCGCCTGAAAGGGCCGCCCAGCGGAATGGGCCTTTGCCCTCGCAAAACAATGGACGGATATAAGCCGGAACAAAACCCGGAAAATCAAAAGCATTTTTCACACCTTTGGCCAACGCCTGCCCGCGAAGATTGTTGCCATAATCAAACGTAATGGCACCTCTACGCTGCAACTCAAGCATCAACTCCACATGCCGGCACATACTCTCTTGCGAAAGGGCAATGTATTTTTCAGGATTTGATTCACGCAGCACTTTTCCTTCTTCCACGCTCACACCCACAGGCAAATACCCTACCAGAGCATCGTGTGCGGAGGTTTGGTCGGTGAGTATGTCGGGTGTGATTTTGCGTTCTACCATGCGCTCCAGCATATCAATGGCGTTGGCAACCACACCTATAGACCATGCTTTGCCTTGCTTACGCGCTTCCATGGCCTGGTCTATCGCATCGTCAATGTCGTGCGATATGGCATCTATGTATCCGGTGTCAAGTCGCTTTTGAATCCTCCATTCTTCCACTTCTGCAGCAAGGCAAACACCTTCATTCATTGTTATGGCAAGTGGCTGCGCACCACCCATGCCGCCCAATCCGGCTGTTACCGACAATGTGTTCTTTAGCGACCCGCCAAAATGCTTGCGCGCCACCTCTCCAAAAGTTTCGTAAGTGCCTTGCACAATGCCCTGCGAGCCAATATAAATCCACGATCCGGCAGTCATTTGTCCGTACATCATCAGTCCTTTGGCCTCTAATTCTCTAAAGTGATCCCAGTTGGCCCAGTGCGGCACCAACATAGAGTTTGAAATGATTACGCGTGGAGCATCTTTGTGCGTGGGCAATATTCCTACCGGTTTGCCCGACTGTACCAACAACGTTTCGTCATCACGCAAATCTTTCAGCGCCTTTACAATCAGGTGAAATGCTTCGGGGTTGCGGGCGGCTTTGCCGGTTCCACCATATACTATTAAGTCTTCAGGTCGCTCGGCCACTTCCGGGTCCAGGTTGTTGTGCAGCATGCGCAGGGCTGCCTCTTGTACCCAGCCTTTGCAACTGATTTGCGTGCCTGTGGGTGTTTTTATTTTGGATATGTCCAGTCGAGTTCCGGCTTCCTGTGTGGGTTTCAGATCTTTCATGAATCTTTTGGTTTTTTGTCGGTTGATTTATTTTTTCCGTAGGGACAGTGCTTGCAGTTGTTCAGACAGCAATAACCTCTTCTTAGATGATATTTTTCGGTGAATACGATAAAACCTTCCGGGCTGTAGTAATATTCATCCTCTTCCAAATTGGGCTTAAACATTGGGCGACTGAAATCTGCTTTGCACAAATTTCGTGAAAATTATTTTCAATCCTTTCATTCCTGACAGGTGCAAGGGGTTAATTATCTTCGCGGAGTGAATTCAATCAGTAATTTTTCGGATTTGATGCGTGTGCCTTCGGTCACCGAGGTGAGCGATGATGTGTGTGCCGCGATGGACATTGCACTGCACATGCTGCGACTCGATGAAGTACATGCAGAGGTGCCTGGCAACAAATGGTTTAAGCTGAAACACAATTTTGAAGCGGCCAGACAGACAGGCCATACCACCATTATCACCTTTGGGGGAGCCTATTCCAATCATATAGCCGCTACCGCAGCAGCTGCTTCCATGTTGGGATTTCGGACTGTGGGTATTATCAGGGGCGAGGAGGAGGGTGTTGATAATCCTGTGTTGCGATACGCGCGCAAATGCGGCATGCAATTGCATTTTATTTCGCGTGCAGACTATAAGCTAGCGCCCGAAGTAATTCTTGATAAGTTAAAAATTCTTACTCCCGGTTTTCTGATACCGGCAGGTGGCGACAATTGCGCAGGGATAAAGGGAGCACAAGAAATATTCGATTATTGCAAAGACTATGATGTGGTGTGCTGCCCTGTGGGAACTGGCACTACGCTTGCCGGGCTGACGGTAGCCGCTCCGCCATCCGCACAGCTCATCGGTTTTTCTGCGCTCAAAGGCGGTAATCAGTTGTTGGATTACATCTGCCGCCAAGCTGCACAATGTGGCACTCCTATTCACGGACACAACCTGGAGATACGTACCGATTTTCATTTTGGCGGTTTTGGGAAAACCACGTTAGCATTAGATTTATTTATTCGGCAATTTGAAGTGCGCACGGGCATTGCGCTCGAGCATGTGTACACAGGGAAAATGATGTGGGGTGTAAATGAAATGATTAAAAAGGATTTTTTCCCATCAGGCAGCCGAATTCTGGCCATTCACACAGGCGGATTTCGTGAAAAATAAATTGGTAACATTATTGGCTTTGGTGCCGTTAAATAACACACCTAAACCAACATAATAATGTCGCTACTCATACCCTGAGGGTGATGTTATTCGTTTCACAACCATGAACCTACGCTCTGTCACGCTTCTTTTTGTATTTAACCTCACATTGCTGATTGCTGCTATTGGGCAGCCTGCAGCTAATCGCATCAGTCGCGAAGATTATATTTCGCGTTACAAAGAAGCAGCCATCATCGATTTTAAAAAATACGGAGTTCCTTCAAGCATAAAGCTTGCTCAGGCCGTGCTTGAGTCCGACAATGGTAACAGCCGTTTGGCTCGCGATGCCAACAATCACTTTGGTATCAAATGCCACTCTACCTGGAATGGACCCGGTGTGTATATGGATGATGATGAAAAGAATGAGTGTTTTAGAAAATATAAATCGGTGTTGGAGTCTTATTACGACCATTCAGAATTTTTGAAAGGCCGGCCGCGCTATGCATTCTTGTTTGAGCTTGATCCTTACGATTACAAAGCGTGGGCCCATGGGTTGAAGCAGGCGGGCTACGCCACCAATCCAAAATATCCGCAGCTCCTGATACAAATCATTGAAGACAATAAATTATACCAATATGATGTGGCAGGCGTAAAGCCATCGTTGCCTGTAGCCTCTTCGGGTAAGCCGAGTCGGACACACAGGCCATCGCGCGATGTGGAGGTTTCTATAGATGGCCCTATGGAGCAGGTGTTTGAAACCAACGGAGTTAAATATATAAAGGCACGTTCGGGCGAAACATATGCAAGCGCTGCCAACAGGCATGATATGATGTCTTGGCAGATTTTGAAGTACAACGAAATAGACAAAGACTACAGATTCAGAGAGGGTGAGTCGATTTACATTAAACCCAAGCGAAACAAAGCGTCAAAAGATATACACGTGGTGCAGGCCGGTGAGTCGATGCATGACATAGCGCAAAAGTATGCAGTAAAGGAGCGTAAGTTGTATGACTACAACGGACTGAGCGCTGGCACCGCTGTGCCTCCCGGCACCCGAGTTTACCTACGCAGCAAGAAAAAATAATTAATCGAGATTGTACACGTACACATTGCCATCCAGACTAGTGGTGATTACTTTTCTGGAGCCGTCATTGTTCAGGTCGTCAATAACAAACCGCGCGCTGCCTTTAAGCGGAAACCCACTGTACACGCTGCCATCATCATTGATCAAATAGGTTTCGTTGAGAGGTGGCGAAACCACGCCAATTTTTCCGCGACCAGTTGAGAAGATAAAAAGGTCGATGTCATTGAGCATTTCCCGGTCGAAAGCTTTGGAGAAGATCAGCGTATTGTCACGCCTGTAAGCCTCTAGGCGGTTGTCATCCATGAAAATGTAATCTTCTTCACCATCCGCATTGATATCACGGAAAATAAATTTGTGGTACGAACTGTGGCTGCCCACAGCTTTGGTAAGTGTGTTGCCGTCTGCAAATATGGAATACAACGTGCCGGCCGTATCGGTGGTAACAAAGTACACGCGTTTGCTTGCATCTTGTTGTATGAACAACCTGCTGTTGTCTGGCCTTACCACAGGCAAAGTAGATTTGCTTTTTATTTCTCCTCTGCGGTCGAGCACCAATAGTTTCCCATTGGTATCGGACAATACCAGGTAGTCTTTACCATCGGCATTGAAGTGTTGAATGGGATTGTTTACAAAACCGAGAGGCTCGGTAAGCTGCCATCCAATAAGTGGTTTACCATTGGCCTGATAGGTATATACCTGCCCATTTTCGCAGGGGACAAAAATGCGGTAATCAAGATTTTTATCATAATCAAAAATAGAAAGCGCGGTGGTTGCTTTTGCAGGGAGGCGGATAGGGAAATTGCCTACATCATTGGCATTGCGGTCAATCATGTAGAGTTTGCTTTGGGTGTTGAACAAGTATTGCAATTTCCCGTTTTTGAAAAGATCAACCTGATGCACTTCGCCCAGCATTTGTTCAGGAATTTTCCGTTTCCAAATTACCTCACCACTTGCATCTATCAGGTACAGGTTGCCAGCCACATCCTGCACCATTATTTCGTGCTGTGCATTATTGTGATTAATTACTATGTTTGGTGGGAGTGCACAGGCTGTGTCGAGCTGCGTGGCCCATAATGCGTTCACCTCACCCTTGCTCACTTTTGTAGTGCCATAGTGAAAGTACAGGTTGTTGAACATCAGGTTGCCATTGGCTGAAAACTGAGTGGCGATAGCATCTAGCTTATCAAAGTAAGAACCGTTCGCAGATAGAAACTCGATGGTGTTGTTATTGCTCATGGAGCGGATAATGTATGCCGCGCGTGTATAATTCACGTATGCATAATAATTGCAGCTGCTCGAAAGTCCTTGTTGAAGGTCTTTGTATGCAGGTTCAGAGATAAGTGTTTTGCCTGTGGAAATATCATCTATGTACCCTCGAACAGAAGATGCCTGGTTGCCAATTATCACCACATCGTCTACCATGGTGTAAAAGAACTTATCGATGTGGCTGTACACAGGCCCAAGCAGATTAGGCAACAGGGAAGGATGATTCACAAAACCAATGATGCGTCCTTTGTATAATTCTTCTTTATAGCCTGTACCTTTTTTACGAGCAATGGTTTCGGCCAGCTGCTTGAGGCTTGTGCGGGCCAGAGCCGCATCGGCCGTTTTGATCATCGCAAAAGCATTGTTGGCATAGCTGGCACTGTTTGTTTCAGTAATAAAGTAAATCTGTGCAGAGCCAATCCACGCCAACATTTTTTCTTTGGTGTTGGCTCCTGTCAATTTGTCGAGTTGTGTAAAGTACTCTGCTCGTGCGCTGGCCTTGTCGCGTGTAGAAATGAATGACCACAGTTTGCTGTAATAGCTTTGGAAATCGGATTGACCAAAATATTGGAATACAGCGACCCTGCGCGGAATGTAATTGATGAGGTCGGTAGAAACGGGTTGCTGGTTGCTGAAAGCGGAAAGAAAATGTGAGCTGTCGGAAGGGGAGGTGAAGCCGTTCAATGAAACACCTTCAGGTTTGATTTTTACGTCAAACTCGCCCCATTGGCTAAACGCGGGCAATGCGCCCAACACCCCGCTGGCATTGTCGGAAGCAAACACACCCGCCAGCTTACCCATATTGCGGTAGTTAACCATAATGGCAGCATCCACATTTTTGCCTGCCGATTCATACACTCGTCTAAAGTTTTTGTCGTTGCGCAACGAGGTGCCAGATTTCAGCTGGCGCACAGCATCTTCAATAAGCACTGATGATTTGCTACCCATGAACAATCCTTTGGACACCGTGTATGCAAAGGTCTGGCCTGTGCCGGGCAAGGTCACTTCCCTGATGACAGCACCATTGTAATTGCGTTTTTTTATATCGGCTTGCGGACCGGTAAGGTTGGCTATAATTCCGTTCACCAAACCCTCTTGATTGAATCGCGGCACATTCACCAGATATAGAAAATCAAAATCGGTGGATTTAGAAACATGCACAGAAATAACCAGCGGCTTGTTTTGAAACAATGCGTTGATGTCTTTGTTGGCGGCCATCGCTGAATCAAGAAACTGAGCTTGCAACGAAATTTTTGAAAGCACCGGTTGTTTGGAAAGAGAAGCCCACGAATCAGTTTGAAGAATTTTTTCCCACAATCCCGACACTTTTTTTATTTCAATCACAAGTGCTGCATCGGTGGGTATGGCTGCAAATGATTCTGACGCTGGAGACTTTAATTGTTGGTAGTAAAAATAGGCAAACACAATAGCTGCTATTATCAACAGGGCAAATAATGATGCGAATACAACTCTTTTCATAATAACGATTTCATGCACTTTCCTCACAATTCCCTTGCACACATTTAGCTGGTAACACAGATTGTGGGTGGTTATGCAAAGCTACTGTTGCATGTGGCGCGCAAGGAATGGTGCAGGCATATTTCTCTACATCCGTTTGTTGATAATCATGCGCACAAAAGTGCCTATGTCAACTCCGGTAGCGACACAACAAAAGACTTTCGGTGATATGCTGTGTAGCCATGTTTTGCAATGGCTATGCGGTGTTCAAGCGTGCCATAAGATTTATTCTGTTTCCAATTGTATTGTGGATGTGCCTCGTGGAGTTGCTCCATGTATTCATCGCGATATGTTTTGGCGAGAATAGATGCAGCGCCTATGGCCGCCAAATGGCTGTCGCCTTTTATGATGCAATGATGTGGAATTTCTTTGTACATCTTAAATCTATTGCCATCCACCGCAATCAACTTTGGTATAATTTTTAAAGCGTCCAGCGCATGGTGCATGGCTAGTATAGAGGCGTTAAGAATATTTATGCGGTCTATTGTGGGGGCATCTATCGACTGTACAGCCCATGCCAGGGCATTATCTTTAATTACCTCACGTGCTTGCAAGCGCTGGGCATGACTGAGTTTTTTCGAGTCATGAATGGCGGCATGTTTGAACCCTGGAGGCAAAATTACGGCAGCTGCAAACACCGGCCCTGCAAGGCATCCGCGCCCGGCCTCATCGCACCCTGCCCAAATCTCCTTGGTTGTTTGGAACATACGGATGAGCGCACGCTGATTGGTTTTTTTGCGAGGTGTCATGCATGAAATATAGATAAAAAATTTCTGCGTGCGCAGGCTATGTGCATCCATCGCTCTTGCTGTAAATTCATACATTTGGCCAGTTGTAAAAATCAGATGCAGAGAAAATTCCTCGTCAACTTATCATTCCTGCTGGTTCTCAATTTGCTCATCAAGCCGTTTTATATACTCGGCATTGATCGGGCAGTGCAAAATGCTGTGGGAGCCGAAGCCTACGGAATGTACTACGCCATCTTCAACTTTACTTTTCTGTTCAATATCCTTCTCGACTTTGGCATCACCAATTTCAACAATCGGAATATATCGCAAAATCAGCAGCTGGTAGGCAAACATTTTTCATCTATCATGATGCTCCGGATGACGCTGGCTATCGGATATGGTGCCTTTACATTGATGGTGGGATGGGTGCTTGGTTATACGCAGCAGTACACCACCATGATTGTATTGCTCACTTTTTGTCAGGTGATGATTGCATTTATCTTATATCTCCGATCCAATATCACCGCGCTGCATTTGTTTCGCACCGATAGCATCATTTCTGTGCTAGACCGTACTTTAATGATTATGGTGTGTGGGGTGTTGCTGTGGGGATTGCCATCTGGAACTGAATTCCAGATTGAATGGTTTGTATACGCTCAGGTGTTTGCCTATTCTGTTTCTTTACTGGTTACTCTGGCAACAGTGATCGCAAAATCCGGAACCACGCGCCTCAATTGGAATCCCCAGTTTAATTGGGTGGTTCTGCGCGAAAGTTTTCCCTATGCGCTGCTCATTTTGCTAATGACTTTCTACAGCCGACTTGATACAGTGATGATAGAACAACTACTTGATGATGGGGCTACACAAGCGGGCATTTACGCGCAGGCCTTTCGGTTATTTGATGCCGTAAATATCGTGGCATTTCTTTTTGCAGGATTGTTGCTCCCCATTTTTTCGCGCATGCTCAAATTAAATGAGCCCACGGGAAATCTGGTGCGGCTAAGTTTTACTTTGCTATTTGTGCCAGCCCTGGGAGTGGCTCTCATAGCAGCATTCTATAGCCGCCCTATTATGGAGCTGTTGTATACGCAGCACGCTGACGAGTCGGCACCCGTATTGGGATTGCTTATGTTTTGCTTTGTGGCTACGGCTACCACATATATATTTGGTACGCTACTCACAGCCGGTGGGCGACTCAGGCAGCTTAATAAAATAGCGTTGGCCAGCGTGGTAGGAAATTTTCTGCTCAATTATTTTCTCATACCTCAGTATCAAGCCGAGGGGGCTGCATTTGCAAGCCTTTGCACACAAGGAGGCAGCGCCATAGCCCAGGTGTTTTTAGCGGTGGCCCTGTTTCGGTTTACTGCCAATGCGCAGCTTTTGTGGCGGCTGGGTCTTTTTAGCGCAATGGCCATAGCTATTGTTGCAGTTTCGCACATGTACATAGAAAACTGGCTGGTTGGTGCGCCTATGGCCTTGCTGCTAGTGGTTTTAATGGCTGTTTTGCTGCGCATATGGGATGTGGCGGCCATGTTAACTGTCATCCGTACAAAAAGGTAAAGAAAGCAGTGCCCAACTACGGTTTTTTTCATACTTTTGACCGCTTCAATAATGACCTGATTGGTTATGCCTCAAACACACAACAGTACTTCATTTGACATGACTTCGCTTGTGGCTTATGCCTACAAGTGGCGCAAGCCTTTGATTGTGGTCACGCTGCTCGCCATTGTGCTGGCAGTAGTATTTTCTTCGCCTCTGTTTCTAAAGCCAAAATACAAAGGTGTGGTGATTATGTATGCGACCAAGACATATTCGCTTTCGAAATCGCTGATGGGCGAAAAGTACAGCCCTGATGTGTTGCAGTTTGGTGAAGAAGAAGAAGCCGAGCAGTTGATACAATTGATTAACTCGGATGATGTGCGTGACCGCCTGATAAGCAAATACGACCTTATTAATCATTACGAACTTGATACCACCTCCAAAACGCTTATGCACAATTTGTATAAGACGATGGAAGACAACATAAGTATTGACCGCACACAGTATATGTCGGTAAAAGTAGAAGTGCTTGATGAGAACCCTGAGTATGCGGCTGCCATGGCAAACGATATTTCTGTTTTTGTTGATTCGGCCTGGAACTCAATTATGCGTGAGCGTAGCCTGCAAGCCCTGGATGTGCTTGAAGTTGAATACAACAGGCAGGTAGCATACATGAACACATTGGAAGATTCGCTAACTGCAATTCGTCAGAAAGGGGTGTTTGCTTACGACAAACAATCAAAGGAACTCGAACGTGCATATGTGCGCGCGTTGGCCGATTATAATCAGGAGAGTGGTGAACTCATCATAATGGAAAAAGAGAAAATAGCCGGAGATAAAGAATTATCAAAAGTACGAGCTAAAAAGAGTGGTGCGCAGCGTGCACTGGGCCAGCTAGAAAGTAAGAAACAGATTGCGGCTCAATATGGCGGTGCATATGATAATTTGTTCGAGCTGCTGCGCCTTGGTCGTGTGGAACTCACTAAAACAAGGGTGAAATACGAAGAAGCCCGTCTGGATGCTGAAAAAACCTTACCACCCAAGTTTGTTGTGAATCACGCTGTGGTTCCCGACAAGAAAGCTTATCCTGTGCGCTGGCTCATGGTGGTTTTATCTGCCTTTGCTGCCTTTACTTTCACGCTGGTAGTGGCCATGCTGCTCGAGAGTTCAGATTCTATAAAATCGCGTATCGATCAGATATCATAATGTCTTCAATCACATCAACCGATGATTTGAAGCGGAAGTATCTTTATTTATTTTCCGGTGCATTTCTCTTGATAATTGCTGCTGCAATTCTTTTTGAATTTCTCTATTTACTCGCCATCCCGCTCGCCATTATTGGCGTGACCATGTTGATTTACCGCACCGAATGGTTGGTGCTTAGTATGGCATTTCTCACGCCACTGGCAGTCAACTTAGAACAACTCAATCTTGGTATAGGTATGAGTTTACCTACGGAGCCTATCATTTTTGGCCTCATGGTTTTGTATGTATTGATGTTTATCGGAGGTCACAAAATCGATAAGAAAATTTTAAAACATCCTGTCAGTGTAGCAATTCTGTTTTATCTATTCTGGTCATTGGTAACCACAGTCACAAGCTCTATGCCATTGGTTTCTATGAAACATACGCTGGCGCGTTTTTGGTTCATCATCGTATTTTATTTTTTGTTGTTAGAGGTACTGCGTAACCCCAGCAATTTAAGGCGGTTTGTATGGATGTATTTAGCTGGGCTGATTCTGGTGGTGATTTATACGACCATACATCATGCAACGTTTGCTTTCAGCGAGCGTGCGGCCCACTGGGTTATGAATCCTTTTTACAATGACCATACTGCATACGCTGCGGTGCTTGCTTTGTTTTTGCCTGTTACCATTGCACTTGCTATCGATAAAAACACCAAAGGGTTGTGGCGATGGGCAGCGGTGGCATGTGTGCTGATATTAAGCATAGCCATTGTGTTGTCGTATACACGGGCGGCCTGGGTAAGCCTTGCGGTGGCAGCAGGTGTGTTTATGGTTTATTATTTCCGGATAAAGTTTAGCATCATCATGTTGGCTATTGTACTTATTGGGGGCACTTTTTTTGCTATCAAAGACACACTCATTATGCGGCTGGAAAAAAACAGACAAGACTCTTCCACCGAGTTGGCATCGCATGTGCAATCCATTACCAACATATCCACTGATGCATCAAACCTTGAGCGGATCAACCGATGGAATTCTGCTTTGCGCATGTTTATGGAAAGGCCGTTTTTTGGTTGGGGCCCGGGCACATACATGTTTCAGTACGCACCTTTTCAAAAATCAAGTGAACTTACTATCATCAGTTCTAATCTGGGCAAAGGCGGCAACGCGCACAGTGAATACCTTGGGCCACTGGCAGAATCAGGCGTGATAGGTACTCTGTCGTTTGTTGTTTTACTGATTGTTTTTCTTTACCGCGCATCTATCACGTATAGTAATCTGTCCGATCCCTCCAACCGCAAATTATTGCTAGGACTTTTGCTTGGTCTCATCACATACATGGTGCATGGGTTTCTGAATAATTTTCTGGATACTGACAAAGCAGCCGTGCCTTTTTATGGGTTCATTGCCATTGTTGTGGCGCTGGATATTTACTACCGCCAAAATCAGCTCACAGATTAACCGCAAGCCTGATTATTTGAAACGCACGCTTAGCAGCGTGACATCATCATTGAATGGATTCTTTTGTTTGTAAACAATTAATTCATCCACTAGTTTTTGATGAAATTCTTCAATGGATGGAAGCGAGGCATTGTTCACCAAATAGTTCTTCAGCCTATCCATGCCATAAAACTGGTTTGCTTCATTTTCAAGGTCCACTACGCCATCGGTATAACAAAGTAACACCGCATTTTTAGCCAGTTTTGCGGTACCATGTTTTAGGAAAGGCAACTCTTCAAACATGCCCAGGCCTGTCGTGCCTTCTTCAAGTAGACAGGTGCGTTCTTCTGAATGTAAAAAGGGTGGGTTGTGCCCAGCGTTGATGTAAAATATTTCGCGCGTTCGCAGGTTGATACGTCCGATAAATACCGTGATAAATTTTTCCCCTTTGGCGCTGTCAAACACATTGGTGTTTAATTGTTCCATCAACTCCAGCAGGTTGGTATCGTGTTTTACAAATGCATGGAGGTTGGCCTGGAAGTTTGACATAAGCAGGGCGGCTGCAATGCCTTTGCCCGACACGTCAGCCATGCATACCACAAATTCATCATCATTAAGACTGATGTAATCGTAATAATCGCCACCCACTTCCTGGTGTGGCAGGTAAGTGGCATGTACTTCAAACACCTCGTTGTTGGGCAAGGTGGAAGGGAAGAGCATGTTCTGCATTTTGGCTGCCAGCTCCAATTCCTTTTTTATACCTGCTTGTTTTATTTGTTCGCGTGTAAGCCTTTTGTTTTCAATGGCCACCATTATGATGTTGGTAATGGTTTGTATGAACGGTATGCTTTCTTTGCGCGCGTTGGCATCCATTTGATTGAAGTCGGCCAGTAGCGCATAGGCCAGCGGCTTGTCTTTGTGAAATACTGGAACAATGGTTTCGAAATTCGATCGCCATTCAGGAGTACTATTGCGCGTGATCTGGCTTTCGTTGATCCTGATTAGATCCTGCTCAATGTCTATTTCAGCAAAATTAATTTCGGTGCCATAGGTGAGCGCACATTTCCATGTTTCATCATGCATGAACAGTGCGAGCTTGCCTACCTTCAGTTGTTCTTTCAATACAAATTCATAGATGCCAAGCAGCTGTTCCGTGGGGAAATTGTAATTGATCGCTTTCGAAATCTGAAGTATCCAGTGCAGTTGTAATTGCCGTGCCTGCAACTCGCCCGCAAGTTTTTCTAATTCCTCGGCATGGGTTGCGGATTTTATGTTTTGGTCTTCGGTCATCAACTGTTTATGAATGTGCAGATTCTAATTTTTCGATTATTGCGGGTAGATTTTTTACTAAAGCGAGCTCTTTCATTTTTTCGCGTGCATCGCGCGTGGGGCTTCCAAAATATGTTTTGCCTCCGGCCAACGACTTGTTAACTCCCGACTGGCCCAATACTACTGCGCCTTTGCCTATGGTGAGGTCTTTTTGCACGCCTACTTGTCCCCATAGTATCACATCATCTTCAATTATGACAACCCCCGCCACACCTACCTGAGCAGCAAACAAACAATTTTTTCCCACCACCGTGTCGTGCCCAATATGTACTTGATTATCCATCTTAGTGCCATCGCCTATCACCGTGTCGCCTGACACACCTTTGTCGATAGAGCATGATGCTCCTATCTCCACGCGGTTGCCTATTACTACCCGCCCACATGTATGCATTTTGTCATATCCCTCGGGCCTGCGCTTAAAATAAAACGCATCACTGCCTATAATAGCACCTGCATGAATAATTACATCATCTCCAATAATGGTGTGATCGTATATGGTTACGTTGGGATGTATGAGGCAGTTTTTTCCAATCGACACATGATGACCCACAAACACATTGGGCTGTATCACAGTGCCTTCGCCAACGCTGCTGCTATCGCTGATCACATCAGTAGAAGGCGCAAATGTTCTGAAATGTCTTGTCAGTTTATTGTAATCTCTGAATGGGTCGTCAGAGATGATGAGCGCTTTGCCTTGTGGGCAGTCCACCTCTTTGTTGATCAGGATGGTTGTGGCTGCCGAACTCAGCGCCTTTTCATAATATTTTGGATGGTCCACAAACGTGAGGTCGCCTGATTCTACTTTGTGAATTTCATTGATTCCTGTCACTGCAAAGTCGGGCTTGCCCAGTGCTTTGCCGTTTATCCTCTGACTTATTGTCGAAAGTGTTTGTCCTGCTGGTAGCTTCATCACATTATTGAATGAGCCCAAAAATACCCATTAAAAACCAATCGCTAAGTACGCTGCGTTCTTTATTTCCACTCCAACGTGTTAATTAACCTATAGATGTCGATGGTTAGATATTTGATGATGGGGTCGAGCGAATCGCGTTGAGGAGCCACGTTGAAATACAACGAACCACGTAGGAAGTTGCGCGTGCTGTCAGTGGCAAAAAACTGGATAGCAGATGCGGTATTGCCTTCCAACTGATAGACTACACCATGCACTTTGTGTTCCTGAAGATGAATAAGACTTTCGTTGATTGCTTCTGCCTTCACTGTGTGTCGGTATGCCATAGAGCGGGAGTCTTCAATAAAACCGTTTACATTTTGATTCACCGATTTGTAACTCATGTTTATCTCTGCATTGAATTGAGGAAACTTTACATTGATCCAGCATGGTTCAGCTCCCGGATCTTCATCACGTTCTACAATTGCATAGCCTGGTATTTCGAATCGAAATGGACAATCGGGTGTTTCATGCACTTTGTAAGTTTTATGCGGCACCGCTATTCTGAAAAACCCACGTGGCTTAGGTGAATAATCACTTTCGCAACTCGAAAACAGCACGGCAAAAAGCAAAGGCAGTAAGATGGTAAGCAATCCAGGGCCGTTGTTTTTGCGATTCTCTTCGTCTTCCTCCTCTTGTTCCGCAGCAGTTTTCTCCGCGGTTATTTTTACTCGTTTTATCCTTCTGCGATCGGCCGATTCTATTGTAAACGTAAAATTCTTGAACTGAACAGAGTCGTTTTTTTCAGGTATACGGCCAAACAATTCGAGCAGCAAACCGGCTACTGTGTCTATTTCTCCGTCAATGGATTCGAACACGCGCCTGTCAATTTCCATCACCCGGCAAATATCATTGAGCAGGCTTTTGCCCTCGAACACAAAATTCTGGTTATCGAGCTTTGAATATATGATGTCATCATCATCAAATTCATCATTGATTTCACCAACTATTTCTTCCAGCACATCTTCAAGAGTTACAATACCCGAAGAACCGCCATACTCATCCACCACAATGGCCATGTGCATTTTGCGCTCCTGAAACTCGTGAAGCAAGTCATTGATGGGCTTAATTTCAGGAACATAAAATGGTTGTCTGATAAGTTGTTGCCATTTGAATTCGGGGCCTTTCTCCAGATACTTCATTAGGTCTTTGATGTACAAGAGTCCGCTTACTTTGTCAAAGCTCCCATCTATGATGGGAATGCGCGAATGGCCATTGTCAAGAATTGCTTTTATCAATGCATCAAAAGGGGTGGAGATATCAATTGCAAACACATCCATGCGTGGCTTCATGATTTGCTTTACATCAATCTCGCCAAGGTTCACGATGCCTTTTAAAATCTTTTTTTCATCGGGCGGGGTGGTAGTGTCAGAGGTAATGTCGATGGCATGGGTTAATTCATCCATTGTTACATCATAACCCTTGTTGGTAAATCGCTTGTCGATAAAGTTTGAAGTTTTAACCAACGACCAAGAGATAGGAGCGAAAATCTTGTCGCTGATAAGCAATGGAATGGCCATAAACCGAGCCAGGCCCATGTGATTCTTGGTGGCATAAATTTTTGGAATTACTTCACCTACCAGGACAAGGATAAAAGTAACCACCACTACTTGTATGATAAATCCAAGTGTAGGATGTTGCGAAAAATCAAACAGCTGCGCGGTGATAAAAGCAGAGAGAATAACCGCACCAATATTTACAAGGTTGTTGAGAACAAGTATCGTGGCAAGCAATCGCTTGGGCCGATGCATCAACTCAATGACGATCTTATTGCTGCCCGAAGGCGATTCTTTAAGACTGTTGATTTCCTGTGGTCGAAGTGTGAAAAAAGCCACCTCCGAACCCGATACCAGGGCGGAGATTACCAGTAAAACGATAAGTACCAATATTTGCGCGACTACATCAGGTGTAATTGGATGTGCCAGCATAGCAAGCATAACGGCTTGTTGCCACGGATAAGGGTCGCTGTCGGTATTTTCCAACTGTGGTTTGAGGGAATTGGTTCAGAAAGGAAGGTCATCAGAACCCGAATTGCTACCCGATGTTACAGGCTCTTCGTTTCTGTTATTGTCTTGCGAGGAAGAGTTGTTGTCTTCGCCACGCTTGCCTAACATGGTCATGTTATCGGCAACTATTTCGGTCATATACTTTTTGGTGCCGTCCTTATCATCCCAGCTGCGGGTGCGAATTTTCCCTTCAATATATACCTGGCTTCCTTTGTGTAGATATTTTTCAGCCACTTCGGCCAAACCTCTCCACATCACTACGTTGTGCCATTCGGTTTGCTCCACGCGCTGGCCATCTTTTCCTTTGTAACTTTCAGATGTAGCAAGGGGAAATTTAGCAACCTGTACACCGCCTTCAAGTGCGCGTACTTCAGGATCTTTTCCAAGGTTACCTACCAAAATTACTTTGTTTATGCCTGACATTTTCTGTTGAATTTTAAGTTTGCTTATGAGAATTCAAAGATAGTGATTAATGATGTGATTGCACAGGCCTTTGCGCTTCAAATTATTATGGTTTGCGATGAGGCATTTGCCCTTCATACTGTGTTACGTACTTTTCTATCAGTCGGGGCAGGGCGTATTGGTACAACTCTTGGCTGCGCACCGCTATCCACGCAGAGGGTATTTGCGCAAGCTCTTTTTTGGTGATGGCCCACGCTGCAAACCTGGCTGAGATGTGCTGGTGGGTGAGCACATGTTTGATCGAGGGACTGACAAGAGGTTGAAATTTGGGACCCAATTTGGTCAATGAGGCCCATGTATCGGTCAAACTTAGTTTAGCCACACTCAATGATTTGGTTGTTTCGAGCAGCGGAAAATCGTACATATTGTGCCAAATGTCTTTTTTTGTTCTTTTATGGATGATCCAATGGTCAGCGTGAGTAAGCACCAAATAATGGAAATACCTGTTGCGTATTGTAGGCTTGCGCACTTTTACAGGATATTCGCTGACTTTGCCTTTGCGCGCGGCCACGCACGTTTCCAATAGCGGGCAAGCGGTGCACAACGGACTTTGCGGCTTGCACACCTTAGCGCCAAGTTCCATCATAGCCTGATTGAATGTACCGGGATGGTCTGTATCCATCAATTGGGTGGCGAGGGCTTTGAATTCCTTTCGGCCCTCGCTGCTGTCAATGGGCGTGGCGATGCCAAAATGACGTGCCAACAGGCGATACACATTACCATCTACCACTGCTGTAGGTTGGTTGAATGCTATCGAGGCTATGGCGGAAGCAGTGTAATCGCCAATTCCGGGTAGTTTAAGCAGAGCCGCATGTGTATTGGGAAACGCACCTCCATGTTCGTTAGCCACCACGCGTGCGGCCTTGTGTAGGTTTCGAGCGCGGCTGTAATAGCCAAGTCCTTGCCACAGGCGAAGCACCTCATCTTCGCTTGCACCAGCCAGCGCTTGCACATTTTCAAACCGAGAGGTAAATCGCTGATAATAAGCCATTCCCTGTTGTACTCGCGTTTGTTGTAAAATAACCTCTGAGAGCCATATTTTGAAAGGGTCGTTGGTTTCGCGCCAGGGCAACCTGCGGTAATGTTTTTTATACCATGATATTAGCTTGTCGGAAAAAAGCATAAAATTCGAAGAATAATTGCCGTAAGTTGCTGATTATCTAAAATAAAGGCCGGAAATTTTTTTGAAATGAAAACAAATAAATTATCTTTGCAGCCCCAAAGTTAATTCTATAAATAATTAATATAAATCATGACAAAAGCAGAGTTAGTTGCTGAAGTTTCTTCAAAAACAGGCATTGAGAAAGTGGCCGTTCAGGAAACTGTGGAGGCGATGATGAAAGTAGTAAAGAATTCGCTTGTTAATAAGGAGAATGTTTACCTCAGAGGATTTGGTAGTTTTATTGTAAAGAAAAGAGCGCAGAAGACCGGTCGTAATATATCTAAGAACACCACCATTATTATTCCTGAGCACCACATACCTGCCTTTAAGCCGGCCAAAACATTTGCCGAGCGCGTAAAAAACGCTACCAAGGTTAAGCCTGTACAATGAAGCCCACTACCCGTAATCAATTAATAATTGTAATAGCGGGCGTAGTATTGACCATAGCCATCTATCTGGCACCCAAAACACAGAAGGTAGAAACAGCACCTGCTCCCGTTGCCACAGCAGCCATGAGTTTTGAGGAGCAACAGGCATCAGCCCTGAGTGCATTGAGTGAAGAAGATTCGAGGACAATAGCCGCGTTGATGGCCAGACTCAAGGATCAACCGGGAAGTGCAGAGATATTGAAGGCGATGGCCGAGAAGTGGAGCGAAGTTGGAAATGCAGCCATTTCGGCTCATTATTACGAAAAGTTAAGTGAAACTGATACGAGCACAGGCATCAGCAAGCTTACTGGCGATAAATACTTTGAGGCATTTAAGGTGTCTAAAGATAGTGTGACAAGAATAGCGCTGGCTTCGAAAGCGATTGAAGCTTATGAAAAAGTGAAAGACGATGCCACGGTGGGACAAGAGGTTTCCATCAATATGGCAGTCGCTTATGTGGATGGAACAGGTGAGCCCATGAAAGGCATCATGATGTTGCGCAAAATCACCGAGGAAGATCCTCGCAATGAAGAAGCACAACTCAACCTGGGATACTTTTCATATCGATCTGCACAATATGAAAAGGCGATTGATAGATTTAAAAAAGTGCTGGAGATAAATCCTTCGAGAGTGGATGCCTACCTATTTATAGGCGAAACATATGAAGCGATGGGCAATGCGGAAGAGGCACGGAAGAATTATGAAGTGTTTGTCAACCTAACGGCTGACGAGAAAATGAAGAAAGAAGTACAACAGTACATCATACAGTTAAAGACAAAATAAAAACAAAACAAAATGCCAAGCGGGAAAAAGAGAAAAAGACACAAGATGGCCACCCACAAGCGCAAGAAGCGTTTAAGGAAGAACAGGCACAAGAAGAAGAAGTAATCGATTACCGGTTCACTTAACATTGCATTTCTCCCCGGCCGGCAAGATCTGATCACCGGCCAGTGGGAACCACAATTTCCAGTTTTGAAAATGACATTCATTTTCCGGCTTGATTGTACAGGATACGTCAGCTGAGGTTGTTGAGGAATGCCGGTATTGCTACGTCACGGTTATAGTACCGTGACATTATTAAAATATATATTTTGAACAACGAACTAGTTATCAGTTCAACACCCACTGAGGTGAACATTGCGCTGTTGCAAGACAGGCAATTGGTTGAGCTGAATTCTGACAAAAAAGATCAGAGTTTTTCGGTAGGCGATATCTACCTCGGGAAAATTAAAAAAGTTATCCCCGGGCTTAACGCAGCATTTGTAGACGTAGGTCATGACAAGGATGCCTTTTTGCATTACCTCGACTTAGGACCGCAGGTGCGATCGCTCCTCAAACTCACCAAAATAGTATCGACATCCAAATACGAAGACTTATTACTTGCTGATTTCAGATGCGAGCAAGACATTGTTAAAACAGGAAAGATTAGCCAGGTGCTTACCTCCAACCAATGGTTGCTGGTGCAGGTGGCCAAAGAACCTATCTCTACCAAAGGACCACGTATAAGTTCTGAACTTTCGCTAGCAGGCAGATACATTGTTTTGGTTCCATTTTCCGATGCTATTTCTGTTTCATCAAAAATCAAAACTTCCGAGGAGAAGTCGAGATTGAAGCGATTGGCTGGAAGCATTAAGCCCAAAAATTTCGGTATCATAATTCGCACCGTAGCGCAGGGGCGAAGCGTAGCCGACCTCGACAAGGATCTAAACGATTTGTTGGATAAGTGGAAATCGTGCCTCGAAAAGTTGAAAGTGGCAAAGCCACCGGCTAAAGTTTTGGGTGAACTTGACAGAACTTCAACCATATTGCGCGATGCCCTCAATGACAACTACAACAACATTTTTGTAAATGATGAAGTGTTGTATGAGGAAGTGAAAACTTATCTGCGCACTATTGCTCCGGATAAAGAAGAGATTGTTAAGCACTACAAAGGCAAAGGTCCTATTTTTGAGCATTTTCACATCGACCGCCAGATCAAAGCAGTATTTGGGAAAACGGTAACGATGCAGAGTGGCGCATACCTCATTATAGAACACACCGAAGCTTTGCATGTTATTGACGTGAACAGTGGTGTCCGATCTAAGGCCAAGAGCGATATCACTCAAGAAGAGAGCGCGTTCCAGACCAACATGGAAGCTGCGCGCGAAATAGCAAGGCAATTGCGATTGCGCGATATGGGTGGCATTATCGTTATCGACTTTATCGATATGCACATCCCTGCGCACCGCAAAGAGTTGTACAACACCATGCGGGGTGAGATGAAAAAGGACCGCGCCAAAAGCAATGTGCTTCCTCCAAGTAAATTTGGATTGGTACAGATAACACGCCAGCGCGTTAGGCCTGAGATGAATATCCAGACTGTGGAGAAATGTCCTGCCTGCGATGGCACAGGAGAGATTTCGGCTAGTATTCTGCTGGTTGACGAGATTGAGAATAACCTCAACTATATTTTGCGCGAGCAAAATGAATCTGGTGTTTCAATAGGCGTGCATCCATACATCAAAGCATACCTGAAATACGGATGGAAGTCAAAGCAAATAGAGTGGTTTTTCAAATACAAGAAGTGGATCACAGTACGTGCATTCAATTCATACCACATCATGGAGTATCACTTCTTCAACAAGAACGGAGAAGAGATTCAAATCTGATTACCGGAAATATCTTAATCCGGAATTTCCTTCAATTCAATTAGTTGTTTATAACGTGTCATCAGCATGAACACAGAGACTAATATGAATGTGCCGAAAATAAAATAAGCGTACACCACATTGTTCGATTCGTTGAAAAAAGGAATCGAGAATAACCCAATGAACACCAATCTCATTAGAATGTTGGTGACATTGAACACGCTGCTCACCCGCCCAATAAGCGAGTTGGGAATGTGATTGAATAAGTAGGTAATACGCAGCACCCTAATGCCCGCATTGGTAACGCCAAATATGAGGGACACAAAAAAGAAAAGCCAGGTGATTCGGGTGAAGGCGCAGGTGTAGAACACACCTATGGTAAACACCATCAACACAAGTACTGCTTTTACACTGTTGGTTTTTCTGAAGAGCCAGCGAATGCCTATGCCCGCCATCAGCGCGCCAATGGCATAGTAAACTTCTGCAGAGGCATACACATCAGCCGTTTCGAGCAAGTGGTTATTGACATAAAGCGGCAGTAACATGTGGACTTCTATGAGCAGAGTTACAAAAACGGTATAAGATGTGATGCCGAAAATTAACAGAAGCCTGTTATTTTGGAGGAATGCAATTCCACTTTTAATCCGATTTATGATGGTGCCCAACTCTATTTGCTTGGTGGCGATGGGAGTATAACGAATCAGGCTGATGAGGATGATAGAGATAAGGTATGTGACTGCATCGAGCATGAAAATATCATGCAGCGCCCAGGGAGTGATCTCGAAAGGAAGATCAATCATGATACCGAGCATGTTGATATGCCCACCGCTGGTACCCTGTAGCAACACTGCGGCTATAGCTCCTGCAAGTATGCTCGTTGATTGGCCCTGAATTTCAAGGTATGAATTTATCTTTCCGTAATTTTTTTTCTCTGTGATCTCTTGCCCAAAAGCATATAGGTTTGGGTAGTGCATGTTGAATACAAAAACGGTAAGTGTGAACACCACTGCGATAAGTGATATCGGCACATACCCAGTATAATAACCATAGCATGATACCGCAAGCAATACAGTGCCGCCCACTGCTGAAGTGAGCAGAAATAGATTTTTTCGTGAGTATCTGTCGATCAGTGTGCCGGAGTAAAGGCTCCAGAACAAACTGGCAAAAGTAGATGCGCCATAGATGATGCCAAAAGTGGTGGGAGTATTCATGATGCTGATGAAGTACCAAGGAATGGCCAGCATGCTGATGCCCTGCGCAAATCCAGACACCATATTGGCCGTTAACAGGAGTATTATAGCGGGGCGGTTTTTCAAAAGCAAATTATTGAGGTGGCGAAGATAGGGCTTGCCAGCCACATACATCATTCGTGCATTTTTCTGAACTTGCCCTCGTAAACGACTGTCATGGATTCGAAAAAGCGCACGTACGATTTGCCAACCGCCCTGCAGAAGGCCAGGGCTTGGTGTGCCTATCAGGAACGTTGCCAGCGTGAGGCGCGCGACAAGCTTTATGACCTGGGCCTTTACCCACACGATGTGGAATCTGCTATCGCTACCCTCATCAACGAAGGATTTATCAATGAGCAACGTTTTGCTTGTACGTTTGCGGGTGGTAAGTTTAGGATAAAGAAGTGGGGAAGAAATAAGATATTGCACGAACTAAGGCAACGGGATATTTCGGAAGTGTGCATACGCAATGCCATGAAAGAGATAGACGAAGCCGATTACATTCGTTGCATTGAAGAAATGATGCAAGAAAAAATTCGTTCGCTGCGCACCACCACCCCGCGCGAAAGAATTGCCAAAACCATCCGCTTTTTAGCCATGCGCGGATTCGAAACCGATTTAATTTATGATGTAGCAAACCGAATAAAACCCATTAACAAATGAAACAGATAAACATATTCGCAATAGGCGTTCTCTCTATTTTGGTTAGCATGGCCGTAGTAGGTTGCAATGGGAAAATGCATACTGATGTAGCTGAGGTGGAGTGGCTGCTTGGGCGATGGGAAGGGGTGACAGAAGAGGGCACCGCTATTGAAGAATGGACCAAAGAAAGTGACGAGAAAATGTTGGGCACAGGAGTGTTTATCATAGGCGATGATACTGTGTTTAGCGAGGCACTGGCGATTATTGTGGGCTACAATACACTGATTTACGAAGCAGATCCATCAGGGCAAACCATTGTTCAATTTCCCTTGGCAGCAAGTAAGAAAAACGAAATTGTATTCGAGAATTTGGAACACGATTTTCCGCAACGTATTACTTATCGCAAACTCGCTGGCGATTCGCTGATGGCTGTAATCGAAGGCATGGTGAATGAGGAATTTAAATCAACAGAATTTCGCTGGAAAAAAGTAAAGTAACATGGCCGTGTCTAAACGCCCGATTCCATTCAGTTTTGTGTTGGACGAGTTGATAGATCTCGAGCCGGTGGTGAAGCCCATGTTTGGATGCTTTGGTGTTTATGTGGGCGAAAATATTGTCCTGATGTTACGCCAGCGCGCAGATTGGATACAAGATAACGGTGTGTGGGTGGGTACCAAGAAAGAACATCATGAGTCGCTCAGGCAGGTGCTGCGGGGTATGCGATCTATCGAGGTGTTTGGGCCCGGAGAATCGGGTTGGCAGGTGCTGCCAGTACATGACGAGAATTTTGAGAAAATGGTGAGCGATGTGTGTGAGCTCATTCGCAGCAATGATCCACGCGTTGGAAACATTCCCAAAAAAAGAAAGAAAAAGAGCAAAGCATAAGACTTATTTTCTTGTTATTTTTGCCCACTATGACAACAGACGAACTAAAAGAGATTAAAGAGCGGACCTTGGCTCTGAGGAGGCATCTTTGACATCGATAAGAAATTAGCACTTATCGCTGAAGAAGAAAAAATTTCTCATGCCTCAGATTTTTGGGACGAACCCAAAGAGGCGGAGAAAGTATTAAAATCCATCAAAAAGAAAAAAAACTGGACCGAGGCATTTGTTGAACTCAACGCTAGTGTAGAGGACCTTACGGTGCTTTTTGATTTTTATAAGGAAGGAGATGTGCCCGAGGAAGAGCTTGCGCAACAGCGTGTGCGTACCACCAAACTTCTTGACGATTTAGAGTTTCGCAATATGCTTAGTGGCGAAGAAGATCAAATGAGTGCCATTATCACCATCAACTCAGGAGCCGGTGGTACCGAGAGTCAGGACTGGGCAGAGATGCTCATGCGCATGTACATCATGTGGGCCGAAAAGAGTGGCTATAAACTATCTGAAGTTGACGTGCAGTATGGCGATGGAGCAGGTATTAAATCGGCCACGCTCGAAGTAGATGGCGATTTCGCATATGGTTATTTGAAAGGGGAGAATGGAGTGCACCGTTTGGTTCGCATTTCACCTTTTGATTCCAACGCGCGCAGGCACACTTCTTTTGCTTCTGTATTTGCTTATCCGATGGTGGATGACACAATCAACATAGAAATAAACCTGGCTGACGTAACTTGGGAAACCTACCGTGCAGGCGGCAAAGGCGGACAAAATGTGAATAAAGTGGAAACAGCTGTGCGCTTGCGCCATGGCCCCACAGGTATTGTGATTGAGTGCCAGCAAGAGAGATCGCAGAACCAAAACAAAGAGAAAGCTTTGAAGATGTTGAAGAGCCAACTCTATGAGTTGGAAATACGCAAGCAAGACGATGCCAAAGCGGCAACCGAAAGTGGAAAGAAAAAAATTGAATGGGGCTCGCAAATTCGCAACTATGTGTTGCACCCTTACAAATTGGTCAAAGATCTGCGCTCAGGGCTGGAAACGTCTGATGTTCAGATGGTGCTAGATGGAGGGCTCGATGATTTTATAAAAGCATATCTTATGGAGTATGGCCAATCAAAGTAATAGCAACCCGAATTTCATCATCTACCACAACCCACGCTGCAGCAAGAGCCGCGAAGGCCTCGCGCACCTGCAAGCGAATGGCATAGAGCCACAAGTAGTATCGTACATGAAGACTAAATTCACAGTAAAGGAATTTGATTTGTTGCTGGCGCAATTAAATATGAAGCCGAGCGAGCTCTTGCGCAAGGGAGAAAAAATATTCAAAAGCGAATACAAGGCGCTTCAGCTTACCGAACACGAATGGAAAAAAGTAATGTTGAAACATCCGGAGTTGATTGAACGACCGATTGTGGTGCGTGGCAACAAGGCAGTGGTAGGAAGGCCTTTGGAGAACATTGATTCATTGATAAAAAAATAACAGCACAATGGAATACAGAATTGAAAAGGATACGATGGGCGAAGTGAAAGTGCCTGCCGAAAAATATTGGGGAGCGCAAACGCAACGTTCTATTGAAAATTTTAAAATAGCTGCGGACATTAACAAAATGCCGCGTGAGATTATTAGCGCATTTGCCTATTTGAAGAAGGCTGCTGCTATGGCTAACTGCGATGCGGAAGCATTGTCGGTCGATAAGGCTGACGCCATTGGTAAAGTGTGCGATGAGATATTGGCCGGCAAACTCGATGATCAGTTTCCGCTGGTGGTATGGCAAACAGGCAGTGGCACACAATCCAATATGAATGTAAACGAAGTGGTAGCATACCGAGCACACGTTTTGGATGGAGGAAAGCTAACAGATGAGAAAAAGAGTTTTCATCCGAATGACGACATCAACAAATCGCAATCAAGCAACGACACTTTTCCCACTGCCATGCACATAGCTGCATACATTATATTGAAAGAAACTACATTGCCCGGAATTAAAAAACTGAGAGATACTCTTGCTGCTAAGTCCAAAGCACACATGAAAGTGGTAAAGATTGGCCGAACGCATTTGATGGATGCCACACCGCTCACATTGGGGCAGGAGTTATCGGGATATGTGGCTCAGCTTGATCATGGCATGCGTGCAATCGAGCACACACTATCTCACCTGAGCGAACTTGCGTTGGGTGGCACTGCGGTGGGTACAGGTATCAACACACCCGATGGGTACGATGTGAATGTGGCCAAACACATTGCCGCGCTCACAAAAATTCCGTTCGTTACTGCTCCCAATAAGTTTGAAGCATTGGCTGCTCACGATGCCATTGTGGAGGCCCATGGCGCGCTCAAGACTGTTGCTTGTAGCCTTATGAAGATTGGTAATGACATACGTTTGTTGGCGTCAGGCCCGCGCTGCGGCATAGGCGAGATAATGATACCTGATAATGAACCCGGTTCTTCTATTATGCCCGGCAAGGTAAACCCCACCCAATGCGAAGCGATGACCATGGTAGCCGCACAAGTGCTTGGCAATGATGTGGCCATCAACGTGGGTGGCGCGTCAGGACATTTTGAACTCAATGTGTTTAAGCCGATGATGATTTATAATTTTCTGCATAGTGCCAGGCTCATTGGTGATGTGTGCGTGTCTTTCAATGACAAGTGTGCGGTGGGCATTGAACCTATACACGAAAATATTCAACGCAATCTCAATAACTCATTGATGCTAGTGACTGCGCTCAATACGCGTATCGGCTACTACAAAGCAGCAGAGATCGCACAAACTGCGCATAAAAACGGAAAGACATTAAAAGAAACAGCCGTTGAATTGGGTTACCTCACCGCAGCCGAGTTTGACGAGTGGGTGCGGCCGGAAGATATGGTCGGGAAAATCTGAAATGTAAATCAGTATTTTCTAAACAAAGCGTTCGCCTTGTTTCAGCTTTACGTCATTCACAAAATTTCGAATTTTCTGTTCGTCATCTTTTTTGCAAATGAGAAGGATATTATCTGACTCTACCACAATGTAATCCTCCAAGCCTTGTATCACCACCAGTTTGTCTTGTGGCACATTTACAATGCAGTTGCTAGAATCATACATCATCACCTTTTTGCCTACTACGGCATTGGCGTGGTCATCATGCCCAATGTGATCGTACAAAGAACCCCAGGTGCCCAAGTCGCTCCATCCAAAGTCGGTAGATAGTACATACACATTGTTTGCTTTTTCCATCACCCCATAGTCAATCGAAATATTGGTACACAGGGTGTAGGCTTCTTTTATAAAAGCGGCTTCTCCGGGAGTGTTGTATATGCCTTTTCCTTCTTTAAAAATATTGTGGACTTCGGGTAGATGCAGTTTGAAAGCCTCACGTATAGCCGAAAGTTTCCAGACAAATATTCCTGAATTCCACAAAAATTCTCCACTCTGTAAGAAAAACTTTGCCATCTCAAGGTTTGGTTTTTCTGTAAACGTTTTCACTTTACAAATTTGGAAACGTGCATCACATTTTTCTTCAATAAACTGGATGTAGCCGTATCCGGTATCGGGCCTGCTGGGCTTGATGCCAAGGGTTACAAGACTTTGTTCACTGTCGGTAAATGTGATGGCATTGTCGATTGCCTCCACAAAAGCATCTTCCTTTGTAATGATATGGTCCGAAGGTGCTACGATTATGTGAGCGTCAGGATTAAGCTGTTCAATTTTATACACACCATAAGCAATGCAAGGGGCTGTATTTCTCCTTAGCGGTTCACTCAGTATTTGATGCGACTTAATTTGAGGTAATTGTTGTTGCACCAGGTTCGAATAAGCTTCATTCGTTACCACATAAATATTTTCTACAGGACAAATGCGCAGAAACCTTTCAAAAGTTTGTTGCAGCAAAGTCTTTCCGGTGCCAAGTATGTCAAGAAATTGTTTGGGGTGCGTACTCCGGCTCATGGGCCAAAAACGGCTGCCAATGCCGCCCGCCATTATAATGCAATACTTATTGTTCATGTTGGAAATTCAGTCATAAAAAAATTAGCCGTGGCAAAACTAAAAATTGCAATTTAAATTTTTACATCACGGCATTAGGCATTTTGAGTTTGGCAAGTGCCTCTCGTAATTGCCTGAAAACATTTTCAATTTCATCGGTTTTGGCGGTGCCTACCGATAGGCGATACCAGGTAGAGTCTGGCGAAGCGCCAAAAGAAGTAAATGGAACCAGTGCTAGTTTCGCTTCATCGAGCAAATAAGCATTGGTATCCGAAGGGCTTTGAAGCGTGCGGCCTTCAGCCGTCTGCATGCCGTTGAGATTTATTTTTACGGTGAGGTAAATGGCAGCTTGCGGTGGAATTGCGTCCACATTGAACCCATCTTTTTTCATTTGTATAAAACCATCGTAAAATGCCTGCAGCCTTGCGTTGAGGCGGGTCTTGAAGTCCGTGAGATAAGATTCGATGTGTGGAGTTTCTTGTAAATATTTTCCGGTGGCCACCTGCTCGGCCTTGGGTGCCCACGCGCCAATGTGCGACAATATGGCTTTCATTTTGTTGATGACCTTGCGCGGGCCACATGCCCATCCCACACGCACACCTGTGCCTGCCAATGCTTTTGACAATCCGTCCACATAGATGGTATACTCTTTCATTTCTGGATATAGATTTACCGGATCGCAGTGCACAGTTTCACCATGCGTAAGCAACCAATAAACCTGGTCATACATCACGTATAGCGGTTTGTCGTTTTTTGCTTTTCGTTTTTCATTTTCGGCCAGCACCATTTGACAAATGCCACGAAGCACTTCTTCAGTAAGTACCGTGCCGGTAGGATTGAGAGGCGAACAAAGTGATAGCAACGCAGCCTGACCAATGAACGGTTGGATATCGGCAGCGTTAGGCATAAAATTATTTTCTGGTGAAGTTTCTACCATCACCGGATGCGCCTTGGTGAGGTGGCAATAGTGATTGTTGTTCCATGAAGGAACCGGGAAAATTACTGCATCGCCCGGATCGAGTATTGTTTGATACACTGCATAAATAAGTGGGCGGGAACCACCAGATACAAGTATTTCGGTTTCGTCATAATGCAAGCCCTGCCATTTGCTGTAAAATGCGCTGATGGCCCTGCGCAGGCTGCCCATACCATTGCTGGGAGGGTAGTTGGTTTGCCCATCTTCGTATGCTTGAGTGATGTGATTGGTAAGTTCGTATGGAATAGGAAACACTTCGGGATCAAAATCACCGATGGTGAAATTGTAGATGGTGTCGCCTTTTTTTATTCTTTCGTTTATCTCGAATGCCAGTTTTATAATTTCAGAACCCACAAGTTCCTCTGCCATTTGCGACACCAAAAGATTATTATCCATCATTCTATTTTCAATTAAAGGAGCGGAGGCTCACGCTCGGGTTAATAATAATTTACAACGGGGTGACTTCAGCCACCGCGCTGATAAAATAAGTACTGCGCGTTTTCATATCAATACACTTGTAGCGAGTTCTTAATTTATCTCCTTTTTTAAATTTACGACCGTCATTCAGAAGAAACAATGATTCATCGGGCAGCTCTTCTAATAATTTAGAACCTGCATCAGGCGAATCATATTTTCGCAGCACACGCTGCAAGTGAAGATCAGTGCAGCTGGCAGCTTTGGGGCTGCATGCATGTGCATCAAGTGCTTCGAGAATATCTTTTGGAAACCGAACCAGATAGCAATAATCGGTTAGTAGTTTGTGGTACTCGTGTTTCCATTCTCGGCCATGCGGCAGTATGTTTTTGTATTTGTATTTGACATGCGTTACAAGGTGTGCGAATTCATGAAGCAATGTGATTAAGAATGCATACTTGTTTAAGTTGTGATTGATTGTGATGATGTGTCCGAGTCCGTTGTGCGGAGCCTGGTAGTCACCATATTTAGAAAATCTGTTTTTGGTGATTTTTACTTTTACAGAATGCTTAACAATAAAATCAGCACAGTGTTGTGTGGCATCACGTGGAATATATTTTCCCAATACGTCAGAGAGAGATGGTTTTCTCACGATGTTTTCAGTTAGGGTTTGAAAAATTTTATGACAGCAGATTATAGGCTGCAAAAGCCGATATATATGCCAAAACGCTAAGGTAAGCAATTTGGATTAATGGCCATTTCCAGCTCCGTGTTTCACGTTTCACCACCGCAACAGTGCTCATACATTGCATCGCAAAGGCGTAAAAAAGCATCAATGAAATGCCCACAGCGGCCGTATAGCGTTTTTGGCCAGTTTGTGGATTTATTTCAGCACTCAGCTTAGCCCGCACCGATTGGGTGTCTTCTGACTCGGCATTGGCACTGTAAATGGTTGACATTGTGCCCACAAACACCTCGCGCGCGGCAAAAGAGGTCAGAAGTGCGATGCCTATTTTCCAATCATAGCCCAGTGGACGGATGGCTGGTTCCATCCAATGGCCCATAATGCCCGCATAGGAGTTTTCAAGCAAATCAGCCTGGCGCGCCACCTGAAGAGAATCGCTGTTAATGGCTGCGGAGGTAGCCAACTTGTTGTATTTTAGGTCTATAGCATCCATGCGCTCTGTGGGGCCGTATGAAGAAAGTGCCCACAAGATGATGGAAATGGCAATTATCACTTTTCCGGCATCAAACAAGAACACTTTCACCTTATCAAATATATCGATAGCGATATTGGACCACCGTGGAGCGTGATAAACAGGCATTTCCATGATGTAATAACCTCTTTCGCGCCCTTTTATAAGTTTTTTCATCACCCATGCGGCCATCAGGGCAGCCACAAAGCCCAATAAATACATGGCCATCAACACCAAACCTTGCAAATTGATAATACCTAAAATGGCGGTACTCGGGATTACCAGCGAAATGATGAGTGCGTAGACCGGCAACCGTGCAGAACAGCTCATCAGCGGTATTACCATAATGGTAATCATGCGGTCTTTCCAGCCATGAATGCTGCGGGTGGCCATAATTGACGGCACCGCACAAGCCACCCCACCGATGAGTGGTATCACCGATTTGCCATTGAGACCCACTTTGCGCATCAGTTTGTCCATGATGAAGCTCACGCGCGCCATGTACCCTGTATCTTCGAGTATACCTATAAAGAAAAATAGCAGCGCGATTTGGGGGACAAATATCACAATGCCACCCAAGCCGGCAAGTATGCCGTTTACGATTAGGTCGTTAAGGATGCCTTGCGGTAATAGGGCCGATGTTGCGTTGCTGAGATCCACAAACATGCCTTCAATGAAATACATGGGATAAGTTGCCCATGAGAAGATAGCCTGAAAAACAATAAATAGGATGGAGAGAAAGATTGCATATCCGTATATGCGGTGTGTTAGAATTTTGTCTAGCCTGTCGCTAAAGGTGCGTTTGCTGCTGTCGCCCACCTGGCACTCTTTAATAATGGTAGTGATTACTTCGTAACGCTGCAGCGATTCCGAGGCCTGCGCCTTGAATGGATCAAAGTCTAGTGTTGAGACCAGCGTTTCAATTTGGTGCGCTTTTTCCGGCCGCTTTTGAAAATAATGGATCAGATGCAGGTTGTTAGCCGCCTGAAAAGCAGCGTAGTCACTATGGCAATCTATCATGGCGCGAATGCCATCAATGAGGGCAGGACTAAATGCGCGAACGTCAATAAAATCGGGTCGATCCACAAATTTAAAATCGGCCATCGCGCTCTTGAGGCCTGCTATGCCGGTGCCTTTGCGCGCGTTGATGGGCACAATCGGAATACCCAATCGCGCGGCCAATCGCTCAATGTCTATTTTGATTCCCTTTACTTCTATAAGGTCCATCATATTCAAGGCCAACACCACCGGTGTTTTCAGGTCCATGATCTGCGAACAGAGAAAAAGGTTTCTTTTGAGATTGGTGCTGTCGGCTATCACCACCACCAAGTCGGGTGCAGCCATGTAGTCGGGGTCGCACAGAACACGAAATGGGACTTGCTCATCCAGCGATTTTGGGTACAGACTGTAAGTGCCGGGCAAGTCTATTATTTCTGCTTTTATATGCTGGCCCTGACTGTCGATTAGTGTGGTGAAACCACTTTTCTTTTCGACAGTGACACCCGGAAAGTTTGCTATTTTTTGATTGAGCCCCGTAAGCGCATTGAACAGCGATGACTTGCCGCTGTTGGGATTTCCTACCAATGCAATACGAATTTGCTTGGTGGCGCCTTTTGCTTTTTTTGTGTCCGATGCCCCAGTGGCAGTACCGGCATTATGGTCAGGAAAATCGCTCACGATGTTTTTACTCGGACAGATTACTTTTCAGTAACTACAATGGTAGATGCCTCATCTTTTCGCAGGCTGAGGGTATAGCCTGATACGTGTATGGCTATGGGGTCGCCAAGGGGTGCTATGCGCTGCACTTCCACAAAATCACCGGGGATACATCCCATCTCCATCAGTTTCAAAGACATTAGTGAATCTGTGAAATGACTTATTTTGCCTTTCTCTCCGCGGGTCAGCTGCGACAACAATCTGTTTTCTTTTTGTCCCATTTTTTAGTCCTTAACTTATTTAGATTGATTATAAATAAGTAAAACGCTAAAGTAGCTAACATTTTTTACTTGTGGTAAGATGGCCGTCATGGTTTTTTTGGCAAATGGGTTAACGGCTTCTGTGTGACCGCTTTGAACCATAGGAAGGGCAGTCACATTTTTTCTTAAAAATTCCGCAACCGCTCAACAGGCTACCCACCAAGGTGAATACCAAAATCAATGCAAGTATGGAATAAATTTTTTTCATCGTTTGCGAAAGCGTATGTTGATGGAACCGTGTGCAGGCAAATGTACTAACAAGTGTGGTAATTGATTTATTATAACGCTATAGCGAAACTAAATATTTGTAATTTCGCGCACATCATATGGGACGCTACTTATTTCACATCGGCAGATATTCGGTTTTTCTGAAAGGATTATTCATTAAACCTGAGCGGTTTTCTGTTTATGTGCGCCAAACTTTGGTGGAGATGGAGTCCATAGGCTACGGTTCACTTGGATTAGTAATTCTCATTTCTGCATTTATGGGTGCGGTAATCACGGTACAAACAGCCTATAATTTGGTAAGCCCGCTTGTGCAAACCTACATTGTGGGATTGGTAACGCGTGATAGCATCATAATTGAGTTTTCTCCTACCATTATTTTGTTGGTGTTGGGTGGCAAGGTAGGATCGAGCATTGCATCGGAAATAGGCACCATGCGTGTCACCGAACAAATAGATGCGCTGGAGATAATGGGCATCAATCCTTCAGGCTATTTAGTGGTTCCCAAAATAGTAGCGGCAGTGTTGATTATGCCTTTTCTCGTAATTATCAGCATGTGTGTAGGGATTGCGGGCGGCTGGCTGGCCGGAGATCTTTCGGGGGTAATAACTTCTACCGAATATGTTCGTGGACTGCAAGACAGTTTTATACCCTTCAATGTAGCTTTTGCAATGATCAAGTCAGTAACGTTTGCTTTCATTATCACATCCGTTTCCGCATACCAAGGATTCTATACCGAAGGGGGCGCACTGCAAGTGGGACGCTCTAGTACGGCTGCAGTAGTATATTCCAGCATACTTATACTCATCTTTGATTACGTACTTACGCAATTGTTTCTGGCATGATAGAGGTAAAGAATATCAGCAAGTCGTTTAGCGAAAAGCAAGTGCTGGACAATGTGTCAGCCGTTTTTCACAAAGGAAAAACCAATCTCATAATTGGAGGAAGTGGATCGGGCAAGACTGTGTTTATGAAGTGTATGGTGGGCCTTCACGAAGTAGATAGTGGCAGTGTGAATTACAACAATCGCAATTTCTCTGAAATGAATTTTAGAGAGCGCAAAACCATCCGCAAAGAAATCGGAATGGTTTTTCAAGGCGGTGCTTTGTTTGATTCAATGAATGTGGAGAAGAATATTATTTTCCAGCTTTCTATGTTTAGCGAAATGACGTTGGAAGAAAAAATAGAACGTGCCAATGCTGTATTGAAGCGTGTCAACCTCACCAATGTGAATCACTTGATGCCATCGGAAATTAGCGGAGGAATGAAAAAGCGTGTGGCCATTGCGCGCGCCATCGCTGCCAATCCCGAGTATTTATACTGTGACGAGCCCAACTCAGGCCTCGATCCCAAAACTTCAATTGTGATCGATCAGTTGATTGCTGAAATCACCGAAGAATATTCAATTACCACTGTCATCAATACACACGACATGAACTCGGTGATGGAGATTGGCGAGAAAATTATTTTCCTTTACAAAGGGAAAAAATTCTGGGAGGGTTCAAAAGAAGAGATACTCGATAGCGATGTTGAGGAAATCAACGATTTTATTTTTGCTTCCAATGCAATGAAGATGCTGCGCAAGCAAAAACCCTCATCGGTTAAGTAGCGTCTTTCACCTTATCTATTTCTTTGTATCTATCGCGAAGCATTTTTTGCTTGTTACTCTTATCACCGCTTTTAATAAAGTCAATTAGCCCTTTGTGGTATACTTCCTGATCATCGTACATACACATATGGCTGCCGTTGGCACATAATAGAAATTTTGCGCCCGGAATATTGTCCGCCATTTTTTTCATGAACGCTGGATCCATTGTGTCGTGCGTGGCTCCAATTACAAGCGTGGGCACAGAAATGTTTTTCATATCGGGCATTCGATTCCAGGTAGCGAGTTTGCCACCGATGCCAAACTCGCTGGGCCCTTGCATGGTCACGTATAGCGATTGGTTTATTTTATTTAAAGAGCGGGTCAAAGGCTCAGGCCATTCTTCTATCGGCATTCGACAAACATGCTTGGCATAAAAATTTGGCATCAATAACTCCATGTATTTCGGATTTTCAAAATCGCCTTTGGCTTCCATTTCTCTGATTTGCGAAAGCACGGTCGGGTCCATCATCGGACCCAGCACCTCATCGGCATATTTTCCATACGCCACTGCATCGGCCATCATGTTAGAGATTATTAAACCTTTTAAATTCTTTTGATGCTTCAATGCATACTCCATGGCCAGTATGCCACCCCACGAATGGCCAAGCAGATAGAAGTTGGAAGCATCAAGGTTGAGTGCCACGCGCACTTGTTCCACTTCTTCCACATAGCGGGCGAGGTCCCACATAGCTGTGTCGTTGGGATTGTCGGAGTTTCCGCAGCCAAGCTGATCGTAATAAATGATTTCAATATTTTCTTGAGGTAAAAAACTTTCCATGCACTCGAAATACTCGTGTGTTGCCCCCGGACCGCCATTGAGTAAAAGTAGGCGTGCAGAAGGGTTGTGGCCGATGGTTTTGGTCCATACGTTGAAAGTGCCTTTGGGCGTAGTGATGGGAATCACTTTTACGCCCCCGGTTTTCACACCCTTTTCATACGAAGTGTAATAACTATAATCGGTAATAACCTCATTGGTAGTGGTGGCTTGGTCGCAACCGCTGTGGGATGCTGCAAGCGCTATAAGGGCCAACGAAGAAAAGGTGGATTTAAGGTTAAAAAGTTTCATGGCTCCGAGGGTTTAATTAGACCGGGTTTACATTAAAGTTCAGAATTAAAGTTAAGTCCGTTTTGATAAAAACACAAGCGGAAAAAATAAAGAATCAGGCAAAACCAATATAAAGAAGTTCGGTGAGAATGGCGAGATTTTTAGCAAAGTTCATGGCTTCACCAAGGCGTGCTTGCTTTTCTTTTTCCACCCAAAAAGTGTGAATGGTGAAGGTGGCAATAATCAGAAAAACTGAAAGGCTAACTATGCCGGCAATACGTACTGCCGGAATCATGAGCGCAATGCCACCAAAAATAAGCAACATACCAGCTGCCATCACCGAAAGTCTGGGAGAAAACAATCCACGTTTGCGCGCATATTCCTCTACCATTTTTTCATTATAAAAATGATTGAATCCATTCAGGATAAAAAAAACACCAAGCAGAATAATGAGGACTGTTTTGATCATAAGTGTAAGTATAGCAAATCCGAAGTTTATATTTCACCTCCAGAATTGGGTTTTCGAGAGCCTCAACCCCCGTTGTTTTATAGTTGACTGAGGTATTCGAAGTCAATATATAGAGTGTATTAAAGTTGTTCTGAGTTGACTATTTGAAGGGGGGTTTCGAGAGCCACAACCCCCAGTTTGTTTAAAGTTGACTGAGGCACTCGTAGTCAACATGGGGAGAGCAATTATATGGCTGAGGCACTCGAAGTCAATATATAGAGTGTATTAAAGTTGTTGTGAGTTGACTATTTGAAACGGGGTTTCGAGAGCCTCAACCCCCGGTTTGTTTAAAGTTGGCTGAGGCACTCGAAGTCAATTTATAGAGTGTATTAAAGTTGTTGTGAGTTGACTATTTGAAGCGGGGTTTCGAGAGCCTCAACCCCCGGTTGTTTTATAGATGACTGAGGTACTCGAAGTCAACATATAGAGTATATCAAAATCGTTGTGAGTTGACTATTTGAAGCGGGGTTTCGAGAGCCTCAACC
>JBBKVM010000098.1:0-8077 GCA_037968415.1 Bacteroidia bacterium | reverse complement strand
TACAATTTTTTGATTGGTGCCGGTAAGTTTGATAATCTCTTCGGCAAAGTCGCGGATCGAAATTTCATCGGGATTACCAATGTTAACCGGGCTTGCATAGTCGCTCAGCAACAAACGGTAAATACCTTCTACCAAATCATCCACAAAACAAAACGAGCGTGTCTGACTGCCGTCACCAAATACGGTGATGTCTTCGCCACGCAGGGCTTGCCCCATAAATGCCGGCAGCGCGCGGCCATCGTTGAGGCGCATGCGCGGACCATAGGTGTTGAAGATGCGCACAATGCGGGTTTCCACTCCGTGGTAGGTATGGTAGGCCATGGTGATGGCTTCCTGAAAACGCTTGGCTTCGTCATACACACCGCGCGGGCCCACGGGGTTTACGTTGCCCCAATACGTTTCTTTCTGTGGATGCACATCGGGGTCGCCATACACCTCAGAGGTAGAAGCAATGATCATGCGTGCACCTTTTACGCGGGCCAGGCCCAGCAGATTGTGCGTGCCGAGTGAACCAACCTTCAATGTTTGTATCGGTATTTTCAGATAATCGATTGGACTGGCAGGAGAGGCAAAATGCAAAATGTAATCGAGCGGACCTGGAATGAAAACAAACTTGCTCACATCGTGATGATAAAACTCAAAGTTGCTGAGTTTGAAAAGGTGTTCGATGTTGCTTAGTGATCCGGTGATGAGGTTGTCCATGCCATACACATGGTATCCTTCTTTGATAAACCGGTCGCACAGATGCGAACCCAGAAACCCGGCTGCACCTGTAATCAATACACGTTTTTTATTTTCCGTTGCCATCGTTGTCAATGCTGTTATTGCGCTTTTACTTTGGAGTCCACCACCTGGCGGCCTACGCTGCAGTAGTAAAATCCGAGGGCTTCCATTTTTTCGGGCTCATATAAATTGCGACCGTCAAATATTGTAGGTGATGCCATCACTGATTTTACTTTTTCAAAATCGGGGGTGCGGAACACGGCCCATTCTGTGGCTATCAGCAGTGCGTCTGCATTGCGGATGGCTTCATACTGGTCGTTGGCAAATGTGATGGTGTCGCCCAAAAGAGTTTTTACATTCTCCATCGCTTCAGGGTCGAATGCCGTTACCGTGGCACCTGCATCGAGTAGTTCTTTGATGTTGTACAATGCAGGCGCTTCGCGTATGTCATCGGTATCGGGTTTGAAAGCCAATCCCCACACACCAATCTTTTTGCCTTTGAGGTCGCTGCCCAACAAAGATTTTATTTTCGGAATCAAGGAAGTTTTCTGACGCTGATTTACATCCATCACTGCTTGCAGTACTTTGAAATCATACGCATGTTCTTCAGATGTTTTGGCCAGCGCCTGCACATCTTTCGGAAAACAGCTGCCACCATATCCGATGCCCGCAAACAAAAAACGCTTGCCGATGCGGTCGTCTGTACCAATGCCTATGCGCACGGCATCTACGTTGGCGCCTACTTTTTCGCAAAGGTTAGCTATCTCATTCATGAACGTAATCTTGGTCGCAAGAAAAGCGTTGGCGGCATATTTGGTCAACTCTGATGATCGCTCATCCATAAAATATATTGGGTTGCCCTGTCGCACAAAAGGTGCATACAATTCATTGAGCACTTTGCGCGCACGCTCCGAGCGTGTGCCTATCACCACCCTGTCGGGTTTCATAAAATCATCTACCGCAAATCCTTCGCGCAAAAACTCAGGGTTGGACACCACGTCAAACGGCACTTCGGTTTGCTTGCCCACGGCTGCCGCCACCTTCTCAGCAGTACCTACCGGCACAGTGCTTTTGTTTACTATTATTTTGTATTCCTGTATCAGCACACCCAACTGCTCGGCCACGCCCAGCACGTATGACAAATCTGCCGAACCATCCTCACCGGGAGGCGTAGGCAGCGCAAGAAAAATGACCTGCGCGTCTTTGATGCCTGCAGCCAGATCGGTAGTGAAAGTAAGTCGGTTTTGTTTGATGTTGCGTTCGAAATATACGTCCAGGTGCGGCTCGTAAATAGGCACTTCGCCACGCTGCATCTTCTCCACTTTCTTTTTGTCGATATCCACGCACACCACTTCGTTGCCCATCTCGGCAAAGCAGGTGCCTGTTACCAAACCCACATATCCCGTGCCTATGATCGCTAATTTCATATTACTTATTTATAAACTCCAACACAGATTCGATGATAAATTGCTGCTGCTCATCAGCCAACTCGGTGTGCATGGGCAAGGAGATCACGCACTCGCACAATGCTTCGGTCACAGGGAAATCACCGGCCTTGTAGCGCGGGTCGGTATATGCTTTTTGAAAATGCAGCGGCACAGGATAGTACACCATGGCAGGAATATCGCGCGCCATCAGAAAATCGCGCAGGGCAAAACGATCCACCCCATTTAACTTGAGTGTGTATTGATGAAACACGTGCGAAGAGCGAGGGTCGCGAGCTGGCGTGGTGATGGCCTTGTGGTCGGCAAAGCCTTTGTCGTAAGCTGCTGCTGCTGCATTGCGGGCAGCGGCATAGGTATCGAGGTAGCGAAGTTTTACGCGCAATATGGCTGCTTGTATGCTATCGAGGCGTGAGTTCACGCCTATCTCATCGTGGTAATATTGTTTGCTTTGTCCGTGGTTAACCACCATGCGCAGCTTTTGCGCCAACGCATCGTCATTGGTAAAGATGGCACCGCCATCGCCAAAGCAACCGAGATTTTTGGAAGGGAAAAACGATGTGGTACCCACCGTGCCGATGGTACCAGCCTTGGCCGTGCGGCCGTCAGCAAAAGTATAATCAGCCCCCAGCGCCTGGGCCGTATCTTCTATCACGTAGAGGTTGTGTTTTTTAGCGATGGCCATCAGCGCTTCCATGTCGGCACTCTGTCCAAAGAGGTGCACAGGCACTATGGCTTTGGTGCGTGGGGTAATGGCGGCTTCGATTGCCGCAGGGTCTATGTTGAAAGTATCGGGATTCACATCCACCAGCACCGGCTTAAGCTTGAGCAGCGCGATGGCCTCCGCGGTGGCTACATAAGTAAAGCTTGCGGTAATTACCTCATCACCGGGTTGCAGGTTGAGTGCCATCATGGCCACCTGCAGGGCATCGGTGCCGTTGGCACAGGGTATCACATGTTTGGCACCCAGGTATTTTTCCAAATCAGCCTGGAAACCCTTCACCTCAGGACCATTGATATAGGCCGATGAAGCAATCACATCCAGCACCGCTTTGTCTATCTCCTCTTTTATCTTGTGGTACTGACTGAGCAGGTCCACCATCTGAATTTTTTCCATCAACATGTCGTTCATTTTTGAGAGTGCGAATATACTCAATTTATTGTGAAATAGCAGGATACGCAGCAGCATCCAAAGCAGCGCTGACGCCCTCTATCACTAAAAAAACTATCTTTGGTCGCATGATTCAAAATGCAAGAAAATCGATCGCTGTTTTTTGTCTTTTCGCCTCCGCCTTTGCGCACGCGCAGGTGAATGTAAAAGACTCAGTGATCAACACCTTTTTGCTCACGCCCTCTTACAGTTATCAGTTTCCGGGTGGCGACATTGCCGACCGCTTTGGCGCCAACAGCAACATAGGCATGGGCGCGCTTTACAAAACCCGCAGCAACTGGACTTTTGGCCTGGAAGGCACATTTATTTTCGGCAACACCTTGCGCGAACATACCATACTCGATCCGCTGCGCACCGAGCGTGGCGAAATCATTGGCGTGGATGGCCGCTATGCCGATGTGCGGCTGTTTGAGCGCGGCTACAGCGTCACCGCCAACGTGGGTAAACTTTTTCCGGTAATTGGGCCTAACCCTAACTCAGGCATAGTTTTGAAAGCAGGAGTGGGGTTTGTGCAGCACAAAATCAGGATAGACGTGATAGGCAACACCGTGGTGCAACTGAGCAAGACTTACAAGAAAGGCTACGACCGCCTTACCAACGGGCTGGCGCTCACCCAGTCGGTGGGTTATCTGTACCTGGGCAACCGCAGGCTGGTTAACTTTTATGCAGGCGTAGATGTGATGGAAGGATTTACGGAAAACAGACGTACCGTAAACTACGACACCGGCCTGCACGATGACACCAAGCGATTGGATATTTTGTTTGGCCCGCGCATCAGCTGGATCATTCCGCTCTATAAAAAATTACCCCGCGATTTTTATTACAATTAGCCCTATGCAGTGGCTTTACAACTTGGTTTTGTGGTGCTATGGCAAAGCAATAGCCCTTGCCGCACATACAGGAAATGCAAAAGCCGCGCAATGGGTGGCAGGCCGCAAAGCGCAACAGAATGTGTGGAAACAAACTCCCGCTGAAGAATCGCACCTATGGGTACATTGCGCTTCGCTGGGTGAATTCGAACAAGGCCGCCCCGTGCTCGAGCAATTGCGCCAGCAGTATCCGCAAAAGAAAATACTGCTTACTTTTTTTTCTCCCTCAGGTTACGAGGTGCGCAAAGCCTACCCGCATTCCGACACTATCCTCTATCTGCCGCTCGACTCCAAACACCACGCGCAACAGCTAATTAAAAGATTTAACATTGAGCTAGCCATTTTTGTGAAGTACGAATACTGGTACTACTACCTCACCACGCTGCGGCAGCAAAATATTCCCACCGTGCTTGTCTCCGGAATATTTCGCGAGCGCCATTGGATATTCCGTTCTTTTTTCAAGCCCGCGCTGCAGGCCTTCACCCATTTTTTTGTGCAGGATGATGCTTCGGGCCAACTGCTTACTGCGCACGGTTATAGCAACCACACCCTGGCAGGCGACACGCGTTTCGACCGCGTGGCCGAGCAGGCAAAACAACCCACAAAATTTCCACTTATCGAAAAATGGGCCGGCAAAAGCCGCGTAGTAGTGGCCGGCAGCACATGGCCCGCGGATGAAACCATGCTGATAGATTACATGCGCAAAACCGAAGAAGACGCCAAACTCATCATCGCTCCACACGAAACCTCGCCTCAGCGCATCGCGCAACTGCAACAACAAACCGGCAATCTTTCGGTGCTCAATTCAGAGTTATCTGAAACCCATATTCCTGACAGCCGCATATTGATTGTGGACTCTGTGGGTATGTTGGCCTCGCTGTATGCCATGGCGCACGTGGCTTATGTGGGTGGCGGCTTTGGCGCGGGCGTGCACAATACGCTTGAAGCTGCGGTATATGGTGTGCCCGTTATTGTAGGGCCTCGCTACGAAAAATTCAAGGAGATAAAAGAGCTCATCAAACTGGGTGGTATATTCACCGTGGGCGGTTACACCGGTCTGGCCATGCGCCTCGACAGCATGCTGCTTGATGATGCAGCGCACCAACAGGCGGGTAATGCCTGCGCACAGTATTGCCGCGAACACCGTGGAGCCACCGGCACCATCATGCAATACCTGGCCACGCTATTGGCATGAAAGTGCAAATTCACCACGCGAATAAATGCGTGCGCGATGGCTATTTTCGCTATGGCATTTTTTGGTAAATTTGTTTGACTACCATCCAATCAATTATGAGCGACACATCCAACATTTGGTTTCTCGAAAACATGAATCTTTTCGAGTTGCTGTGCCCTGTCAAAACCGGCAACATGGAGCACGACCCCAGCTTCCGCAGGCTGTATGAAAAAGGCGAGTTTATCTATTTCATGAACGACCCGAGCAACAAAATTTATTTTCTTGAACAAGGGCGTGTGAAGATTGGCTCCTACTCGGAAGATGGGCGCGAAGTAATCAAAGCATTTTTGCAGCCGGGCGAAATATTTGGCGAGATGGCGCTGATAGGCGACCATGGCCGCACCGATTTTGCCATGGCCATCGAAGACCAAACCTGCATCTGCATGATGACCATCAGCGATGTAAAAAACCTGATGCTCGACAATGTAAACTTTAGCCTGCGCGTAACCTCACATCTGGGCAGCCGCCTGATGAAAGCCGAGCGCAAAATAGAATCGCTGCTTTTTAAAGACGCACGCCTGCGCATCATCGAATTTTTGGAAGAGATGGCCCGCGACTATGGCACGCCCGATGGCGAGCGTACCGTGATTGAAGATTTTTACACCCACCAGGAGATCGCCAACCTCACCGGCACCTCACGCCAAACTGTTACCACCATCCTCAACGAACTACGCAACGATGAGTTGATAGACTTTGAGCGCAAACGCATGTGGGTAAATACACCCGAGCTGGTGGCGGCAGCCGGGTAAGGCATTTATTCAACCCCATTCATCTTAAGCAGAAAAAATCTGTTTACTTTTTAGTTGTAGGAATTTTGGGGTTACTTACAATCCGCGCGAGTTGGTCGTAGCTGCGGGCGCTAAAACCATCGCTCAAAGACTAGGCTCAAGGAGGAAATTTTATTGATGCTATCTGATTTCATCATTTTCTGTTTCAGACCATATTTTTTCAAACTCCTCTTTGGCTAAAACACTTTTGCGATTTTTAGTTTCAAGTGGTGTTAAATCGAAAATACCATATCTGCCGTGTTTAAATTTATTACTAGGAAATTTATGAACTAATAAATTATCAATCGTAAATCCTAATTCTCTTCTTATTCTACCTGTTTCATCAACTTCAGCTAGAAGATACTCAAGATGAGGATATTCTACATGAAAATCCCAATCTTTGCTGTATAACTTTAAATAATGCATCATCATAATGTTTTAGTGTACTTAAATCTGTTCGCGCGGATTTGCAATCCGTGCGCCAACCAGTTAATCGTTATAAAATATGCCTTGCCCGGTATAGTTGCTTTATTTTTGGTAGCATAGCAAACTAAAAATACTGAATATGCGGCTATGCAGAAAACGCGCGAATTGGTAATTGTGCAAAGGCACCATCTTTGCCGTAAAGCGATTTACACCTTCTGAACTGTTCGAGCGCTTTGCGCTCCATCTCATCGATTTGTTCTTGAATCATTTCTACTGTCTGTTTCAAAAGGTTAATATTAATAATTACAGACAGAGTTTAATTTACACCCTCGTTTTTTATATATCTTTCAACTGAATTTTTTTATTTTGAATATTAAACAGTAAAGCAGTTACTCATTTGAAACAGTTTAAATCATTTATTCTTCCAATAGTATTGTTGCTTACGGGTTTATATTTTGTTCCTTTAAAAATATATGGTCCCGATTTTTCAAAAGTTCCAGGTGATTTAGTAGATGCTCGCTTTAACAACTACATTCTTGAACATGATCACAAATTTTTTACTGGGGAATTAGAAAGTTATTGGGATGCTCCTTTCATGCACCCTCATAAAAATGTAATCGCTTTTTCGGATAATTTACTAGGGAGCGCTCCCATATACTCCATTTTCAGGACATTTGGAAATGACAGAGAAACCTCTTTTCAGTTTTGGCTATTAACTCTATTTATTTTAAATTTTATTTGTTGCTATTGGGCCTTAAAAAAATGGTCGACTAATACTATTCTTTCATCAACGGGTGCTTATATTTTTGCCTTTTCAATTTTACTTGTTGGAAACATCTATAACGTACAAACAATTCCACGATTTTTAATTCCACTGATTTTTTATTGGAGCTGGAAGTATTTTAGTTTGAAAGATTTAAAGTATTTTATTTTTATTTGCTTCGGAGTCGTTTATCAATTTTATTGTGGCATCTATTTAGGCTTTCTTTTGCTTTACTCCTTAGTCTTCATGCTTATTGCATATATTGTTATTTACAAAGATTTTCAACTTTTTCGTCAATTTAATAATGTTCGTTTATTTGGTTCTCACCTATTGACTATTATTTTAGCAGGCGCTTTATTCTATCCGTTGATTTCCCCTTATATAGCAATTTCCAGAGAAACAGGAATGGTGCCATTTGAGGATGTTTTACCAAGCATACCAACCATTCGATCCTATTTTTTTACAAGCAAAGCTCCTATTCTTTGGGGTGCATTATCGGAACATGGAGTGTTGGCTTTTGGTAATTGGTGGTGTCATTTTTTGTTTATTGGCGCACTACCATGGTTAGGAATATTAGGTGTTCCATTTGTTTTATTTTCTAATTTTTTTGAGTCTAATTCAAAAAAAACAATTCTTTTTTTATTTCTGGGGCTTGCACTATCATTTGTGTTTTGTTTAAATA
>JBBKVM010000097.1:0-48255 GCA_037968415.1 Bacteroidia bacterium | reverse complement strand
CGGGCATGGACACACGCTCGGGGTTTAGGAAGCGCTCAAACAGCAAGTTGTAACGAATGGGGTCGATGTTGGTGATGCCGGTGCAATACGCCACTGCCGATCCCGCTGCCGACCCACGGCCCGGGCCCACGCTTACGCCCATCACACGCGCGGCCTGAATGAAATCCTGCACAATGAGGAAATAGCCCGCAAAACCCATGTCGCTCACTACTTTGAGTTCGAAGTTGAGCCGCTCTACCACTTCGGAATTGAGCTCCCCATAGCGCTTTCGCGCACCCTCAATGGTAATGTGCCTCAGGTAATCATCTTCCGATTTGAACCCGTGTGGCAATGAGAACACTGGCAGCAATATGTCGCGTTTCAGATCGGGCATTTCTATTTTGCTGATCAGTTCGTTGGTATTGTCAATGCTTTCGGGAACGTCTGCAAAAATCTTCTCCATCTCCTCTTTGCTCTTGAGATAGAATTGGTCGTTTTCGAAACGCATGCGCGTGGGGTCGTCAAAATCGCGGCCGGTCTGCAGGCAAAGCAATATGTCCTGCGCTTCGCTGTCCTTTTGTTCCACATAATGCACGTCATTGGTGGCCACCACTTTCACGTTGTATTTTTTCGCCCATTTCAGTAGGATGGCGTTGCAGGTGTCTTGCTCCGGAATGCCGTGGCGCTGCAGTTCTATGTAATAGTCGTCACCGAAAATTGAATACCATTCCAGAAACACTCTTTCGCCTTCGGCTTCGCCTTTCTTGATGATGGTGCGGTTAACTTCGCTGGCCAGGCAGCACGTGGTGGCGACAAGGCCTTCGCTGTGTTTTCTTATTATTTCTTTGTCGATCCGTGGCTTGTAATACATGCCTTCAATGAATCCGATAGAGCTGAGTTTAGCGAGGTTCTTATAGCCAATCTTGTTCTTGGCAAGTATCAGTTGGTGATAGCGTGTCTTGTCGGTGCGGTCGTGGCGGTCTTCAGCGAGGTAAAACTCACAGCCTATGATGGGCAGGATGCCTTCCTTTTTGGCTTCGGCCACAAACTTGGGCACACCAAACATATTGCCGTGGTCGGTGATGGCCAACGCGGGCATGCCAGATTTTTTGGCCTGTTTGACCAGTGAGCTTATTTGTGCGGCACCATCGAGAAGCGAATATTGAGTATGAACGTGGAGGTGCGTGAAATCGGGCATAGGCTGGTGTGACTTTGGGAGAAAATGAAAATTGAAAGAGGTGTAAGCTTGTGGCTAAGGGTAAAAATAATCAAAATGGAGGCAGCTACGGCATGGGTGGATGGGGCTGGGACACAATTGGCTAACGCCCAACAGGTTTAAATATTCACAACTTTTTCACATATTAAAAGCATGCAAATGAAACTTTGTGCAATTAAAGGTAGAATTGACTTTCAAAATTGAACTATAATTCGCAAATTTGCAGCCCCTTAAACAGATATCGGGAGAATATCGGCCTTGCGGTGGGTTATATTAAATACTAATAAAAAGAAAATGCCAGCAAAAATCAGATTACAGAGATACGGAAAGAAAGGCTACGCCTATTTCCATATCGTAGTGGCGGATGGTCGTGCTCCCAGGGATGGTAAATACATTGAACGTTTGGGCTCTTATAACCCGAACACCAACCCTGCAATGATCGACATCGACACAGACAAAGCCTTGTATTGGTTGGAGAAGGGGGCACAGCCTACCGACACCACCCGCGCAATACTTAGCTACAAGGGGGTAATGTACCGCAACCACTTAAATGGCGGGGTACGCAAAGGTGCGCTGACGCAGGAAGCTGCAGATGCCAAATTTGAAGAATGGGTATCGGCCAAAGGCCAGAAAATAGAGGGCAAGAAAACCAAACTTGCCGGTGCAGCCGAAGACGCTATCAAAGCTAAATTAGATGCAGAAAGCAAAGTGCGCGAGGCCAAGGCCAAAGCAATACTTGCAAAAACAGCCGTAGTTGAACCAGCCGCTGAGGCTGTTGAAGCTGCAGAAGACGCACCTGTTACAGACGCTCCGGTAGCTGAAGTTGCTGCTGAGCCTGTTGCTGAAGCACCAGCTGCGGAAGAAGCACCTGTTGCTGAAACTGCTGCTGAGCCTGTTGCTGAAGCACCTGCTGCTGAAGAGGCTCCTGCAGCCGAAGAAGCTCCTGCTGCTGAAGAAGCCAAAGGAACTGACGAGGCCACAACCGAAGAGCCAAAAGGCGAATAACTGAGCATCGAATGAGGAAGCAGGATTGTTTCCATTTCGGTACCGTTACCCGCACACATGCGCTCAAGGGAGAGGTGGTAGCCCACCTACTTGCAGACAACAACACACATTTTAAAAATCTGGAATCAGTTTTTGTTGAACTCAACAACCAACTGGTTCCTTTTTTTATTTCCGGCATTTCTATCCGTGGCAACTCAGCCATCATCAAATTTGATGATTACGACAGCAAAGAAGAAGGTCAGAAGCTCATCAAATGCATGTTGTTTCTGCCCAATGTGATGATGCCCGAGCCTGAAGAAGGCGAAGTAAATCATCACCAGCTGGTGGGCTATGCCATGCTGGATCCTGCGGGCAAGCCCTTGGGCGCCATCGAAGCCATTGATGAATATCCCGCCCAACTTATTATCCGCACCACCCATCAGGGCCGCGAAGTGCTGATACCGATGGCTGATGATTTTGTGGTGCAGATTGACCACGAAGCCAAAACGGTAACCCTCAATTTGCCTGAAGGGTACATTGACCTCTATCTAGGGTAAGCGCATAGGCCATTGCGTGGCAGGGTGGTTTATGTTAATTTTACTCAAACGCCAATTATGCCCGAATCCTCGTTTCATTTCAAACAGTTTTCCATACACCAAGAGCAAAGCGCCATGAAAGTGGGCACCGATGCTGTGTTGCTAGGATCGTGGACGCGCGTGGGCGAGGCATTCTCAATTCTAGATATAGGCACGGGAACCGGCATTATTGCCATCATGCTGGCGCAGCGCTCATCGGCTCATATTGATGCGATAGAGATAGACGAGAGCTCTTACCAGCAAGCGGTAGACAATGCATTGGCCAGCCCCTGGAACGACCGGATACGGGTTATCAACGACAGTTTTCAGCATTATGCTTCTGAAGTCACCAATCAATACGACCTTTTGGTGAGCAACCCGCCATTTTTTACTGAAGCATCCAAGCCGAGCGAAAAAGCGCGCAACACTGCCCGCCACACAGACGAGTCGCTCACCTTTGATGAATTGATTGATGGTAGCCTGAAACTGATGGCCGCGCAAGCCCGGCTTTCGATCATACTACCCATACCTGAAAGCAAGATATTTACAGCCAAAGCCATCGAATCAGGATTGCACGTGTCAAGATCGGTGAAAGTGGTGACCCGCGATGGCAAACCTGGAAAACGACAGTTGCTTGAGTTTGCAAACTACCCAACTTCATGCACCGAAGAGGAACTTTTTCTTCAGCACAAGGACTCATCCTATACTAAACAATACCTTGAGCTTACAAGTGATTACTATTTGGGTCTGAGGAAGTACCGAAACAATAACTAAACTACTTTCTCTTCGAAGTTGATGCCCAATTTACCGAGCTCTTCGAGCAGCGGTTCATATACATCAGGCACCAAAGGAATGAGCACACCTGTGTGATTTATTTTTTTCTGAGCCAATAAACGGGCTGCAATGGCCACGGGGAGGCCTACGGTTTTGGCCATGGCAGTGTGGATACTGTCATCACCCTTCACTACCAGTGATGAATTGAGTTTGTGCGACACCTGCTGATTGTCAGTGTATTCAAATGCGTGGTGCATTACAATCATGTCTTTGTCGGAGGCGCTCAGCCCCCATTTGGTCTCCAGCAATGCCTGCAAGGCCTGTGCGGGGGTGCAATTTTTATGAGCGATGGGGGTTGGTTCGAAAATGCCTGTCCAGGAGATGGCTTGCATCTCGGGTCCGCGTGGGTCGAGACCGGCCAATTGGGCCAGGGCAAGCGGCAAATCGTCACCGGAACCCACTGGCAAGAAAGCTTTAATTAACTGCGCGTAGGTCATTGACCCTGTGGTGTTAATAGTAAATGTATCATCAGTAATTCCGAGCTGAACGAAAGCATTCCAGGCTTTGCTGAATGGTGGTATCCGCAAGGTGCCGCGGAGCATGGTTTGGATACCTTGCAAACCATAGGCATCAATATAACTGAGTGAATCGCGGTTGGCAAAGCCTTCGAAAACACCATGGCCCGGAACCTCTATAGGCTGTGCGGTGGCAAATAATCGGCTGTAGGGTGTGTAGTGGATATTCCCGTTTTCCAGGTAGCGTGCGGTGGCCTGTCCGGCCAACACCACGTTGCGGGGGTTCCATGTGAATTTGTAGTTCCAGGGGTTGTTGTTTGATTCGGGTGCGACCAGGCCGCCAGTATATGATTTAAAAGCCGTGATCGTGCTTCCCTCCGACTGCAGCCTGTGGATTATCTCCATGCCCGACATGTGATCAATGCCCGGATCGAGCCCTATTTCATTAATTAACACCACTCCTTTCTTTTTCGCCTCCTCATCCAGCTCTTGCATCTCTTTAGAAACGTAACTGGCCGTAATAAGGTGCTTGCCCATGGCCACGCAATCGCGTGCCACCTGCCCGTGCATGTGTGCAGGCAACATGGAAATCACGATGTCAGCTTTGCCTATTTCAGCATTGCGCTGGTCATCATCGCCAATATCAAATTGCACCGCGCGGCCTGCGCTGCCGGCTTTGGCGCGCGCCAACTCCTCAGACAAATCGCCAATGGTTACTGAATAATTGTCCGCAGCCATGTGCGTGAGCAAATAGTCTATTAAACTGGTAGATGACCTACCCGTTCCTATCACAAAAATGTTCATTTCTTGGTGTTTGCCGCAAAGTTAGAAGAATGGAGTTAGTGCGCTTTAAAATGTCTTTGTCAAAAACACCAAAAATGTATATTTGCTTTCCCAATTACCAAATCCATCCTCATCTATGAAAAATTTACTGCTCACTTGCTCACTATCGCTGATTGCATGTTTTGCCTTCGCGCAAAAAGCCAACGTGGTGTTGTTCACCGAAAACGGAGAAAGATTTACGGTCATATTGAATGGCGCCAGCCAAAACGCAGCTCCCGAAACCCAGGTTAAAATAACCGACCTTACCGCTGAGTTTTACAAACTCAAAGTCATATTTGCCGACCCTGCGCTCGGCTCTCTTGACAAAAACCTGCCGCTGCAGCACGGCTCTGAGGTAGCCTACTCCATAAAGAAGAACAACAAAGGTGAATATGTGCTGCGCTTTGTGAGCGAAACCCCGCTGGCACAGGTGCCCACACCGCCAGCCACCCAAACGGTAATAGTGTACAACGCCAATCCTGCGCCTGCAGGCACTTCCGTGGTGCAACAAACCACCACCACCACCACCGGTGGCAACTCCCAACAAGACCATGTGAACATGGGTATGAGTGTGAACGATCCTGAACTGGGAGTGAATTTTAACTTCAACATGTCGGCAGGCGGGCCAGGCAACACACAAACTCAAACCCACACACAAACCACCACTACAACCAGCAGCACGCAAGTACAAAACGCGCAGCCGCAGGCCGTGCAGGTAGTATATCTGCCAGGCTATGGCGGCCCAGTGGGATGCCCCCACCCCATGACACCCGGAGATTTTGGCAACGTAAAAACTTCCATCAAATCGAAGTCATTTGATGAAAGCAGGCTTACCATCGCCAAGCAGGTGATCAACAACAACTGCCTGCTGTCATCTCAAGTCAAAGAAATCATGCTGTTGTTTTCGTTTGAAGATACCCGGCTCGACTTGGCCAAGTATGCCTACGGTTACACCTACGATATTGGCAACTACTACCAATTGAATGATGCCTTTACTTTTGAGTCGTCTATTGACGAATTAAACGATCATATTAATAAGAGATAGTCACCTGCACAATCAATTGATGCCGCTACCCACACACCTGTTGAATCAAAAACTAATTACGCTGGCCGCGCTATTGGGTGCATTGGCAGTAGCGCTGGGTGCGTTTGGCGCGCATGGCTTGGGCGACCACCTTAGCGACTATCACCTGGGTATCTATAATAAAGGTGTGCTCTACCATTTTATTCATGTGCCGGTGTTGTTGTTTTTGGCCATGCTGCCCGACACGCGCAAGGTGCGAATCACGGCAGGGCTTTTCATAGTGGGCATTGCTTTCTTTTCGGGGTCGCTTTATTTACTGGCAACGCGCGAGCTCCTGGGTGTGCCGGCATCGGGCCTGTTGGTGGCAATGACACCTCTTGGCGGGCTTGCTTTTATGGGTGGATGGCTCTCGCTTTTATGGTCGGTGCGCGGGCACGTTATGGATTGATTTGCATGAGTAAATTCGGACTTCCAGTTTCAGTTGAAATCCTATATTTGTATAACTAACCATTTCGCAATAGACCATTAACTTTATTATTTATGAAACATTCAACCCTTTTTATAGCTGCGTTGTTCACCTTATTTGTGGTAGCTTGTAATGAGCCTGCAAAAGAAGCATCTGAGAGCGAAGCCAACAATGAAACTACCATGGAAGAGGAAGCTGCTAATGGAACAGACATGAATGAGGCAAGTGAAACAACGGATGCAGTGACAGATCAGGGAACTCAAATAGACAATGGCACGGCCACCCCATCAAACGATCGTAAAGTTGGTGAAGGGGCCACTCCTGCTCCAGCCATGACCACTGTGACCGTAATATTTAGCAGCATGGGCGAAGGCCCGGATTTGAAGGCATTGGAAGCCAATGAAAAATTGAATGCGCGCTGGGTGGCAAAAACATCGAACCGCCTGACCTCACAAAAAATAGGCTGGGGTCGCGAAGGCGAAACCGATATGTGTTATGAAGTGAAGAAACTTTCGGGCGAAGAACAGACTGCTTTTTTGGCCGATGTAAAAAACACATTCAAAGGAATGAAGCTAGTAGAAATTAAAACCAATGTAGCCTGCCGATCACCAAGATAACGCGTTGAATAATTGCGCAATTTTGCCGTACTTTGCATCATCAATTAATTCGGTTTTACCACTTAACTAACTCAAAATCAATAGATCATGAATGAATTCGGACACAGGGCCAAAGATGCATCAGTAGCAGAATTGGGCTTGAAAGACGTATCTGCAGCCTATTGGAACCTTACTCCGGCTGAATTGGTCGAAGAAACCATTTTGCTGGGCGAAGGCGAACTTACCGATACAGGTGCGTTGGCTGTAGACACAGGAGAATTTACAGGCCGGTCGCCCAAAGACAAATTCATAGTATGTGACGAAAAAACAGAAAAAAGTGTTTGGTGGGGAGATGTGAATGCCAAATTCGACCCGGCCAAGTTTGATAATTTATACAACCGCATGTGCGCGTACCTCACCGGCAAGGAGATTTACGTGAAAGACAGTTTTGCTTGTGCACACGATGACCACCGCATCAACATCAGGGTGGTTACAGAATTCCCTTGGCAAAGCCTGTTTGCGCACAACTTGTTTCTGCGCCCCACGCATCAGCAAATTGAAAAGATAAAAAAGGAATGGGTGATCATAGCGGCTCCCGGTTTCAAGGCCGACCCTGCCATTGATGGCACTCGCCAGCACAACTTCACCATCATCAACTTCACCCGAAAAATAATCTTAATAGGCGGAAGTGCTTACACAGGCGAAATTAAAAAAGGAATCTTTTCTGTACTCAATTATATTCTGCCTCATAATAAAAGTGTGTTGTCGATGCACTGCTCTGCCAACATGGGCGAAAAAGGCGACACCGCTATATTCTTTGGCTTATCAGGCACAGGCAAAACCACCCTCTCTGCCGACCCAAATCGCAACCTCATTGGCGATGATGAACACGGCTGGTCTGACGATGCCATCTTTAATTTTGAAGGCGGTTGTTATGCCAAGTGCGTTAACCTGACCCACGAAAAAGAGCCCCAGATATTTGAAGCCATCCGCTTTGGTGCGCTAGTGGAGAACACCGAGTTCTTTTCTGGAACCAGCACTGTGGATTACGAAGACATCAGCAAAACAGAAAACACGCGTGTAGCCTACCCGATTCATCATATCGGCAACGCCATGGACCCTTCCATGGGGCCAGCACCCAAAAACATTTTCTTCCTTACTGCCGATGCATTTGGTGTATTGCCTCCTATATCAAAGTTGACCAAAGGTCAGGCCATGTACCACTTCATATCTGGATACACCTCTAAGATAGCCGGCACAGAAATGGGCATCACCGAGCCACAAACTACATTCTCAGCTTGCTTTGGTAAAGCGTTTTTACCATTGCACCCTACCGCCTATGCCGAACTACTAGGCAAGAAAATAAAGGACGGAAACGTAAATGTATGGTTGGTAAACACCGGTTGGTCTGGTGGCGCATACGGAACTGGAGAACGCATGAAGCTTAGCTACACGCGCGCACTGATTACCGCGGCACTCAATGGCGATCTCAACAAAGCGAGCTACAAGAAGAACAGCCTGTTTGGTTTGGAGTACCCAACCACCTGCCCCAACGTACCTGATGAGATATTATGTCCTCGCGATACGTGGGCTGACAAAGCTGCCTACGATGCCAAGGCGCAAGACCTTGCAACTGCTTTTATAAAGAATTTTGCGGAGTATGCCGATTCGGCAAGTCAGGAGATAATGGAAGCCGCTCCCTCGGCCGAAGTGCATGCCTGAAATTGAAATACAAACAATGAAAAAACCTTTCGCACACCACGGAGGGTTTTTTTATACCTATACAAGATGAACCTCTTCTACTCCACACGCATAGATGGCAACACCGCTTGGCTCGATTACAGCGAAGCTGCTCATTGCGTGCGTGTGCTAAGGCACAAGCAGGGAGACGTGATACGCATCACCGATGGTTGCGGTGCCATGTATGATTGCGAAATAATAAACACTACGGGCAAGACTTGCGAGTTGGCCATAGTGCAAGCAATTGTGCAAACGCCACCCACGCATTCGTTGCACATCGCTGTGGCTCCAACCAAAAATGCTGATAGGCTCGAATGGTTTGCAGAAAAAGCAACAGAGATAGGCATCACCACCATCACACCTATCATTTGCAAACACTCCGAAAGAAGAAAACTCAATACAGCACGGCTGAAAAAAGTAGTGCTGGCCGCCATGAAACAATCGCTGAAAGCCAATTTGCCAATTGTAAATGAGCCCATTGCCTTCGCTGATTTTGTTGTACAACAAAATGCTGGCGCTCGCTTCATTGCATCAGCTGCTGCGCCCACTCACCTGTCAGCTGTTGCAAATAAAGGCACCGACACCATCATTGTAATTGGCCCCGAAGGCGACTTTACAGAACAGGAATTAAATGATGCGCAAAAGGTTGGTTTCCGGGCGGTGCATATGGGCCGCAGCAGGCTGCGCACCGAAACAGCCGCTCTGGCGGCCTGCATGGCAATATCTGTGATAAATGAAAGTTGTTAATTTTGTGATACGGATATGATGAAAAATTTGATCAAACTATTTTTACTGGTTGCTGTTCCGCTGGCCACGCTCGCACAAAAACCCACCGTGCAAATAGCCCGTCTCAAATATACCGGTGGTGGCGATTGGTATGTGAGCCCCACGTCACTGCCCAATCTTATAAAATATTGCAACCAATTTATGGGCACCAATATGGCGCCTGAAGAAGCCATTGTAGAGGCAGGCAGCCCCGATTTATTTAACTACCCGCTGGTACACATGACCGGCCACGGCAATGTGATATTTACGCCACGCGATGTGCAGAACCTGCGCAACTACTTGGTGGGTGGCGGATTTTTAAATATCAACGACAGCTATGGCTTTGATAAATTCATAAGACCTGAGATGAAAAAAGTTTTTCCTGAACTCGATTTTGTGGAACTTCCCTTCAGCCATCCTATCTATCACCAGATGTATGACTTCCCACAGGGCCTTCCCAAAATTCATGAACACGATAACAAACCAGCCCAAGGTTTCGGCTTGATATACAACGGCAGGCTGGTGTGTTACTATAGCTACGAGAGCGATATTGGCGATGGCTGGGAAGATCCCGAGGTGCACAAAGACTCGCCTGACAAGCGTTTCCAGGCTTTGAAAATGGGCGCTAATATTATTCAGTATGTGTTCATGAATTAGTAAAAAGCAAAAATTGACTGTGAATTAAAGATTACTTTTGCACCATGAAACAGGCATTTCGTTTTTTGTCTTTAGCGCTCGTACTTGTATTTGCATGGTACAGCATACCTGTTTCCTTGGTTCACGAACTCTATGCCCACGATGACACCGACCATCAGCATTGTAATAGGCTTCCTTCAGACGTTTCGTTAGAAAGTCAGCACACCCATTGCGACATTCTGAATTTACCTGCCATTCCGCTCGGACATTGCAGCCCACTCGGCATTCCGCCAGCGCCTGAGTCGGATTTAATATTGCAGAATCATTCGGCCGGCCAAACAATGGAAGGCACCATCATTTTTACAAAACAACGCGGGCCCCCACTCTACTGCTAACACACAGGTAGTTCGTTTTTGTAAAAATCCGTTGCGAAATTATCGCAGCAAAATGTATTCACATCATGAAAATTTTATTCTCCACCTTGTTGCTATGCGCACAAGTGGTACTCTCGTATACAATAGCAGCGCAAGGCTTGGTCACCGGTAGGGTGACCGACCAGCAAAGCGGTGAGACCCTACCGGGTGCAACAGTGTACATATCAGAACTAAAAACCGGCACCACCACCGACATCAACGGTATGTTCCGGATTACAAATTTGCCTGCGCGCAAGTTTTTGGTGCAGGTGAAATTTTTAGGTTACCAAACACTTTCACGAACTGTGGATGCAGGTTCATTGCAGGAGCATGATTTTAGTTTGCAGTCGTCCTCGATAGAAGCACGCGAGGTGGTTATAACGGGCACATCTACCGCCAGCGAAAGCGAGCGCAACAGCACTCCCGTAGTAGCTGTAGATCGCAAAGAAATTTCGATGCATCCCAGCACCAACATCATAGATGCCCTTGCCCACACCCCGGGTGTATCTCAAATTACCACTGGAGGGGCTGTAAGCAAACCGGTGATCCGCGGATTGGGATTCAACCGTATAGTAGTATTGAATGATGGCGTGCGCCAGGAGGGACAGCAATGGGGCGAGGAACATGGTGTAGAGATTGACAAATTTAGCGCAGGCCGTATTGAGATCCTGCGCGGGCCGGCCAGCCTTATGTATGGTTCCGATGCCATGGGTGGTGTAATCAATATCATAGATCCGCTACCGGCACCGCTCAACACACTGCGCGGTGCGCTGGTAACGCAGTACAGCTCCAATGAAGCCATGGGCGCGGGTTCAGTAATGCTGGAAGGAAATCACAATGGCGTGCATGGCCGTGTACGTGGTAGTTATACTTCGACCGGCTCGTATCAAACACCGGTTGGCACCATCGGCAATACAGGCTATGACCAAAAAGACATAAACTCTAATATCGGTATCAATAGAAAGTGGGGTTACTCACAACTAAACTTGTCGGGATTTGAAAGCACGATTGGTTTTTATGACGATGAAATAATTCCGCTCCGCGGTCCCTCGCAATTGCCGACCATACAGCATACCGACCACGAATCCGAAACAGTGATACGTGATGTATCGTTCCCGCTACAGGAAATTGGCCACTGGCGCGCAGGCCTCAGCAATAACCTCTACATCGGCAAAAGCCGGTTGGTCGTGAATGGCGCTTACCAATTGAATGAGCGCAAAGAGTTTGTTACTTCATTGGAAACGCCTGAGTTGTTCATGCAATTAAACACGGTGACAGGTGAAGCAAAATATTTTCTTCCTGAGCGCAAAGCCTGGCTCAACACTATAGGAATAGCCGCCATGTCGCAGCAAAATAATAACAAGGGCGAAGAACAACTCATTCCCGACTATACGCTTCACGACATAGGAGGTTTTATATTCTCACAGAAAACTGTAGGCCGCACTTCGGTAAATGCGGGTGTGCGATTTGACACGCGCACAATTGATGCGGCACCACTCGACAAAGGATTAATGACGTTGGTGGCCCTCCCCGATTTCAAAAAAACGTATGCTACCGTTTCCGGATCTATTGGTTCTACCTATCGCATCAGCAAGCTCATGCACATCAAAGCAAATGTGGGAAGAGGTTTTAGAGCTCCTAATCTGGCCGAACTTACTTCTGATGGCGTGCATGAAGGCACACAACGATATGAAATAGGCAATAATTTTCTGAAAGCAGAAACCAGTTTGCAAGGCGATGGTGGCATTATTGCTGAGAATAAAAAACTCCGTGCTGAGCTAAACCTGTTTGCCAATAAAATTTCGAATTACATATACACCCGTCACAACGGAACCGAATTTATTGGCACTGATGAAGGGTTGTTTCCTGTGTATCGCTACACACAAGGCGATGCGCTGCTGTTGGGTTTTGAGTATGCCATGGACATACATTTCTATAAGAGTCTGCACTTTGAAAACGCAGTGTCGTTTGTGCATGGAGAAAATCTAAAAAGCAACCAGCCGCTACCCAATATTCCACCCTTGCAACTGCACAACGAACTCGAATACGAAATAGAACTGTCGAAAGTAAAGTGGATCGATGATATACATTTCAATGTGAGTGTGGACAACCACTTTGCGCAAACGCGAATTGATGACAATGAGTTGCCTTCAAAAACATATTCGTTATTAAATGCAGGAATCGGGCTCTCCCTAAACGCAGGCAATCAGAATATTGATGTTTCGATAAACGGCACCAACCTTACCGACCAACTTTACTTCGATCATTTGAACAGGTTGCGATACGTGGGTGTGCCAAATAAAGGAAGAAGTTTTTTCCTTTCGGCTATGATACCTTTTGGGATTGTGAAGAAAAAAGAAGTGGTTATTCCCAATTAGTTGAATCGTTGACAAAGGCAAGCGCACGCTGCATATCATTGTGCAACAAGCGGTCTTCGTAAAGAAATGCAACTTGTTTGCGAAAGGAAGCCAATAGTTTTTCGAGCGGCTTGGAAGTGCGCACAGGCCTGCGGAATTCGAGGGCCTGCGCAGCAGTCATCAATTCTATTGCCAGCACCGATTCTACATTTCGCATCACGCTGAATATTTTTACCGCGCTGTTGGCACCCATGCTCACGTGATCTTCCTGCCCGTTTGACGAGTCAATTGTATCTACCGAAGCGGGTGTGCAGAGTTGTTTGTTCTGACTGACCATAGATGCTGCAGTATACTGCGGAATCATAAAACCTGAGTTGAGGCCGGGGTTGGCCACCAAAAAATCAGGCAACCCGCGCTGGCCGGAAATGAGTTTGTACGTCCTGCGTTCGGAAATACTTGCGAGTTCGGCAATGGCGATGGCCAGAAAATCGAGACTGAAGGCCAGCGGCTGCCCGTGGAAATTACCGGCAGAAATTATTTTGTCTTCGTCAGGAAAAATAGTGGGGTTGTCGGTGACTGAATTTATTTCGGTGTGAAAAACTGAAGCCACATAGTTGATGGCATCGTAACTGGCACCATGTACTTGTGGTATACAACGAAAAGAATAAGGATCCTGCACATGTTTCTTGGCGCGGCCAGTGAGCTGGCTTCCGCGCAATAGCTTGCGCACAGCTGCCGACACGTGCAATTGCCCTTTGTGGGGGCGCACCTTGTGCACGGCTTCATCAAAAGGCTCGGGGCGGCCATCATACGCATCGAGGGAGAGGGCGGCAATTGTGTTGGCCTGCGCCAATAACTGCGTGGCTCGCATCACACTCCACGCACCATATGCACTCATAAACTGTGTGCCGTTGAGCAATGCAAGGCCCTCTTTGCTGCGCAGCCGCACAGGCTTCCATTTCATTTTTTTATATACCTCAGTAGTGGACGTGCGCTTGCCTTTGTACCACAATTCGCCCAGGCCTATCAACGGTAGCGAAAGGTGCGCAAGGGGTGCAAGGTCGCCAGAGGCACCCAACGAGCCTTGTTCGAAAACAACCGGTAGCATATCGTGATTATAAAAATCGATAAGCCGTTGAATGGTCTCCACTTGCACTCCGGAGTGGCCATACGAAAGCCCCTGTATTTTCAATAGTAGCATAAGTCTTACTATGGGCAATGGCACAGTATTGCCCATGCCGCACGCATGTGAAATCACCAGGTTGGTCTGTAGTTTCTCTCTGTCCTGTTTGTTGATGGTATGATTGTGCAAGGAGCCAAAGCCGGTGTTGATGCCATAAATCACCGCGTTGCCATCGGCCATTTTTTCATTGAGATAGGTGCGGCATCGCGCTACTTTTTTTGCCGCCTCACGCGAAAGTTCCAGCTTCGCGCCAGAATCTAAAACCTGGCGAAGGGTTTCAAAAGTCAGGTCCTTGGTAGATATTTTATGGTTTCGCATTTAACTTTTTTAACATTTCATCCCAAGTCAAACTTTCCTGCTCTCCGCTGGCAAGATCTTTCATGGTGATCAATCCCGACTTCATTTCTTCAGACCCAATTAACACTACGAATTTTATTCCCATGCTATCGGCATACGAAAGTTGTTTTTTCATTTTCACAGCATCAGGATACAACAGCGCTTTGATGCCCTTGGCACGCAGATCGTGCAACAATTTTAAGCAATACAATTCTTCTTTGCCGCCAAAATTGGCTAGCAACACTTTTATTGTTTCGGTTACTCCTGCTTTAAAAAGTTCTTTCTCCAGCATGACATCGTAGATGCGGTCGGCACCAAAAGAAATACCCACGCCTGACACACCATCGAGACCAAAAATCCCGGTAAGGTTATCATACCTGCCGCCACCACACAGGCTACCCATATCGGTTTCGGTGGGACGCACTTCAAAAATAGCTCCGGTATAATAATTGAGCCCACGCGCCAGCGAAGGATCTATGATCACACCCTCTGTGCTGGTGCCACTATCCACAAGTTTCTTCAATATCGATTTGAGGTTATTGACTCCCAGGGCACCTGCCTGATTAAACTCGAGTGTTTTTCCCAAAAAGCTGAGTACGTCTTTTTCTTTTGATGCACTAAGAATTGGCTTTAACCTAGCAATGGAATCATCACTAAATCCTTTGGCTTTCAACTCTTCAAAAACTTTTTCTTCCCCTATTTTATCAAGTTTGTCAAGTGCCATGGTCATCTCAGTTTCACGGCCTCCGGCACCTATCAGTTCGGCAATGCCCGCCAAAATGTTCCGATCATTTATCACAATACTTATTTTGATTCCAAGTGCTGCAAACACATCTTTAGTGAGTTGGATCAATTCCATTTCATTGTTGAGCGAATGGGAACCAATGATGTCTGCATCGCATTGAAAAAACTCGCGGTACCTGCCGCGCTGCGGCCTATCAGCTCGCCACACCGGCTGCACCTGATAGCGCCTGAATGGAAAAGTGAGTTCATTCTGATGCTGCACCACAAAACGCGCAAATGGAACGGTTAAATCGTAGCGCAATGCCTTTTCTGAAATTTGTGGAAGTAACTCGCGGCTTGTTACTGCACCGCCTTCCATATTGGCCTTGGAAACAAAATCGCCAGAGTTCAGAATTTTGAAGATGAGTTGGTCGCCTTCGTCACCGTACTTTCCTGTAAGGGTGGAAAGATTCTCCATGGCAGGCGTTTCTATAGGCTGGAAGCCATAGTGCACAAATATTTTCTCAATGGTATTGAAAATATATTTCCTTCGCTGCATTTCTAAAGGACCAAAATCACGGGTCCCTTTGGGTATGGTTGGTTTTTGCATAATTCTTTAAAGAATGTCAAAATTAACCTTTTATAGCTACATGTTAGATTTGGAGTACCTGAACACATTGACTGAAAGTCTTTTTCAAAATCAAATGTGTGGCTGAAGGTGCTTGTGAGCAATTTATCTCTTCCTGTTTCAAAATTGTAACAAAAAATTAAAAACGGATCTTTTTCAAGCAACTTCTTACCTATTATTCACCAACGATTGACCTTTTTTATTACCAAAAGGTACTCTCCGTGTCTAAATTCAAACTTTTTCAAAAAAAATCTGACATGATTTCTTACAATTCAAACAGCTACAACTGATATAAACCCGCCTCCAGCCTACCTTACAGTAATATTACTACATAAACAAATGTAGTAACCAAGCAATCCAAACGTAGTATACATACTACACGATTTAAGCATTCAAACATTAAGATGAGTCGTGATGCAAAAGTTGATGTGCGATTATGATATAGCCTCAAACAAATTCGTCATGGGGCACAAATCAACTCAATTGAACCTATTATGAAAAAACTATTTTACTTAATTGTTGGGACATTGTTCACATTCCAACTACATGCACAAACCAACATCAGTGGTATAATTAATATTTACACCCCTGTATCAAGCATCAGTAGCTGCGCATGCCCATTGACCAACTGCGCTACGGTAACAGTAACATCTTCCGCAGGATTTGCAGTAGGCAACAGGGTGATAATTATGCAAATGAAAGGCGCTCGGGTGGACAGTAGCAACACTCCTACGCACGGTTCCATTCTCAATCTTTATGATGCCGGAAACTATGAGTTTGCAACCATTAGCAGTATAACAGGCGGTTTGATTACCCTTTCCAATCCTTTGAAGGAGACATACTTTACCAATTCATCGCCCAAAGATAGTGCCCGCGTTCAATTAATCAGGGTTCCTATATATACCGGCAACGTAAATGTGACCGGGACTTTGTCACCACAAGCATGGAATGGTTCTACTGGCGGTGTACTTGCTTTTGAAGCAACCGGTACAGTGACATTAAATGCAAACATTACAGCATCCGGTTTGGGCTTCAATGGCGCAAGACGGATGACAGCCTCCTCTACTTGTGGAAATGACACCGCACTTTATTATCAGTCTACAGGTTGGCAATACACAGCATGTACCAGTTGTGATTACAATTACGATGATGCCGTAACACGACCGGCAACACTTGCCTCTTATGGAGGTTGTGGAGGTGGTGGCCCGGGAGGTGTGTGTTATACCAACCGTATGCACACCAACGATGGCCGCATGGCGGGCTATCGTGGCGAAGGAGTAGCGGCCAACACATTCAGAAAAGTTTTTGCCAACTCGAATGTGGCTTTGTTTGAAAAAGGCCGCGGCCGATGGGGCAATGGCGGTGGCGGTGGTGGCAATCACAATGGCGGTGGTGGCGGTGGCGGCAACTTTGGCGCAGGTGGCTCGGGCGGCAATGCATATAATAACACTAGTGCTTGCCCCAGTGGCACACTCACCAATCGCAAAGGGTATGGTGGCAGTCAACTTGCGCCCACTGCTACGAAAATATTTATGGGTGGTGGCGGTGGCGAAGGCCACGACAATGGCGGCAACGGCAGCACAGGGACTGCAGGAGGCGGAATCATTCTTATCAAAGCCACTTCAATATCCAACGGAGGTGCCTACACTATCACGGCCAATGGTGCTGACAATACGTTTGTGGCATTTGGTGATGGCTCAGGCGGTGGAGGTGCAGGAGGTAGCATCATTCTTAATGTATCGGGTGGATATACAAACTCAATTTCCATCAGCGCAAAAGGAGGCAAAGGCGGAGACCACAACAACAATAACTGCCACGGAACTGGTGGTGGAGGTGGTGGCGGAGTGATTTGGTTTGCGGGAGGCAGTACCTCTCCGGCCAATGTGACATCAAATATTACAGGCGGTGCAAACGGAGTGCAGGTAGCAGGGTCTATAGATTGTGGTGACGTGAACTGGGGCGCTACATCCGGAGGCAATGGTATACTTAAAGCAGGTCCTGAAGGTGGCGCAAGTGATTTGTTCAACTTTCAAAATTGTTCTTCCCCCCTACCTGTGCATCTTACATGGTTTGATGGATATGTAAATGAAAATGAAATTGTGTTGGCATGGAATACTGCTTCTGAATTAAACAACAAAGTTTTTGAAATTGAACGTTCTGCCGATTTTGTCGAGTTTACCCGAATCGGGAGCGTAAATGGAGCAGGAACATCCACCACTTCCAAGAAATATAAATTTGATGATTTGCAACCCATAAATGGCACCAACTATTACCGATTAAAGCAAATTGACTTTGATGGCACTTTTATATTCTCAAAAATTATTGCAATCAGTTATGTCGATCACTCCAAAGAAATAAAAGTATACCCTAATCCGGCTATGGATTTCTTCATCATTAATTTCCCGTGGGAAAAAGAATTTGATGTGGCGATTTCGGATTTCAACGGCAACATATTATTGAAAATAAACAAACAACAAAACAAACAAAAAATTAATTGCGCTGACATTCCCAAAGGACTTTACTTGTTACGCATCACCACCGATCGCAACAGCTACACGCAAAAATTGATGCTGAAATAAAATTTTAAATTAATCACACACCCATTGAATGGTCGGATGCAAATCCGGCCATTTATTTTTTTGGGAGATTTTTTCTAACTTATGTTTTCCTTAAAAAGAAAAAACTATAAATCAGACTAGCATGAAAAAATTCATCATCCTCTACCACGCGCCTGGCGAAGCCTTGGCCAAAATGGCCGCACCCACACCCGAAGAAATGAAAAAAGGCATGGAGCCCTGGATGGCATGGGCAGCCAAGTGCGGTGATAAACTTGTGGACATGGGCACTCCGCTTATGGGTGGGCAGCGTCTGAACCCCGATGGAGGCAGCGCAGCAAGCGCGCGCGGTGTGTGCGGGTATTCTATACTGAACGCCAACGATATGGCCGAAGCAAAATCGCTGCTAAAAGGCCACCCACACCTGGGTTGGGCTGCCGATTGTGAAATAGAAGTACATGAAGCCACTCCGCTGCCGGGCGCATAAAACCTGCACGTGCCGCACACAGCGCATTACTTACAGTCAGATAAATATCAAAAATAACAACAATGGCTTACAACGAAAACCTGGCGGGCCGTGTGCGTGATGCACTGGCCGGTCGCCACGATGTGGAAGAAAAAAAGATGATGGGCGGACTCACGTTTATGGTAGATGACAAGATGTGCGTGGGCGTGCTGCAAGATGATTTGATGGCGCGCATAGATCCGGCACAATACGCCACTGCGCTCAAACAAACCGGCTGCCGCGAAATGAATTTCACCGGCCGACCCATGAAGGGTTTTGTGTTCATTAATGGTGAAGGCACACACACCGAGAAAGACCTCCGCTACTGGGTAGACTTGGCACTCGCATACAATCCGATTGCTAAGTCATCCAAAAAGAAAAAGAATTAGTTGATTACAAGTTTTTTGTACTTGATACGATGAGGACCCGTGTCGCCCAGGCGTTTCTTTTTGTTCTCTTCATACTCTGAGTAAGAACCTTCAAAGAAATACACTTGTGAGTTGCCCTCAAATGCTAGGATGTGTGTGCACACCCTGTCGAGGAACCAGCGATCGTGAGAGATAATCACCGCACAACCTGCAAAGTGGTCCAACGCTTCTTCCAGCGCACGCAGTGTGTTCACGTCAATATCGTTGGTAGGTTCATCCAGCAGCAGCACGTTGGCCTCCGACTTGAGCGTAAGCGCCAGTTGCAACCTGTTACGCTCGCCACCCGAAAGCACACCACACTTTTTACCCTGGTCGGCACCATTGAAATTAAACCTTGCCACATATGCACGCGAATTTATATTGCGGCCACCTAGTTCAATGGTTTCGTGGCCTCCGCTTATCACCTCCCACACAGTTTTCTCGGGATCGATGGCGGCATGGCTTTGATCGATGTAACCAATCTGAACAGTGCTACCGGTTTTGAAAGTACCCTGATCAGGCTTTTCGGATTCCATCATCATGCGGAAGAGCGTGGTCTTGCCTGCTCCGTTGGGGCCTATAATGCCCACAATACCTGCGGGAGGCAGGCGGAAGCTGAGGTTTTCGTACAACAGCTTGTCGCCAAACGATTTCGAAATATTATCAGCCTCTATCACCTCGTTACCCAGACGCGGCCCGTTGGGAATAAATATCTCCAGTTTCTCTTCTTTCTGTTTGGTGTCTTCGCTCATCAGTTTATCATAAGCCGACAACCTGGCTTTTGATTTGGCGTGGCGGCCTTTGGGTGACATGCGCACCCACTCCAACTCGCGCTCCAATGTTTTCTTGCGCTTGCTATCGCCTTTTTCTTCCTGGGACAAGCGGTTGCTTTTTTGCTCCAACCACGATGAGTAATTGCCTTTCCACGGAATGCCTTCGCCCCTGTCGAGTTCGAGAATCCAACCGGCCACGTTATCGAGAAAATAACGGTCGTGTGTCACGGCTATCACCGTGCCTTTGTATCGCTGAAGGTGTTGCTCCAGCCACTCTACCGATTCGGCATCCAGGTGATTGGTGGGCTCGTCCAGCAAAAGAATATCGGGTTCTTGTAAAAGCAAACGACAAAGTGCAAGCCTTCTGCGCTCGCCACCCGACAGGTTCACCACCGGTGCATCCGCCTCAGGGCATCGTAATGCGTCCATCGCTATTTCCAGTTTGGTGTCTAATTCCCACGCGTTCATGTGCTCCAACTTCTCTGTCACCACGCCTTGTCGTTCTATTAACTTGTTCATTTCATCATCGCCCATAGGCTCGGCAAATTTGTTGTTGATAGCATCATACTCCTTCAACAAATCAGACACCTCTTTCACACCTTCCATCACTATTTCCTTGGCTGTTTTAGTGTCGTCAAGTATAGGCTCCTGCTCTAAAAATCCGACAGAATAACCAGGAGAAAAAACCACATCGCCCTGAAAAGATTTATCGACACCGGCTATTATTTTCAGCAATGATGATTTACCCGATCCGTTCAATCCCAGTATGCCGATTTTGGCACCATAATAAAACGAGAGGTAGATGTTTTTGAGAACTTGCTTCTGTGGTGGGAATAGCTTACTAACACCTACCATTGAAAAAATTATTTTTTCGTCTGACATTTTGAATATTTAAGAGGCTACAGTTGGTTAACTTTGGGGTGCAAATATCGCAAAAAAACCTGCAAGCAAAAGAGTGCTTTCAGCTATTATTGCTAAATTTATAAGATGATGAAATTCTTATCCACTATTACATTCAGCGTACTTGCCAGCATAGTGCTCCTAATTGCTCCTGTAGGCTTGCATGCGCAGCAAATTACCAAAGTCAATTATTCGGTGCTTCAAAAAATGAACGATGACCGAAATCCGCTGCGCGACATAGCAGTATTTGTGCAGGGCGATATTGAAACCATATCGCAAATAACCGAAGCCAATGGCGGTGTGGTGAAATACCATGCTGGAGATATAGCCGCGGTGGTGATGCCGGTAAACAAATTGCATTTATTGTTACAGTCAGATAAAATCACGCGCATAGAAGATTCGCCCGAAGGCCTGCGCCCACTCAACGACCGCATGGTGGTAAACAACAACATCATATTGGTGCACATGGGTTTTAGTCCGCTACCGCAAGGGTACGATGGCGAAGGAGTCGTGGTCGGCATCATCGATACGGGTATTGATTTCAGTCACCCCGACTTTAAAGACGCTGCGGGTAAAAGCCGCATCAAATACATATGGGATCACACGCTAAGCGGCCAAGGCAACAGCCCCGCGCCCTACAATTATGGCCGTGAGTTTACCAATGCAAAAATAGACAGCGGGCAGGCCGGTGCGCATTTCGATAAGTTTTTTGGCCACGGCACACACGTAAGCGGGATTGCCGCAGGCAATGGCCTCGCACTCAACAACTACGTAGGAGCCGCACCGAAGAGTGATATCATCGCGGTGGCATTAGACTTCAACAAGCCCGACAGCGATTGGCTTTCCTCTATCGTTGATGCCACTGATTACATCTACAAAAAAGCGCAAGCAATGGGCAAGCCCTGTGTGATCAATGCCAGCGTAGGCACCTACCTGGGCTCGCATGATGGCCGCGACCTGCAGGCGCAACTGATAGGCAATCTTATCAGTGCGCAAAACGGACGCTCGTTTGTATGTGCGGCAGGCAACTCAGGAAGCGTTCCCTTTCACGCGGGCTTCAACCTCACCAGTGACACACTCTTTACCTGGGTAAAACAAACATCGGGCAATATCATCATGCAGTTTTGGGCCGATAGCACCAATGCTTCCAACGCCCTCTTCGCAATAGGAAGTGATAAAGTAACGCCTAGTTTCAGCTATGCCGGGCGCACACCTTTCCGCGCGCTTAATTACAGCACCGGACTGGTATTTACCGACACCGTAAAAAATAACAACGGTGACCGCATTGCCAGGGTAGATCGCTACAACGATTTCATTGGCGACCGCTATGTGATTACTTACAACATATGGCCCGACTCTGCCAACTATAACTGGCGTCTGATGGGCACCGGGACGGGGCGTTTTGATATGTGGAATTTTGATCTAATCTCTTCCGGCCTGCCCAACACTAATGTGTATCCCGAAATGGTGAACCACCGTCCGCCCGATACCGATCAAACCATAGTGAGCAGTTTTTCGTGCCACCCCAAAGTGATCACTGTGGGCGAATACGTGAACCGAAATTCATACACCGATGTGAATGGTGTGATACAGTATCTGGGCGTGGTAGAAGGTTCACTTGCGGCATCATCCAGCAAAGGCCCTACGCGCGATGGCCGTACCAAGCCCGAAATTTCATCTACCGGCAATGCTACGCTGGCGCCCATCGTACTGGCCGATGCGCAATTATTTATCGTCAACAATCCATTTAAAGTAGCAGCCGGAGGCAAACACATACGCGATGGCGGCACTTCTTCGGCCTCGCCAGTAGTGGCCGGTGCTGTGGCACTTTATCTGCAGCGCTATCCCAACGCCACGTATCAAGATATCCGCGATGCATTTTTCAATTGCACAAAGACCGATCAGTTTACCGGAGTTACACCCAACAATAGCTGGGGCTATGGCAAACTCAATGCCTATGCTGCGCTCAACAATTGTATTACCGATGTGGCACCGCAGGCCATAGCAGCCCATAGCGAATTGGTTGCACATCCCAACCCAACGCACGGTCATGGTTTTATTTTATTCAGCCACCCTACGCTGACAGATGCACGTACCGCATCTATCGAATTTTACGACCTTCCAGGCCGCATGGTGAAACGCTTTAAAATATCGCCTGCCGACAACAACATAGAACTGCACACGGGTGATTTGCGCAGCGGCAGCTACCTCTATTCGTTGATTATAGATGGCCGCGTGGTAGCTACCAACAAGCTCATTGTATTCTAAACAACTTGCATGCGCGCACAGGCCAAGTCCTCGTACATCAATAATTATTTGTCGCTGATCAAATTCAGTCACACCATTTTTGCGCTGCCGTTTGCAGCCATTGGTTTTCTGTTGGCCATCACCAAAGGGGGCTATCCGTTTTCGTGGTTCAAAATGTTGGCCGTGCTGGCTTGCATGGTGCTGGCACGCACAGCTGCCATGGCATTCAACCGCTATGCCGACCGAGCCATAGACAGCCGCAACCCACGCACTGCCACGCGCGAAATACCTGCCGGTGTGGTAAGCCCGCGCGCAGCTGCTTCACTGGTCATTATCAGTTCGGTGTTGTTTGTAGTCACCACGTGGTTTATCAATCCTGTTTGTTTTGCATTGTCGCCCATCGCGCTGCTGGTGGTGTTGGGCTATAGCTACACCAAGCGCTTTACCTCACTCAGCCACGTTGTGCTTGGCCTTGGTTTGTCGCTGGCGCCCATCGGTGCTTACCTGGCTGTAACGGGGGCGTTTGCGCTGCTACCGATTTTGTTTTCATTTGTGGTTTTATTTTGGGTGAGTGGATTCGATATTATATACGCGCTGCAAGACGAAGATTTTGACAAGCAACAAAAGCTACGCAGCATACCTGTGTGGATGGGTGCGCAGGGTGCCTTGATTACTTCGCGTGTGTTGCATGCGCTGAGTGCTGCGTGTGTGGTGTGGGCGGCCATTGCCGCGCAAGGCGGAATATTTTTTTGGTTGGGGGCATCGCTGTTTGTGCTGTTGCTTGTGTTCCAGCATGCACAGGTAAAACCGCACGACTTGAGCAAAGTGAACCTCGCGTTTTTTACAGCCAACGGGCTGGCCAGCGTGGTGTTTGCCGTGTTTGTGGGTATGGATTTAATAATTTAGATGTAGTGATGAAAAAACTTTTTTTCCGGATCAACGCCATGTGTACGCTTTAGGTTTAAACACTTTATTACCGGTGATTGTACCTGTACCCAACTCCTTTCATGGTGAGAATCTCTTCATCTCCAAGCTTCTCCCGGAGTTTCCGGATGTGTACATCAAGCGTTCGCTCACCGACAACAATGTCAGTTCCCCATACTTTACGGTAAATTTCCTCACGGGTAAACGTTTTTCCCGGGTCTGACAGCAAAAGGTAAAGCAGCTCATATTCTTTCTTTGGTAAATTGATATGCTTGCCACTTTTGTAAACCAACATTCGTTCAACATCCAATGTGGTAGCTCCTACTTTAATAATCCTTCTCTCACTATTACCTGTTTGCTTGCGACTGAGCATCGATTTAATCCGGGTGATGAGAACACGGGGCCTAATCGGTTTTGTTACGTAGTCATCCGCGCCAGCTGTGAAGCCGGCTATTTCGGAATAATCTTCATTGCGGGCTGTGAGGAAAATGACAATACAATCCTCAAATTCAGGTTTCTCCCGAAGTAGCCGACACACCTCTATTCCGTCCATTCCAGGCATCATCACATCCAGAATAATCAATTGTGGCTTTTCTTTCATGGCCAATGCAATTGCTGATTCCCCGTCCGCAGCTGTATGTACCAAATAACCGGCACTTTCAAAGTTGTACCTTAAAAATTCCAGTATATCTGGCTCATCGTCCGCGATGAGAATGGTTCCTACAGTTAATGACATTACGGGACCAAATTATTCAAACCATATTACCCCCTTGTTATGGCAACTTTAAGTTATTGTTAAGTCATGCTTTTACATTAAAATTGATTCCAATGTTAAAAACATCCATTTGAATTGAAAGGCATTCTTCGGTCCAGTTATGCAAGAATTAAGATAAACTTAACATAACCAAAATAATAGGGTAATGAATAGAGCATTCCTTTGCAACATGAAAATCATAAACCCTAAAACTCACAAATCATGAAACAAAAACTAACAGTCTTACTTCAATCACCATTTAACCATCGCCTTAATATCAAAATCTGGCAGGTTTTTTTCCTATTTACTTTGGCTATGTCTTTTACATCACAGGCCCAGACCGTAATTATTACCAAGGATGCAGATCTAGGTTCTGGTACCTACAACTGGACCAACAATAACATTTACATGCTGGATGGTTTCGTGTTTCTGGAATCGGGAGGTGTTTTGAACATCGAGGCAGGAACAGTAATAAAAGCAAAGGCTGTTCCAACAACCGGTGATAATGCTTCCGCATTGATCATCACGGTAGGTGCCAAGATTTTTGCAACCGGTACCGCCACACAACCTATAATTTTCACTTCTGAAGCGGATGACACAAATAATCCCAACGACCTGGCGGCTGACGACCGCGGATTATGGGGCGGCCTGATAATATTGGGAGACGGGGTATTGGGTAACACCAATCCCACTAGCAATATCGAAGGCATCCCAACTTCAGAACCCAGGGCACAATTTGGGGGATCAAATAACTCAAACAATGCAGGTGTTCTCCAATATGTCTCCATCAGGCATGGAGGTGCAGAACTATCTCCGGGTGACGAAATAAACGGCCTCACGCTGGGTGGAGTTGGCAGCGGAACTAGCATAGACTATGTAGAAGTGATCGCTAACCTAGATGACGGAATTGAAATATTTGGAGGAGCGGTAAACATCAAACATGCAGCTGTTGCATTCTGCGGTGATGACGGTTTTGACTGGGATATGGGTTGGGTCGGCAAAGGGCAGTTTTGGTTTGTGCTACAAGGTCCTGATGAAGCAGACAACGGAGGTGAATGGGACGGAGCCATTCCTGATGGCAATGTAGTGTATTCGAATCCCACGGTTTACAATCTGACTTTTATTGGAAGCGGAACAGGAACTGTTGCCGCTACCAACACCAACGCAGTATTGATGCGTGATGCAACGGCTGGTACTGTCGCCAACAGCATTTTTACTGAATATGCTCACAAAGCACTGGAAGTTGAAGACCTTCCTGCGGCCAGTGGCATCGATAGCTATACAAGAATGCAGAATGGAGAACTGAAATTTCTGAACAATTTATGGTATGGCTTCAGCAATTACACAACCTTTGATGCCAATTCTACAACCGGCATCATCAGGGCTACTTCAAACGCGGATGATCCCACCTGCGCGGCCCTCATAGCACACCTCACAAACAACAACAACCAGCTTACCAACCCAATGCTTACTAGTATTAGCCGAAACCCCAACAACATGCTGGACCCAAGGCCCCAAAGTGGGAGCCCAGCATTTAACGGCCTTGCCAGCACGCCTGCGGATCCCTTCTTCAACAACGTAGGATACAAAGGAGCATTTGACGGAAATGGTTCCAACTTCTGGCTCAACTCATGGACAGCGCTCGATCAGTACGGATTCCTCGCGCTCATCACTTCTGTTGAAAATACTGACGCATTACCTGTTAGAAGTTTGGAATTGTTTCCCAACCCGGCAAAAGAAAAAATCTATGTGTCCATCAATTCATTTGATAACAAGTTGGTTACATTGGAATTGTTCGACCTGTTTGGCAAAAAGATCTTGAACAAATCCGTCATCCTGGAAACCGGCACCCCCACGGCTATTGACCTAGACGATGTGAGCAACGGCATCTATGTGATAAGAGTAAGAAACGGCTCTTCACAAGTCATGAAACGCTTTATCAAACAATAGTTTATACTAAGTCAAGTAGTGAAATCTCGCACAGTGCTGTGCGGGATTTTTTTTTCCGCATGTTAATTAAAAATAAGGTGGGCTTAACATGTCGATAACATTTGAAGGCTACTTTTGAACCATGAATAAACGCATAAAAAATATGAAATTTGCCATTATTTTATTGATAACATGCCCGTGGATGATCATGGTTGCATTGGCCCAGGAAGGCGTAATCAAGGGACGTGTAACGGATGCAAAAACGGGTGAAACTTTGGTTGGTGTGAACGTTTACCTGGATGGAACTACCACAGGTAGCAGCACCGACATTGATGGCAATTTCACGATCAATCACGTTAAGGAAGGCAACTACATTGTGGTGGCTTCATTCATAACTTATTCCATCTTGAAAAAACAAAGTGTTTCCGTAAATGGAGGCCAGATAACGACCATAAATCTTGCTCTGTTGCCTACAACACAAATCCTTGATGCTGTTGAAATAAGTGCAAAAGCAGGAAGAAATACAGAAGATGCAATTTTGACCATGCAAAGTAAATCCGCCTCCATGCAGGATGGAATATCTTCAAGAGAAATGGCCAAAGCTGGCGGGGGCAATGCTGCAGAATCAGCCAAAATGATCACAGGCACCTCTGTGGTAGATGGAAAGTACGTATTCGTTCGGGGGCTCGGTGACCGGTATACTACGGCTCAACTTAATGGTGCCAGCCTGATCAGCACCGACCCGTATATGAACAGTGCCCCATTGGATATAATCCCTTCCAACCTGCTGGACAATATCATCACAACCAAAACTGCCACCCCCGATAAACCCGGCAATTTCACAGGAGGAATAATCAACCTTACCACACGTGATATTCCTGAAAAGAGAATTTTTTCGATGTCCCAAAGCATCACATATAATCCTCAATCATCTTTCAACAACCGGTTCCTGACCTATGAAGGAGGGAAGTCAGACTGGTTGGGCTATGACGATGGTACCCGTGACCTGCCTGCAATCCTCCAAGATGAGTCTAACCTGGCTTTATTAAGCTCTCCCCTGCTGCAGATCATGGCCAAAAAAAACAGCACGTATGCAAACCTGCTGGACAAGGCATCTAAATCACTGAGTAGCCAAATGGCACCTACTACCACAAATTCGTTTACCAACCACAGCACATCACTTTCATTCGGGAACAAATATAAATTATTGAACAAGCCACTTGGCATCATGATGGGAATGAACTTCAGTCGCAACTTTTCTAGCTATGACAACGGCCGCAATCAGGCATGGGACCTTACCGGTACAGCCGCAGAGGAATTATTCACGTATTACGACCTGAGTGACAACAAAAGCACTGAAAATCCGCAGCTGAGCGGTGTTGCAGGTGCTACTTACCAGTTCAACAAGCATCACGAAATTGGTTTGTTGCAGATTTACAACCACGACACCGAAAAGATGGCCCGTTACCAGCGAGGCCATATACCAGGAAAAATTTCTGGACAAGACAAGATATTTGAAACAAGAACACTCAAATTCACCGAGCGGGGTCTTAGCACCACCCAGCTGAAAGGAAGCCATACTTTCTCCCGATTACGAAATTCAAAGCTGAATTGGATCAGCGCCTTCACCTCATCCTTCCAGGATGAACCCGACCTTCGCTTTTTTGCCAATGAGACTGTCGGTGATTCAGTTTATTACATCTCTGTTTCTGAATATGACCTGCCATACCACTATTTCCGTTATCTCAATGACAAGGCATCAGAATTCAAAATCGATTTCACCATTCCTTTTACCAAAAACCTAACTGAAAATTCGATTAAAACCGGAATCAGTATCATCAGCAAAGAAAGAGAATTTGAAGAATATAGATTCTATTTCAAGAACAAAAACGGATTGGCATACAATGGTGACCAGTTCGAATTTTTCGGTGCCGACAATACGGGCGTGATCAACTATGATGCGTCCAGTCAATCTTACGTGATTGGCAATTATCTGGTGAACAACACAAAAGTTTCAAACAATTATAGGGGCAGCGAGCAGGTAAATGCCGCCTTTGCAATGGTTACCCTCAGACTCAACAAGCGGATTAAGTTCAATGGAGGTGTGCGGGTTGAACAGACACAAATGAAAGTGGAAAGTGCAGACTCAAACCAGGTAAAAGGAGATATCGACCAATTCAACTTTTTTCCTTCAGGCAATCTGATCTTCGAAGCGGGCAAGAAAATGAATGTCAGGGCTTCATACAGCACTACCATTGCCCGGCCAACCATGCGCGAACTGGCACCGTTTGTGACGTATGATTTCATCGGTGGTTTCGTCTACCTTGGAAACCCAAAACTTCTTACTACAACGATCAACAATTATGACCTGAGATGGGAATATTTCATCAAGCCGGGCGAAGTGGTGGCGGTGAGCGGATACTACAAGCATTTCTCAGATCCGATTGTCAAAGCTTACAATACCGTGGCCATCAATCCAGAGATTATTTATCAGAACACCAATGATGCCGATGTGTATGGCGTTGAATTGGACGTGCGCAAAAACCTATCTTTCATATCGCATACTTTGAAAAACTTCAAAGCAAACGCTAATTTTTCATACATCATTTCAAAAGTGGCGTTGGACACCACCGAATACAGGATACTGGCACAGATCAATCCTGAACTTGACCCGTACCGGCCTTTCCAGGGTCAGTCGCCCCTCTTGTTTAATGTCGCTCTTTCTTATGAAAATGAAAAACACAAAGCCGGTGCCGACCTGAATTTTTCATTCAATGGCAAACGGATGTCTTCAATTGGCCTCAACGGACTGCCTGACGTATATGAACAGCCAACCGGATTAATGAATTTATCAATTCACAAATCGCTTTCTAAATACCTTGCGCTAACCCTTCGTATCGACAACATCCTTGATTCGGAGTACCTCACCCAGCAAAGTTTTAAAGGCAATGTTTACAACAATGAATCGCACAGAAACGGCACCGGTTATGGTATTAAACTGACCTGGAAAATATAGGTGTTTCGCCCTTTCGGGTTTTTCATTCTATCCAACTTTCGTCAACTCATAAAGCGTTTTTTACAGCCAACGGGCTGGCCAGCGTGGTGTTTGCCGTGTTTGTGGGTATGGATTTGTTGGTTTGATTGGCTGATAGGAACTCACAATTAATTATTAATTTTTTTGTTGAAGGTTGCTTTTTGCATCCAGTTAATATTTACTTTTCGGATATGATTGCAGCGCGCTCATACCCATGGTTGCTTACACTTTTTTTCTCGGCTCTCTGCTGCTGGTGCAACGGCCAGTATAGCGGGGTTTCCAACAATTGGTTGATGGGATATTCCAATTGGGGTGGTTTGCCTTTTGGTGAAACCAAAATTGACTTTAAATCGGGCAGTCCGGTGGTGAGCTACTATCCCATCGACATGGATTTCAGACATACACATGCCAACATATCCGACACGGCCGGCAACCTGTTATTTTACACCAACGGATATTACATAGCCGATGCCACCCACGATACCATGCAAAACGGATCGGGCATAAACCCGGGGGCCTATGCCAATTTTGTTCCCGATGGGTTTTTAATTCCGCAGGGAGCCCTCATTATTCCCAAGCCCGGCAGCAGCAATTTGTTTTATATGTTTCATAATACACTTGATAATCATCCCACACCGGGAACCTATTCTTTGAGTTTGTACCTCACCATAGTTGACATGAACCTGAATGGGGGCAAAGGCGCGGTGTGGATGAAAAACTATATAGTAATCAGCGACTCGCTCAACACTGGGAAAATAACGGCCTGCAAACATGCCAACGGACGCGACTGGTGGGTAATAAGTCACAAACTAAACACCAACAAATATTACAAAGTGTTGGTAACCCCTTATGGCTTGCCCACTTTTACCTCGCAAAATATAGGACTGCAAAGATATCAGGATGCAGGCCAGGCTAAGTTTTCGCCTGATGGCACCCGCTTTGCCTACTACCACTATTTCAATGGGTTAGACATAATGGATTTTGACCGTTGCACAGGCATGTTCAGCAATGTAATTACCGACACTTCGCTGCCTTATATACAAGGCAATGTGGGCTGCGAGTTTTCGCCCAACTCCAGCTTGTTGTATGTGTGCAATATTCTGAAGGTATATCAGTATGATGTAACCGCTGCCAACCCCCTGAGCACCCGCATGGAGGTGGCCGTGTGGGATTCGTTTTCGCAACCCGCCATACCGGGGCTGGGTGCCTACCTGTGCATACCCCAGCTGGCGCCCGATGGCAAAATATACATTACCACCGGCAACGGCACCACCTACCTGGGCCGCATCAACAACCCCGATGTGCCCGGGCCCGCATGCAATGTGGCCCAACACAGTGTGCTGCTGCCCACATACTCGTTCAATACGCTGCCCAACCACCCCAACTATTTTTTGGGTGCCGATACTGCCTCGGCCTGCGATTCGCTGGGCGGTGTGGGCATAGGCGAGCCACCCGTCTACGCTGCCATGGCAGCATGGCCCAACCCCACCGCAGGGGTGGTTACTTTTCAGTTTGCGGTAGCAAGGCAGCAGGGCACCCTGCACGTGTACGATGTGTGGGGCCAACTGGTGCTGCAAGCCTACGTAGCACCCTGGAGCCAATACCTGCAGGTGGACCTGGCGCATCTGCCACCGGGCATATATGTAGCACGCATGCAACGCGGCTCAGCACACGCAGTAGCGAAAATTATTCGCACCGATGTGCCGGCTCGCTAAACACTAACGGCAGAAAGCGTGCGCACAGCGGGCGTTTGCTCAGCGTAAAAGCCATCTTCCTAAATTTCTTATTTTTGTCAGAAGGGCACACAGCCTGCAAAACAGACGATGAAAAAAGAAACTATAGACAGCGCAGCCGAAAGCAAGGAGATTTCGTTTGAAGCATTTAAAGAAACGGTGTTGGCCGATTACCAATTGGCCAACGAAAGCCGACAGGCCAGCCTGCTGGGCCGCAGAGAAGTGCTTACCGGCAAAGCCAAGTTTGGCATATTTGGCGATGGCAAAGAAGTAGCACAAATAGCCATGGCCAAGGCTTTCAAGCCCGGAGATTTCCGTTCGGGTTATTACCGCGATCAAACTTTTATGTTTGCAATCGGCCAATCTAACATACAGCAGTTTTTTGCACAACAATACGCGCATCCCGATGTAGATGCCGATCCGGCTTCGGCCGGACGCTCTATGAACGGCCACTTCGCCTCGCGCAGCCTCCACCCCGATGGCTCCTGGAAAAAACTCACCGAAATAAAAAATTCATCGGCAGACATATCACCCACCGCAGGGCAAATGCCGCGCCTGCTGGGCCTGGCCTACGCATCCAAACTTTTCAGAAACAACCCCGTACTGGCCGATAGCTACACAGATTTTTCAATCCATGGCAACGAAGTAGCCTTCGGCACCATTGGCGATGCCAGCACATCGGAAGGTATATTCTACGAAACCATTAATGCCGCGGGCGTATTGCAAGTGCCCATGGCCATATCGGTGTGGGACGATGGCTACGGCATTTCCGTGCCTGCCGCATATCAAACTACCAAGCAAAATATATCGGAGATACTAAGCGGATTCGAAAAACGCGAAGGCACCAACGGATTCAGAATATACACCTGCAAAGGATGGGACTACCCGGCCCTGTGCGAGATGTACGAAAAAGGCATCGCACTCATGCGCGAAGAACATGTGCCTGCGCTTTTTCATGTGCAGGAAGTTACACAGCCACAAGGCCACTCTACATCGGGTTCGCACGAGCGATACAAATCAAAAGAACGGCTGGCATGGGAAACAGAATTTGATTGCATCAAAAAAATGCGAGAGTGGATCATCGCCTCGGCCATAGCCACGGATAGCGAACTGGACAACATAGAAGCGGAAGCCAAAAAGAAAGCAAGCGAAGGCAGGCGCGCAGCGTGGGATGCATTTAGCAAACCGGTGCAAGCGGAGTTAAAAACTGTCACCGACATTACCGACCGCATTGCTGCTGCCAGTGCCAATGCCGTGTTCATCAACAAGGCGAAGGAAGAAGTGATGAAAGAAATGGATCCTTCGCGCAAAGACATGCATGCGCTTGCCAAAAAAGTGATGCGCCTTACACGTGGCGAAAACAATGCAGCGCGTGCGGAATTGCAACAGTGGCTGCTTGCACAAAAGGAAGCCAACCACGACCGTTACAGCTCACACTTACATTCGCAGTCGCAATGGAACGCGATGGACGTGCAGCCCGAAGCCATCAAATACGCAACAGAAGAAATTTTTGTGGACGGACGTGAAGTGTTGCAAGCAAACTTCGACAGCATATTTGAGAAAAATCCTTTGGTGGTAGCCTTTGGTGAAGACGTTGGAAAAATTGGTGATGTGAACCAGGGCTTTGCCGGATTGCAAGAGAAGTACGGTGAAATAAGAATTACGGACACCGGCATACGAGAAGCCACCATTGCAGGCCAGGGTATAGGGCTGGCCATGCGCGGCCTACGCCCCATCGCAGAAATACAATACCTCGACTACCTGCTGTATGCCATTCAAATACTGAGTGACGATTTGGCTACGCTGCAATACCGCACCAAAGGCGGACAAAAAGCGCCTGTAATTATTCGCACCCGCGGCCATCGTCTGGAGGGCATCTGGCATTCGGGCTCGCCTATGGGCATGATTATAAATTCCATCCGCGGCATACGCGTGCTGGTGCCCCGCGACATGACACGCGCAGCAGGTTTCTACAATACCATGCTTGCATCAGACGAACCGGCACTGATTATAGAACCGCTCAACGGTTACCGACTTAAAGAAAGAATGCCTACCAACTTGGGCGAATTTAAATTGCCGTTGGGTGTGCCTGAATTTTTACAACACGGTGATGATGTAACCATCGTAACCTATGGCTCGTGCTGCCGCATAGCAGAAGAAGCCACGCGCACACTGGCCGAAGCAGGCATCACTTGCGACCTGATAGACGTGCAGACGTTGTTACCTTTTGATGTTAATCACATCATTGCTACTTCGTTGAAAAAAACCAACCGACTGCTGATACTCGATGAAGATGTGCCGGGTGGCGCAAGTGCGTTTATTTTCCAAAACATTTTGAATGAGCAGAAAGGATATTTCCACCTTGACACAGCGCCTGTCACACTCACTGCGCGTGCGCACAGGCCGGCCTACGGTTCTGATGGTGACTACTTTTCGAAACCCAATGCCGATGATGTGTTTGACGCAGTGTATGAAATGATGCGCGAAGCAGAACCCAATCGGTTTCCGCCCATATATTAACTACTAAAAAGATGAGCGAACGCATCACCGAATCGGACTCTTCATACAACGACCTGGAGAAAATGTCGGTACACGACTTGTTGGTAAACATCAACAACGAAGACCACACCGTAGCCGACTCGGTAAGAAAAGCGATTCCACAAATAGAAAAAATAGTAGCTACGATAGTGAGCAAATTGTCTGCCGGTGGCAGGCTTTTTTATGTGGGCTCAGGCACCAGCGGGCGGCTGGGCATAGTGGATGCTTCAGAGTGTCCGCCTACATTTGGCGTAGATCATTCGCTGGTGATAGGGTTGATAGCTGGTGGCGACAAGGCCATCAGGAGGGCCGTAGAATTTGCCGAAGATGATACCGAACAATGTTGGAAGGATTTACTTTCACAAAATGTTAATGACAAAGATGTCGTGATTGGCATAGCGGCTTCGGGCTCCACACCTTATGTGGTGGGCGGGTTGCGCGCATGCAATGCACACGGCATCACCACAGGAGCCATCACCTGCAATCCCGGATCGGCAGTGGCGCAAGAAGCTACCTTCCCCATAGAAGTTCTTGTAGGGCCCGAGTTTGTAACCGGCAGCACACGTATGAAATCGGGAACTGCGCAAAAACTGGTGCTCAACATGATATCTACCACCACCATGATACAACTGGGCCGTGTGAAGGGAAATAAGATGGTGGACATGCAACTGAGCAACAACAAACTGGTGAACAGAGGAGTGCAAATGATCATGACAGCGCTGGGTGTACAGGAAAAAGAAGCCGCTCTGTTATTGGAACAACACGGCAGTGTGCGCAAGGCATTGCATGCAAAAGGCCATCATTAAAAAAGCAAGATGCCATGCACACCATAGAACCTTTTTACAATTGGCAGGATTACTACATCACCGAAGAAGATGAGCTGTCTCCGTTCTACGGTGTGGTGCACAGCGAACTGCAATACAGCACTACCATTTACAACTATTATATCCACCCACAGTGGGACGACTTTGGCTCTTCCACTTTGTATATCAAAGTATTATTTGCCGATTACGACACAGGCTTTGCAGTGATCGAACTCCTAGGCGAATGGAATGATTGCCTGCACAACGACATCATGTTTTTGAAGCGCGACATTATTGAACAGATGGTGGGCAATGGCATTAATAAGTTTGCACTCATTGGCGAAAACGTGTTGAATTTTCATGCATCAGATGATTCTTATTACGAAGAGTGGTTTCAGGATGTGGAAGATGGTTGGATCACCATGATCAACTTCAGGCCGCACGTACTCGAAGAATTCATAAAAAACAATATCGATTACTATTTCATGTTTGGTGGCGAATTGAACGACTTTAACTGGCGTACCCACAACCCTGCCGACCTACTCGAAAAGATTGAACTCATTACCAGTCGCAGGCTGGGTTCGTAATGGTTATTGCACAGGCGGCATTTTTTTTCTTTATTGAGCACAGTTTAGTCATCCTATATGGTCCGGAATATTACCTTTTCCATTTTCATCAGCCTGTTATTTTTGTTGGCTCCCCATGAGGCCAGCGCACAGATACTCCCTTCATCGTATCGCGAACAGGGCTTGGCTTCATACTATGCAAGTTCGTTTCACGGCTTACTGACTGCTAATGGCGAAGTGTTTAACAGCTACGACTTCACCGCAGCGCACAAAGAACTACCATTCAACACCATACTACTGGTAACCAACCTGCGCAACAGCAGCAGCGTGGTGGTGAGGGTAAACGACCGCGGGCCGTATATCAAAAACAGGATCATTGACCTATCGCACCCTGCTGCCAAACGCATAGGGATGATGCACCGTGGGGTGGCTCGAGTTGACGTACAGGAGTTAAATGTGATACAACTAACTGACGACAAAGAAAAAATATTCAATAAGAATTCGTTGCTTGACATCAACGGAAAACCTGCAGAACTGAGCAACTACAGTATCAATGTGTGGGATTCGTTCAGCCTTGAACATGTGATTTATATGGTGATTAACCTGCGAATCACTATGGATATTAATGATATCTATATTCAAGGCAAAGGCCATGGTTCGAAGCAACGCTACACTATATACATCAGCAAAATAAGCACGCGCGAAGAGGCCAACTCGACCTTGCAGCGGCTGCGCGATGATGGGTTTACCAAAGCGCGGCTGGCGCACTAATTATTTTTTGATGAGAAGCGAAACCACGTGCTTGTCTATGGGCATGGTGACATCGATGGGCTGAAGGGTGTTTAATTTTTCCCAAAAAAATTCGGGTTCGCCTTTTCGTGCGTGGCCAGCGGTGGCTAACCGGCCTGCATCTTCGGGTTCTTTCAGAACTACATGGTAATACACACTAATTACCTGCTGAGTGTTGTCAAAAGCTGAAGGCTGATAAAAATCGGTGGTATAAAAATGTGCACCCACTTCAATGTCTATTTGTAGTTCTTCCTGCCATTCGCGCGCCAGCCCATCGCGCAGGCCTTCACCGGGCTCAAGTCCCCCACCCGGAAACTTTATCATGGTGATTTCTTTATAATGCTCTTTGCTCAGCAATACTTCACCAACGACATTAATAAGTATGCCATACACACGAATATTGAATGGACCTTTCACCATGCACAATGATACTGTTTCTGAAAAAACATAATTGCGGGGCCGCAACAATAATCACGAAGGATGCCACGATTTTTTAAGCAACTGCAACAAAGCAAAAGAAATAATCATAGAAGAAGCTGCGCCTTCCATCATCACAACCATCGCTGCCGAACCAGGGCTAAGTAATTCACCAAAAGGTGCATTAGCATTAAGGTACAGCATAAAATCGGGATTCAATATTCTGAGATAAATAAACATGAAAAAGCCGAATAACACGGAAGATAAAATACCTACCAATGCACCCCGCCCAAAGCTTCGGAGGTAATTGGCATTCTCGCCACGCATCGATCGTTTGATTACAGCAAACAAACCAATGAACACTATGAAAAAATTCATAAACCTTAGCTCAATGGTTTCCGTGAGCTGAAACTGAGCCATCAATAAAAAATATATAATGAGCCCCGCGGCTATCAGCAAGCTGTACTTGAATACTTCAAAAGTGGAGGTGTTTGTCATTGCTAAAGGTTAGTTGTTTGAGTAAAAATAATTAAAAAAAAGCCGGCTTACAAAAGCCGGCTTCCTATCAGTCAAATATTTAAAAACCACTTACTATAATTAATTCCACCCTCCCTGATTTCCCCCGGCTATATATGCAGCCAGGTTGTTGATACTGCTGCTAAAAGTAAAGCCATTGTTCACCAGATAATAATTTTGCTGGTCGGCAGTGTAGGCATATGCAAACTTTGCGAGTTCCAATTTGTACGACTCGAATGTGAATAGTTGCATGAGTTCCAACACTTGCATAGCGCTCACCCTGTTGGCACTAATTGCTTGCTTCGCTATTTTAATTTTGGCGCTTTCGAATGATTGTGCCGCAATTATATTTCGCAATTGTGCAAATGCTTCAGGTCTAATATAGGCAGGCGTAGCGTTGTAATATTGCATTCCGGTATTGCAAGTTCCGACTACATTATTAGAAACAACTTGATAAGGTTGATTGATCACAGGTGCAAACGCCAACTGATCTATAATCACAAAACGATTGTAACGATCTATCAAAGTGCGCATGCTTACACCTTCCGGCACAAACACGCGGCCGCGATATACGTTTTGCATATTGGCACCATAGTGATGTGAGTAGCCCATTACTTTTGAAATTTCTATCAAATGGTAACCGGGTGTGATGCCTGCAACCACTATTTCGTCATCGGGAGCGCCCAAAGAAACGCGATCGATTGTAACGGCAATAAGTGAATAATCGTAAGCACGGAATGTAATGTCGGAAAGTTCGTGACTGCCTTGCGCCAGTAATACTTTGCATGTGATGCTAATGGATAGTAGTAACTTTTTCATAATGTGTCCTCCCAGTTAGTATTTATAATTGAATACAAAGTGTATGACAACTCTCATGCCAAATTCTCGGACCAGTTCATAACGCTCTGCCTTACTGCATTTTACAGCTACCCCTCAGTGCTTTGAAAACCGATAAATGACACCATTCCGTAAACTATTAATCACTATATTTGGACAAACAGATACTTAATTTCATGCTAGACACTGCCGACATAGATATCCAATTAACCACGCAATCGCGGCTTTCTGAGCTGGATGTAAACAACCTTCCGTTTGGAAAAATATTTTCTGATCATATGTTGGTGGCCGATTACAAAAATGGCCAATGGGGCAAGGCGCAGATCATGCCTTATGGTGCGTTGCAAATGTCTCCAGCTATATCAGCGCTGCATTATGGCCAATCGATATTCGAAGGCATGAAAGCGTTTAAAAGTGCTGAGGGAGAAATTCTTTTACTGCGTCCGTTGGAAAATTATCAGCGCATGGTTTACTCGGCCGAACGCATGTGTATGCCTGCCATTCCCGAAAGTATTTTTATGGATGGCCTCAAGCAGTTGCTGAGAATCGACAAAGATTGGATACTTCCCAATGATGGATGTTCACTATATATACGTCCTATATTTTTCGCTACGGATGAAGCTTTGGGTGTGAAGGTTTCGGAAAGTTATCGCTTCATTGTTTTTACCAGTCCTGTGGGTGCCTATTATCGCGATCCGGTAAATGTGTTGTTTGAAACCCACTACTCGCGCGCGTGTGAAGGAGGAGTTGGCGCGGCCAAAGCGGCAGGCAATTACGGAGCCTCGCTAATGCCCACACTCGAAGCCAACCGCAAAGGCTACCATCAGTTGATATGGACCGATGCGCGTGAGCACAAGTACATTGAAGAATCAGGTGTGATGAACGTGATGTTTTTATTGGACGGCAAACTCATCACGCCAACACTTGACAGCAACTCCATACTGCCGGGCACCACACGCTCGGCTATACTCACCCTGGCGCGCGACTGGGGCATGGAAGTACAGGAAAGAAAAATATCGGTCGATGATATATTAGTGGGACTTGAAAACGGAAAACTTACCGAAGGATTTGGCACCGGAACCGCAGCTACAGTTGCACCATTCAGAAAAATCGGACACGGTGAAAAAGAATTTATGTTGCCTGCCATCACAGACCAATCGCTCAGCCGCAGACTCGAAAAAGAAATGAGTGGCATCAAGCGCGGGATTATAGCCGATCGTTTCAACTGGATTGTAAAAGTGTAATATCAGTTTCCCTCGAGCCAGATTACTTTGCCCAACGCAATACTGTAGTAAGAGAATTTTCCCTTTTTATCAAGCTTCAAAACACCCGGCATAAACTCCTTGATCTCATCATAGTCGAGTGGCAGCAAACTAGCGTGCAATGCATTGCTCAAGCCTTTGCGCCCGCCTACAGTCAACACCAGCAAGTTGTCTGTGATTTGTTCAATTTCGTCATACACGACTGGCACCACTTGCGCGCCTGAGGTATTTACCACGCCTACTTGACTCCCCTTTTTTACTCTCGCCAGGCCGGTGTTAAAACTCCATGCGTAATCAAAGTTCAAAGGAATGATCACCTTTCCGGTGATATCCACATAACCCCACTTGCCTTTGCGCGCAGCCAGCGCGAGGCCATCAGACAGTGTGCCTAGCTCGTCAAAGTCTGAGGGGACAAGTACGTTGCCTTGCAAATCAATGAGTCCCTTCTTCCCCTTTTTCTCTACCCTTGCCGTGCCATTGCGGAATCCGGTGAGCACTTTTGAGTTCTCATCAAAGTCGTAAATCAAAGGCACCACCAATTGCCCTGTGGTGTCGGCAAATCCAAACTTATCGCCCTTGGCCACGCAAAAGCGGCCCTGACGCAATGGCCCCACGCGGTCATACTCGCAAGGCAGCACATAATTTCCTGTCTTGTTGATCACACCACTTAGGGTATTGAGTTTGACCCGCGCAAAACCCTGATCGAAAGTTTCGGCCCACTCGTAAGAAATAGGAATTACAATATCATTTTTACGGTTGATGTATCCTGATTTGCCATCCAATTCAACCATTGCCAATCCATCAGTAAAATCTGATGCATCATCATACAGCAATGGCACCAGCACGCGCCCACGGCTGTCGATAAAACCAAACTGTTCATCAAGCGAGGCCACCGCTGCCTCCTCGCTAAACGGATACAACTCGTCATACTTCACAGGTATCACCATGGCGCCTATCTTACTCAACATGCCCACCTTGTCACCCTTACGCACTACTGAAAATCCGTTCACAAATTTTTCTACTTCATCAAACTGCGGTTTGATTACCATCTGACCGCTCTTGTCAATAAATCCCACTTTGCCGTTCAATGTCACCTCTGCCAATCCATCCACAAACTTCTCCGCATTTTCAAAGCGCGTGCTTATCACCGGATTGCCATCAACGTCAACAAATCCCCAACTCTTGCCATCGCGCACCGGCAAGTACACCAGTTTGGCCAGGCGTTGATCGCGCGCTATCATTTCCTGGTGCGGGAAGTCTGGATACAAACGCTTAAACTCATCAATACGTGAAGAATCACCGGTGGCTGTATACATGGTGTACATGGCCTTCCATGCATCAGGTACTTTTGAATTGCCCGGATACTTTTTAATGAAAGCATAATAATGCTCTGCCCGACCCGATGTGGTAGACAATAAAAAAATAGCTTCTTCGGCCAAACTAAAATAAGGGCTCTTCGGATAACTCTTTACAAAGTTTTCGAAACTCGCCAGTGACTTGTCCGCTGTGATGGTTTCATACAACTTATCGTCATACCTAAACTTTGCTTCCGCGTATTGTTTTGCATCAGGATACACTTCCATGAAATAATGGTAGGCCTCGTACGTATCGGATTTCTCTGCTTCAGCAAATGCAAGATTGTCTCTACGCTCAGCCAGTTCGGGAACCTGTGGCGCATCCTTAAATGTCTTGATGAAATATGTATACGATTTGATGGTATTTGTAGACATGGCATTGGCATAGGCAGACTTGTAAATATTCTCGCGCATCAGACCAATGGTCCAGCTATCTATTTTCAATTTTGCAAGTTTCTTTTTTTCGCCTTTGCCACTGCGCTGAAAACTACTGTCGCAAAAACTCACATAGTAAAGTGCCGAATCGAGATTGTGAAAAGGATTTTTGTCTGAAAGAAATATCATACTCAATCCATACGCAGATCCTGCAGGACGTTTCTCTAGAAAAAAGTGAAATATCTGCTTGGCTTTAAAATAATCATGCATCTTCAACGCCTGAAAACCTTTGTTCAACTGATCGGCCTTAGTGGCAACCGACAGCAAACAAAAGAAACTCAGCAAAACGATGTGGCGTAACCTCATTACTTTCAATTTAGTCTACAAAGATAATTTTCTGTCAATTACTATTGAAAAATGAGGGGAAGATACCGTGCACACCTTCAGGTTAATAAGTAATTGAGCAAGTAACGCCATGCCCGCTTTTCCTTATCTATGGAATGAAATTTATAAATTGGCAGCGCTTAAAAACAGTTTACCTGATGAAAATCATCAAAAAAGACGCACTTGGCAACACCTATTTTTTCAAATGGGTGCTGCTTACATTGGTTGGGTTTCTGACTTATCCGGTGTTTAGGTGGATGCAAAAGGTAAAAGTTTCGGGCACACAGCACCTGCGAGACTTACCTGCCACTAACGTTTTGTTTGTTTCCAACCACCAAACTTATTATGCCGATGTGATTGCCATCATGCACGCCATGTTCAGCCATAAGATGGGATACAAAGACACCATCAACAATCCGATTTACCTCATCAACCCTTCGCTCGATTGCTATTATGTGGCAGCCGAAGAAACTATGAAAGACAGCGGGATTGTGCCCAAGCTGTTTAGTTATGCAGGTGCGGTTACCGTAAAGCGATCGTGGCGTAGCAGCGGCACTGATATGAAACGCAATATAGATTTCAAAGGGATAAAAGAAATTTCAACTGTACTAAAGCAAGGTATGCTCATCACATTTCCACAGGGCACTACCAAGCCTTTCGCGCCCGGCCGCAGGGGCACCGCGCTCACTATCAAAGATTGCAACCCAATAGTAATACCGGTAGTGATTGATGGCTTCCGCAGGGCATTCAACAAAAAAGGATTGGTGGTAAAAAAGCCAAACATGAATTTGAGTATTCGTTTCAAAGCCCCGCTGCAGCTCGATCACACTGCAAGCTCTGAAGAGATAATGGAGCAAATAATGGATGCCATTGAGCAAAGCCCCGCGCACCGCGATAGGTTGGTTAAGGCCTGACGATGGGCTGAATGATTGACTTGAATTCGCTCAACATCATGGCCGTTGCGCCCCACACCACATGCCCTTGTATATCGAAGTAAGGTGCAGAAAACTGAAAATTATTTTTGGCTTGAAAATCCATGGTAAGCCTGCGCGCGGGATCCAACAACTGCGTAATATCCGCTTCCACTATATCGGCCACCTCAATTTCGCTTTTAGCAAACACAGGTTTTGTTGGTAAATAACCCAGCACCGGTTGCACCAAAAAATTACTTACTGGAATATATAACTGTGTCAACCGCCCTATCAGTTTCACAGCAGCAGGTTCGATGCCCACCTCTTCGTGAGTTTCGCGCAGTGCGGTGGCTTCAGTATCAGCATCGGTTTGCTCTTTTTTGCCACCGGGCAGGGATATTTGTCCACCATGCACATTGGCAGCAGGCGTGCGTTTGGTGAGCACAAATTTGAAAGCACCACTGGCCTGATAGCACAACACCAACACCGCACTTTCTTTGGGTGTAATACCTAGTTCCTGGTAAGAAGCAAACTTGCCGCGGTGGGCAGGCGCCATGGCTAGCTGGGCTTCTTCGCCCGGCAAGGGCAATTGCATACGCGCGGCCAACGCTGCTATAATCTCCTCAAATGAAATCTGCCCGCTCATTCGAAAAATTATTAAACGATGGGCAAGGCTTGCGCACGTTCGCCAATTTGCTGGCGCCACATTGCGTAATACAATCCTTTCAATTGCACCAGGTCATCGTGCTTGCCCGACTCCACTATCTTGCCTTTTTCCAACACATATATAACATCAGCATGCATGATGGTTGATAAGCGGTGGGCAATAAGGATGGTGATATGTTTCTTGCTCACAGATATGTCGCGGATGGTTGAAGAGATTTCTTGCTCGGTAAGCGAATCAAGAGAAGAAGTAGCCTCGTCAAACACCAACAAGTTGGGATTGCGCAATAGCGCGCGCGCAATAGAAAGCCGCTGTTTCTCGCCACCTGAAACTTTTACCCCACCCTCGCCTATGAGTGTATCTAACCCCTTGTCGGCCCGCGCCATCAACGTATTGCAGGCAGCCTTATCAAGCACTTCCAGACATTCATCATCTGTGGCTCCGGGGGCCACAAACAATAAATTCTCACGTATAGTTCCTGAAAACAACTGCGTATCCTGACTCACGAAACCAATCTGGTTGCGTAGTACATCAAGGCTTATTTTTTCAATGGGCAAACCATTATAATAAATGTGGCCCTCGCGCGGACGGTAAAGCCCAACAAGTAATTTCACCAGTGTGGTTTTGCCCGAACCCGAAGGACCGACAAAAGCCACTGTTTCGCCCCAGTTCACATTGAATGAAATATCATCCACGGCATTGTTCATGCTGCTTTGGTGCCTAAACTTCACATGGTCAAACTGCAACTTATGTACATCGCCCAGTTTTGAAGGTTGCGCAGGCTGCTGCTCTACTTCACTGTTGATAATCTCCTCGAAATTATTGAGCGACACTTCCGCCTCGCGGTATATGCCAATGATGTTGCCCAACTCTTGCAATGGCCCGAAAATAAAAAACGAATACAGCAACAATGAGAAAAATTGCCCTATCGTAATCTGTTGCGTAAAGATCAGGTACAGCATGAGAAACATGATGCATGTGCGCAGGAAATTCACGGAAGTACCTTGAATAAAACTAAGGCTGCGAATGTATTTTACTTTTCGCAATTCGAGTCCGAGAATTTTGTGTGTGGTATTGTTCAGCCTGCCTATCTCCTGGTTGGCAAGTCCAAGACTCTTCACCAATTCTATATTACGCAATGACTCGGTAGTGCTGCCTGCCAGCGCGGTGGTTTGCGAAACAATGTCTTTCTGCACTACTTTGATGCGCTTGCTTAGTCGTGAGCTTATGATGCCTAAAATGGGCACTGTGATTAAAAATACCGGAGCGATAAGCCAATGCACCGAAATGGAATACACAATCACGAAGATGATACCGACCATCGAGGTAAATAAAACATTGATGAATGCCGATACAAGTTTCTCCACATCCGATCGCACTTTCTGCAGTTTGCCAAGTGTTTCACCACTGCGCTGATCTTCAAAAACCTGGTAAGGCAACTGCAACGAATGGCCTATGCCATCAGAATAAATTTGTGCGCCTATTTTCTGAATGATCACATTCACATAATAGTCTTGAAAATTCTTTGCTACCCTGCTTATAAACGCTACGCCCACCGCAGCGCCTAGCAGCTGCGCCACACCCCGGATAAATTGCTCGGAAGTATACTGATCAAATTTTGTAGCGTAACCATCTATCACCAAACTAAAAATGTATGGATCAAGAAGCGAAAAAACCTGATTGATGGTAGCCAGTATCAACGCCAGGATTAACAGTCCCCAGTGGTTTTTCAGGTATGAATAAAGCAATTTCATAAGGCGACCAAAGTTAGAAATATTTGCCCTATAGAAAGGATTGTGAACGAGCGGCAATAATGCTTGCCATACAATTGCTTCATATATACATGGCCCTCTTGACAACTACACACTCGGTCGGATAAGAAATGTCGATTACACACGTTACCTTTATGGTTGAATCATCTCATTCCTACTAATTAAAATGTATATGAAAAATCTGTTAATCACCACTTCGCTTATATTATTTGTTTCTGCCCTCAGCGCGCAACACACACTGGTATTAAAAACGGGCGACTCTATGAAGGGTGAAGTGTCTTCGTTGCGCGATGGAACCGTTACTTTCATGTTTAAGGGCACCACGATGTCATTCAAAACAAGTGAAGTAAGTGTGATCTACTTTGAAGATGCGGCACCAAAAACAACAGTCAAAGATCAGATAATCATTGATGGCCCCTCTTCTGCGGGTGGCAAGCCCACAGCCTACACCGTGCCGGGCAGAAAACTTATTAAAGAACCGGTCATCAACAACCTGACACAAGAGCATGGCCATGTGGTGGTACAAATCACCGTTGACAAATATGGCAATGTAGTGAAAGCGGAGCCTGGCGCACCCGGCACCACCACAAACAGCAATTATTTACACATTAAAGCAAAGCAGGCAGCTGAAAGTGCAAAGTTCGATACCTCGCCCACCATGCCGCTTGAAACCAAAGGAACCATCACCATAGAATTATAGCACTCAAAAGATTCTATAAAAGTAAAAGCCTCAGAAAAATTTCTGAGGCTTTTTTGCGAGCTAATAGTTTTTAAAACTTGTAAGTGATTCCAATACCAAGCACTTCTTTAAACTGTGTGCGCTTGCCTGCGCTGTCAGGAATGCCGTCATCATTAGTGTCAATGGCAATCAACACATCATCATCATACACCAGTTCGGTAGTCAATGTGGTGGTGATATATTTGTTCACTTTCATAGAGAGAAGAGTCTGCCAATTCACGTCAATGTTTTGTGGGTTATGAGCATAATTCGAAAACAAATCGAGCTTGGTTTCGAAGCTAATGTTCTCCATCAAATCACGCTTATATTTTACACGAATATATCCACCAATTTCGGTGCGGAATTTTTCGCCATGTTTAACGAGTTCACCAAGGCTGTTGTATTCAGCAGGATCAACGCCAAATGCTCCGGCATCGGCCAAATCTTCATTGTTCACAATGGTAAACTTTCCCGAGATAGGCGCTATAAAAACACTTAAGTCATCATTTGGTTTGTAGTCCATACCAATAGCAATCAATAAATAAGCAGGCGCTAAGAATTCCGAAATTTTTACTGAGTCATTTGGATAATTGTATCCCGGGGTGAGCGAAGTTTTGAAATTGAACAATCCGGCATAGTACCAATTTTTAGATGCCTTTAGTCCGTACTTTGAAGCAAAGTCGAACTTATCGTCAGTCTTGATGAAATCGCCATCTTTGCCTTGTTTTACAAGACCATAACCTACGTCCAATGAATTTTCCCAAAGCGAATTTTCTTTTGTCCGATTGGCAAAGAGGCTAACAAGTGCATTTGCAGAAATAGAATTCTGGCCACCTGAAGCCCAATTGGAAAATGAAGCTTGAGAAAAGTTAAGTGAAGCCACTCCACCTTTTTTCCATCCCTGAATGGTGTCCACTTTCTGCTGGCGTAAATTTTTCTCTGCTTCAGTAACCTGTGCCATCGACACAGTTGTGAAAGCCAAAAAGAATAATAGAAAATAATTCTTCATAAAATTTGTTTAGCACGTTTGGTAAATAATAACAGTTGCCACTTGCGAAATTGTCATTCCGAAATTGGCTTCTACCACAAAATAATTATTTTAATTTTTCCACTTGATGCTACAACCTATGGCAGGCCTGGCTTCGGCCGCTGCAGGAAGTTCATTCAAAATATTTTCTAAAGCGTTGCTCAAGTCTGTTCCGGCAGGAGTAATTCCGCTATTGGGTCGTGCATCATCAAACTGACCATGATAGGCAAGTTGCAATTGCCCATCAAAAACATAAAACTCAGGTGTACACTCTGCCATGTATGCCTTTGCTGTTTCCTGACTCTCGTCATACAAGTATGCAAAAGGATATCCATCCTGCACTGCCAGTTTCTTCATCTGTTCAGGTCCGTCATCAGGGTAATGCAATGCATCGTTGGCCGATATGCCCACGAATGCCACACCCTTGCCGGCATACGCCCTCGCTAGCCGCACCACTGCAGGCATTATCAATTTTACATAAGGGCAATGATTGCAAATGAACATCACCACGGTGGCTTTTGACCCTTTCAACTCAGCCAAAGTGCGCTGCTCCCCACGCACTACATCTAATAAATTAAAATCGGGAGCTTTAAAACCCGCCTGGGGTATAGTTTCTGAAGATTGTACCATGAGTATTGTAACTGATTGATTATTACCAAAAGATAACAATTATTGTACAATCACTTTTGCATGGAGGAGGTGTGTTGCCTCAACCCAGCGCAAGAGCTGATTCGCGCAACACACGCACATATTTGCTCACGTACTCATCCATGGTGCGCAATTTATATTGCATGATATAGCGCGGATGCTCTAGTGGAATTATGGCATCAAAAAAATCGTGCTTTGCATTGAGCTTTTCGAAATACGAAAAGTTTTTTCCGGTGCCCAGGCATATCGCACTGCTTCGTATCGCTCCCAACTCTAATTGCTGCCTGATCGTACGCACCACAAATGGCTCTACCGCCTGTTGTAGTTTCTTGTCATCGTAATAATTGTAATTCTTATCGTCTTTGATAAACCCCAATGGAGACAAGCTGGTAATGTAAAACTTGTGGTAGAAAGCTTCCATCCCACCCCACGCGGCTATCATATCATACACAAACCTGCTCGACAATTCGCGTTTGTCGCCCATTGCATTATCGATGCCACACAGCTCGCGCAGCGCCACCGGATCGGTAAACGCCACCCCAGTGGCCCCCGCACCCAACCGCCCGGGGTTAATGCCAAACACAAACACACGTTTGCCCGCATCGCTGAAATATTTGGTATAAAAAGCCTGCACACATTTCATGGTAGGCGCATCGCGGTATGGATTCATCACGCCTATGCCTGCGGGCAGTTTCTCGTCCATCTGTAACGAACTATAAAAATCAACCACCTTATTTCCAAATGAGTGTTTACTCATTAATTCAGTTTCAATTAATCAAAATAAAAAAAAGCGGCCGCCCCTGTAAAAACATAACCATATTCTGTATTTAAAATTATTCAGTCATTCCACCTGAATTACCATCAGAGTTTGTAAAAAGTAAAAGACTGTCTTGGGGTGCTTCGGATTCAGTTTTGTAAAAATAGATTGATATGATAGAATCATTTACCCAATTATAACTGAATCTCTCAAATTCTGAACTTGTGGTATGATAGGATTTTGAATAATTTTTTCACTTTATAAGCGCATGGTCTGTAAATGCGAAATACATCCGTTTCCATCCTCCCGCATCCACACCCTATTTCCAAAAGGTAATCCTGCACGGGAGGCCGGTGGTGATGTGTGCTATCTTATCCACGGGTTGCTCCCGTGGCTATTGAAAGGTTCGACCACTTCGTGGTC
>JBBKVM010000096.1:0-6779 GCA_037968415.1 Bacteroidia bacterium | reverse complement strand
TATAAAAATTACGGCTTCAATTGCTATTCTACATTATAATGTAACGAAGTAATTCAGAAATATTGGATTTGGTTTGACTGACAATGTTATTTGTTTAACTTTGCCGCCCGTATTACGGTGAGGTGCCTGAGTGGCCGAAAGGAACAGTTTGCTAAACTGTCGTACTGGAAACGGTACCGCGGGTTCGAATCCCGCCCTCACCGCGGTTACTTAAACAAGGGCGGAAACGAACCGTCTGATACGGTTTGACAGTTCGGGGTGTAGCGTAGTCCGGTTATCGCGCCTGCTTTGGGAGCAGGAGGTCGCAAGTTCGAATCTTGCCACCCCGACTTTTTAAATTTCATGTTGGTCATTTTCCGGCCCAAACCTGGTTCCGTAGCTCAGTTGGATAGAGCAACAGCCTTCTAAGCTGTGGGTCGCTGGTTCGAATCCAGCCGGAATCACTTATTGATCAATCTCCCCCAATACATCCAAGTATCACAAATCAATCCCGTGGTGGCGACTTTTATCTTGCTGTGAGCCATGCGCAGCATGAGCGAAACAGTCAAGATAAAAAGCGCGTGAGCGCAGCGAACCGGGATTGAATACTCACGCATAGTAGATGATTTTGTTTTTTCCATCGGAGATTTTGATCCACTACACGGCTTACCATGGATCACGATAAAATCGTAATTCGCCACCCTGGCTGTTTCATTAGTGAGCCATGCGTAGCATGAGCGAAACAGAAACGATAAAATGCGCGTGATCGCAGCGAACCGGGATTGAATGAGGAAGTTGATAATTAGATTGAGTTGCTCGTGGTGGAGATTTTGATCCACTACACGGCTTACCTTGGATCACTATGTAATCGTAATCCTCCATTGCGGCCCAAGCGCACCATGAGCGAAACCGGCATGATAAAAGACGTGTGAGCGCAGCGAACCGGGATTGAAAGAGGAAGTTGATTATTAGATTGAGTTGCTCGTGATGGAGATTTTGATCCACTACACGGTTTACCATGGATCACGATGCAATCGTAATCCGCCATCCTAGCCATCGCTCATAAGCCCAACTAACTTCAACACCACAAGAGGTTAGTCTACGTACTTTTTAATTCGGTCACAATTTTCACCGGCTGACTCAGTGTCTTGTGTACTGGGCATTTATCTGCTATTTCCAGCATTCTTTTTCGTTGCTCATCACTCAATTCTCCTGTAAACTCCAAACTGCGTGAAATTTTGTCAAGATATTTTTTCTCATTTTCAGCGTCTTCGCAATCTTCATCGTACGCTTTGCTGTGTGCGAGATGTACCAATACATCGCCCACTTCCCATTTTTTTCTGTTGGCATACATGTGCAATGTCATACTGGTGCACGCGCCCAGTGCTGATAACAGCAGGCCATAGGGCGAGGGGCCAAGATTGGTTCCACCTGCGTTTTCAGGTTCATCGGCTTGCAAGCTGTGTGGGCCTGCTTTTATCTCCGTGTAAAACCCACCCGCCTGCGTGCGCACCACCACCTGTTGGTCCGTAGTCAAAGTATCTCTATCCGCTGATGCTATGTAACGCTCGGCCCATGAAGCTATCATGTTGCCTGCATAATTGGAATCTGCTTTAGCCGACAGTAAATGATCGGCCCCATCCAATGTGATAAAACTTTTGGGATGATGTAGGTGATGATAAATTTCTGCGGCATTGTCGATGCCCACAATGGTGTCCTGTGGACTGTGCATGATCAGCACAGGCTTGCGCAGAAGGCCAAGGTTTTGTGCGTTGGCATGTGTTGCAAGATCATCCAGAAACTGCTTCTTAATTTTAAATGGTCGCCCGCCCACATTCACTTCTGCCTCACCAGTCTTTTCAATTTCGTTCATGCCGCCTTTCAACAGATTAGTAACATGATCGGGGCCAGAGGGCGCTCCGATGGTGGCAATGGCTTTTATATCGGGCATTTGCGCTCCGGCCATCAACACAGCCGCCCCACCCAGCGAATGTCCCACCAAAATAGAAATGGCCTGCCCGAGCTGGCTCATGAAGTCAGCAGCTGCTAACAAGTCAGTCAGATTGGTAGAAAAATTTGTATCAGCAAATTCCCCTTCGCTGTCGCCCAAACCGGTAAAGTCAAAGCGGAGCACACCGATGTTATGTGCAGTAAGTGCGCGACTGATGTTCGTTACTGCGGTAAGATTCTTATTGCACGTAAAGCAGTGCGCAAATAGCGCGTAGGCCGTAGCTTTTCCTTGCACTGGCAAGTCCAGTTTTCCGGATAGTTTTTGGCCCTCCTTGTTGGTGAAATTTACTTTGTTTGTTTTCATAAAATTGTTTTTACTCAACGGAGATTTAGTTTTTCGCGCAGTACTTCGTCCTTGTTGCCATGCTGATTCCAGTAAGCCGATTTTATTGTGCTTGCGCGCACTGCCTTGGTAGTAAGTTCAGGAGCATTTTCGTTCCAGCCATCTTTGTAGGTTTCTGTCCAGCCCGCAATAGAGTAGGGGAACTCGCTTTCAAAAATGATGTTGAGTTCACGCACAGGCTCTGTATATTTTAATGTATACACCTGCAATTCTGAGCCGGGCATATCATCTTTGTTGTATTCTTGGAGCGTGGCTTTTGCGCGCTGGGTTTTCAGCGGTATGTGTGTCAGCCGTGATGACATGGTGGAAGGAATGATGTTGATATCTCCGGTGGGAAGTTTAGCGGGATTGAGCCGCAGGGTGTTCCACAGTTCGTCCTCAAGCCACACTACAGGCATTGTAAATGTTTGGTCTGCCTCTTTTTGAAAGTACGAATGGCTTTCCACATTGTATTCCTTGCCACGATTGTTGATTTGCGTATACGTATGCCCACACCATTCCTGAGATGACGTAGTGACTTTCAATGCATGAAGATACTGCGAATGGTCTACCGGTTTAAATATGGTCGTCATCATTGAATATTCATAAATGCCGGTGACGAACTTCTTTATAAGATTTAGTTTGAGCACAGATATTTTAGGCATGTCACCACGCTCATGTTTCACTTGTACATCAGGTAAAAAATCTTCCGTCACAAATACCAATATTGCGCTGCCCTTGCGCATTTCACCATAGCGCGCCTGATACAAGTCATAATGACTAATCTCACCCTCTCCACCATACCAATACGCTGTAAATTCTTTAGAGATTGCGGTGGCCTCAGCGTTGGCACTTTGTTCGTTTTTTGAATTTACCTGATTGCATGCCATCATGCTCAGCAGAACCCACATCCACACTTTTACTGAACTATTCATTCTTTGAAACTAATTAATTGTAAAACATTTATTTCTTTGTATCGCTGCGGAAATTTTTACTTCCACTTTCCGTTAACTGAATAAACTAAAAATACACAATGAGGATAACTAAGATTGTTTGGATAGCGACATTTATATGCAGTTTGTTATTTGCCAGTGCACCCTTGCATGCGCAGGTGCTGGGTAAGCAGTTCCCTAATATATCTGGAGAAACCCTTGATGACAAAGTCATGAACATCCCCGAAGCCACCATGGGCAAGATAACTTTGCTGGGGATGGCATATTCCAAAGATGCAGAAAAAGCACTTGAGTCGTGGCTTAATCCAACGTACAATAAATTTATTGCGCGCACCGGAATGTTCGATGCTTTTTACGATGTCAACGTTATATTCATACCCATGTTTACAGGTGTAAATGCTGCTACTGCTAATACGGTAAAGAAAAAAGTGGCCAAAGATGCGCAGCCCGAGATACGGCCGCATGTGTTGTTTTATAAAGGAGATTTGGATACTTATCGCGAAGCGCTGGGATTCGAAAAACGTGATGTGCCTTACTTTTTCATCCTCGACAAACAGGGCAAAATCATTCACACCGTAACCGGTGCTTACTCTGAAAATAAAATGGAGGAGATTGAAGATATCCTTATTGACAGGATGTAAAACTTACTTTCTTTTTGATACTGTCAGTTGAGCCATTTTTATGGCTGTGACTGCTGCTTCCACACCTTTATTGCCATGTTTGCCGCCCGCACGGGCTTTGGCTTGTGCCATGTTATTGGTAGTAAGAACGCCAAAAACTACTGGCTTGCCGGTAGTCACGGTCAATTGCGTGAGCCCGTTGGCCACCGCGCTGCAAATAAATTCAAAATGCCGCGTTTCTCCTTGTATTACACATCCCAGGCAAATTACGGCATTCACATTTTTCTTGTAAGCAAACAATCGCGCACCTGTGGTTAGCTCAAAACTGCCGGGTACATTCACTCGTGATATGTGGCGGGCCTGCGCGCCATGCTGTCGCAGCGTGGCAAACGCACCTTCGTACAAAGCTTCTGTAATTTCAGGATTCCACTCGGCCACAACGATAACAAAACGCATATCGGCCGCGCTGCCCACAGCGCTATTGTCAAATGCCGAAAGATCTTTCTTTTTGGTGGCCACGGATGTAAAGTAATTAGTCTATCACTATTACTGAACCATCGCTTCTGCCTTGCCGATGTATCTCTCTATGTCGCGCGCCTCAGCACTCTCGGGGTAATCTGTCTTCACACGCTGATATAACTCACCCGCTTTTTTGTAATCACCTTTAATCTCGGTCGCCTGTCCCTGCTTCATTAAAAACATAGGAGTTGTAAAAGCGTTGGCATTGTTCGAAGCGGCTTTTTTGTAGTAGGATATGGCTTCATCTGTGTTACCCAGTTCCATGTAGGCATCACCAATAGCGCCAGTAGCAAGGGTTCCTGTCATCAAATCATCGCCATCATAATCTTTCAGGTGGCTGATTGCTTCTTCAAACTGGCCTTTGTTCAGGTAAATCATACCTGCATAATAGTGCGAAAGATTGGCAGCCTTGGTGCCGCTGTAATCATCCATTATGGCGAGAAACCCAGGGTAATTGCCATCTCCGTTCAAAGCAAGGTCAAGTGAGTCCTGCTCGAAATATCGTTCGGCCACATACATTTGCTCCGCAGCCGATTCCTCTTTGGGTTGCATTATATATTTGGTGTAACCAATGTATCCACCCACTATCAGTACGATAGCTCCCACAATCAGCGAAAGGCTCTTTTTATTGTCTTCAATAAATTGCTCCGTTTTGCCTAGTGTTTCCGCGATATCTGCCTCAGTTTGGGTTATGTTGTCTTTTTTTGCCATCGGTTACTTATTTTACTTCTTGATTTTGAGATAATTAACTGTTAGTTTTTGAAAACGAATGTGCAAAATTAAACTTTTTTTGCAAGCCGCAATTTTTTGTGTGTCAGTCATTTGAATTTTTATCCACCGCTCGGTGTGGATGGCTGTGTTTTCTTTTGTGTAATTTTATACGCTTTGACAACAATGAAATGAAGCTGACCAGACTCAATCTTATCAATTTTAAAAACTACAGCGAAGCTGATCTTACCTTTAGCGGAAGGGTAAATTGCTTTGTGGGGAACAATGGCAGCGGCAAAACAAATTTGCTGGATGCCATTCATTATCTGGCACTTTGCAAGAGTTACTTCAACCCACTTGATAGCCAGAATATAAAAGATGAAGAACCATTTTTTGTAGTACAAGGTGAGTTCGAACACCAGGAACGAAATGATGCTGTGTACTGTGGGCTGAAGCGCGGGCAGAAAAAACAATTCAAACTTAATCAGGATGAGTACAGCCGCCTGGCCGATCACATAGGGCTTATACCGCTAGTAATGGTATCACCTACCGATCATGCGTTGATAACAGGTGGGAGTGAAGAGCGCAGGAAACTTATTGACTCGGTAATATCTCAATTTGATAAAGCCTACCTCGATGACCTGATCGCATATAATAGAGTGCTTTCGCAACGCAATGCGCTGCTGAAGCAGATGGCCGGTACGCGCCAGATTGATTATACCAATCTGGAAATTTACGATGACCAACTTATCAAACTTGGCAATGTGATTTTCGAAAAGCGCAATCGCTTTCTTGAGGATCTCACGCCTTCGTTCAATGAGTTTTTCAATTTCATCACTGGCGACACTGAATATGCGCGCATTGCCTATGATTCACAGTTACACGAACAGGGCATGGAAGCTTTGCTCAAAAGTCATTTGAAAAAAGACTTGCGGATGCAGTACACCACAGCAGGAATTCATAAAGATGATCTTGCATTTATGTTGGGAGACAAGCCCATTAAGAAATTTGGTTCTCAGGGTCAACAAAAGTCTTTTCTGATTGCCCTCAAGCTGGCACAGTTCAGGTTTTATAGCCACATCAAAAACCTGAAACCGATCTTATTGCTCGATGATATTTTTGACAAACTTGACGAGAGCCGCGTGACACGGTTGATGGAACTTGTAAACCGCGATAACTTTGGGCAGATTTTCATTACGGATGCACATCCCGAGCGTGTGGCCGCTGTGTTTGCCACCATTGACATGCCCATTAGGGTTTTTGAAGTGGGCGCAGGGGTGGTAGCAGAAGCACAAACCGAAATAGTGTCTTAGTAGCATGCGAAAAACCAACGAACAATCCATCGGACAGGCTATTGACGAAATGCTTGAAGCATACGGCTTAAAGCAAAAATTTATTGAGCATAAACTTATTTCCTCATGGGATAACATTATGGGGCCAACTATCGCTAACAGAACCGAAAATTTATTTTTTAGAAACGGAGTGCTGCATGTGAAGTTGAATTCATCAGTATTGCGAAACGAGTTGTCGTTGGCAAAAACCAAAATCATTGCTATGCTCAATGAGGCTGCCGGCCAGGAAGTGGTGAAGGAAATTATTTTGAGATAGGCTAGCAGCAAAAGGTGCTTAATCCAACGGCTTCAGTCCGTGACACATTCTATTTCATGT
>JBBKVM010000095.1:0-8331 GCA_037968415.1 Bacteroidia bacterium | reverse complement strand
TCCATATCTCTGAGCCTATCAGGCCATCGTTTGCCAAAAAGTAAAGTTCGTTGTTGTATACGTGCGATTGCTCCACCAGCGACCAGATACCATCGCCATTCACGGGCGCAAACGAACTGAGCATAAATGTGCCAGCTGCGGTGCCATCGCTTATCCATAGCTCGTCCGTGCTACTGCCGTTTGATGCGTTCACCTTGAAAAGTAATTTGTTGTCGTATTCGATGAGCTCGTCTTGTTCAATGGCGTTGATGCTGGGAAACGACATGATTGTATCAGTGCCTGCCGCGGTGCCATCACTCTTCCACAGTTGGTCGCCATCAAGCAAAGTAAAGTAGAGCATGTTGCCCGCAGCCGTCAGGCTTTTGAGGTCGGTGCTGCCGCTGCCGGGTGTGATGTTTTTTACCATCACTGTGCCGGCTGTGTTGCCATCGCTCTTCCATAGCTCGTAACCGTTGGTGCCATCGGTGGCCGAAAAAAACAAGGTGTCGTTGACCACCGTCATCTCGGTGATGCCGGAGCCATCGCCAAACGAAGTGTTGATGTTCTTCACCAGCATGGGCGTTTGTGCCATTGCGGATAATGAAAGTAATAGCGAAACAGAAAGAAAGTACTTAAGCATCAGTTTGAATTTTGGATTCAACCGAAGTTAAGGTTTTGAGAAAGAATGGAATTGTGCGGTGGCTGCTGGCAGCGAAATTATTTCCAATCGCTTTTCGCCATACGATATATGTACACATTCAGGTCCATCCAGCGTGTTTGCTTGCCGCGTGTGAGGCCATTTTTTTCTGCCACACGCTGCGAGTTTACATTGCGTATGTCGATGATGGAGATAATGGAATCACTCAGGTTATATTTGAAAGCAAAATCAATGAATATCTTCGCTGCTTCTGGAGCAAATCCCTGCCCCCAGTATTTTTTGAAAATGTGATACCCCACTTCCAGTTCATATATGCCATCTACTTCTTGCGCCAACAGCCCACACTGCCCCACAAAATTATTTGAGCTTTTTTCTATCAGCGCTTGCAAGCCGTAACGATTGTCAGCATAGCGCGCCAGTGTTTTCTCAATCCAATGGCTGGCGCGCGCCTCGTGGGTGGTAAGCCCAAAATCGGGAAACAATGCCACCGCTTCTTTATCGGCAAAGAAGTGTGCCCATGCAGCCGTATCCACAGCTACCAGTTTGCGGGTAATGAGCCGAGACGATTCTAATTGATCTGGATAAAAATACTGTGCTGACATCACTAAGTAAATTTAATGTGGGTGGGTATAAGTTGCGTAAGCAATTATAAAAAACCACCCCACAACAGAAATGCTGCAGGGTGGTAATTAGAATGAGATTCTATGGTTAGTTCAGCACTTCACCAATGTTTACATCCACACCCCCGGTGGCAAAATTGGGAATGTCCTTTACGGTTGCCTGACCTTCGGGCGAACCCATTTGCTTTTTCAATTCATCTACCGAATCGAAATAAATTGAGGTGGTGCGGTATTTGGAGGACTTGCCGCCATCAGGCGTACCTACCAGTTTGGTTTGCTCCATTGTTTTCACGCCCGGTATTTTTAAAGCAATGGGCATGTGTTTGTTTTCATAATAATTTTCAAATTCGGCAGCGCTTACCGGATGACCGAATGATACCATTAGTTTTACCATAATATTTAGTGTTTTTAGGATGAATTTCGTTCAACTTAAACAAACCATTTATAAATATTGGTATAAAACCGTGTTTATTTTTTTACACAAACACTTTGAAAAATGTATTGTATGACAACGAATATGCCACTAGCAAACCCACACGTACATGTTCTGTAATTATAAGGGCAAACACGCTGGATAAATTTATTTGCCAATTGTTTTTAATACTGCCAAAAGCATTTCTCCGCTGATTCTTTCTTTGTAGTTTGGATTAATATATTCAAACAGCACTACGCCCTTAGTATCCACAATCATCACTGTGGGAACGGGTATCACTTCAGAGATTTTACCTTTTTGTGCTTTGGTTGTCATGTACCCTTTAATAAATATGGATGTTTGAAATGCAATGCCTATTTCTTGAATGAATTTGCCATCTACATCTGAATAGAGTTTGTAGTTGATCTTATCCTTTTCTTCTGTAGATTTTAAATTCGGAAAGTCATCAGGGCTGATGGCCACAATTTGATAGCCCAGTGCCAAAATGTCTTTTTCAATTTCAACCAATCCTGATAATTGCAGATTGCAATATGGACACCATCCGCCACGATAAAAAACCAACACGGTGGGTTTTTCTGCAATGAGATCCTTTAGTTGGATTGTCCTTCCTTCAGCATCCAGTAGGGTGGCTTTCGGTAATGTCTCCCCGATAAGCAGGGGGCAAATATCTTTTGCTTTTTCAGGTATTTGAGCGTCTGCATTTGAAGTGCAGATAATACAAAAGAAGGCCACGATACTATTGATTAATTTTTTCATTTTTTCATTCGGTTAAGTTCCATAGGAATGTGAATGCTTACTTCATTTACAATTGCGCAAATTGGCTTAGAAGCCCGCGCAGGAGTAGCACGACTTTGAGGCAAATCGATAAGCAGCTGCTATTGTTTTTCTACAAAAATAAACTCGTGTCCCATCCAGCCTCTTTCAAAGCACAATCGGTTTGATTGTTTCCAAAAAGCCTTTGCCCAATAGCCAAAGTCTTTATTAAAAAGGCTGGTGACGATGAGGCTCGCTACTTTAAACCACTTACTGATTGGTTGTATTTTGTAGAATGTGTTGGTCCAGCATCTTGTTGTCCAAACATAGTGCTCTCTACCATCCACGACCTTGATGGTTTTGTAGTCTCCTTCCTTGGCACAGGAAATAAAATGCGTACTATCTCTTGGCAGCCACGCTTCGGGATAGCGATAGGTCAATAACCCCAGATGATAGTACATGCTCTCTTCATCCTTCTCGCTATCTTTTTCGACTTGGAATCTGGCGTAATCGACATTTCTTCCATTGAAGGTCATGAATTGGCCGCCAATTCTACCATGGGGCTTTAGCAACGCATACGCATAGTCAAAGAACTGTCTGTATACTTTATCCTGATTGCCGGCCAAGTGATCGGAGGGCGAAACAAAATGCTCGGGCGAACCCATCACTACGATGGCATCAAAGGGTCCATTTTCCGGAGTGAACTCTTGCCATATGCTACGGTGCACATCGTGGCCCGATTTTTTTAAATATTCATACTGCGTTTTGGCAGGACACACTGAGGTAACACCCACACCTCGCTCCAGGCAATAATTAGAGAAGGGGCCCCAGCCCGGACCAATTTCATAAATCTTCATGCCGGCATTTGCTTTTAGTCCAAGATTGTTAAAGTATTCTTCATACTTTTTTTGCTGGGCTACAAGTACATTCGCTTTGTTGGCTTCACCATAATTGCCCGGCCACGAATTCGAGATGGAAGCATAGTCGCCCATGATCATTCGGAAAATCTTGTCTACCGGATTGTAAGCTTTATTGTGCGGCTCTATCAGCCCTTGGGTTCTTGAATCTACATTCATTTTTGGTTTGTTTATTTTTTTGTGGCCGCGTGTAGCGCAACCTATTTTACAGACTACTATTTATTTTTGAGAATGAACACCAAACATGTTACCTTCGGTGTCGTAGGCCATTATCATGAAACCATATTCGCCAAGTGACTCTTTCGACTTAAATATTTTTCCACCTGCAGTTGGAATTTTGCCTTCCTCAATGGCGCAATCTTCGCTTCTGAAATAGATGACAGTGGAAGTTTTTCCCGGCTCAAAACCTTTCATCTTTACCAACGCTCCACTCGCACCATCTGCCTCCATTTCCATAGGAAAGGCCATCATTTCCATTTCATCTTTTATGTCACTGGGTGTGGGTAGTATACTTAACTTCAGATTAAGCACTTGCTCGTAAAATTTCGTTGCTCTATTGATATCGTCTACATATATCTCGAACCATACGACTGGATTTTTAGTTTTCATATTTTTTTGTTTTGATTTTTACTGTGATGCAGGGATTTGTGATTGATAATACCATAGGTTCCCATTGCAAAACGATTTAATTTATTGCCGAACGCCTGCAAATTTGGGTTCGATACCGGGTGGTGCAAAATTGAACCACCTGGTTACGCGGTCTCCTAAAGTAACAAATTGCCTGAATAGTTTGGCGCTTCAATTCAGTGACATCCAATTATTGGATGGTGAGAGGGCTATAGGTGGGGAGAGTTGAGAGGATTGTTATGGAAGCCGGAGAGAGGGAATAGCTACCCTTCGCTCCCTAAATAAAGGTAGTTAGCTTCGCTGAGCTCCCATTGTTCGGTTTGCGTGGTAGCGGACAAAACAATGTCATAAAGGCAATACTTCTTATTTAATTAATATTTTTTCTGTCCAATTCTCCGTGCCGCTTGTTACTTGCACGAAATAAATTCCTTTCGCCTTGTTGCTTAAATCAATTTCAGTTTCAGAATTAATGATTGCAGAATAAAAAACGTCTTCTCCCAAAGCATTAAATATTTTTATTGTTGAATTGTGAAAGGTGTTAGGACATGACACGATAAACTTCCCGGAAGTTAAATTTGGATAAATGGTAATGGACCTGTTTTCTGTATTTTCAGTAATTCCTACCCAGCCTCCCAGATGATACAACGAATCTATTTCGGACAACGTTAATTCACGATTATATACATATGCATCATCTATTTTGCCGTCCCAATAACCTCCGGCTCCTATATTATAAGCGCCAATGGTTACGTAATAGCCGACAGTATAGAATAAATCTAAATTTGGAATAGCAGTTACAGTGTCTAATTGACCATTGCGATAAACTTTCATGTCAACTCCTTTATTATAAATACCTACCAAATGAGTCCAGTTGGAATCAATCAGATTGCCTGTAGCCCAGTACCAGTTGCCATCACTTAGGTGCACACCCATTCCCGCACTTAATATTGACCATTCACCGGCACCTGCGCCATGATAAAAAGCATGCACGCCACCGCTCGTTTGAAAGTTAGTAAGCCATATAGAAACCGAAAAGGAATTAACTGAGGGAGCATTAAGATAATTGGGTATGCTGATATAGCTGCTTGTTCCAACAAAGGAATAAGCACTGTGTGCATTACCAAATCTATCTTCCGTTAATGTTGCCCCGTAAACAGTTCCATTGGCAGTACCACCACTTTGATCGTCAGCATTACCGCAGAAAGGGTAATAAACCACTATACCGTTGGTGAATAATGGAGAGCACGTGTTTTGAGCATTAATAAGAAATGTCGTGGCAAGAAAAATTAAAATAGCACTGTAAAGGTTTTTCATTTGATTTAGATTTTAAATTTTGTACTAACTAAACTCAGTTTTAAGCTTCTCTGTTTATATTATTTTTATATAGGTATCACATATATGAATAATGCTAGGTGATTACACCGCCATATTATTGCCTATAACGTTCCCGCAGTTTGCACTGGTCGAGGTCAATGAGAACCTTTCAAAATGTTGTAGCGGCCCAATACTTCTAATGTTTTTTTGAGGTTGTCGGCTGAATTGGCTGATGCTTGCCCCTTACCGATGCAGGGTTGAGGCAGGCAGGGGGCAGGTGCACCTGTGGGTAAATCCAATTGCGCACCGATGTGCATGTGCATGTCGATAACGGGCTGGTGTTTTTGACCCCATGCGGGAACCGACAATAGAACTAAAACCAGAAAGGCGGGAAGAAGTTTGAGTGTTTTCATTTTAGTAGATTTTAATAGCAGGATGCTAATGAATGTTCATTGTGCAGAAGGTGGAAACTTTGCACAACACTAAAACGCTTATGTACTTACAAAGCAAATTACAAAATGGTTCAGGAAATAACAAAGTGATGTGGGGTGTTGGCTGCAATCAATGGCTCCGTAAATATTTTGTGTGGTAGCATGGTTGTTAAAGCATGCGAAGGAAGCACGCCACAGCGAACAATGCAGAAAACAGTACAATAGTGGATGTGTTTAAATGAGCGCAGCCTTCTTGTCTTCGTTTACTTTTCTGATTGCAAAAACAATCAACACTGCAAGTATTGCAAAAAGAATCAATGAAGAACCAATTGTGCCAAAGTCCAGCCCGCCTTTTTCGTGTGTCTTGGTGAGCAAGTCGCCAAATGTTGCACCAAAGGGTCTGGTTAGAATAAATGCTAACCAAAACAAAAGTATATGAGAAAGTTTGGTGAAGTAATAAGCCAGCACAATGAGCAACAGCAAACTGCCAATAAGCATTGCACCACCGGCAAAACCAAGCCCCGAATTGTCTGCAAGGAAGTCGCCCAATGCGGTGCCCAAAGTATTGGAGAAAAGAATGGCTACCCAGTAAAACATTTCTCCGCGCAGCGATTTTACGTTTGTAACTGACAAAGACTTTTCTGTGACCCACCAAACCAGCAGTGTTAGCATTAAGAATGAAACCAAAATCATAGAACCTATGGAATAGCCCAAACCCAGGGTCCTGTCCATGTAGTCGGACATGGTGGTGCCTGCTGTACTTGTGGAAAGTATTACCGCCCAATAAATAATAGGGTGGTAGGTTTTGGTGGTAAGTTGAATGATTAAAGTCGCAAAGAAGAAACTCAAAAGGATTACTGAACTAATTGCATACCCTACGTTAAGAGTCATTGAAAGCAAGTCACCTGCAGTTTCGCCCAGCGTGGTGGCACAAATTTTCATTATCCAAAACGAGATGGTTATTGCCGGTAGTTTACTTATGCCATTCATTTGGGTCGTTTTATTTCTTGTTCGATGGTGGCTAATATTTCCAGCTGCTTTTCCTGGCTTTCAAACAATACTTTTATTTGCTCCTCAATAAGCAGGTCTATTTTTTGGTGCAAACTTCTTACTTCTAATTCCGCCTTGAGGTTTATCAGGTAATCATTCTCGCTTCTCTTTCGGTCTTTTTCTTCCTTGCGGTTTTGGCTCATCATGATGATGGGTGCCTGCAATGCGGCTATGGCTGACAGTACCAAATTCATGAGGATAAAGGGGTAGGGATCAAAGTCAGCTTTGTTTGGGGCAAGGGTATTGAACAAAATCCAAACTGTAAGAATGATGGAAAATAAAATGATGAACTTCCAGCTGCCACCAAATGAAGCTACTTTGTCAGAAATGCTTTGCCCCCGGCTCAATATTTCCTCCGGTTGATGCACCAGATTCTCGATGATGAGTTTTTCTTCTTCAATGGCATGTTGAACGATAGTTTGCAACTTGGTTAATTGTGCGTCCTCCGATTGAAGGATATTGGTATTATCTACATTCATGATTGAAGTTTTGTTAAATGAAGTTGAGCGTGATGATTAAAATGATGATGAGAATACCGATCAATGAAAAAACAAATAAATAGTCGGCAATGGATTCCAGCCGCTTTTCTCTTTTGGCATTGGTGGTGCGGATGGAAGCAAATGAAAAAATACATGAAAAAGTCAGCAGTATCGCAATGCAAGAAGTGAGCGCATCAATGTTGTGAGTCTCTGTGAGGTTTGCGATGTGCAATGAAGTGATTACAAAAAGACAAAACCCCAAGAGATTTGCCGATGTGCTTAATATGTGTGGCGAAGTGTTGTTTGCCATTGAACGTTATTTGATTTCGCTTCCGTCTGCGGTGTAGAATAGCTCCAATGTTTTGTGGCCTTGCTTAAACTCCACTTCGTATTTGCGCTCACCTGTTGCCGTTTCAATTATTGCCACGGCTTTAATTGTAGCTTCTTGATGTGAAGAGTTGAATGCTTTTTGCACTGCTTCGGGAAGTTGGGTAAAAGTGGAAGGGCTCTCGGTTTCCAGCCATGCTCCGGTGTCGCTGAAGTTGGCTGAATGTTTTTGTCCGTTCCATTTAAAGGATGCTTCGTATTCGTGTGCATTTTCTTTGTCCCACCTTACGGCTGTGGCTTGTGGGAACTTTTGCTCGAATGCTTTTTGAACTGATGTAGGAATGTGGCCCGCGAAAGTGAGTGTACCAAGCAGAAGGAAACTCAATACAGTAAGGATTGATTTTGTCATTTTATGTTGTGTTTTGGAAGAGTGAAGTTATTGATTTATTGATGTGGACAGAGGCGCGCATTGGCGCCAGCGATTAGAAAATAGCAGAATGGGGATGAAGTTTAGATGAGCAGCCCACATATGGTTCGCGGGGGAGCGGGGTGGGAGTGAGCGGAGTGCTAAAAAAAACACACGAGGGCCATGGGCGGAAGTGGGGTTAAGTGCCGGCTTGGTTTCTATTGTGACGGCTTAACCCAAAACGCATCTTCCCACTCATCCGCAATAATTTTGGAATGCTCTTTTTCAATAAGTTGCAGTTGCTCTTCTGAAGCTATTTTTTCAATCTCTTTGAACA
>JBBKVM010000094.1:0-24486 GCA_037968415.1 Bacteroidia bacterium | reverse complement strand
GATATATAAATATTTCAAATTCAGGCAACAGTACTATATCTATTAAATCATAAGTGGTTTCCTTCTGGAAAATCGCACAACGCGAAAACAATACCTGAATATAAAACGTAGACAGATGTTGTTAGCCAGATTGGTTTGCGTTTTTTAGTGTGCTATTAAAACACTCCTCTTAAAAAAACACTAATTTTAATACACATTGAAAAAGCTCAAATACATCTCACTTGTCATGTTGTCCATCCCCGCTGTGGTTCGCCATTATGCATCCGCGTATCGATAAGATTAACAAAGGTGTGGAAGTGCGCGCGGAGTTGGTTTGATATTTGTTAGACAAAAGAAAATAATCTCCTTATGAAAAAAATAACAGGCATCTTTTTATTGGCATCTCTATTAGTGATGCAAGCGTGTTCCACCACTGACCTCGGCCTTACCGAAGCCGAAGCCGCGCAAGGCCTGCGCGAAGCCCTGTCGGTGGGCACCGACTCTTCCACTACTCGCCTTTCTAAACAAGACGGATATTTTAAAGATGCAGCCGTAAAAATATTGCTGCCGCCCGAAGCCGATGTGATATTCGACAACCTGTCTGCCATACCCGGTGGGCAGCTGCTGGTGGACAACACCATACAAAGCATCAACCGCGCTGCCGAAGATGCCGCCACCGAGGCGCTGCCTATTTTCAAAACGGCTATCACCAACCTCACCATTACCGATGCGCTCAGCATCATCAGCGGCCACGACACGGCCGGCACACAATACCTGCGCGGCCAAACATACAATCCGCTATACAGTGCTTTCCAGCCACGCATCCAGACTTCATTGCAAAAACCACTCATCCTTGGCAACAGTGCCGAAACTCTGTATGGCAATCTCATCAGCACTTACAACACGGCATCGCTCAACGGACTGCTATTTCCGCAGATCACACAAAACACACTGAGCAGCTACACCACACAGCGCGCACTCAACGGTTTGTTTTTGAAAGTGAGTGATGAAGAACGCAACATCCGCAAGAACCCGCTGCACAGGGTAAGCGAAATACTGCGCAAGGTTTTTGGTTGATCCATAAACAGTCGTTATTGAAACTGCGTACTTTTTCCACTTTTTGATTTCGTATTTTTGCGCGCTGCAGCGCAATCATGGATTTTCAACTCACTTCACAATTTGTACCCACAGGCGACCAACCGGAAGCCATCCGCCAATTGGTGGCGGGCCTGAAGCGTGGCGACATGGCGCAAACACTACTGGGTGTAACAGGTTCGGGAAAAACATTTACCGTAGCCAATGTGATACAGCAGGTGCAACGCCCCACGCTGGTGCTGAGCCACAACAAAACCCTGGCCGCGCAATTGTATGGTGAGTTCAAACAATTTTTTCCGAACAACGCGGTAGAATATTTTGTGTCGTACTACGATTACTACCAGCCCGAAGCCTATCTGCCGATATCCAATACTTATATTGAAAAAGATCTCTCCATCAATGACGAGATAGAGAAGCTGCGCCTCAGCACCACATCCTCGTTGTTATCAGGCCGCAGAGACATTATAGTGGTGTCATCGGTATCGTGCATCTATGGTATTGGTAATCCGGCCGACTTCAAAGAAAATATCATCCACATCAAGAAAGGCGAAGCCATCAGCCGCAATCTTTTTCTTCACAGGTTGGTTACCAGTTTGTATTCGCGCACCGAGGTGGAGTTTAACCGCGGCACATTTCGTGTGAAGGGCGATACAGTAGATGTGTTTCTCTCCTATTCCGATATCGCGTATCGAATTTCTTTTTTTGGTGATGAGATAGACGAGCTTGAGTCGATTGACCCGGTAAGTGGCAAGCGTATAGAAGTGATGGACTTGGCAGTGATTTATCCGGCTAATATATTTGTGACCAGCAAGGAACGTACGCTGGAAGCAATATGGCAGAAACAGGAAGACATGGTGAAACATGTGGAATATATGAAAGGCAATGGCCAGCACCTGGAGGCCAAGCGCCTGGAAGACCGTGTGACGTATGACCTGGAGATGATCCGCGAGTTAGGCTATTGTTCGGGTATCGAAAACTACTCCCGCTATTTTGACGGCCGCCCACCGGGCTCGCGCCCATTCTGCCTGCTCGATTATTTTCCTGACGATTTTATAATGACAATAGATGAGAGTCATGTAACCATACCGCAGATACGCGCCATGTATGGCGGTGACCGCTCGCGCAAACAAAATCTGGTGGAGTATGGTTTTCGGTTGCCTGCGGCCATGGACAACCGCCCGTTGAAGTTTGATGAGTTTGAACAAGTGGTAGGACAAACACTGTTTGTAAGTGCCACCCCGGCTGACTATGAGTTGGAGAAGAGTGAAGGCGTGGTGGTGGAACAAGTGATACGACCCACAGGGCTGCTTGATCCGGTGATAGAGGTGCGGCCGAGCCTCAATCAGGTGGACGACCTGCTGGACGAGATAGCTGAAGTAACAAAGCGCAATGAACGCGTGCTGGTAACTACACTTACCAAACGCATGGCTGAGGAACTGGCCAAATACATGACCAAGCTGAACATCCGCTGCCGCTACATACACTCCGAAGTGGTGACGCTGGACCGTGTAGAGATACTGCGTGATTTGCGGCTGGGCAACTTTGACGTGCTGATAGGCATCAACCTGTTGCGCGAAGGCCTGGACCTGCCGGAGGTTTCGCTGGTGGCCATACTCGATGCCGACAAGGAAGGATTTTTACGGTCGTCACGCTCTCTTACGCAAACAGCAGGGCGCGCGGCTCGTAACCTGCAAGGCAAGGTGATCATGTATGCCGATAAGATGACACGGTCGATGCAGCAAACCATAGACGAGACCAATCGCAGGCGCGAAAAGCAGATGGCCTATAACGAAGCCAATAACATTACACCCACGCAGATAACTAAGAGCCACGACTCCATCATGCAGCAAACCAAGGTGGCCGATGCGCGCAGGCCTACCGAAGGTTCAGCCTACATAGAGCAAGAGATAGTGAGCGTGGCAGCCGATCCGGTGGTGCAATATATGTCGGCCGATGAACTAACCAAACTCATTGCCAGCGCGCGCAAGGCCATGGAGAAAGCTGCACGCGACCTCGACTTTATGGAAGCCGCGCGCCTGCGTGACGAAATGTATGAGCTGGAAAAAATGCACCGCGAAAAATCAAAATGACATCACAACTGCTCATCATAGCCATCAGTACGTACATACTTTCACTCATCGGTGGTTTTATTATGATGGTGGCCGTGCGCGACATCAGCAAACGCACACTTAAAATACTTTTTGCTTTGCACGTGGCGACCCTCGCAGTAGCCGTAATTGCGCACGTGGCGGGAAACACACTGCCGACAACCAAATGGTTGGTGCTGTGCACGGGTGTGTTGCTGGCAGGAATTTTTATCCGCAACCGAATGGTGACAGTGGCCACCATTTATTTTTCGTTGTGGTTGGTGTCGGTTGGATTCTTTGTCTACTCCCCCACGCGCATGCTGGTAGCAGCTTACAGTGGCAACTTAGCTGTATTGCAAAGCGAGGTTTTGGCGCTGGGCGATAATTTTTTTCTCACTCCACAACACATCTATGCCGAGAGCGCATCGGATTCGTGCACGTATAAAATATACCGAAAAAAAGGCGTGATAAAAGCTACCGTGATGGCAGATATCATGCTGCAGGCGCGGGCTGACAGCGTGTGCTGCGCTTCCACCTTGAACGATACATTACAGTTTACTGCGTATTATCAAGTGCAAGGCGGGCTGCGGGATACGTTACTGGTGGTGCCGATAAATGAACCTAAGAAAAACAAGATCACACGGGGCAACAACAAATAATTTTTATTTTTATTCCATGAGATTGATACTGCCTTTACTTTTTATCCTTGCATCGTTGTCGGTGGCCAAGGCGCAAGTGCCCGACACCGACATAGTGTTGATCGCTACATTTTTCGAAGAGGGCAACATGCACTACGAAGAGATGCACAACATCACCGACCGCGAGGGCTACGACAACCAGCCTTATTTTAGTCGCGGTGGGCGTTCTATTTTTTATAGCTCCGCCACCGAAGGTTTTCAAGCAGACATATATCGGTACAACCAGCAGTCAGGAAAAAAGGAGCGGATCACACAAACACCCGAAAGCGAATATTCACCCATGGGCATGCCCGATGGCCGACACCTCTCGGTGGTGCGCATAGACATGGATGGCACGCAGCGTTTGTACAGCATAAAGCCCGATGGCAGCAATGCCACACAAATTATATTGACTACCGACACCATTGGTTATTATGTGTGGATAGATGCCGAGCGCGTGGCCATCTTTGCGCTGGGCGAGCCTTTCACATTGCGGATCCTCCATGTCGAGAATCAAACCAGCCGCACAGTGGCTTCAAATATTGGCCGCAGCCTTGCGATGATTCCCGACACCAAACTCATTTCATTTGTCGACAAGAGCGACAGCACGTGGGTATTGAAATCGTATGACCCCGATACTGACAAACAGAAAAATATTGTGGCCATGCCCGATAGCACCGAAGACTACACATGGCTGAGCGATGGCCGTGTGCTGGCCGGGTATAATGGAAAGGTGCTTATATTTGATCCGGAGAAAGATAAAAAATGGCGCATGGCATTTGATCTCAGCGGCACCATTGCAGAAAACTTTTACAGGCTGGCAGTAAGCCCCACCGGAGGGTTGATGGCGGTGGTCATATTCAGAGGAACGAAACCATGAGAAAAATAATCAAGTCATTTTCATTAACAGTTGCGGTGTGCATACTGGCATGTGCGGGAGCCCGGGCGCAAGCCAAAACCGAAACGGATTCGGGTCTGGAGCTTTCGCGTATCAACAGTACCACGCTGATGGTAAAACTCACCACTGCCGACAGCGGCATGGTGGTATTGCGCTACCGCCCTGTGGCCACACGCCAATGGACTATCATGCAGTCGGGCGAAAAAGTAGTTTCGGTAAGCGGGCTGTTGCCACTCACGCCTTATGAATTTCAGTGGCGCATCGCCAAAACAGAAACGGAAGAATCGGTAGTAAACCACAACGATTATTCAGGCTCCACTCTCTATTACGACCTCGGCCGCTAAATCTTTTTGCTATTTTATTTTTTGATTGCTTGCGCACAGACTTTTGCGCGGATTAATAATGCAATCGGTAGTACAAAAGTTTCATGTACTCGTTGTTCACCATAATCATTCCGTCTTCAAATTTCCACCAGTTGTCTTCGCGATACAAACTGCTGGAAGCCCCACGCACTATCAATTTGATGTTGTGTTTGGCAAATCGCGGAGCAAAATAATTGTGTACCCTGCGGGTGTGAAAACGTGTACTCACCACAATCACCGTGTCGATGCGATTGGTTTCGCAATAGTTAATGATGACGCCACACTCCTCCAGCGTGCTGGTACCTTCGCGCACAGATACCACGTCCAGGCTATCAACACCGTGATTCAACAGAAACCTGCACGTGAGGTCCGACTCAATGTAATCGGTCCCCAAAGCCAACAAGTTGTGTGAGGCATTTGCGCCCGTGCACACAATCTTAGATGCCATTCCTTCTTTGTATAATTTCAGCGCCTCGCGTCCGCGGTCGTATGGGTCGCCACTCAGCACCACCACCACCGGTGCGGCTGCCAGTTCGTCTTCGTATATAAGATAGCCACCCGCAGCTTGTAAAATCGCAACACGTAACACATACAACAACAGCAACACCGCTGCGAACGCAGCGATGGCAATTAAAATTTTCTTGAGGGTGTTCATGCGGGATGTTTAATAGCTTCCGCTGCGTTTGCGTAGAAACCATTCAATGGTGACAAGGCCAAGGATGAGGAAAAATATCCATTTCAAGTTGATGAAATCTTCGAGCTTGCTCTGCAGGTAAGTCACAGGTCGAATATCTTCGCGGTTGAGTAGCGAATCTTTCAACTGCATCATACCATCGGGATACACCATGGTGCCACCATATTTTTGCGTCATGGCATACAAAACTTGATGGTCGGCCACAGTTTCGTTGGTCTCCACCTGTATGGCACTCACTGTAAATCGGCCGCTGGTGGTGAGTGGTGTATCGGCAAATCGCGCTACTGCCGAATAACTGTAATCACCCGGAGGAAAGAGTCCTGCATTGAGTGCGTAAGCTTTGTCGGTGCGCGAAAAAGTAAACGGATACGCGGTCTTTTGTTCGTTTGTGATGGTGATGCTCACCTCGGGTTCGTTCACAAGCTCGTAAGTTTGGTTGTACACTTCGGCAAACAATTGCAGCGGTTCGTTTTCTTTATAGTTGTTTTTGGCGATAATGCGGAAGCGCGTTTTCTCTTCTTTCACCGACAGGTATTGCACCATTTTTAATATCACTTCATCGGTGGCATCGTGGTTGTTGTTTTCGGCATAGTCTGCCAATCGCCAGCGCCACATGCCTTCGCCTGCGACTACGCCTGTGCGCCTGCCAGCTTCATTTCCAAAATATACCAAAGGTTGATTGGCACGCACTGCACCTATCTGCTGATAAAAAAGAATACCACCCGAAGCACCAAACTGGTATGTGCCAAAAGGCGAAACGAGTGGTGGCATGCGTGGGATAAAGCGTGTGAGGTTATCGCTCAGCGTGAACAAGGAAAAATCAGACGAGAGCGCAGGTTGTGCGTCATTGGTGATGTTGCGGTTATCGCCAATAGTGAGTCCTGCACCGGCCGCGTTGAAATCGGCAAGCGAAGACTGATTGCCCAATATGAAAAGCAGCGGAATACCTTGCTGTTGCGATTGTTGCAGAAGGCTTGTGATTTTATTGTTGCGCGAGGGCAGCTGGTGCAATATCACCATGTTGTAACCCTCCAGTTTGCCATCGAAGCGCGATGCCTGCGTCACCGTAATGTCGTAGCCGTCACTCTTCTCGATGGCACTGCGGATGGCAGCGATGTCAGGGTGCGGGCTGTGCGCGAGCAGCAGTACTTTGCGTTTGCCTTCCAGCACTTGGATGTAAATCTCTTTGGTGTTGTTGACTGTGCTTATTTCCCCTTCTACAGGTGCTAGGCTAAATGAATATTTGACAATGCCTTTTTCTTTGGCCTCAAAAAACAGCGGCAGGTTAAGACTGAAGTTATTGTTGGTGATATCGATGTTGCGCGAAAGCACCACACTTCCGTTTTTGCGCACGGTGAGCATGGAGTTGGCCCCTGCGCATTTGCGCGCGTTGATTTGCAACTGTACCGGAAAATTATTTCCGAAATACACAGTTTCGTTATAACGGATTCCGGCCAATATCACATCCTTCTGCACGGTGGTGTCGCCCAGCGCAATGGCAAACACCGGCACTTTTAGCGCTCCGGGAGCATACTGCGGGTTGGAGCCGTGGTTATACAACCCGTCACTCGCCACTATCACAGCACCTATGTTGCGGTTTGTAAAGCGTGCGTTGAGCTCATCAAACAACCCCGAAAAATCTGTTTGTCTGCCGCTGAAATCGTTGGAGAACCCCTCCTCTACTTTGTCACCAAAAGAAAATGTGCGCACATCGTAGACCTCCGCCAAGGCTTCACTAAGCTTATTGAGTTGCTCATGGTATGCGCCTTTGTAATATGCTGAGTCGCGACTGAAAATGATTGACTGACTGTTGTCCTGTGCAATTACTACGATAGGCTTTTCTGTTTCGCGCGAGGTCGTTTTAATAAGTGGAGAAAGCAATAAAATGGCCAGCACGGTTGCCGCCACAAAGCGCAGCCCCGCAAGCAGCCACCGCAGCCAGGGCGCGGCATCGCTCAATGAGTTGTCTTTATAATATAACAGCCACGCGTATGCTACTCCCAGCATTACGCAGAAGATGATAAACCACAGTGGCAGTTCGGTGATGAGTTGCAAACTCAAATGAATTTAGTTTTTGATAAAGATGAATAACGAAAAATTGGCATCGGCAGTTTACCAATACTATTATGTAAGCATGCCGCCATCTACATTGATCACCTGTCCGGTGATGTAAGCCGACATGTCGCTGGCTAAGAACAATACCAGATTGGCCACGTCATCGGCTGTGCCTCCGCGCTTGAGCGGGATGGCATCGGTCCACTGTTTCACCATATCTGCATTCAGCACTTCGGTCATTTCTGTTTCTATAAATCCGGGTGCGATGGCATTGCAGCGAATGTTGCGGCTGCCCAGTTCGAGTGCCACCGACTTGGTAAAGCCAATAATGCCAGCCTTAGATGCCGCATAGTTGGCTTGTCCGGCATTGCCTTTCACACCCACAACGCTGGATACGTTGATAATGCTGCCTTTGCGCTGCTTAAGCATGGGCTTTTGCGCGGCTTTGGTTACGTTGAACACGGATTTGAGGTTGATGCGAATCACTTCGTCCCATTGTTCTTCGGTCATGCGCATCAGTAGACCATCGCGCGTAATGCCCGCGTTGTTGACCACCACGTCAAGCGCGCCATACTCTGCCACAACTTGGGTAATCAGTTCATCGGCAGCCTGAAAATCAGAGGCATCCGAGCGGTAGCCTTTTGCTTTGATGCCGTGCGTGGCCAGTTCACCCTCAAGCGCCATGCCTTTTTCTACAGATGATAAATAAGTGAATGCCACATTTGCGCCATGTTGCGCCATCATCATGGCAATGCCACGGCCTATGCCTTTGCTCGCGCCTGTAACAAGTACGGTCTTTCCTGTCAGAAGTTTATCCACCATGCAGTTGTTTTTGTGTGAGGTGCAAATATAACTTTTTACAGTCAGAAAGGCATTTGCAGGGCTTTGGCGCAGGCCGCGGGCAAGTTGTTGTAATTATCAGCGGATATGCTAATTTTGCCAAACTAAATAAACCATTAAGACAAATATGAAAAAATTACTCACATTAAGTATTGTATTGGCATTGGCTACTTCTATGGCTTCTGCACAGGGATTGCGTATTGGCCTTGCGGGCGCGATCAACTCCACCTGGTTGTTCAACAAGAATGTATCTGATGCCGGTGACGAGCTCAACTACGCTTCTACATTTGGCGGCACAGTGGGTGTAAACGGAGTGTATAGCTTCAGCGAAACCACCGGACTATCGGTAGGGATCCTTTATTCAGGCCACAACCAGAAGTACGAAGATGATCCATCTACCTACGAAGCTAAAACCAAACTTTCATACCTAGATATTCCAATCCTTTTCCGTTTGCAATCGCCTAGTGGTCCTTACTTTGAAGTAGGTCCACAAATCGGCATACTCATGGGTGCCAAGGCTGACTTTTCTACGAAGCCTGCTTCAGGATTTGATTTCAGCGACCTGGATGTAAAAGAATTTCACGAGAGCACCAACATCGCCATCGTTTTTGGTTTTGGTGTTGACATCGAAGCTTCTGAAAACATTGTGGTTTCTACCGGACTGCGTTTCGGTTACGGATTCACTGATGTGATGAAAGACGACAAGGAGCCCGGATACGAGCCTACCAACCGTGTGTTTGGTGGATTGGCACTAGGAGTAGCTTACAAGCTCAACTAAGTCAACCTGATAAAACAAAAAAAGCGCTTCTTTCGAAGCGCTTTTTTTATGTCTTGATGTTTTGTGTTTAGGCAGTTACTTTGTTGATGATGCTGGCCATGGTGTCGCCAATCACTGCGGGTGATTCTACCACCGTGATGCCACACTCGCGCATGATCTTCATTTTAGCAATGGCTGTGTCATCAGCTCCACCTACAATGGCACCAGCGTGGCCCATTCTGCGGCCGGCCGGTGCGGTTTGGCCTGCAATAAAGCCTACTACTGGTTTGCGGTTGTTGTCTTTGATCCAGCGTGCGGCTTCGGCCTCCATGCCCCCGCCTATTTCGCCAATCATTACGATACCGTCAGTTTCAGGGTCGTTCATAAACAGTTCGATGGCCTCGCGCGTAGTGGTGCCGATGATAGGATCACCGCCTATGCCAATGGCCGTGCTTACGCCCATGCCTGCTTTCACCACCTGGTCGGCAGCTTCGTAAGTGAGCGTACCCGACTTGGATACGATTCCAATACGCCCCGGCTTAAACACAAAGCCCGGCATGATGCCCACCTTGCATTCGCCCGCGGTGATAACCCCGGGGCAGTTAGGCCCAATGAGGCGCGTGTTGCGGCCGTTCAAATAATTTTTTACTGTAATCATGTCTTTGGTGGGAATGCCTTCGGTGATGGCCACCACCAGTTCGATGCCTGCTTCGGCAGCTTCCATAATGGCATCAGCAGCAAATGCGGGTGGCACAAAAACGATGGATACATTGGCACCGGTAGCTTTCACCGCTTCTTCTACGGTGTTGAAAACAGGTTTGTCAAGGTGCTTGGTGCCGCCTTTGCCAGGCGTTACGCCACCTACTACCTGAGTGCCGTATTCCAACATTTGCTCAGCGTGAAAAGTACCCTCGCTGCCGGTAAAACCCTGTACAATAATTTTCGATTGCTTATTTACTAAAACTGCCATATTTCTTTCTGATTAAGTTTTGATACCCATCGGGGTGCGGGCAAAAGTAACAAATGTGATGCAATCACACACATATCCATAAATAATTGTAGCGAATGTGTTTGCTGATGCATGGATGAGGAAAACTAGTTGATTGAGAAAATTAGCAGGTGATGATATATTCCTAACAACCAATTCGCTTTTTTCTTATGTTTGAAATACAAATAGCAGTGGACAGGAGGCAGCCTAATCAGGCTCCCCTATTTTGAGTGGTTGGTATATTACAAAAGTACAGTTCCCGTTCTGTGTGCATTCATTCACTTTAATTTACCAGACTTATTACATAATTATTACGGCAAAGGAACCTTTGGGTACCATTCCTACAATTAGTCAAACAGTAAAAAAAACTAACTACATGAAACTGAAATCACAACTCATTGCTTTGGCACTGTTGGTGTCCATGGCGGCTTGCAAAAAAGATGATAAGGCAGATCCGGCTCCGGCTGGCGATACTTATTCATCGCTTGAAGACTTCTTTACGCAGCACGAACCCAAAGACCAGACCTACACGCTGAATGCGTCATTGGGCGGAACTTTCACTACACCACAAGGTACCATTGTGACTGTGCCAGTCAATGCGTTTGTTACACAAGCCAACGCACCCGTCACCGGCAATGTGACGATCAAATTCAGAGACTTGTATAAAAAGAGCGACATGTTCTTTGCTCGCAAGCCCACGGTAATGAGTTATGGGCAGCTGCTCAAATCCGGTGGAGAGTTTTATATAAGTGTGATGGCAGGCAACGAATCAGTAAAAATGGCCTCAGGCAAATCGGTGGATGTGGAAGCTCCGGGATCACTTACCGGTGGTGTAGATCAATCAGGAAATATGGGTGCTTTTGTTTCACTTGATACGGCTTTTGCTTTTGCATGGGATTCTTCAACTACTAATAATGTATTCGCTACAGCCACAAGTTACATGTATAGTATATTCGCTTTATCGCCACCCCCAAAGACTTATACATGGATAAACGTTGACGACCCAATCTGGTTTTCGAGTTTCCAGACCACATCGTTCCAGGCAATCCCGAACTACGATTTGGCTCTGTTTCCAACCAATATTTATCTCATTTATGATTCTGTGACTACTATAACCCCTTTGAGATATTATCCCAGCGCATATTACCATTACTATTCACCTGTGGGATTAGGTTGCACCATGGTAGCAGTAAGTGTTGGTACTCAAGATAACAGTTTGTATTCCGCATTTATTCCATTTACCGTAACTCCTAATTTGTCAGTGCCTTTTAATCTTACTAAAACCACTACGGAAGAATTCAAAGCAAAACTTTCAACATTGAATTAAATTTCAAGTTATATAATCTCAGCAGCGGCATCCACATTGGGTGCCGCATTTTTTTTGCATTCTATCCTATGCTCAGGCAAAATCATCAACCCCGGCAAAATGCAATAGCCCCTTCCGAAAATAAAGCTCAAAATCAATTAATATTGCAACATGAGTAATTCAGGTTTGTGGTTGTTGCCAGCAGGGGTGGCCATTTTCATTTATGCAATGACATTATTGGAAGAGTCATTGCGCGGCATGGCGGGGCGATCATTTAAGAAATACTTACAGCGGCAAACTTCCAACCGCCTCAAAGCCTTGCTGGGCGGTACAGTGGTAACTGCATTTTTACAAAGCAGTTCGGTGGTATTGCTGATGGTGCTCTCTTTTGTGGGCGCAGGCATAGTATCCATGCGCAATGCGTTGGCCATTGTGCTGGGGAGTAACCTTGGCACCACGCTCGATAGCTGGGTGGTGGCCTCGCTGGGATTCAAAGTAGATATGGATGTGTTTGCCTATCCGGCATTGGCAGTTTCTCTCATTGGCCTGGTGTTGTTCAATAAGCATCCTGTGCTGAAATATGCCACCCGCTTTCTGATTGGGTTTGCATTACTTTTTATAGGACTTGAATGGATGAAAGATGCAGCCGGAGTCTATGTTGAAAATTTTGATGTAACCCGTTTTGCTGATTACTCACCCTATCTGTTTATCATCGTTGGTTTTCTCCTCACTTCGGTAATCCAATCTTCTTCGGCTACCATTGCCATCACGCTCACCGCGTTGCACAATGATGTGATACCATTTACGAGCGCGGCAGGAATTGTGATAGGCTCTGAATTAGGCACCACGCTCAAGATTCTTATTGGTTCTATTGGTGGCATTCCTGATAAAAAGCGAGTGGCCTGGGGAAACTTTGTGTTCAATGCATTTACACTTGTACTTGCCGCGGCACTCCTGCCCTGGCTGGTTCATCTTATATTGAACGTAATCAAAATTCCTGACCCATTGATTGCACTTGTTACTTTTCAAACAGGCATCAATGTGCTGGCTATCGCTTTGTTCTATCCCTTTGTAGGAAGATTCTCCAATTACCTGGAAAAAACATTTCAAAGCGGTGCTGAGCAATCAGAGACATCAAATCTTAAACCCGCTGCCCTCCATTTTCCTGAAGATGCACTTGAGCTATTGCAGCAGGAGAAAAAAGATTTTGTTGAAAGAATTGCCCAGCTGCAAATGAAAGCTTTCGGCAACATTCAAAGCAAAACGTCTGACACAAAATGGTACGAAAAAATGAAAGGCATTTTACGAAGTGAATCATTTGAAGAGCAATACCGGAAGTGCAAGATTGCACAGGGAGAGATGCTTGAGTACTTGTTGAAAATCAACACCGAAGATATGTCTGAAGAAGAAAAAAAGTCCAAAGACAAAATGACCAACGACATAACCGATGCCATGCATGCCGCAAAAAGCATCAAAGACATCGTCCACAATCTTGCTGATATGGAGTCTTCTGCAAATGATTTCATACATAACCAATATGAGCTGTTGCGTGACACATCCATAGCATTCGCACAAACTTTATTGGATACTTCGGCTTCTCAAATAACTGGAGAGGACGTCAAAGATGCTGCTGGAACATCGGCCACCGATGTACTTCAGGCGCTGAGTCAGAATAAAATAAGTGACTATGAAGCCTCCACCATTTTAAATGTGCAGCGCGAATTGAATTCGGCCCGCTTAGCCCTGGCGCGGGCCGCGGGGGTTAAGGAAGAGACTACAAATTGATTTACATTTGCAACCACAACGTTGAATTGTGACACATTCTCCCCACACACCTGATACCATTGCCGCCCTCGCCACCCCACAGGGCATGGGCGCGATAGCTGTGGTGCGCCTGTCGGGGCCGCGCGCCATTGCCATTGCCGATGGGCTGTTTGGGGCGCGTAATAAAAAAATCACGCTGGCCACAGCGCCCAGTCACACCGTTCACCTGGGCACGATCAAAAGCGAATCGCGCACCATTGACGAAGTGCTCGCCACCGTGTTTCACGGACCAAACTCCTACACGGGCGAAGACGTAATTGAATTCTCGTGCCACGGCTCGGTGTATGTGCAGCGCCAGATGCTCGATGCCCTCACCCTTGCAGGCTGCCGGTTGGCGGGCCCCGGTGAATTTACACAACGTGCTTTCCTCAATGGCAAACTCGACCTCTCGCAGGCCGAGGCGGTGGCCGATGTCATCGCATCTACCTCGGCCGAATCGCATCGGCTGGCGCTGAGCCAAATGCGCGGGGGCTTCTCCGCGCGACTGCAAACCCTGCGCGATGAACTCGTGCACTTTGCCTCACTCATCGAACTCGAACTCGATTTCAGCGAAGAGGATGTGGAGTTTGCCGACCGCGCGCAACTGCTCACACTCATCGACAAAGTGCATGGTGAACTCACCGCGCTGGTAGATTCGTTTCGGCTGGGCAACGTGATAAAAAACGGTATCCCCGTGGTGATAGCCGGCAAACCCAACGTGGGCAAAAGCACGCTGCTCAACAGACTACTGAATGAAGAGCGCGCCATTGTAAGCGACATACCCGGCACCACACGCGATGTAATTGAAGATGAAATCATTATCCGCGGGCTGCACTTCCGCCTCACCGACACTGCAGGCATACGGGACACCCACGACAGCATAGAAGCGCAAGGCGTGGAAAAGACATTGCAGAAACTAAGCAGCAGCGCCATCATCATTTATTTGTTTGATGTGCACGAAACCACCGCCAATGGCCTCACACAGATCATAGCCGACCTGCAGCCTCACATCAACGCCAGCGACAGCACACTGATACTGGTGGCAAATAAAATTGACAAAGAGGAAAGCAATTACAACGAACAAGCATTCAAATCGTTTGGCGAGGTGGTGTTTGTTTCTGCGCGCGAAGGCCACAACGTGGAAATACTTTTAGACAAAATGGTAGCCGCAGTGCAAGCCAAAACCAGCAACCAAAACGAAACCATTGTAACCAGTGCTCGCCATGCCGAGGCGTTGCAGCGCGCGGCCGATGCGCTGGCCCGCGTGCGCGAAGGCGTAAACGATAGCCGCACTGGCGACCTGCTGAGCGTGGATCTGCGCCAGGCCCTGCACCACCTGGGCACCATCACCGGGCAGATAACTACTGATGATTTGCTGGAGAATATTTTTTCCAAATTTTGTATCGGAAAGTAACTTCCGGTTCCAAAATCTATTCGCTTTGATTTACATTGTAAGTGATGATGTATGACAATTGTCATGTTTTAAGGAAATATTCATTTGTAATTTTCACTCAAATGAATAATCATGCAACACAAAAAATCATTTCTTTTCTTTTTGCTGATTGCCACATGCTTTTGTTTCATACTGGCAGCAAAGCCACATTACACTTGCCAAACAAATGAATGGCTAGCCCCAAAGTCAGCAGACTTAGTTAAAAATCCACTAATAAGCGATTTATCTGCAACTGCGGAAGGAAAGAAAATTTTCAAACAGATGTGTGCCATATGTCATGGCAATACAGGCAAGGGAGATGGCATAGCAGGCATAAGCCTAAATCCAAGGCCTACCAATTTATCATTGGCTAAAATTCAAAGTCAAAGTGATGGCGCGCTCTTTTGGAAAATGACTGAAGGCCGCGCTCCTATGGCTTCATACAAAGAAGCTCTTAGCGAACAACAAAGATGGAAACTTGTGAATTACATCAGAACCCTAAAAAAATGAAAGCTATGAAGAACTTATTCCTAACAATTATTGCGCTTTTTGCTTCATTCAGTATGGCAGCGCAAGATACTTTAAGCACATTTCAGCGTCAGTCTGCACAAAACAGTACAGATACAAAACCCGGGCAATCTAAATTCATGCTGCGTGGATATTACCACTCAGGTTTTGAAGCTGTAACTATTGATGATGAAACGGAATACAATTTTGTAGGAGGAAGTATCAATCCTATAATGATGTTCAAACAATCTGACAAATTGTTTTTCGAAGCTGAATTTGAGGGTGAATTTGAAGAAGGAAATTTTGAGTTTGGACTTGAGTATGCTGACATGTCATATGTCTTAAATCGTTACATGACTATACGAGCTGGAAAATTCATTCTTCCATTCGGAACATTTATGGAAAAGTTACACCCCGCATGGATAAACAGAATGGCAACAAGACCTTTGGGATTTGGACATGACGGCATCGCACCATCCAGTGATGTGGGTGTCGAATTGAGAGGCGCATTCTACACTGGCTCAACAAAATTAAACTACCAAATATATGTGGTTAATGGTCCACAATTAAAAGATGGTGATCACGAACCCGAAGAAGCCGGCATGTTGTCATTTGGTTTTAAGGAAGACAACAATGCTGACAAATCTGTGGGTGGTAGATTAGGAATTTTTCCCTTTTCTAATTCGATGTTAGAGCTAGGTGTTTCGGGATTAACTGGAAAAGTAGGCACAGAGGCAAGTGTGTTTGAAGATATCCGCGCAAACTTGTTTGCCGTAGATTTATCCTTTGTCAAAAATCTAGATTTTATGAAGAGTGTAATTGATATTAAAGGTCAATTCAATAATTCTCAGTTAGACAAGGCCAGCTATTTTGTTCCGGAAGATACAACAGGAGCTACTTACGAATACGATAACAAAAGCACTACATACTACGGACAATTGTCCATCAGGCCTGCCCTTGTAAGTAATTCGTTTGTTAGAAAATTAGAGTTAGTGGGAAGATATAGCGCTATGCAAACTCCTGAAGGATCTTTCTGGGAACAAAATCCGACACAAACAGCAATCGGAATAAACTATTGGGTTGATTGGCGAACAGTATTGAAGTTGGGTTATCAAACAACTGATGGACTTGGAAGCCATGACGAAGAAATAAAAATAACCAGCAGCTTATTCTATATCCATTGGGCAATGGGATTTTAATCATTAAAACTTAAACAATGAAAAAGCTAACTATAATATTATCCGCCATTTCAATTATCCTAGTAATGGGATATTCCACAAGTTGTAAAACATCAGCTCTGATAACAGCAAAATCTGGTGCGCAAATTTGGGGCGAGAATTGTATAAGGTGCCACAATCCAGCCTCACCAGAAACATTTTCTGATGTAGAATGGGATGTTGCCACTACTCATATGCAGATAAGGGCAAACTTGACTCAGGAGGAAGCCAATAAAGTTGCAGCATTTTTACAATCGGCAAATTAGGCGTATATTGTTATTAATCAATAATGAAAAAGGTTACTGCAATAACTCTTGCATTGCTCGTTCTGGTTTCCAGTCAAGGCTTTGCCATTAACACCCACTTCTGTGGTGGAAAAGTTGTGGAGACATCTTTGTCCATTGTCATCCAGAATCTAAACTGTGGTATGACAGAATTGCTAACAGATTGTGAACCAATGACATCTTGCGATGTCCAATTGAAATCCAAACCATGCTGCAACAACAAACATAAAATTGCGCAGCTGGATCAGAACATTCTTATTTCGAATGTGCAGGTTTCAATGAATTTGGACATTTTCGTCACGCTGGTTCATGTTTTTAGCGAACCCGTATTTTTGTTTCAATCGAATATTAACCGTTTCTCACGCCATCCCCCACCCCGCGCTGAAAGCAGTGTTCAGGTTTTGCTTCAAACTTTTTTATTATAAGTCATAGTATGTGATGAAAGGTGCCGGATTCCTTTATGGGATTTTGGTATCAAGCAGTTTTTGCTTTTGAACAATTTTTCACGGTTCGATAAAATTCATTCTAAACATGCTAAAAGGAATTATCAAATACTTTCTTGAGAACAGATTAGTCACTTCACTCATATTCATAATTATTGTGTTATGGGGTGTTTCTACATCACCTTTCAACTGGAGTACAGGCATTTTACCCAAAGATCCGGTACCGGTTGATGCCATACCTGATATTGGTGAAAACCAACAAATAGTTTTTTCTCAGTGGTCGGGCAGGTCTCCTCAGGATATTGAAGATCAAATCTCTTATCCTTTAACTACCTATTTACTAGGTATTCCGGGAGTTAAATCTATTCGTAGTTCATCCATTTTTGGTATTTCCATGATCAATATAATTTTCGATGATGATATTGAATTTTATTGGTCCCGGTCGCGCATACTCGAAAAATTAAATTCTCTTCCTTCAGGATTGTTGCCGGAAGGTGTTCAGCCTTCGCTCGGGCCTGACGCCACAGCTCTGGGGCAGGTATATTGGTACACACTTGAAGGACGTGATGCGCATGGTAACGCAACCGGAGGATGGGACCTGCAAGAGATCCGAACCATTCAGGATTTCTTTGTGAAGTATGGTTTGAATGCGGTAGAAGGAGTATCGGAAGTGGCCTCTATAGGTGGATACGTTAAAGAATATCAAATTGATGTAAATCCGGACGCATTAAAGGCTTACAACATTCCATTGCATAAAGTCATGCAAGCCGTTCAAAAATCAAACCGGGATGTAGGAGCCAAAACCATTGAGATCAACAAGGCAGAGTACTTGGTGCGTGGTTTGGGTTACATCAAAAAAGTAGAGGATATTGAAAAAGCAGTGGTTGCCATGCAAGACAATGTGCCTATCCGCATCAAAGATATCGCAGTTGTTTCCATCGGCCCTGCTACCCGAAGAGGTTTATTGGACAAAGAGGGGGCGGAAGTAGTGGGTGGAGTGGTGGTGGCTCGTTATGGCTCCAATCCATTAGAAGTCATCAACAATGTAAAAAAGAAAATCGAGCAATTAGCTCCAGGTTTGCCGAAAAAGATATTGGACAATGGGACAGCAAGCCAATTGACAATCGTTCCTTTTTACGATCGCACACAGCTTATTCATGAAACAATCGGCACGCTTGAGACTGCCCTTTCGCATGAAGTATTGATTAGCATCATCGTTGTGATTATACTCTTGCTCAACCTTAAAGCATCCATTATTATTTCAAGTTTACTGCCGGTGGGCGTTTTAATGACTTTCATTCTGATGCGCTACACGGGTGTGGATGCCAATGTGGTAGCTCTTTCTGGCATTGCCATAGCAATAGGAGTAATGGTAGATGTAGGGATTGTGTTCGTGGAAAACATTATCCGTCATTTGGAAATGCCCGAAAATCATGGAGCAAAAGGAAAACATTTGTTAAAAGTAATCTATGAAGCCACTGTAGAAGTAGCCTCTGCAATCACCACAGCCCTGGCCACCACCGTAGTGAGTTTTCTTCCTGTATTTGCAATGGAATCTGCAGAAGGAAAGCTGTTCAGGCCATTGGCCTTTACAAAAACATATGCCTTATTTGGCTCATTTGCTTTAGGCCTTATAGTGTTGCCAACACTCGCTTATTTCATTTTTGGGATTGAATATGACAAAAAGAAAGTGCGCAGAATATGGAATTTTTCCTTTATCATATTTGGACTTATACTGGCTATCTACGCTCAAATGATTTTACCATTAGCCATCAGTCTGATTGGAATCAACAACTTGCTTGAGCCAAAATGGTCGGTGAAATTTAAAGACGTCCCTAACTACATCAACATCGGTCTTGCTGTTTTCATCGCCAGTTTCTTCCTTACCGAAGAATGGATGCCTCTCGGTGTAGAAAGTTCCTTATTGGTCAATTACATTTTTGTGGTCATCCTTCTGGGGTTCATACTTTCGATTTTATTAGCTATTGTTCATTTCTACGAACCTGTATTGAGATGGTGTTTGGTGAATAAAGCCAAATTCCTTTTGGTCCCCTCATTTACGATTCTTTTTGGTGTGATGATTTGGTTGGGCTTTGATAGAATATTCGGATTTGTGGGCGATTCCATAAAAAACACAAAAGTGTATCAATCAATTGCATCTTCTTTTCCGGGTATTGGTTCTGAATTTATGCCTACGCTCAATGAAGGAAGTTTTCTTTTAATGCCTACTTCCATGCCCCATTCAGGTGTGGAGCAAAATCGCCAAGTGTTGGGACAACTCGATATGATGGTAAGCAGTATTCCTGAAGTGGACATGGTGGTGGGTAAAATGGGTAGAACCGAATCGGCCTTAGATCCTGCACCCATTTCTATGTATGAGAATATCATCAACTATAAACCTGAATATTTGATCAACGAGGATGGTCATAGAATGAGATTCAAAACTGACCGAAAAGACAATTTCATACTGGTGAGTGGCGATACAGTTTCGAATGAAGAAGCCCTGAAAAGAGGAATTAATTCTTCAGAGTTAATGCCTGACGATAAAGGTGATTACTTCCGTAACTGGCGCTCTCATGTCAAGTCACCCGATGACATTTGGGATGAAATTGTAAAGCTGACTAGAATCCCCGGAGTAACCTCCGCACCAAGATTGCAACCTATCGAAACCCGACTCATTATGTTACAAACCGGAATGCGGGCACCCATGGGCATCAAGGTATTTGGACCCGATTTGATAACCATTGAAAAATTTGGACTTGAATTAGAGGCCCTATTGAAAACAGTACCCTCGGTAAAAGCAGAAGCTGTTTTTGCTGACCGTATTGTTGGCAAACCCTATTTGCACCTCAACATCGACCGAAACGAAATTTCTCGTTATGGTTTAAACGTGGAAGATGTGCAACAAACAATTGAAACTGCTGTTGGAGGCATGAAAATTACTTCTACGGTTGAAGGACGAGAACGCTTCCCGGTCCGGATTCGCTACCCACGAGAGTTACGTGACAACCCGGAAGCGCTGGGCAAAATCCTTATCTCAACCCCTACCGGAGCTCAAATCCCTATCAGTCAAATCGTAGATTTTGAATATGTAAAAGGGCCACAAATGATCAAGAGTGAGGAAACCTTCTTAGTCGGTTATGTGCTTTTTGATAAGAAAAAAGATTATGCCGAGGTGGATGTAGTGAATAGTGCGCAGGATGTAATCCAAAAGAAAATTGATGCCGGGGAATTAATTGTTCCCGCTGGCATCAGCTATAAGTTTTCAGGTAGTTATGAAAACCAGATTAGGGCAGTCAAACGATTGTCCATTGTAATCCCTATCAGTTTAATTGTGATTTTCTTGTTACTCTATTTTCAGTTTAAAACAGTTATCGCTTCGTCTATTCATTTCTCAGGTGTCTTTGTGGCTTTTGCAGGTGGTTTCATCATGCTCTGGCTTTATGGTCAGGATTGGTTTATGAATTTCTCTGTTGCGGATATGAATATGAGGCATTTATTCCAAATGCATAACATCAATCTGAGTGTAGCAGTGTGGGTTGGTTTTATAGCCCTTTTCGGAATAGCGACAGACGATGGAGTGATAATGGGAACGTACATCCATCAGGTATTTGAAGAAAAGAAGCCTACCACTATACAAGGCGTAAGGGATGCAGTAATGGAAGCCGGCAAAAAAAGAGTTCGACCCGCAATGATGACCGCAGCTGTTGCCATCATTGCCTTGTTACCAGTCCTTTCCTCTACTGGCAAAGGTTCTGACATTATGGTGCCTATGGCCATTCCTACATTTGGTGGCATGACCATTCAGATCATGACCATGTTTGTTGTGCCTGTGCTGCAGGCAATCTGGAGAGAAAGAGTTATCAAGAATCAAAACAAGTTATTAAAATGAGATATGTACTAATCCTATCGATATTATGTTCAAGCTGGCTTGCCAAAGCCCAAAGTCTGGACGATTATTTCATGATAGCCGTTGCGAATAACCCTGGTCTACAGTCCAAATACAAAGAGTTTGAATCGGTAATGCAAAAAATCTCACAGGTCAAAACACTTCCATATCCAACATTCTCGATAAGCGCTTTGGGGCAAATGACACAGACACGTACAGGTCAGCAAATGGCAATAATTAGTTTATCACAAATGTTCCCGTGGTTCGGCACACTGAAAGCACAGGGTGACATGTCAACTCTAATCGCAGAGGCAAAGTATCAGGAGTATTTGGCTACTCGTAATCAACTCTACTATCAAGTGTCGGCCGCCTACTATCCATTGCACGAACTCAACAAATGGATTATTATAGAACAAGAAAACATTCAGATTCTTGAAACCTATAAATCGATTGCTACTATCAAATTTCAAAATGGAATGAGTTCAATGGTAGATGTCCTGCGTGTAGATATCATGCTCAAAGAAGCAAACACCAACCTGTCCATTCTTAAACAAAAGAAAGGGCCACTTGAAACACGCTTTAATTTGCTTTTAAACAGAACTAAAACAGCAGCTATAATCCTCTCCGATAGCTTGGAATTACCGCAAATAGCTATAAACTATCGAAAGGATTCAATGCTGGTAAGCAACCCGCTTTTATCAGAACTGGATCTTAAAATAAAAGCAAGTGAAGCCAATGAAAAAGTTGCCATCAAACAAGGAATGCCCAATCTCGGTGTAGGATTTCAATACATCTCAGTGGCACCACGTAAGGACGCTAACGTGCCTCAAAATGGACAAGATGCTTATATGCCTATGTTTTCAATGAGCTTGCCGATTTACCGAGGAAAATATAAAGCTTCCAAAAAGGAAGCACAATTGATGCGAGAATCATACACTCTCATGAAACAGGATTTAGGCAATCAACTCATAAGTAGTTATGAATTATCCATTTTCGAAATTCAAAAGCAATCAGACCTCATTAGATTGTATGATGAGCAAATATTGGAATCAGCTCAAACTTTGAACCTACTATTTTCAGCTTATAGCAATTCAGGTAAAGAATTTGAAGAAGTGTTGAGGATGCAACAACAGATATTGAAATATCAAAAAATGAAAGCTACAGCTATGGTAGAATACCTAATAGCATTAGCAGAATTGGATTATATCACAGCAAAATCAAAATTATAATGAAAAATATTCTTAAAAATAAATTTGTAGTGATCGGTTTGACACTTGCCCTGGGCCTAACCATTGGCTGGTTCATCAAACCATCTGCAACCCAAACATCAAATACTTCGGAACACGAAAATGGCGAAGCATCGAATGATCAAATTTGGACATGTTCTATGCACCCACAGATCAGGAAGAATGAACCCGGCAACTGTCCTATTTGCGGAATGGAATTGATCCCACTTGAAAATACAGAAGATGAACTTGACCCTATGGCTGTAAGCATGTCGTCTACTGCCATGCAATTGGCAAAAGTTCAAACCATGGTAGTTGGGCACAATAATGCCGAAAAATCTATCCGGTTAAATGGCAAAATTCAGGCAGATGAACGCTTAGTGTTTACTCAATCCTCGCACATACCCGGAAGGGTTGAAAAACTCTCAGTCAACTTTACCGGTGAATTTGTTTCACAAGGTCAGGTGATCGCCTATGTGTATTCACCAGATTTAGTCACCGCCCAGGAAGAATTATTGGAAGCTCAAAAGATAAGAGGCACGCAACCTGCCTTGTTCAATGCAGCTAAAGAAAAATTGAAAAACTGGAAGCTAACTGAGAAACAAATAGAACAGATATTGGCATCAAAAAAAACCATGAATCAGTTCCCCATTCTTGCAAATGCTTCTGGATATGTGACAAAAAAAACGGTTAATCTGGGTGACTACCTTAAACAAGGAGAAGCCATCTATGAAATTGCAGACTTATCCAAAGTATGGGTCTTGTTTGAAGTGTATGAGTCAGACATGACTTGGATAAAAAAGGGGGCTACCGTTTCCTACACCATACAATCTCTACCCGGCAAAAATTTCAAGAGTACAATAAGCTTTATAGATCCAGTAATTGACCCTAAAACACGTGTTGCCAAAGCAAGAATAGAAGTAGCCAACCCAGGTTTGTTACTCAAACCTGAAATGTTTGTCAGCGGTACGGTGGAGAGCAGTATAAATACAAAAACACCTTCAATAACAATTCCAAAAACAGCTGTGATGTGGACGGGGAAACGCTCTGTAGTATACATTATGCAAAACTCCGCACAAGGTGTAAGTTTCCTGATGCGTGATGTTTCGCTAGGTCCGGAGTTAGGTGAAAGTTATGTAATAGAATCTGGATTACAGTCCGGTGAAGAAATAGCCGTCAATGGCACATTTAGCATTGATGCAGCAGCTCAATTGGCGGGTAAGCCAAGCATGATGAATCCCGAAGGCGGTGTAGCAATGACTGGCCACAACCATGGAACCAGCAACGAAATTTCTCAACCCTCCAAGAAAAATATTGCAACATCACAAGCCTCAAAAAATGTGTTGAAGCCACTGTTAAACAGCTATTTTGATCTTAAAACTGCCCTATCGAATGATGATCTAACCCAAGCTAAATTAGCAGGAGCAAAAATGAATAAAGCGCTTGCCAATATTGATATGAATTTATTTAAAGGAGAATCCAACACAATTTGGATGAAGCAGTCTGGTCTATTGAAGCCACTTGTCCAGCACCTCGAGCATATGGCTGCACTCAAAGAGATTCGAACAAAGTTCATCGACATTTCAAAAATACTGATTGCTATCACAGATACATTTGAACCCATTTCAGAAACAATTTATATTCAACACTGTCCCATGGCTGATTCCAATAAAGGTGCAGATTGGCTCAGCAAAGAAAAAGAAATTGCCAATCCATATTTCGGGTCTCAGATGCCCACTTGTGGAGAGATAAAACGAGTGATACAAAGATCCACATTATAATCACTAAGGTGTAGCAATTAGCTCCAATCACCAAATGGCGGTTGCGCATGGTTAATGCATAAACTTCAATAATGCGTGTATGAAAGTGGCCGTACACGCGACCTGCTTGGCATGGATCTGCGACAGGCTCTGCCCCACCTGGGAACCATCACTGGGCAGATTACCA
>JBBKVM010000093.1:0-78759 GCA_037968415.1 Bacteroidia bacterium | reverse complement strand
TTTATTCGCAGGTTAGTGCCACGATGCACCCTGCGCCCGCCCCCGCGGCTTTGCCCGCCACCACCTCCAAAAAAACTATCAAAAGGATTGTGGCCGCCAAAGATATCTCCAAACTGACTAAAGATATCATCCATGTTCATGTGTTGCCCACCACCGGCACCGCCCACGCCCTGATGTCCGAAACGATCGTAGCGAGCGCGTTTATCCGCGTTGCTCAATATTTCATAAGCCTCTGCCGCCTCTTTAAATTTTTCTTCAGCAGATTTATCATCAGGGTTTTTATCCGGATGAAATTTAAGTGCCATTTTCCGGTAGGCTTTCTTAATATCGCCTTCGTTGGCGTTGCGTTCTACGCCCAGTATTTCGTAATAATCTCTTTTTGACATTTTGGTTCTGCGGTATTGGTGATGCAAGTTGCGGTCACCTCGATTCGGGTATTATTGAATTATTGTCCCACAACCACTTTGGCGTAGCGAATTACTTTTCCATGGAGTGCATATCCTTTTTCGATCACATCTACCACTTTGCCTTTTTTGCTGGCATCTTCTACCGGCATGTTGGTGATGGCTTCGTGTACATCGCTATCAAAAGGTTCATCCACCGGCTTCATTTCTTCGAGCCCTTTTTGAGCCAATGTGTTTTTAAGTTTGCTGTGGATTAAGTTCACACCGTTTTTGAGTGCTTCCACATCTGTGGCGGTCTCCATTGATTGCATGGCGCGTTCCAGGTCATCGAGTACCGGCAACATGGATTTAAAAATTTCTTCACCCCCAAATTTCACGAGGTCAATGCGTTCTTTCAACGTACGCTTTTTATAATTTTCAAACTCGGAGTAAAGCCTCAGCAATCTGTCCTTGGTTTCTGCAAGTTCAGTCTCCATCAGCGCCATAGGATCTTTGCCCGGTTCTTCCAATTCGTGGTCTGCACCAATCGTCTCTTCAGGGGCTGATACTTCGGGGTCCTGAGTTTGCTTTTGTTCGTCTATGTTTTCTTTGTTCTTCGTCATCATTTGGTTGAAATATTTTTGTGGCATTGATGCAGAAGCCTTTGCAGTCAAATATTTTGCCACCACAAAAGAATGGACATTATGTCAGACAAAAATAAAACGACAGGAGTCAAAAACTCCTGTCGTTTTATTTTTATGTATATGCGATTATTTTAATAGCTTATCGAGTTCCGCATCCAGCGCGGCTCCGCGAAGATTTTTGGCAACGATCATGCCTTTGCCGTCAATAAGGAAACTGGCAGGGATAGAACGTACACCGTACATGCCTGAGGGTACCGAATTCCATCCACCCAGGTCGCTCACATGGTAAGGCCATATGAGTCCGTCTTGTTTAATGCCGTTTACCCAAGCTTCCTGATTTTTGTCAAGCGAAACACTGTAGATGGTAAAGCCTTTGGCATTTTGAAACTTCTTGTCTTTGTACTTGTTGTAAGCACTCACCAAATTTGGATTTTCTCTGCGGCACGGTCCGCACCACGAAGCCCAAAAATCGAGCAATACAATTTTTCCACGCAGCGAAGAGAGTGCTATCTCTTTGCCCTCGGGGCTTTTGAACTTAAGGTCTAACGCTTCCTGGCCTACATCGGTACCCGAAGCAGGTGCTGCTTCCAAGCCTTTGTAAATAAAACCAAGGCTCAGTATTCCTATGAAGCCCAGCAAAAGATATAATCGTAAATTTTTCATGTAATGAGGGATTTAATAAATGGTATGGTTACTTGATGAGCAAATACAGTGCCACAAGCACGTTGACAAAAATACGAAATAGGAATGAAAAATTCCAGTCGGAACGGGGAGGATGCCGGGGTGTCAGGCGCCCACGCGTCTGATGTCGGCCCCCAGTGCGTTCAGGCGGGTATCAATAAACTGGTATCCTCGGTCTATCTGCTCTATGTTGTGGATGGTGCTTTTGCCCTTGGCCGACAGCGCTGCTATGAGCAGCGCCACCCCGGCCCTGATGTCGGGCGATGTCATTGAGATGCCACGCAGCGCATGTTTTCGGTCCAGGCCTATGATGGTAGCCCTGTGAGGATCGCACAAAATAATCTGCGCACCCATGTCAATCAATTTGTCGACAAAAAACAGCCTGCTTTCAAACATTTTTTGATGTACCAGCACCGTACCCTTGGCCTGTGTGGCAGTAACCAGTACAACACTGAGAAGGTCGGGGGTAAAGCCGGGCCAAATGGCATCTGAAATGGTGAGTATGCTGCCGTCAATAAATGTGTCTATTTCATAATGGTCCTGCTCAGGGATGAATATATCATCGCCTCTGAACTCCATTTTAATACCTAGTCGCTGAAAAGTAGAAGGAATAATGCCAAGGTGCGGCAGGCCCACATCTTTGATGGTGATTTCGCTTTGCGTCATAGCGGCCAACCCAATAAAACTCCCTATCTCAATCATGTCGGGCAGCATGCGGTGCTCGCAACCTTTCAGTTTGCTTACCCCTTCTATCACCAGTAAGTTAGAGCCTATGCCTGTGATGTTGGCGCCCATGCTGTTGAGCATTTTGCATAGCTGCTGTAGATATGGCTCGCAAGCCGCGTTATAAATACTTGTGGTTCCTTCTGCCAACACTGCCGCCATTACTATATTGGCAGTACCGGTCACAGATGCTTCGTCAAGGTGCATGTAGCAGCCTTTGAGCGCGGGGGCATCTACCGAATAGTAGTTGTCTTTGCCATCAAAATCAAAGTTGGCGCCCAGCTTTTGAAAACCAATAAAATGGGTGTCAAGCCTTCTGCGGCCTATCTTGTCGCCCCCCGGTCGGGGAATTGAAGCTTTGCCATAACGCGCCAGCAGCGGACCTACAATCATAATGGAGCCACGCAAAGCGGCAGCCTGCTTGGTAAATTCAGGTGTCCGTATATAGTCGAGGTTGATGTCGCGCGCTTCAAATGTGAAAGTAGAGGGCGCGGTCTTTTCTACTTTGGTGCCCAGGTTGGCAAGTAGTTCTATCAGTTTGTTTACATCGCGAATGTCGGGCACATTGCTGATGGTGATTTTGTCTTCGGTGAGCAGCACCGCGCAGAGTATCTGCAGTGCCTCGTTTTTGGCTCCCTGTGGGACAATGTCACCTTTCAATTTCAGTCCGCCTCTTACCTCAAAACTTTCCATAATATATTATGTGATTATATGTTTCAACGGCTTGCCACTTTTAGCGGACAACTATTGATGTCTTTTAAATTTCTGCTTATGACGCTTGTGTTTACTGGTCTTTTTTCTGGGTGTAGAAGAGACGTTGCTGATGTTGCTCTCTTTTAAAATATCACTGGTGTTGGCGAACTTAAAGTCAGCAGCCAATTTGAGTTCGTTGTTGCTAAGTATTCCAAGTTGTTCAGCTATCATCTCATCACTCACCGTGTCGCGGTTGTAATTGAGATAAGTCATCTTCATAAAATTGGCTATGATTCCTGACAGATATTCTTTCTTTGGTCCCTCTTCTTCTTTCTTCACTACCTCAATCACGCTCTCAATAAATCGGCCATAGTGCTTGTATTTTATGGGGTTGCCAGGGTATGGCACGCGCTTGGGCTTTGCCTTGATGGCGTTGGCCTCCGGTTTTTCGTAAGGCGATTCCACATCAAGTTTAAACTCAGAGATAATATGCATGTGGTCCCACAGTTTGTGGTTGAAGTCGGTGAGGTCGCGCTGTTGGGGATTCAACTGCCCCATCACTTTCACGATGGTGCGTGCTGCTTTGGTACGTTCTTCCTTGTCTTCGAGCGCTACCGCGTACTCTATCATCTTTTGGATGTTGCGGCCATACTCCGAAATAATCATTTTGTTCCGCTGGCTGTTGTACTCCATTTGCGGTTCCTGAATGCGTGCGTTCATGTAAAAAAGTATAGTGATTGTGGGCGGTTAAGCTATGATGCCCGTGCGCCAAAGTTAAAATAATTTGGATATATACCGCGCTGAATTTTTAGTTGAGTATGCGCAGCCTAGCAAATTTAAGTAGCAATTGCTTCTGTCCTGTGCCTTTAAAAAGAATGGTTGCTTTGCGGTCGCCCACGTTGCCCTCCAGGTTGGTTACTTTGCCTACACCAAATCGCTGGTGTTCTATCTCCATGCCCACTTCTATAAGACTAGGATCGCATGCCACAAAGTTTGGGTCGGCTTGTGGCTCGCTTTTTACAGCAGCTTTCTGTACCGGCTTAAATCCGGCTTTGGGTGGAGCGGTTGTGTTGCTACCCAAACCACCCCAGCGCTCAAATTGCTCTTGTCGCACTTGCTGCTTTTTCTGAAATTGTATGTCAAGGTATTTTTCGTCAAGCTCTTCGAGAAATCGGCTGGGCTCGCATGCTGTAAGGTTTCCCCATTTGTAGCGCGACTCCGCATACGACAGTACCAGCCTACGCTCGGCCCGTGTGATGGCCACATAAAACAACCTTCGCTCTTCTTCTAACTCTTCGCGCGAGTTTAGCGACATGTAGGATGGAAATAAATTATCTTCCAATCCCACTACCATCACCTGTTTGAACTCCAATCCTTTGGCCGCATGTATGGTCATCAGGTTTACTTTGTCGTTATCTTCAGGCGCGTTTTGGTCGGCATCTGTAAGCAATGCAATGTCCTTCATGAACACATCGAGTGTGCTCGAGCGGTCTATCATTTCGGGATATTCGCCATCGTTTCCGGCTGCAAATTCAACGCCCGCAGCCTGTGTGTCGGCCACGTTTTCCACAAATTCTTTAATACCGTTGAGCAACTCCTGCAGGTTTTCGAAATGACTGATTCCTTCGGGAGTTTTATCAGCATACAACTCACCCAATAAGCCTGACGATTTTGCAATGTGTGCGGCCACAGCGTAGGCATCGTGCGTAGGCAGCATCACCGCAAAACTTTGTATCATGGTTACAAAATTGGCGAGTTTGGTAAAAATACCTGCCGAGATGCCTATCTTTTGGTAGTTGCCACGCTGTATTGTATCCCACAAGCTGATACCTTCGCTAGCCGCAGCCACCACCAGTTTTTCAATAGTGGTTTTTCCGATGCCGCGCCCCGGAAAGTTTATTACGCGCTTGAAAGCTTCTTCATCATTGGGGTTGAGTGTGAGCCTGAAATAAGCGAGCAAGTCCTTAATCTCTTTTCGCTGATAAAACGACATGCCTCCAAATATTCTATAGGGGATGTTGAGCCTGCGAAGGGATTCCTCCATGGCGCGCGATTGCGAATTGGTGCGGTACAACACGGCAAAATCACGGTAAGCAAAATGATAATTCGCCTTGTCCTGAAAGATGCTGTTGGCAATCAGTTTGCCCTCTTCGTTGTCGCTCAGGGCACGCATCACACTTATCTTATCGCCCTCCACATTTTGCGTCCACACATCTTTTTTTAGTTGGTCACGATTGTGGAGAATGGCGCTGTTGGCCAGGTTTACAATGTTGGCAGTAGAACGGTAATTTTGTTCAAGCTTGAATACTTTCAAGTCAGGATAATCTTTTTCGAAGCTGAGGATGTTTTGAATATTGGCACCGCGAAACGCATAAATACTTTGTGCATCATCGCCTACCACACAAATGTTTTCATTCATGGCAGCAAGCTTTTTGACAATAGCATATTGCGCAAAATTGGTGTCCTGATACTCATCAACCAGTATGTACTGGAAGCGAATCTGATACTTGTGTAACACATCCGGAAAGCGAGACAACAAGCGATATGTGTTGAATAACAAATCGTCAAAATCCATCGCTCCGGAATTGAACAAGCGCTTTTGGTACTGCTCATACAATATGCCCATTTTGGGGCGACCCGAACTGTTATCCTGTGCTTTCAGTTCAGCATTGTCGTTGTATTCTTTCACCGACATCAGGTTGCTTTTGGCAGCGGAAATACGCCCTAAAACCATCCCGGCTTTATATTGCTTATCATCCAACGCCAATTCCTTCACCATGGCCTTTATCAGGTTTTTGGAATCTTCGGTATCGTAAATAGTGAAAGCAGCTGGGTAATTGAGTTTTTCGTGCTCGAATCGCAAAATGCGCGAAAAAACGGAGTGGAACGTGCCCATCCACAGATTGCGGGCATCATTGCCCACCAGCCTTACAATGCGATCCTTCATTTCGCGCGCTGCCTTATTGGTGAATGTGAGCGATAGGATATTGAAAGGATCAATGCCCTCATTCATCAGATGCGCTATGCGGTAAGTGAGCACTCGCGTCTTGCCCGATCCGGCACCGGCTATAATCATAACAGGCCCCCGTGTCGTTAAAACGGCATCGCGTTGTGGATCGTTAAGTTGTTGGAGATAGTTTTTTTCAGTCATGTTGAGAAGCCCCAAAATTACATTTTTTGACACAACCTTTTGCGGTTGGTTCACATAAATTGACAACCGCCACGACTCATTGTCTCCCGTTAGCTCGCATAAATTGTTGAAAACCTTTTGTGCTATATGGGTCATACCGGCTTCAATCACTGCTCAAGAAAACAATATGCAAGTAAATGTATATCAGGAGGTTAATTCAAAGCCGGTTTTGTGTTGCTTGCTCCGGAGACCCAACTGCCTGATTGCCAGACGGTTTTTTTTATAAAAATTGCCCTTCCTGATTGTATTATCCGATTTGTTGTCGTACTTTTGCCGTCCCATCAAAAATAGGGTTTAAAACAACATTCAGAATCGCTTAAAAATCAATAAAAACGATGCCTACGATACAACAATTGGTAAGAAAAGGAAGGGTTAAACTGGTCGATAAAAGTAAATCGCCTGCACTCACATCTTGTCCGCAACGCAGAGGCGTGTGCACAAGGGTGTACACAACTACTCCTAAAAAACCAAACTCAGCCATGCGTAAAGTGGCCAGGGTAAGGCTTACCAACAAGTTTGAGGTTACCGCGTACATCCCCGGTGAAGGTCACAACCTTCAGGAGCACTCAATCGTGCTCATCCGTGGCGGAAGAGTAAAAGATCTTCCGGGTGTACGTTACCACATTATTCGTGGTGCCCTCGATACTTCTGGTGTTGACGGACGCAATCAGCGCAGATCAAAGTACGGAACTAAAAAACCTAAGAAAGCATAAATCATTACCCCTTTATACCATATTAATATAGTATAGCACATGAGAAAGACGAAACCCAAGAAGAGGATATTATTGCCGGATCCCCGCTTTAATGATACGTTGGTTACACGATTTGTAAACAATATGATGCTGGATGGCAAGAAGTCAACCGCATACGATATCTTCTATAAGGCTGTAGACATTGTGGAGAAGAAGACAAGTGAGGATGGTCTCGAAAGCTGGAAAAAGGCATTGACCAACATTACGCCTTCTGTGGAGGTGAAAAGCCGCAGAGTAGGTGGAGCCACATTTCAGATTCCAAGTGAAATTAGAGGCGACCGTAGAATAGCGTTGGGTATGAAGTGGATGATACTTTATTCAAAGAAGCGCAATGAAAAAGCAATGAGCGAGCGTCTGGCGGGAGAGATTATAGCAGCAGCAAAAGGTGAAGGCGCAGCAGTAAAGAAAAAAGACGACACACACCGAATGGCAGAAGCCAACAAGGCATTCTCTCATTTTAGAGTTTAGTAAACAGGCAACGTTAATAACATTAACAACACAATGAGTCAGGAATTAAAATATACGAGAAACATTGGTATCATGGCCCACATTGATGCGGGTAAAACCACGACCACCGAGCGTGTTCTCTATTATACCGGTATCAACCACAAAATTGGCGAGGTGCACGAAGGTGCAGCTACAATGGACTGGATGGTGCAGGAGCAAGAGCGTGGAATAACAATCACGTCTGCTGCGACTACTACTTATTGGACTTACCGTGATCAGAAATACAAAGTAAACATCATTGATACACCTGGCCACGTTGACTTTACCGTTGAGGTAGAGCGTTCTTTGCGTGTGCTTGACGGGGCTGTGGCATTGTTTTGCGCAGTGGGTGGTGTAGAGCCACAGAGTGAGACGGTGTGGCGACAAGCAAACAAATACAATGTACCCCGTATCGGATTTGTGAACAAAATGGATCGTGCCGGATCTAATTTCTTTGAAGTGGTAAAACAAATTAGAGAAAGACTTGGTGCTAACCCTGTTCCATTGCAAGTGCCCATCGGAAACGAAGAACATTTCAGAGGAGTGGTTGATTTAATCAACAACAAAGCAATTGTTTGGGATGACGAATCCAAAGGAATGACTTTTACTGAAATTGAAATTCCTGAGGACATGAAGGCAGAAGTGGTAGAGTGGAGAGGGAAACTGGTTGAATCAGTTGCAGAGTATGATGATCAATTGCTTGAAAAGTATTTTGAAGCTCCCGAAACCATCACCGAAGCCGAATTGATGGAAGCCATCCGCAAGGCTACTTGCGCCATGACCATCACGCCTATATTGTGCGGTTCTGCATTTAAGAACAAAGGTGTACAGACCATGCTCGATGCAGTGGTTACTTACTTGCCATCTCCAATGGACGTGGCAGCGATTGAAGGAATCAACCCGGAAACAGAAAAGCCCGAAATGCGCAAGCCCGATGTAAATGACAAGTTTGCAGCGTTGGCATTTAAGATAATGACGGATCCATTCGTGGGTCGCCTGGCATTCTTCCGCGTGTACTCAGGCGGCTTGGATGCAGGTAGTTATGTATTGAACACGCGTACCATGAAAAATGAGCGAATTTCACGCATCATCCGCATGCACGCAAACAAACAAAACCCAATCGATCGTATCGAAGCAGGTGACATTGGCGCAGCCGTTGGTTTCAAAGACATCCGTACAGGAGACACTTTGTGTGACGAAAAAGCACCTATCGTATTAGAATCTATGTCATTCCCTGAGCCGGTTATCGGTTTGGCTATCGAGCCCAAGACACAAGCTGATATTGATAAGTTGGGCGTGGCACTTTCTAAACTTGCCGAAGAAGATCCAACATTCCGCGTGCACACCGATGATGAAACCGGTCAAACCGTAATCAGTGGGATGGGTGAACTACACCTTGAAATTATTGTCGACCGTTTACGCAGGGAATTCAAAATAGAGTGTAACCAAGGCGCACCGCAAGTGTCTTACAAAGAAAAAATCACACAGTCTGTTAGTCACCGTGAAATATATAAGAAACAAACAGGTGGTCGTGGTAAGTTTGCCGATATCCAGGTTGAGATTATGCCTGTTGACGAAGGTCAGACGGGACTCCAGTTCCTCAATCAGGTAACTGGTGGTAACATCCCCCGTGAATTTATACCATCTGTAGAGAAAGGATTTAAGTCTGCCATGAGCAATGGTGTGCTTGCCGGATATCAAATGGATAGCTTGAAAGTGATACTGAAAGATGGATCTTTCCACGCAGTTGACTCGGATGCATTGTCATTTGAGATATGTGCACGCGCTGCCTACCGCGAAGCGGTGAGAAAAGCGGGGCCTGTGTTGCTGGAGCCCATTATGAAAGTAGAAGTGGTAACCCCGGAAGAAAACATGGGTGACGTGATGGGTGACTTGAATAAAAGAAGAGGCCAGATGGAAGGAATGGATTCACGTGCCGGTGCGCAGGTAATCAAAGCCAAAGTGCCACTGTCAGAAATGTTCGGATACGTTACCACATTGCGTACTATCACTTCGGGCCGTGCATCTTCTACCATGGAATTTTCGCACTATAATGAAGTGCCTCGCAGTATCTCTGAAGAGGTTATAGCTAAAGTAAAAGGGAAATCAGAAAAAGTATAATTACTACACAAGTATGAGCCAAAGAATCAGGATAAAACTAAAATCGTACGATTATAATCTGGTTGACAAGTCAGCAGAGAAAATCGTAAAGACTGTAAAGTCTACCGGTGCGATCATCAACGGACCCATTCCGCTGCCCACCGAAAAACAAATCTACACGGTGCTAAAGTCGCCCCACGTAAACAAAAAAGCCAGGGAGCAATTCCAGCTTTGCGCTTACAAAAGGTTGCTCGACATCTATAGCTCAACAGCAAAGACAGTTGATGCGCTGATGAAACTTGAATTGCCAAGTGGAGTGGAAGTAGAAATCAAAGTCTGATTTATTAGAAAACAAATTAAAGTAACAGAGCCATGTCAGGACTGATAGGAAAGAAAATAGGTATGACCAGTATTTTCAACGAGGACGGAAAGAACATTTCGTGTACGGTGATACAAGCTGGCCCGTGTGTGGTTTCACAAGTGAAAACCAAAGACTCGGACGGATATGCTGCATTGCAGCTTGCCTTCGATGACAAGAAAGAGAAGCACACAACCAAAGCAATGCAAGGACACTTTAGCAAAGCCAGCAGTGGCCCCAAACGCAAAGTTTCTGAGTTCAAATATTTTGTAAAAGATTACAAGCTGGGTGATGTAATTAATGTAGACCTGTTTAACGAAGGTGAGTGGGTTGACGTAATTGGTACCAGCAAGGGTAAAGGTTTTCAAGGTGTGGTGAAACGTCACGGATTTAGTGGTGTGGGTGGACAGACACACGGTCAGCACAACAGGCTTCGCGCCCCGGGCTCACTGGGAGCATCTTCTTGGCCATCTCGTGTTTTCAAAGGCATGCGCATGGCAGGTCAAACTGGAAATCACAGAGTGAAAGCCATCAACCTTAGAGTAATTAAAGTTATGCCCGAACAAAATCTGCTCATCGTGAGTGGTTCTGTACCGGGAGCAAAAGGATCGTACGTATTTATTGAGAAGTAACCATGGAAATTTCAATTCATAACATTTCCGGTAAGGAAACAGGAAAGAAAATCACCCTTAGCAAAGAGGTGTTTGGCATAGAGCCAAATGATCATGCGGTGTGGCTTGATGTGAAACAGTACTTGGCCAATCAGCGCCAGGGTACACACAAGTCGAAAGAACGTGCTGAAATTGCAGGTTCTACGCGTAAGATCAAAAAACAAAAAGGCACGGGTGGTGCAAGAGCAGGTAGCAAAAAGTCGCCATTATTTGTGGGCGGAGGCCGTGCGTTTGGACCGCGTCCAAGAGACTACGGTTTCAAATTGAACAAAAAGGTAAAACGTTTGGCGCGCGCTTCGGCTCTCACATACAAAGCCAAAGAGAACAGCATAATGGTACTTGATGCCATTAGTTTTGACTCACCAAAGACAAAAAACTTTATCACAATGCTAGCAAGTTTGAAGCTATCTGATAAAAAAACATTGTTTGTAGTGCCTGAGTCAGATAAAAACGTATATTTGTCCTCCCGAAATTTGAGCCGCAGCAAAGTGGTAACAGCCTCAGAATTAAATACTTATGACGTTCTGAACGCGCAAAATATTGTCTTTGCCGAGCCTAGTTTGTCAATAATTGAAAATACGCTTCTAAAATGAGCATCTTAGTAAGACCAATAATCACTGAAAAAATGACAGCCCAGGGTGAAAAACTCGGGCGTTATGGATTCATCGTTGACCGCAATGCCAATAAGATTCAAATCAAGAAGGCAGTGGAGCAAATGTATAATGTCACTGTAAGTGATGTAAACACCATGGTAATGTATGGTAAGAAAAGCACACGCAACACTACTGCAGGTCAAGTAACCGGTTACAAAAACAAATTCAAGAAGGCGATTATCACGCTGAAAACAGGTGATGTGATTGATTTCTACAGCAGCATTTAATAATAGCCACGACAGATAGAAAAGAAAGAGAATCATGGGTATCAAGAAATTAAAACCAACTACACCAAGCCAGCGCTTTATGGCAGTTAACTCATTTGATGAGATAACTACTTCAAAGCCAGAGAAGAGCTTGCTTTCACCCAAAAAACGTTCGGGTGGTCGTAACGACAGTGGCAAAATGACCATGCGATACATGGGAGGTGGCCACAAGCAAGCATTGAGATTGATTGACTTCAAACGCGATAAGTTTGGAATAGAAGGTGTAGTAAAGACTATTGAGTACGATCCAAACCGTAGTGCACGTATTGCTCTCATCGCTTATGTTGATGGTGAGAAGCGTTACATCATTTCTCCTAAAGGATTAGTGGTAGGACAAAAAGTAGTGTCTGGCGAAGGTGCTGCACCTGAAATAGGAAACACACTCTTTTTGAAAGATGTGCCATTGGGTACTACTATTCACAATATTGAAATGAAACCCGGTCAGGGTGCTGTAATGGCTCGTAGCGCTGGTGCAAAAGTGCAATTGGCAGCGCGTGATGGAAAATACGCAACGCTAAAAATGCCATCAGGCGAAACGCGAATGATATTGGTAACCTGCCTGGCGTCAATTGGCGAGGTATCTAATGGCGACCACAACAAGGTAGTACTTGGTAAAGCAGGTAAGAGCCGTTGGTTGGGACGCAGACCACGCACACGTCCGGTAGCGATGAACCCGGTGGATCACCCAATGGGTGGTGGTGAAGGAAGGGCTTCCGGAGGACACCCGCGCTCTCGCAAGGGACTATTGTCAAAAGGATTTAAAACCCGCTCTAAGAAGAAGCATTCTTCTAAATACATACTTGAGAAAAAGAAACGATAATATAAGTAAAGCATTAGCATGAGCCGTTCACTTAAAAAAGGACCTTTTATTGATCCCAAACTGGAGAAGAAAATCATCGGTTTGGTTGAATCAAAACGTAAGTCGGTAGTAAAAACCTGGTCACGCAGATCAATGATATCTCCCGAGTTCGTTGGACAAACCATTGCCGTGCACAATGGTAACAAATTCATCCCTGTGTACATCACCGAGAATATGGTGGGTCACAAACTTGGAGAATTTGCACCTACCCGCACATTCAGAGGACACGCTAAAGGAAAAAAATAATTAAAAATTAACCATGGGACTCCGTAAAAGAGAAGCGGCCAACGCGCGCAAAGAGCAGAAGAAAACGTCTGCTGTTGCCAAGCTATCAAATTGCCCTACTTCTCCCCGCAAAATGAGGCTTATCGCTGACTTGGTGCGTGGAATGAAAGTAGAACGCGCGCTCGATATATTGAAGTTTAACCCCAAAGAGGCCTCTGGCCGTGTTGAGAAATTGCTGAGATCAGCTATTTCTAACTGGGAAACAAAAAACGAAGGTCAACGACTTGAAGAGGCCGGCTTGTTTGTAAAAGACATTTTTGTGGACAGCGCGCGTCAACTGAAAAGACTACGCACCGCCCCCCAGGGACGCGGCCACCAGATAAGAAAAAGATCAAATCACGTAACGCTTGTGCTGGGTACTGCAACAGCCGAAGTTGAAACAGCAACCACTAACGAATAACCACAGATGGGACAAAAAACAAATCCGATAGGAAACAGATTAGGAATTATTCGTGGTTGGGAATCCAACTGGTACGGTGGAAAAAACTATGCCGATAAAATACTTGAGGACGAAAAAATCCGCAAATACCTTGCTGCACGTTTTGCAAAAGGTGGCATCGCACGCATTATCATTGAACGTACATTGAAACTGATTACGGTTACTATAAACACCGCTCGTCCGGGAATCATAATCGGAAAAGGGGGATCGGAAGTAGATAAAGTAAAAGAAGAGTTGAAGAAACTCACTAAGAAAGATGTTCAGATTAACATCTTTGAAATTAAGCGACCTGAACTTGATGCGGTGCTTGTTGCCGATGGTATAGCACGTCAGCTCGAAGCCAGGATTTCTTTCCGCAGAGCCATGAAAATGTCTGTAGCTTCTACCATGCGTATGGGTGCTGAGGGAATTAAGATAATGGCTTCAGGCCGATTGGGAGGAGCTGAAATCGCTCGTTCTGAGCAATACAAAGAAGGGCGTATTCCATTGCATACATTCCGTGCCGACATTGATTTCGCCATTGGCGAAGCAATGACAACTTACGGGTTGATAGGTGTGAAAGTTTGGATTTGTAAAGGTGAAGTATACGGCAAGCGCGACCTGTCACCAAATGTTGGGATGGCAACACAATCAGGATCCAAGCAACGTGGACCTGCAGCCCCATCTGGAAGAGCACCGCGTGGACGTGGACGTGGACCAAGAAAATAATAGTTGAAGAAAGAATTAAGAATACTGAAAAGATAGCAGATCATGTTACAGCCTAAGAAAACGAAATTCAGGAAAATGCATAAAATGGTTCCTAAAGGAAACGCCACTCGTGGCACCTTACTTTCCTTTGGATCATTCGGACTGAAATCTCTCGAAACCGCATGGATATCAAGTCGCCAGCTGGAAGCTGCCCGTGTTGCCGTGACCCGTTTTATGAAACGTGAAGGACAAATATGGATACGTGTATTTCCTGACAAGCCAATCACCAAAAAACCTGCCGAAGTGCGAATGGGAAAAGGAAAAGGGGCACCTGAATATTGGGTAGCAGTGGTGAAACCGGGAACGGTGATGTTTGAAGCAGAAGGAGTTCCATTGGCAGTTGCGCGCGAAGCATTGCGCCTTGCCGCTCAGAAACTCAGCGTACAAACTCGGTTTATTGTAAGAAGAGATTACAGCAACTAATTAAGCGAAGAAAAAGAAAGACCAATACAGTCATGAAGAAAAACGAATTCATAAAAGAACTGTCATCTGACGAATTGCGTGACCGCATTGCAGAAGAAAAGCTGCTTTACAACAAAATGCAACTTAACCATGCCGTGTCGCCACTTGAAAACCCTAACCTGATAACGAATGCGCGCAAGCTTATCGCACGCCTTCTCACAGAACAAAAGCACAGAGAAATTGCCGGTAAATAAGCAACCCAATCTAATGGAAAACACCAGATCACTCAGAAAAGAAAGAGTCGGAACAGTAACTTCCGATAAAATGGACAAGTCAATCGTAGTGGCAGTAGAGCGCAAAATAAAGCACCCTATCTACGGTAAGTTCATCAAGAAGACGACCAAATTTATGGCGCATGACGAGAAAAACGAATGCGGTATAGGAGACAAAGTGCGCATTATGGAAACACGCGCTTTGAGCAAAAATAAAAACTGGCGGTTGGTAGAAGTTTTAGAGAAAGCCAAGTAATAATCCGAACACGAAAGCATAATTATATAACAACACGATGATACAGCAAGAATCCAGAATGACAGTAGCCGATAACAGTGGTGCCAAGCAGGTACTCTGTATTAGGGTGCTGGGTGGCACAAAAAGGCGATATGCCTCTCTTGGCGACAAGATTGTAGTGACCGTAAAAGACGCGCTGCCCTCTGGTAACATTAAGAAAGGTACCGTATCCAAGGCAGTAGTAGTACGAGTAAAGAAAGAAGTACGAAGAGCTGATGGATCATACATACGATTTGATGACAACGCAGTAGTTTTACTCACTGCCAATGACGAATTGCGAGGCACCCGTATTTTCGGACCCGTAGCCCGTGAACTTAGGGAGAAGCAATTCATGAAAATAGTTTCATTAGCACCGGAGGTAATTTAATCATGGAAAGAAAAAGAAACGCACAGCCCAAACTGAAAATACGCAAGGGCGACATAGTGAAAGTAATAGCCGGCAACTCAAGAGGCCAGCAAGGTAAAGTGCTTTCAATTAACCTCGACAATCGCAAAGCAATTGTGGAAGGTATCAACATAGTGTCGAAACACGCCAAGCCAAACGCAAATAATACGCAGGGTGGTATCGAGAAGAAAGAAGCACCCGTGCATATTTCAAATCTCATGCTGGTGGACCCATCTACAGGTAAACCCACAAAAGTTGGCCGCAAGATTTCTGACGACAATAAATTAGTACGCTACGCAAAAACATCAGGGGAGGTAATCAAGTAATGAAATTCACACCCAGACTTAAAGACAAGTACAGAAACGAAATCGTCTCTTCACTGCAGACCAAATTTTCGTACAAGAGCATCATGCAGGTGCCCAAATTGTTGAAGATATGTATCAACCAAGGTGTGGGTACAGCTGTTACTGACAAGAAACAAATTGAAGCTGCCCTTGCAGAGATTACCCTAATAACCGGTCAGAAGGCAGTACCTACTAAATCAAAGAAGGACATTTCGAATTTCAAACTTCGTAAAGATGTTCCTATAGGTGTTCGTATAACACTGCGCGATGACAGGATGTATGAATTTCTTGACCGTCTCATTTCAGTGAGTCTTCCACGAATTCGCGATTTCCGTGGCATTAACGACAAAGGCTTTGATGGCCGTGGTAACTACACTTTGGGTGTAACCGAGCAAATCATTTTTCCGGAAATTGACATCGACAAAGTGAGCAAGATTACCGGTATGGACATCACTTTTGTTACTTCAGCGCCCACCAACCAGGAAGCACTTGAGTTACTCAAAGAATTTGGAATGCCTTTTAAGAATCAAAAACAATCAGCAAATCAAGAATAAACAATGGCAAAAGAATCATTAAAAGCGAGAGAGAGAAAGCGTCAACGCACGGTAGCATTGTATGCCGAAAGAAGGGCTGAAATGAAAGCCAAGGGTGACTATCAAGGTTTGATAGGCCTTCCCCGCAACGCATCGCCTGTAAGACTGCACAACCGTTGCAACCTCACTGGCCGCCCTCGAGGTTACATGCGCCAGTTTGGACTTTCGCGCATAATGTTCAGAAAATTAGCCCTTGAAGGAAAAATTCCCGGGGTGAAAAAAGCAAGTTGGTAATAACATATATAATAATACAGATCACAAAATGACCGATCCAATAGCAGATTATCTTACCCGCATTCGTAACGGGGTAAAAGCACACCACCGCGTGGTGGCAATACCTGCGTCCAATATCAAAAAGGAGATGACAAAAATTCTTTTTGATAAAGGATATATTCTCAACTATAAGTTTGAGGAAGATAGCAAACAAGGCTTTATCAAAGTGGCATTGAAGTATAATCCTTCAACCAAATTGCCTGCTATCACCAAATTGAAAAGAGTGAGCAAGCCGGGTTTGAGAAAATATACCGATGCACAAACATTGCCACGGGTAATCAACGGATTGGGCATTGCTATCATCTCTACTTCTAAAGGATTGATGACAGATAAAGAAGCCCGCCAACTCAATATTGGTGGTGAAGTTATCTGCTATGTTTATTAATTAACGAAACAAAGAAACTAATTACAATGTCACGAATAGGAAAACTCCCGATAGTAATACCTGCAGGTGTTGATGTTACCATCAACAAGTCGGAGGTATCTGTAAAAGGACCAAAAGGAACACTCAAGCAGAGTTTGGCAGACGGAATCAGTGCTACTTTAGAGGATGGCCAACTCGTTGTCAGCCGTGCAACAGAACAAAAAAGAAATCGTGCTTTGCACGGATTGTGTCGATCGTTGATTAATAACATGGTGCAGGGCGTGTCCGAAGGTTTTAAGACGCAGCAAGAACTGGTTGGTGTGGGTTACCGTGCTACCAATAATGGACAGATGCTGGATATGGTTTTAGGATATTCTCACCACGTAGTATTTGATATACCTACAGAGATAACCATAACAACCAAATCAGAAAAAGGGCAGCCACCTACAATTATTCTAGAAAGCCATGACAAGCAATTGTTAGGGCAAGTGGCGGCAAAAATACGTTCACTCCGTGCACCAGAGCCATACAAAGGAAAAGGTATCCGTTTTGCCGGTGAGCAATTAAGAAGAAAAGCAGGAAAATCTGCAGCTAAGAAATAATAAGTCATAATTGAGTCATGATACTAAAGAAGATTAAAAGAAGAAACTCGATCAGGGCGCGCATCCGCAAAATTGTAAACGGAACAGCTACCTCACCCAGATTGTCGGTATTCCGCAGCAACAAAGCGATTTACGCTCAGTTGATTAATGATGCGGATGGAATTACCATTGCTGCCTGCTCATCAGCAGAAAAAGAGCTGAAAGCGGTGAAAGGAACTAAGATTCAAATCGCACATGAAGTGGGCAAGCGTCTGGCCGAGAAGGCAAGTGGAGCTGGCGTAAAGCAAGTGGTGTTTGATCGTGGAGGATACTTATATCATGGAAGAATCAAATCGCTGGCAGAAGGAGCAAGAGAAGGCGGACTAAAATTTTAAAACATGTCTAATACAAACGTAAAAAGAGTAAAAACAAGCGAGATCGAATTGAAAGATCGTCTCGTGGGAATCCAGCGCGTAACCAAGGTTACCAAAGGTGGTCGTGCATTCACGTTTTCGGCCATCGTAGTGGTGGGTGATGAAAACGGTGTAGTTGGACATGGTCTCGGCAAAGCAAAAGAAGTATCGGATGCAATAGCAAAAGGTATAGATGATGCGAAAAAGAATCTGATGAAAGTACCAGTTCTCAAAGGAACTGTACCTCATGAGCAGATAGGCAAATATGGCGGAGCACTTGTTTTCCTAAAGCCTGCTGCGCCCGGAACAGGTGTGATTGCAGGGGGTGCCATGCGTGCCGTACTCGAGAGTGTGGGTATCACTGATGTACTTGCCAAATCAAAAGGCTCATCAAATCCGCATAACGTGGTTAAAGCAACCATAGATGCACTGACTCATATGCGTGATGCTATTTCTGTAGCACAACAGCGCGGTGTGACATTGCAAAAAGTATTCAACGGTTAATCAAAGCAAACGCAAAAAAAGCGATGAAAAAGATTATAGTAAGACAAGTAAAAAGTGGCATCGACAGACCAGCAATTCAGAAAAGAACATTGCAGGCACTGGGTATCAAGAGAATGAATCGCCCGGTAGAACATAACGCTACTCCACAAATAATGGGGATGATAGCCAAGGTGAGCCACCTTGTACAAGTAGAAGAAGTAAAATAATTAAGGAATCAGCAAAATGAACCTAAGTAATTTAAAGCCTGCAGAAGGCTCAACAAAGAATAGAAAAAGAATTGGCCGTGGTACCGGTTCTGGACGCGGTGGTACATCCACCAAAGGACATAAAGGTGCCCAATCAAGATCAGGTTACTCTAAAAAAGCTGGTTTTGAAGGTGGTCAAATGCCTTTACAGAGAAGAGTTCCAAAGTTTGGATTCAAAAACATCAACAGGGTTGAGTACCGCGGTGTGAATCTGGATATACTTCAGAAATTAGTTGACACCAAAAAATTGGTAACAATCGACATCGAAGCATTTGTGCTTCATGGGTTGGCATCAAAAAACGATCGAATAAAAGTGTTAGGTCGTGGTGAATTAAAAAGCAAAGTGGAAGTGAAAGCGCATGCATTCTCGGATACTGCCAAATCAAGTATTGAATCATTGGGTGGAACAGCAGAAATTGTGAAGTAATACACATTATGAAGAATCTTATCAATACCATACGCAACATGTTCAAGATTGAGGACCTGAGAATCAGGATCATCAATACTATTGGATTGTTGTTGATATACAGACTTGGCGCGCACGTTGTTTTGCCGGGTGTGGATCCTGACGGGCTAGCGGCATTACAAAGCCAAACCGAAGGCGGTATTCTTGGAATCATAGATATGTTTTCTGGAGGTGCCTTTTCACAAGCATCTATATTCGCACTCGGTATTATGCCGTATATATCTGCTTCCATTGTGGTGCAGCTGTTAGGTATTGCTATTCCATATTTCCAGCGTTTGCAGAAAGAAGGAGAAAGTGGCCGCAAACGAATAACTCAAATTACCCGATACCTAACTGTACTCATCACTGCCGGTCAAGCCCCCGGATATCTTGTAAATCTGCAGGCGCAGGCTCCACAAGCTATTATATCGGTTACCAATCCTGAATTGGTTTCGCCTTTCATGTTTTGGTTCACATCGGTTATCATTCTAGTTGCAGGTACATTGTTTGTAATGTGGCTGGGTGAGAAGATCACTGACCGTGGTATCGGTAATGGTATTTCCTTGTTGATCATGATTGGAATTATAGCCAATCTGCCAAGTGCATTGTCAAGTGAATTTGTTTCGCGATTGAACGAAGGTGGAGGTTTGGTGGTGTTTCTATTAGAGATGGTCGCATTGACACTAGTAGTAATCTCAACCATTATGTTGGTGCAAGGGACCAGGAGAATTCCGGTCCAGTTTGCCAAGCGCATAGTTGGCAACAAGCAATACGGTGGTGCACGTCAATACATTCCACTAAAAGTAAATGCTTCGGGTGTGATGCCAATCATCTTTGCGCAAGCAATAATGTTTATACCGGCCACAGTTGCTCAATTCTTTCCGGAATCGGCAGCATGGCAAGGGTTTGGGGCAGCATTCACAAGCTTTACATCTTTTTCATATAATTTCACATTTGCTGTGCTTATCATACTCTTCACCTATTTCTATACTGCCATTATGGTGAATCCAAATCAAATGGCTGAAGACATGAAGAAGAATGGTGGATTTATTCCCGGAGTAAAACCAGGAAAAAAGACTGCAGGATTTATTGACGATGTAATGTCGAAAATAACATTGCCTGGTTCATTGTTTTTGGCACTAGTAGCTATTCTTCCTGCATTTGCAATGCTGGCAGGCGTGAGTAATAATTTTGCGCATTTTTATGGTGGCACTTCGTTGCTCATCATTGTAGGTGTGGTACTTGATACTTTACAACAAATCGAAAGTCATCTGCTCATGCGTCACTACGATGGACTCATGAAGACAGGAAGAATAAAAGGTAGAGCAGCCGTAGGCGCTGCAGTGTAATAGGATTATTGAATTCCTGCCCCAAAGGCGGGTAAGTCTGAAGAAAATGTATTTGAAGACGCAGGAAGAAATTGAGTTATTGAGATTGAGTTCTTTACTTGTTGCAAAAACGTTGGGAGAAGTTGCCAAAGTAATTGGTCCCGGAGTTACAGCGCTTGAAGTAGATCGGATAGCTGAAGAGTTTATTCGGGACAACCAGGGAGTACCTGCATTTAAAGGGTACAACGGGTTTCCTAATTCATTGTGCATATCACCAAATGATCAGGTGGTACATGGTATACCCGGCAATTACGAATTCCAGGATGGAGATATCGTATCGGTTGATTGTGGAGTGCTGCTGAATAACTTTTATGGTGATTCAGCCTTTACTTTTCCGATAGGAGAAGTGGACGAGGAGACTTTGAAGTTGCTGGCCATCACACGTGAATGCCTTGGGAAAGCCATTGAGGAAGCAGTGGAAGGTAAACGGCTTGGTGATATAAGTTATGCGGTACAAAAACATGCCGAAGATAACGGATACACTGTAGTGCGTGAGTTGGTGGGACATGGCATAGGCAAAAGCCTGCACGAAAAGCCCGAAGTGCCAAATTACGGTAAACGAGGCAGTGGGGTAGTGTTGAAAGAAGGCCTGGTGCTGGCAATAGAACCAATGATAAACCTTGGAAAACGAAACATAGTACAGAGTAGCGATGGATGGACCATTACCACATCGGACCACAAACCATCTGCACACTTCGAACACACGGTTGCAATAAGAAAACATAAAGCAGACATACTGTCCTCGTTTGAATATATAGATGAGGCAATGAAGATAAAAAGTTAATATGGCCAAACAGGCATCAATAGAACAAGACGGAACAATTATAGAGGCATTGTCAAATGCCATGTTCAGAGTTGAGCTGGAAAACGGTCATGAGATTATAGCGCACATATCAGGTAAAATGAGGATGCATTACATCAAAATTTTACCGGGTGATAAAGTAAAAGTTGAAATGTCGCCCTATGATCTCACCAAAGGAAGAATAATATTTAGGTACAAGTCCTAGCCTGTTAGAAGGGACGATAAAAATTATTGAAGATGAAAGTAAAACCATCATTAAAAAAAAGAAGCGTGGATTGCAAAATCGTTAGAAGAAACGGTGTGCTCTACGTAATTAACAAGAAGAACCCACGATTCAAACAACGTCAGGGTTAATCTTCGATTTATAACAAGATAATTAATAAACAATGGCAAGGATAGCAGGTATTGATTTACCAAAGAACAAAAGAGGCGTTATAGGTCTGACTTACATTTATGGAATCAGCAATAGCACGGCAACGCGAATTCTCAGTGAGGCTGGTGTTGATGAAAGTGTAAAAGTTCAGGATTGGGATGACGATCAATTGACCAAAATCAGAACTATCATCAACGATAAGGTGAAGGTGGAAGGTGCACTTCGTTCTGAAGTTCAAACTAACATCAAACGATTGATGGATATTGGATCGTACCGCGGTATTCGTCATCGTATTGGACTGCCCGTGCGTGGTCAAAAAACCAAAAACAACTGCCGTACACGAAAAGGAAAACGTAAGACAGTTGCCAACAAGAAAAAAGTAACTAAGTAATAAATAAGCTGCATTAAGATTTAATCAAATGGCAAAGACAACAAAATCAGCCAAGAAAAGAGTAGTAAAAGTTGAGGCTATTGGCGAAGCGCACATCAGTGCTACCTTCAACAACATCATTATTTCGCTCACCAACGAATCGGGTCAAGTGATTTCGTGGGCATCAGCTGGCAAGATGGGATTCCGTGGCTCAAAGAAAAACACACCTTACGCAGCACTTACTGCTGCTACTGACTGCGCCAAAGTTGCCTACGACCTGGGCCTGCGCAAAGTAAAAGTGTTTGTGAAAGGACCCGGATCAGGACGCGAGTCTGCCATACGAACTTTGCACAACAGCGGCATTGAGGTTACTGAAATAGTGGACGTTACGCCAATGCCACACAATGGCTGCCGCCCTCCTAAAAAGAGAAGAGTTTAATCATATTCAGCTAATACAATTAAGATATAATATAAAGAAATGGCTCGTTACATTGGACCAAAAACAAAAATTGCACGCAGGTTTCGTGAACCTATCTTCGGACCTGACAAGAACTACGAACGCAGAAATTATCCGCCTGGACAGCACGGTCAGTCAAAGAGACGGTCGAAGCAGTCGGAATATTCAATACAATTGAATGAAAAGCAAAAAGTAAAATTCACCTACGGAATTCTTGAGCGTCAGTTTGCTAAATTGTTTAGCATCGCTTCGCGCAAGGGAGGTATCACAGGTGAAAACTTATTGCAACTCATCGAATCACGTTTGGATAACGTTGTTTATCGTTTGGGCATTGCACCTACAAGAAGCGGTGCACGTCAACTTATTTCACACAGCCACATTCAGGTAAACAGCAAAGTGGTAAACATTGCTTCTTACACATTGAAGCCTGGCGATTTGGTGAGTATTAGAGAGAAGTCAAAATCTCTTGAGGTAATCACAGATTCATTGCGTGGCAGAGCCAATAAATACCCCTGGATGGAGTGGGAAAGCCAAACATTTACAGGTAAATATGTTTCTATACCCACACGCGACCAGATACCTGAAAACATTAAAGAGCAGTTGATTGTCGAGTTATATTCTAAGTAAAAGTTTTCACTAACACCGCATTATCAATGTGGCTTCAATAAAAGTACAAACAGCATAAATCTCAATAAAAACAATGGCAATTCTAGAATTTCAAAAACCCGAAAAGGTGATTATGATTCAATCCAACGAAAAAGTTGGCGAGTTTGAATTCAGACCACTTGAGCCCGGATACGGTATCACCATCGGAAACTCGTTGCGCAGGATCTTATTATCATCGCTCGAAGGTTATGCCATCACATCTATAAAAATGTCAGGTGTAAGTCATGAATTCAGCACCATTGATGGTGTAAGGGAAGACGTTACGGAAATAATACTCAACCTGAAGCAAGTTCGTTTCAAGCAGCAAATTGAGTCAACCGATACTGAGAAAGTGGTTGTTTCAGTAAGTAACCAAACCACATTTACTGCCGGTGATATTGCCAAGCACACCACCGCATTCCAGGTATTGAATCCTGATTTGGTGATTTGCCACATGGAGAAAGGTGTAAAGATGCAAATCGAAATCACCATTGATAAAGGTCGTGGATATGTGCCGGCCGAAGAAAACAAGCCAGCTAATGCACCTATTGGACTTATTCCAATTGATGCCATCTTCACACCCATCAGAAATGTGAAACACACAATTGAAAATTATCGTGTGGAGCAAAAGACTGACTACGAAAAACTGGTGCTCGAAATTACAACGGACGGTTCCATCCATCCCAAAGATGCATTGCGCGAAGCGGCTGAGATTCTCATTCATCACTTTATGTTGTTCTCTGACGAGAAAATCACAATTGAATCTAAATCAAAAGAGCCAGTTGAAGAATTTGATGAGTCATCACTGCATATCCGTCAGTTGTTGAAAACCAAATTGGTAGATATGGATCTGTCTGTAAGAGCGCTTAACTGCCTCAAAGCAGCTGATGTGGAAACTTTGGGCGACCTGGTTTCTTATAACAAGAGTGATTTGTTGAAATTTAGAAACTTTGGAAAAAAGTCACTAACGGAACTTGATGAGTTAGTGAAAGCAAAGGGAATGACTTTTGGCATGAACTTATCAAAATATAAACTGGATAAAGAGTAGTCGTAACCAATCGAAAACAGGGTAACGATGATAATAGAGTAATATAACAATGAGACACGGAAAGAAATTCAATCATTTAGGCAGGAAAAGCGCTCACCGTCAGGCAATGCTTTCGAATATGGCCGCATCGCTTATTCTTCATAAGCGTATCAACACAACTGTAGCCAAAGCCAAGGAGCTAAGGAAATATGTGGAGCCTTTGCTAACCCGATCTAAAAGTGACACTACACACTCAAGAAGAGTGGTGTTCAGTTATCTGCAAAACAAAGAAGCAGTCACGATATTGTTTCGTGATATATCATTAAAAATTGCGGAGAGACCAGGTGGATATACACGCATTCTGAAGACTGGCAATCGCCTGGGTGACAATGCAAGCATGTGCTTTATCGAGTTGGTAGATTACAATGAGAACATGTTAAGCGAGACTTCAACACCGAAGACAGCGAAAACTACGCGTAGAAGAGGTGGTAAGAAAACTGCAAAAGCAAAAACTGAAACCACTGCCGAAGAAGGGACAGACGATGCAGTAGAAGAAGCAGCACCGAAAGCTGCTAAGAAAACTGCTGCCAAGAAGACTGCCGCCAAAACCGAAAAGAAAGAAACAAAGCCAAAATCTGAGGACAAAGCTGCAAAGCCAAAGAAGAAGAAAGCTGATGATGGCGAGTAGAATAATTTTCTTTTTTTGAAAAACATTTAAAAGGATAAGGCATTTAGGCTTTATCCTTTTTTATTATTTTAAATTCCTAAATTTCATCTCATGAAATATTTTGCAAAATCGCCTGCCATACTCCTGCTTGAAGACGGAACCGTTTTTCATGGTAAGTCAGCAGGCAAAATAGGTACCACCACCGGGGAGATATGCTTCAACACTGGTATGACCGGCTACCAGGAAATATTTACCGATCCGTCTTATTATGGGCAAATAATGGTGGCCACCAATGTACATGTGGGCAATTATGGTATCAAGGATGGCGAGGAAGAATCAGATAGTATTAAAATATCAGGTCTTGTGTGTCGAAATTTCAATGTTAATTTTTCGCGCAAAACAGCCACTGAATCGGTGATGGATTATTTTTTAGAACAGAATATTGTTGCCATCACACAAGTGGACACACGCGCCCTAGTGCGGCACATCCGTGACAAGGGTGCGATGAATGCAATTATTTCATCGGACGAACTGGATGTGGAAGTGTTGAAGAAGAAGCTTGCTGAAGTGCCGTCCATGGACGGACTGGAGCTTGCCTCGCGAGTAACCTGTAAAACTCCATATTATTACGGCAATCCTGAAAGCACATACAAAGTGGCTGTGCTTGATCTGGGAGTGAAGAAAAATTCTTTGCGCAATTTGAGCAACAGAGATTGTTATGTAAAAGTGTTTCCGGCTGCGTCCTCGGTCGATGAGATTATGGCTTGGAATCCCCACGGGATGCTTATTTCCAATGGCCCAGGAGATCCGGCCGCTATGCCGGGCGTGGCCGAAACCATTAAAGAATTGCTGAAACTCAATCTGCCGCTGTTTGGAATTTGTTTGGGACATCAGATGTTATCCATTGCTTGCGGGATAGGCACCTATAAAATGCACACTGGCCACAGAGGAATTAATCACCCTGTCAAGAACATCATAACCGGGCATTGTGAGGTTACCTCCCAGAACCATGGTTTTGCCATTTCAAGAGAAGATGTTGAGAAAGCAGGCAATGTGGAAATCACCCATTTGAACTTAAACGACAATTCAGTAGAAGGCATACGTGTTGTTGACCGCGATGCATTCTCAGTTCAGTATCATCCTGAATCATCTCCGGGGCCAAATGACTCGCGTTATCTTTTTGATCAGTTTCTAAAAATGGTTGAAAAATCAGCTACTAAACACATACAATCGGACAAAGTTTCGGTTTGAAAAATTAATTAATAAGGAACCAATTTATTATGAGTTTGATAGCAAATATATCTGCAAGACAAATTCTTGATTCTCGGGGAAACCCAACAATAGAAGTTGATTTATATACCCAGAACGGAGTGTTGGGTAGAGCCGCGGTGCCATCGGGAGCCTCTACAGGAGCCCATGAAGCGGTTGAAATGCGTGATGGTGACGAGAATATTTATATGGGGAAAGGTGTTCTGAGAGCTATTGAGAATGTAAACAAAGCACTGAACGAGGAACTACGCGGATATCCGGTCGATGAGCAAGCACTGATAGATGAAGTGATGATAAAGCTCGATGGAACTGAGAATAAAGCCAACCTGGGGGCGAACGCGATACTTGGTGTTTCACTTGCTGCTGCTAAAGCGGCCGCACAAGAATCGGGGCAGCATTTGTATAGATATGTAGGAGGAGTGAATGCCAAAACGCTTCCACTGCCATTGATGAACATTCTAAATGGCGGGAGCCATGCTGACAATAGCATAGACTTTCAAGAGTTCATGATTATGCCTGTAGGAGCTGAGAGTTTTTCTGATGCTCTTCGAATGGGCACGGAGGTGTTCCATCATCTGAAAATGGTGCTTAAGAAAAGTAAACATAGCACAAATGTAGGGGATGAAGGCGGATTTGCTCCCAATCTCAAATCAAATGAAGAAGGTTTGAAAGTAGTGTTGCAAGCCATTGAAAAAGCTGGTTACAAACCGGGAGAAGATATTTACATTGGTCTTGATGCTGCAGCTTCGGAATTTTATGACACAAAAAAGAAAGTGTATCATTTAAAAAAATCTACTGGGGATACATTGACATCGGTCGAAATGGTAGCCTTTTGGAAAGACTGGACCTCCCGATATCCTATATTAAGTATAGAAGACGGATTGCATGAAGATGACTGGGAAGGGTGGAAAATGTTGACATCAGAGATTGGCGACAAAGTACAGTTGGTAGGCGATGACTTGTTCGTAACCAACGTGCAGCGGCTGGCTAAAGGAATAGAAGAAAGAGCCGCAAATTCCATATTGGTGAAAGTGAACCAAATTGGAACATTGACTGAAACAATTAACGCGGTGGAATTAGCTCGCTCCAATGGTTACACATCTATCATGAGTCACCGCTCGGGTGAAACGGAAGACACCACCATAGCGGACCTTGCAGTAGCGCTTAATACAGGTCAGATAAAAACAGGATCGGCATCGCGCACCGATCGGATTGCGAAATACAATCAACTATTGCGGATAGAAGAATTGTTAGGAAGTAATGCTCATTTTGAAGGAAAGAACTTTAAGTTTGTAAAGTAAATCCAAATCAAACCAGCCATGGGCGATCAAAATGACAATGTGCCAGAGCAGGAACAATCTGAATCCTCGTCCGGAAGAAAAAAAATCCGCATCAGGAAACGCATAAAGTTCAAGAAGAAAAAGAAGAAATTTCGTCCCAAAAAATTGATGGAGACGCTACTTTGGATTGTGGTGATTGGCATTTTTATTGTCAGTTTTTATCTGCTTATGAAGCAACTGGACATAGGTGATGACAATAATAAAAAGAAGAAAAAATCATCTTACAGGATTGCGCAAGTAGCCCCAGATTCCGCCATCTCAGTTTAATCGTAGGGAATTGTGCAGAATTCTTGCATTTGACCTGCTTGTTGTATATTTTAGCAAGGGCGCTGATGAAAGCGTTTTTTTAATCAATATTTACTTTTTTTTTAGTTGAAGATGGATCCTCTTAAAGATAGATTTGCGAAGAAAGCCCTGCCTATGGCAGCTGAGCTTAAACAATTTGTAAAAGAACATGGCCAGCAGGTGATAGGGCAATATACCGTAGAACAAGTATATAGCGGTATGAAAGGCATGATTGGTATGGTAACTGAAACTTCTAAGCTTGATCCTGAAGAAGGAATACGGTTTAGGGGATATTCAATTCCAGAACTGAGAAACAAATTACCTAAAGCTCCTGGTGGAGCAGAGCCCCTTCCCGAAGGTATTTTCTATTTGATGTTGATGGGTGATTTGCCTACGGAGGAAGACGTAGCCATGGTGAGTAACGCCCTCGCACGCAGAAGTCAGGTGCCTAAGCACGTTTTTGATGTGCTCGATAAATTACCAAGCACAACTCATCCCATGACCCAGCTGAGCATCGGTATTATGGCTATGCAAACCGAATCATGTTTTGCAGCAGCCTACCGCAAAGGTATAAGCAAGAAAGACTATTGGGACCCGATGTACGAAGACGTGATGAACCTGATAGCGCGACTGCCAAGAGTGGCGGCATATATATACCGCAAGCTTTACAAAAACGGTGTTCACATTGAGCCAGATCCAAAACTTGATTGGGCCGCAAATTTCGCTCACATGCTTGGCTTCGATGATTATGATTTCAAAAGATTGATGAGATTGTATCTCACTATTCATGCTGACCACGAAGGAGGAAACGTTTCGGCCCACGCCACACACCTTGTTGGATCAGCTTTGAGCGATGCATATTATTCACTTGCTGCAGGCATGAACGGCCTTGCGGGCCCGCTGCATGGCTTGGCCAATCAAGAAGTGGTGCGCTGGATACAACAACTGCAAGAAACCTATGGTGGAAAAACGCCAACTAAAAAAGACATTGAAGAATATATTAACAAGACACTTGCCGAAGGAAAGGTAATTCCGGGATACGGACATGCTGTGTTACGCAAAACTGATCCACGGTTTATCGCGCAAAATGAATTTGCTAAAGAGTATATGCCCGATGACGAAGCATTCAAAATAGTAGAATTGCTGTACGAAGTGGTACCAGAAGTATTGACTGCCACAGGTAAGGTAAAAAACCCATGGCCTAACGTGGACGCACACTCAGGAGTATTGTTGATTCATTATGGAATGGTGGAATATGATTTCTACACGGTGTTGTTTGGCGTGAGCCGTGCACTTGGTGTATTGTCATCTTTGCTGTGGGATCGTGCACTCGGAAATCCCATCGAGCGCCCTGGATCGGTTACGAGTGAAAATATGCGCCAGATGGTTAACAAGAATTTGGCTACCACCTAATCAAAATCTAAAAAGCATCAGAAAAGCAAAACCGGCATAAGCCGGTTTTGCTTTTTAATTGCTGGTGGTGTTTAAAGTTCCTCTGGTTCAATGTGAACCAGCACATCTCCTATTGTCGGTATTGTTACCATTAGTTTGTCTTTCAGCCTGTGTGCAGTTTCGTGACCCGCGCGCACGGTGAGGCTTCCATCTACAATTACATGAAGATCTACTAAAAAAGAAATGCCATTTTTTCGGATCAAGCACTTTTCGGTGCCAAGCACACCCTTTGTTTGCAAAGAGACTGTTCTGATTTTTTCAACCAGTTCATCGTACACATGTTCATCCATCAACTCGCCCAGCGCAGGTCTGAATATGCGATAGCTGTTGAACACAATGATCACTGCGGCCACCAGCGCGGCCCAATCATCGGCCTGCTCATAGCCCGGCCCCATCCACAATGCGATTGATATTCCTACGAATGCTGCCCCTGAAGTGATTGCATCACTGCGGTGGTGCCATGCATCTGCGCGCAAAGTTAAGCTTCCGGTCTCGCTGCTTTTCTTTTTTACATACCGGTAAAAAAGTTCTTTCAGTATAATGATAACCGCCAACACAATTAATGTATATGGCTCAGGGCTTTCGTGCGGGTGCTGTATGTTGCTTATGCTCTGATGCGCAATCACCAAAGCAGAAGCAATTAAAAACCCAACTACCAGAAATGTAACAAGCGGCTCAATTCGACCATGTCCGTATGGATGATTTTTATCTGGCGGTTTGTTTGCATAACGCAATCCCAACATCACCAGAAATGATGCAAACACATCGCTGGTAGATTCAATGGCATCTGCGATGAGCGCATAGGAGTGACCAAAGTAACCCGTAATCCACTTGAGTACAGCAAGCAAGAGATTTCCAATCATACTCACTACAGTGGCATTTCGGCTTTTGTCTTGATTGGTCGGCATTGGAATGGTGTGCAGAATCTCGAAATTAAATGTATCTAAATGCAAGATAACACAAACCTCAACGGTCGCGGCATAAGGGAACTATAGGATTGTGAGTATCTTTGATAATTCAAATTAGAAATATGGCATACAAAAATCTTCAGCATTTTATTGACGTATTAGAGCAGGCTGGCGAGTTGGTAAGGATTAAAGAATTTGTAGATCCGGTCCTTGAAATAACGGAAGTGACTGACCGTGTTTCCAAACAATATGGCCCCGCATTGTTGTTCGAAAATACCGGCACCGGATTCCCTCTCCTCATCAATGCAATGGGTACCGAGAAGCGGATGGCCATGGCGCTTGGTGTTCAGAACCTTGATGACATTGGCCATGAAATTGAGGAATTGATAAAGAAAATTACCGGACCAAAGGAAGGTATCATGGACAAGCTGCGCATGCTGCCCACGCTTGGCGCCTTAGGCTCGTGGATGCCCTCGGTTATTAGCGGCAAAGGCGCATGCCAGCAGGTGGTAATGACGCCACCAAACGTAGAACTGTTGCCTGTGCTTAAATGCTGGCCTGAAGATGGAGGGCCTTTTCTCACATTGCCTATAATCCATACAAAAGACCCCAACACCGGTATCAGAAATGTAGGGCTGTATAGAATGCAAACTTTTGGCCCCACGCTCACCGCTATGCACTGGCACCGCCACAAAGTTTCTGCACGCCATTTTAATGAGTACAAGAAGCTAGGCATTAAAATGCCTGTGGCTGTTGCACTGGGTGGCGATCCCGCCTATGCTTATGCGGCTACCGCGCCCTTGCCCGATGGTGTAGATGAGTATATGTTGGCTGGATTCCTAAGAAAGAAAAAAGTGGAACTAGTTAAATGTTTAACCCAAGATGTGCAGGTACCGGCAGATGCGGAGATTATCATTGAAGGATACATCGACCCCAATGATGAGTATATTTTGGAAGGTCCGTTTGGCGATCACACCGGCTATTACTCACTGGCCGATTACTATCCCAAATTTCACATCACAGCCATCACGCACAGGCAAGGAGCAATTTACCCTGCAACCATCGTGGGTATTCCACCACAAGAAGATGCGTGGATAGGTAAGGCTACCGAACGAATTTTTTTAGCACCCATCAAGATGACCATGGTGCCGGAAATAGTAGACATGAACTTGCCGGTAGAAGGCGTGTTTCATAATCTTGTTATTGTGAAAATCGAAAAAGACTATCCGGGCCAAGCTATTAAAGTGATGAACTCGTTGTGGGGAGCCGGACAAATGATGTTTACCAAAATGATGATCGTAGTAGATGGCGATGTGGATATACACGACAACCTGGCTCTGGCGAGGTGGGTCTCAGAAAATTTCAATCCGGCAAGTGATCTTATTTTCACCCAAGGCCCCATGGATGTGCTCGATCATTCCTGTTCTACCATGGCTTTTGGCGGGAAAATGGGAATTGATGCCACACGAAAATTGCCGGAGGAATTAGCGGGCCATGCGGAATTAAAACCGACTTCAAAAGTAAACGCCAATGCCTTGATGGAAAAGTTTCCGGAAATCAAACAAGTGAATAGCGCATTGCTGGAGTTGGGGATTTCACTTTTGTTTGTGGGTATCGAAAAAAACAAGCGAGGGCATGTGCGCACATTGAACCAACAGTTGTTTGAACTTGAAGAATTAAATGGATTGTCCGCCATCATTTACCTCGAACACACCATAGATATTTCGGATGTGGCTGATGCAGTATGGCGCTTCAGCAACAATGTCGACCCCAAGCGTGACAATCATGTACATGTCAACGCTGCAACTGGCGTTTCTCATGTAGGCTTTGATGGAACCCGCAAAACCAAAGAACATGATGGCTTTGACAGAGATTGGCCAAACATTTTGGCATCAGATATTAAAACGATTGAGCGGATAGATGAAATATGGCCCAAGCTAGGACTGGGTGAATTTATCCAATCTCCATCACTCAAGTACCGCAAGCAACTTTACAAAGGTGGAGCTGTAGTGGAGGAGTGATTAGAATAAAAAGAAGGATGCTAGAAAAGAAGACAGTAGCGCAAATGCCAGAACGAAAAATCCTGCTGCACCCAATCCTGTCATCTTGAGTAAAGTGATGCCGGCTTTTTGGTCATATACGGTGCGTAGGCTTTTATAAAAATACCACAGCAAATAAGACCCTGCCATTACATAGAACCATTCAGATATTGACGACAGCAATACTGCAAATGTCAGCACTAAGAATAACAAGGAATGGAAATGAAAAGAAAATATAAGGTGATCCATGTACCAGTTGCTTTTTTGGTAGTAGAATAGCAGCAGCCAAACGCCCATCGCAGGCATCACAAAAAACATCATAAAAGAAACCACCTTGCGCAGATACTGCATGTATCCAGCATTGCTCACATGCAGTTTCATGTATTGCTTCACCCCGGCTTTTATAAACAGTTCGTTGAACTTGGTGTGCGAAAGCCCAAGTGAGTCGAGAAGTGAGGTTTCAGTACCCTCCAGATACGCCTGTTCTATTGATTCCACTCGTAATGATTCAGTTTCGGAACCAAAAATGATCTGACCACTTTTAGGTTTTTTAGTAAATGTGATATTTGGCGAATCATCTTCACTACTCATCATAGACAATGTGAAAAAGTAAATGATACTGATAAATATATAGAGCCTTAGCGGTGGAATGTAGCTCGCTCTTCGTCCGGCATTGTATTCAATTGTGAGAAATCCGGGATTGAACAACAGTGGTTTCAAACTCTTGAAAATCTTAGAGTCAAAAGTAAATAAGTCGCCAAAAAATTGTGAAATTAAATCACGAACTGATGTTTTTGATTCTTTTACTTCTTGCCCACAAATGCTACAGTAACGGTCTTCCACGTTAAGAGCATGATGGCAATTGAGGCAATTTATCAAGTTAGTGAGGATTGAGATCGCGTTGACGATTAAGTTCAAACATTATAATGCCGCATGCTACCGATACATTCAATGATCCGATAGGGCTGTACATAGGGATGCCTGCTTTGTGGTCGCACAATGCAATCAAGTCAGAAGATACGCCATCTTCCTCGCTGCCAAGTATCAGTGCGGTGGGACTTGTTAGATCTAAATCATAAAACTTTTCTCGCGTTTTTTCCGTGCATGCTACAACCTGCACCCCACTTTGCTTCAAGAAAACAATAGTCTCCTTTAGACTCTTAACCTTACATACCGGAATGTTATTTAAGGCGCCTGCGGAAGTCTTCATGGCATCGCCATTCACAGGTGCACCGCCTTTTGAAGGAACCACAATAGCATGTGCCCCCGCGCACTCAGCGGTGCGCGCAATTGCTCCAAAGTTTCTGACATCAGTAACCCTGTCAAGAATAAGTATCAACGGTGTCTTGCTACTTTCGTAAAGGCCGGGGATAATGTTTTCAATGTTGGAATAAGTTATTTGCGCAATGAATGCGATTACTCCCTGATGATTTTTTCTCGTAATCCGATTCAGCTTTTCAATTGGAACAATCTTTACGGGAATATTGTTTTCTTTCGCCAGGTCTTTCAAAATTCGCATTTGCTCATGATGCACTTCCTTGTTCACCAGAATATTTTCCAATTCGCGGCCTGCCCTTACCGCTTCGGTTACGGGATGCATTCCAAATATGTAATCTACTGTATCGTTTATGGTTGTCATTTTATAAAAGAAATTAAAATCTTGGTGCTTTAAATTGATTAATCTTCCTTGAAAACACGTCCTTGTCGCCACACGTCCACCGCGGTGTACCATGTAGTTTCGTATGAGGGGGAGCGAATCAGTGAATAATCATTATCGGTAAATGGATTTTGCGTTTTGGTGAAATTAAAAGTAACTGAGAGTACATTTTTAACCTCTCCATATATCCAGCTTTCAGTAGTTGATGATTTGTAGACAATATTTGGGGAACCAAAAATAATGTAAATAAGGCCGCGATCAGTTTTCCAACCCTCATGATATGAAGTGAATAATTTATTGGCTTCTTCTACGCGCGTATAATATTTCCTAATGAGTTCACGCCCGCGATCTTGATTGCCAGCGAGCGAGAGCCAATATTCATCCACAGCTTTTTTAGAATCGGGTTCTTTAGTGAGTGCTTCATATTCTCTTCTGGTGGTCAGGTATCGCAGGGGCTCTAGCAACTGTTTGGTATCTGTCAATTCCGGATATCCACTGTCAAATATAAAAAGCGTGAGCCCTTGGCGTCCGGTTGTATCACTTTGAAAATGATAAATACCTTTTTTTGTGAATTGAAAACTTTGGTCATTTCCGAGTTCAATGGTGAAAGTGCTGTCTGCCTTGTAGTCAAGTGGCTTGGGGTTATCGAGACTAAAGGGTGGAATAGCCAGTGGGAATTGTCTGCCGTAATATCTGACTACTACCTTCCCATTACCGGCCCTTTGATTTTGCACGCTGAATGATTCATTTGGTAATATTGTATAGTCAAAAATTGGTTCGCCACTATGATGGTTTAGGACCATGAAATTTTGTTGTGTATGAACACTCGATTTATCAATCCAAAGGAAAGACTTATCGGTTTGCTTCCGGTTGATGTCCATGAAATTTAATTCCACCACATAGGTACTTGATTCAGTTTTTAGTGTCAAAGAGCCACTGATGTAGGGGTCATTTAATAAAGCTGTATTTGTAAGTTTTATTTTTACTGTTGTGCTGTCTATGATGTGGGCGGTTTCATACGACTTGTATAAGATAGCTTGAACCATGATTTGGATTTGTTCAATTTCATGTTCGTCTTTCACTATCAACAGGTCCGTTTTCAGAATTCTATATGTGATCCTGGTGCTGTCGTCACCCACATGCAGTGCCACATATTGCGGATTCAATGTTTTACTCGAAAGTTTATAAATTGAAGATATATTTTGAGAACTAATTTTTTGCCCACCACCACAACTAGTAAAAAGGCTTGCACTCACCCACAAGCCTATCCACAATCGCGGTAGAAGAGGTCGACCGATCATTTTCAGCATATTAATCTTGCAAAAATAAATTTTCGGGCAATGTCTTAGATGTTTTTGCCCCAAGCTCTCTTATTTTTTCGGCTCTGCGTACAAGATTACCACTTCCATCAGATAATTTTTTCATCGAATCATCATAGCTGGCCTGAGCCTGTCTCAATCTGTCACCCAATTTATTGAGGTCTTCCACGAAGGCGACAAACTTGTCATAGAGTTTGCCTCCCTGCTCTGCAATTTCTTGTGCGTTACGGGTTTGTTTTTCTTGCTTCCAAACCGATGCAATGGTGCGTAGCGTAGCCAACAGAGTACTAGGGCTAACAATTACAATTTTGCGATCCCATGCATAATTGAACAGATCAGAATCGCCTTGAAGTGCTGCTCCAAAAGACGCTTCGATAGGAACAAACATCAGTACGAAGTCTGGAGTGGTGTAGGCACCAAGATGCTGGTAATTCTTTTCACTCAAGGATTTTATATGGTTGCGAAATGCCAAAATATGTTGTTTCAAATATTTATCACGCTCTTGTTCGTCTTCGGCCGAAACACTTTTTTCATATGCGACCAAGGCAACTTTTGAATCTATAATGACATGTTTTTCGTCAGGTAATAAGACCACCACATCAGGCTGCAATCTGCGCCCATCCTCATCTGTTGTGCTATCCTGTGTTTTATATTCTACGTCTTTTACAAGGCCACTGTACTCAAGCACTTTTTCAAGTATCACCTCCCCCCAGTTACCTTGCGATTTCATTTCACCTTTCAGTGCTTTGGTAAGGTTTGTGGCTTCCTTGGTCATCTGGAGGTTTAGATCCTTTAGATTTCTTATTTGTTCGTTTAATGCTGCGTTGCTGGTTTGGTTTTCTTTATGCGATGATTCAATTTTAGTTTGGAACTCATTTATTTTTTCGCGCAAAGGCTTCAAGGTTCCTTCAATATTTACTTTATTTTGTTCGGTAAAATTTTTGCTTTTTTCCTCAAATATTTTGTTAGCAAGCAACTCAAATTCCTTCGAAAAATGTGTTTGTAGTTGTTCAACTTCTTGCTTCTGAACAATTAGTTTTTGTGCCATGTTTTCATAGTTTGCCTTCCATGTGCTCAGTTCAGCATTCAGCGTAGAGTTTGCGTTGGTGCGTTCATTATACTCCTTGCGCAGACGCTCAATTTCATTCAATTGATCAGTAGTTTTTTGAAGTAGCGCTGCATTTTGAGCATTAGTGCCGCTGATTGCGTTGATGTGTCCTTTTTCCAGGTCCGAAATTTTGTTGCGCATGAGTAACCACATCAAGATCACCCCTGCTGAGATTCCGATTATTAAATACAACCACATATTCATGGAAATAGAATTGTTTTTTAAAATTTAGTGAACATTATCTTGCCTGGTTTTAAGCCAACTTTGTTACCGTAAGAATACACATACATTCCTGCCGCTAATGATGAGATATTGATGCGTGAAGAAGTGTTATCGACCAGTCCTTCAAATACTTGTCTTCCATATAAATCAGAGATGAAATAAGTTAACTCCTCAGTCTTGATATTGTTGGCCAACTGCACATTAAGAATATCCTTTGCAGGATTTGGATATAGCATAATAGATACATCCTGCTGCGGTTGAAATATTGCCGTACTTGGAGTGGAGTGTATGCTCACACTGTCAATAAACGTTGCTTGGTAGCAAAGCGGAGCACACTCAGGGCTTATTACAATGTAGGTGAAGGCATCGGTTGCATTGAAAACAAAGGACATGGTTTGCCAGCTTGTGTCGGTTACATTGGGCGTGCAACCGAGGAAAGTTGCGCCAGCCAAGTTAGAAGTACATACATCAAAGTGAGAGCCAAGCGCGATTGGATTTGAGGTAAAACCATACAAACACATGCCACCGCAAATGGCGTTGGCTGGTGCTGAAATGGGGCGTTTCGTGTGAATGATAAATTCGTAAAAGTTCCCGATTTGTAAAGGGCTCAATAACTGGCACCCCAGCGCCTCGGCCGACCCTGGCGGGTTGCCATAAGTGGCCAGTGTCATATAGCCGTTTCCAGTATGTGCACCGGTGTTGCTTGCGTAAAATATGGTGATGTCAAAGGTGCAGTTTACATAGTCAACTGAGTGTACTACATTAAACCACGATATGCACCTGTCAGCTTGTCCAAGATTATCGGGACATTGAGAGTAAATCTCAAAATCAGCATTGGGTAAAAAGTTTTGTGAAAGTGCATGCAATGGTAAAGCCATCCACACAATCAAAAGCCCCAACGGACGCAACCACAGCGATTTGTCTCCAATATTCCGTACTGTCATTTTTTAAAGTTACATCAATTAATCCTGAATTTGATCTTTATAACCTAGAACAAGTTTACGATTCCAAAGTGGATTTTAGCTGCCTTGAAATCAATTGGGTTGTCGAATTGCTTACCCACGCCATAACTTAGATTAAAAATCCCCAATTTGGAATCAAAGGCAATCCCTGCGCCCATTCCCACTGGTGTATCATGCACAAAGTTAGTTTTGCCTCTTCTTTCATAATAAGCTCCATTAGCAAACACAAACAAATAAGAGTTTTTCTCCAATATATAGCGGTACTCCACATTCAAAATCTCGAACACCGATGCCAGAATTGATTCTTCATCAAAACCACGCAATGATCGCAATCCGCCCAACCTGAACATTTCATTTGAGAAAAGTTCTTTTCCGGTCACATACCCTCCATAAAAATTGGAGGCGAATACACTGCGCACGGAAAGAGGAAAATAATACGATGCTTCTATATCTCCTCTCCATTGTACCGAGCGCAAAACCACTCCTGTATATAATGCATCATTGAGCGCAGAATTCTTGCTGATTTTCTTATTACCAACTGACGTGGATGCTTCTACTACAAATCCCTTGCGCGGATTGAGTCTGTAGTCAAGTTTTGTGGCTTTTGCCCCTATGCCATAAAGCGTAGTTTTAATGTCTGCATACTCAGGGAGTGTATTAATGTTTTGCAATCCGCTTGTAGATAGCAACGTGGAGCTCGATGTTTTAACAAACGCCTTGTAATAATTGCCACCTTGCAACAGGTATCGGAATCCAAAGTTGGTGATTAAGTCTAGGTAAGTGGTGTCTTTCTTATATAAATTAAAAGCCATATCAGCACCCAAAGGAGTGGATAAAAAATACGGATACAAAAATCTGGCTTTTAAATCTTGAGTGTTACTGCCGGAACTCTTCCAGTTCACATCAATGTGTTCGCCTACTGCAAATGCATTTTGCAAGTTCAACCTCACATCACCCGTTAGCTTCACTTTGGAAGTTACCTGATCCGTCAATAACCCAATAATCCCATCAAATTGGCTTGCACTCCTGCTCTTTAGATATACAAAAACCGCAGCACGGTCAGCTTCAAAAAACACTTGAGCTGGTCTTGTTTCTTCCACAAACTGCAGATCCGAAAGATGCCGGCTGATCTGTGAAATTTTTGACTCGTTGTAGATAGTACCTTTCCTGACACCAATATAATTGAGGATATAGTTGTCGGATATTTTAGCATCACCATTTATCACAATGCTATCTATTGTGATGCGGGTTCCTGGCGAATAATTGATGGCTGCACTAACACCATAATTTTCAATTTCGATACTATCAAGAAAAAGTTCTGCAAATGGATAACCATTGTTTTCGGCATACCTGAGTGCGCGATCGAAGGAACTTGAAATTGCATGTGGAGAAATCGGACGGTCAGCGAAGTTTTTTTCTTTCAGCCCCGATTCCGATATTATATCAGGATCTGCATTGCCTTTTAGCAACTGCACCCACTTATATTTATTACCTATAAACAACTCTACATGTGTGTTGAGTGAATCGGTATTCCATATGCTGTCAATGTTCGCTTCAAGATATCCCAAGCCAACGCACTCAATTATCAATCGGCTGATATATTTAGATTGTTCAAATTTATTCTTGAAATCAGATTTGAGTTTTAAGTCCTTGATTGCATTTACATATTCATTGTTGCCATTGCGCTGGCTTTGGTGTAAGTGTATATTATATTGGCCCAATGATGGGTAACACCATGCGCAAAACAAAAAGCTATAAAGAAGAAGCCGTTTCATAGAGTCCAGTCGACTGCTTTTATGCCGTGAGATTGCAGATAGTGGTTGGTACGCGAAAAATGTTTGCAATGGAAAAATCCGGTGTAGGCAGAAAATGGGGAAGGGTGCGGAGCTGTGAGTATCAGGTGTTTTTGATTGTCAATGAGTGACTGTTTGGCTTGGGCATATTTACCCCAAAGCAGAAAAACAAGGTGCTCTTTATGGTTAGATAGAATTGAAATCACTTTATCAGTAAATGTTTCCCAACCTTTTCCCTGGTGCGACCCAGGCTGGCTTTTGCGTACAGTGAGTGTAGAGTTGAGTAAAAGCACACCCTGTTGCGCCCAATTGGTAAGGTTGCCATGAGTTGGAATAGCCATGTCCAGGTCATTTTTGAGTTCTTTATAAATATTAGCCAACGAAGGTGGCGTAGGGATACCATTGCCAACAGAAAAACTGAGGCCATGTGCTTGCCCTGCTCCATGATAGGGGTCTTGTCCAAGTATCACCACTTTGGTTTGGTCAAACGGAGTGTAATTGAATGCTGCGAATATTTCATTTCCAGGAGGAAATATAACATGTCCTTCTTTTTTTTCGTTAGTTAAAAAAGATTTGAGCGCAAGAAAATAAGGAGCTTCAAAATCTTCCATTAACTGGTTTTTCCACGAAGATTCAATAATGGGTTCGATTTTTGTTGTGGAATCAGCAAATTCGTTCATAATTCTAAGCGTTTGAATTATTTATTTCAATTTTTGGGTGATAAAACCAGTTGTTAATAACTTAAACACAGATAAATTCATAAACATATTGTTTGTCAGGCTTTTATGAATAATAATGTTCAAAACATGACTTGTTAAACATAGGTATAAAAGCTATTTTTGCAGTTCGATGAAATTATCAAAGAAAACACAACTTAATTAGATTCGTTGCGTATTACACAAAATTAAACCAATAAACCCAACTTTAAATTAACGGAAAATGAAAAGAATCATTTCAGTATTTGCGGCAGTGGCCTTGGTAACTGCACTATCTTCTTGCAGGGTGAAAGAAAAGTGTCCTGCTTACGGAAAGATAGACCAACAAAAAGCACAGAAAACAGCTCACATATAGTGAAATGGACCAATATAACCTGCGATAAGTCATTGCAGGAGCTATATAATATTTCAAATAACCCCGCCCAACGCGGGGTTGTTTTATTTAAGCACAGCACAAGGTGCATCATTAGCCGAATGGCCCTGAAGCGTTTTGAAACAGAGTATCTGTCGCACAATATCATTATGCCTGCTTATTTTCTTGACATTCTTTCCTTCAGGCATCTTTCTGACAACATTGCTCACAAACTAAAAGTGACGCATCAATCACCTCAGATACTTCATATAAAAAATGGAGAATGCATTTTTAATTCTTCCCACGAAAGCATTTCGGCTTCGGATTTGAAGAGCAACTAAGCATCAATATATAAAATCAACATGCTGTATAAGGTCCGGATGCAAACTTTTCGCAACCGGACAATTGATTGCAGCTGCTTCCAATAGTCGTCTTTGTTTTTCGGAATAGTCACCGTTTTGCATACTTATCACCACCCTTATTTCTGCAACTCTTCTTGGGTTGGCGGCCATGATTTTGGTCACCTCGTAGGCCGCTTCTTTAAATTTGAAACCATGAGTATTGGCCGTAATGCCCATTAATGTGGTCATGCAGCTACCAAGCGATGATGCTAGCAAATCGGTAGGAGAAAAGGTGTTGCCTTTACCATAATTGTCGATTGGCGCATCAGTATATATAATCGCACCTGAAGCTATGTGCGTGGCTTCGGTATGTAATTCGCCTGTGTAATTAGCCTTTATTGTTGTCATAATCAAAGTTAAGATTTATCGTTTTATAGGTGGCTTCAAATAACTTAATTTCGTAAATTTGTAATGTTTATGAGGATTCTACTCACCATAGTTTTTTGTTCACTCGTGCCAGCTTTGTCAATCGCGCAAGGTAAGTACAAACTTTACGAAGAGGAAAAACCAGTGTTAATGAGAAATGAGATTAGCGGTGGTGCCACCGCACACTCTCAAGGATGGGGATTGGATTTGCGCAGAGGCTATCAAGTCACTGTAAATCGAAAGCGACTTTTTGAAGTGGAATTGGTTGGAATGAAACACCCCAAAGAAATTCGTACGGTGAATCCCTATTTTGAAAATGCACGGTCATATATATACGGCAAAAGCAATACACTCACGGTGCTACGGATGAATTATGGTTTCAGAAACACGCTTTACGACAAAGCCGAAAAGAGTGGTATAGAAGTGAGTTTGCATTATGCTGCAGGTGCTGTAGTTGGATTTACAAAACCTATTTATCTTGAAATTTTGCACCCCACATCGCAACCATTTGAATTTAGTACCACCACCGAGAAATATGATCCGTTCAAGCACTTCACCGACAATATTTATGGTCGTTCTCCATTTACTGTGGGGCTTGATGAGTTGGCGTTGCATCCCGGCCTCACAGCTAAATTGGGTGTAGGTTTTGAGTATGGCGGAGAATACGAAGTAATTAAAGCGCTGGAAGCAGGCATTGCTGTGGATGCATACACAGATAAAGTACCGGTGATGGCGTTGATTGAGAACGATCAGTTATATTTTACATTTTATATCAATTTGCTGTTTGGAAAGAAGTGGTAAGCAAGCAGAAATAATTCCTTAAAATTTTCATGTCAGAAGCAATCAAAGTTGAAAGTGGTGTTGATACGACCATGCAAGAGCGAAAAGTAAGCAAGCCTTCGTGGCTCAGGGTAAAATTGCCTATTGGTGAAGAGTATGCCAAGGTTCGTGGTCTAGTTGATGAACATAAATTACATACGATATGCGAAAGCGGTAATTGTCCAAACATGGGCGAATGCTGGGGCGCAGGCACTGCAACATTTATGATACTTGGGAACGTATGCACGAGATCATGTGGGTTTTGTGCGGTGGCTACAGGTAGGCCCGAAGTGGCAGACCCGTTTGAGCCATTGCGTGTGGCCAAGTCCGTGAAGCTGATGAAAGTAAAGCATTGTGTGATTACATCTGTTGATCGTGATGATTTGAAAGATGGCGGATCGGGAATTTGGGTTGAAACCATTCGCAAAGTGCGCGAGATGAGCCCCGAAACCACAATGGAAACACTGATTCCCGACTTTCAAGGCAAGTGGGAGAATTTACAAAGAGTAATCGATGAAGCTCCGGAAGTGATTTCTCATAATCTTGAAACAGTGAGGAGACTTACAAAACAGGTGAGGATACAAGCCAAGTACGATAGAAGTTTAGAGGTACTGAAGAGGATAAAGAGTGCGGGCTTACGCACAAAATCGGGTATCATGCTTGGATTGGGCGAGACTACTGAGGAGATTCATGAGTCGATGGATGATTTGTTGAAATCGGGTGTTGATATTCTGACGCTGGGGCAGTATTTGCAACCAACTAAAAAACATTTGCCTGTTTTTGAATTTATCACTCCGGAAAAGTTTGCAGAGTTAAAGCAAACAGGCCTTGATAAAGGATTTCGTTATGTTGAAAGCGGGCCTCTTGTTCGATCTTCATACCACGCAGAACGACACTTGATTTAGTGTTTTTTTTAATGTCATTCAACACTTTCAATTTGATATATGATGAGAATAGCTATAAACGGTTTTGGTAGAATTGGACGTGTTACAATGCGTGCATTATTGAATAATAAGAATCTCGAAGTTGTGGCTATCAATGACCTAACCAACGCAGCGACTCTCAGTCATTTGTTTAAGTACGATTCGGTACATCGCAAGTTTGCAGGTACTATTGAACACAATGACAAACAACTCATTATTAATGGAAAGCCCATAGCCATCTATGGTGAAAAAGACCCTTCCGCATTGCCTTGGAAATCTCTCGGAGTGGATGTAGTGCTTGAAAGCACGGGCAAGTTTGTAACAGAAGAGGGAGCTAGGCTGCATTTAGTGGCAGGCGCGCGTAAGGTGCTTATATCTGCACCCGCCAAAGGCGATAAAACAAATATCACCTCCGTGGTGATGGGCGTGAATGATCACGTGTTGACGGGTAAGGAGCAGATCATTTCAAATGCGTCATGCACTACCAATAATATAGCCCCGATGATAAAAATCCTGCACGAAAATTGGGGGATTGTGAGTGGCTATATCACTACGGTGCATGCATATACGGGCGATCAAAATTTGCATGATGCCCCACATAAGGATTTGCGCAGGGCGCGCGCAGCTGCAAATTCGATAATTCCTACCACTACGGGTGCTGCTAAAGCCATCACGGAAATATTTCCTGACCTTGACGGAAAGCTAGGTGGGGCGGGCATTCGCGTACCGGTACTGGATGGGTCGGTGACCGACCTTACGTGTGTAGTAGAAAAACCTGCAGATGCAGATTCCATAAACGCTGCATTCAAGAAGGCGGCAGACGGCCCCATGAAGGGAATACTTGAGTACACTGATGAGCCAATCGTTTCAGTGGACATCATCGGCAACACACATTCCTGCACGTTTGATTCTCTCCTAACTTCCACCATTGGTAATATGGTGAAGACAGTAGGTTGGTATGATAATGAAATGGGATATTCCTCGCGGCTTGCCGACTTACTCGAAAAGCTTGCCAAAAGTTGACCAGTTAAACGAAGTATTTTAACTCCAGATTGGAGCCGTCAAACACAGCATAAGATTTGTAGTTCACCCATTCACCGAGGTTGATGTACCGGCTATTTTCGCCTACTTTCAGGTCAAGCGGCAAATGACGGTGTCCAAAAATCATAAAGTCAAAGTGATATTTTTGTAACAGCTCTTTACAAAACATCACCAACCATTCTTTTTCTTCGCCAAGAAATTTTTCATCACTGCCCGAGGTTGAGATTCTGCTTTTACGTGACCAGAATTGTGCCATGCCAATTCCGAAATTAGGATGCAGACGTGCAAACAACCACTGACTTATAGGATTGGTAAATACGCGTTTGATAAACTTGTATCCCTCATCACCGGGGCCGAGGCCATCGCCATGTGCCAGAAAAAATTTCTTTCCATTTATTTCTCTGATCTCAGGTTTGCGATACAATTTCAAATTCAGTTCATTAGGCAGATAATCAAATACCCACATATCATGATTGCCAGTGAAGTAATGCAGCTTAATGCCTGCATCAGACAATTCAGCCAGTTTACCTAGCAGCCGCACATATCCGCGCGGCACCACAGTCTTGTATTCAAACCAAAAGTCAAACACATCACCCATCAAATACAACTCGGCCGCATCTTGTTTAATGCTATCCAGCCACCGCACAATCTGCTTCTCGCGTACCTTACTCGCAGCATCATTGGGCACTCCCAAATGGAAATCACTTGCAAAATAAATTTTGGTGCGTTCCGCCATCAACGTGTTATTGTGCTAAGCAGTTTGAATGGATTCATTTCCTCTATTCTGATTTGAAACCTCACCAAATCGGCAAATGGAATGTTGTTCAATTCATGCACATCCCTAATATCACTCGATCTGAAAATGGGTACATACAATTCCAACACATTGTGAATTGAGGACAACATCACACCAGCATCATACATTACTGCTTGCGATCCGGGAAATGCATCTTTGGCACCATTGTAAGTACCCACATCTGCATATAACCTTATTGGCAATGGCCCTGGAAGCGACAATTTGAGATTGAGAGCTGCGATCCATTTGTCAGCCTGGCCTACAAATGTGGGTACTTTGAACCCGCCCTCGGCCTGCACAAATTGCTGAGCTCCCAATCCATTAGTTGCATTGCGATCTAAATATACATGGTCAAACAAATAGTCAGCAGCGCCATCCCACCCACTCATTCGCCAGCGATAAGGCCCTGCGTTATCATCCCATACAAACAGGCCTCCAAAAAATCTTATATCAAACCCATGCACCTTGTTTTTAAACGACATGGTGAATTCTGATTCAATGCTTGCTTTGGCATACTTATCTCCTTGTTCAATTTTTGCTGAAATTTTGTAAGGGTTAAATCTCACTGACTTACCATATGAATACTGTGCTATATTCGTGATCGTTTGTTGTGTTACTTTGACAAATTTTTTGGATTCTCGATCGTATTCTGCAACTTCTTTGTCCAAAATAACTGAGCGTAATGTTAATGAAGTGCGCACAGGTTTTTGCGCATTTTCCGGTCTAAAATCAATTTTTACTCGAGGCATTATTTTTTGATATACAAGATCGAAAGGCTGTGATTGATAAGTGAAGCTATTGAATGTAACACCTGGAGTCACCGTTCTGACAGAGTTGGAGTTGCTGAATACAGTATACTCTACCGAACCCATGCCTACAGGTTTGTTTGATAAAGTCCCATACATGGGTGCCAGAATGTATCTGAACTTTTTTTGCGGAACCAAACTGTTGTACAAAGCCACGCCAGGCATAAACCGATCATTGCCATTCCAGCCGAGCAATGGAAACCAAAACAATTGACTTTTAGATGGATTTTCAACGGATCCCATAATGCGAATTTGCAAAGGCTCAACTTTGTTTAATATACCTGTGGTTCGGTAGAAATTATTCTGGCGGTTTATTTCGGGCATTACTTTTTCACGGTCAATCATCAAATAATCGTAAGTCCCCTCTGTCAAATATATTTTTTTAGTACCACTAAAGCCTTCGTTCCAGATTGAAACCCAAGACCCATTACCATTTAGACCTGATAAGGTAAAGGGCGATTCGACTTTGGATTTGTTTTTGATGGTGACCAGTAATTTGCCTGACTCATCATTTTGAACTCGCTTCAATTTGTAATCTATTCTTTGGGTGCTATTCACCAGATCATTAAAAAACCATGATAAATCTTTGTTGCAGCATTCAGTGAAAACTGTTTGCAATGAATGCGGGGAGGGATGTTTATATTGCCATTGTGTAAAATAACTTTGCATGCATTTGTCAAACACTTCATCTCCGAGATACGATTTGAGATAATCGAATACCAGTGCAGTTTTTGAATAGGTTATTGTACCGTAGTTGATTTGCGACAACAAGTTTGATTTTTCTTCAATTGGTTGATCTTTACCAGTGCGCGCACTCAACAAATAAGCCAGGTCTGCAATATCTTTGTGCTTAAGGTCCCTCAATCCTAGTGGTCCTGCAATTCCCAAAAGTCCTTCGATAGCCTGTTTTCCATCCGGGTATTTGGAGTACATGTAACGGTTTTCGTAAAACGAATTTATTCCTTCGTCTAACCAGGGATGATTGCGCTCATTGCTGCCGAGTATGCCATAAAACCAATTGTGCCCCACCTCATGCACCAGCACTGTTTCCAATGCATAGTCGGAACTCATCGGGCCTATCACCGTGATGTTAGGGTATTCCATTCCGCCTCCGGCAGATATTTCCCCTTGCACAGCCGATGCGTGTGCATATGGGTAATCGCCAATCCATTTTGAATAATACGTTACTGCATCATTCATGTATTCGATACTCTTGCTCCAGTATTCAGATCCTTTGTTCAAAAAATATACAAACGTGGCTACCTTTTTGCCGGATTCCGACAAAGTTGCTTCTCCTTTGAGTATGTGAAAACGTTTATCCGCAAACCATGCAAAGTCGTGCACATTGCTTTGAGTAAATTGAACAGTTTTAGTTTGCTTAGAAGAAGCAGGGTAGGACATGTCGGTGTCGAAAGTTTCGCGGGCAGTTGTTTTCCTTATTATTTCTTCTTTGAAATTTGTTTCAAACAAATTTTCTATAAGATCTCCGGTGGCTGCTATCACATAATTAGATGGCAGTGTGATTGAGACATCGAACTTGCCAAATTCTGAGTAAAACTCCCCCTGATCCAGGTAGGGCATTGAGTGCCATCCGTCTGTGTCAAACACTGCGGGCTTGGGATACCATTGTGTAATCATATATGACTGGCCATTGTGACCCAATCGGGAAAAACGAGAAGCCGGAATTTTTACACGAAATGGCGAAGCAATTTTGATAGTTTGGCCGGGTGCTAATTTTGAAGGAAGGGTGAGGATGCCTATGTCAATATTTTGAAGATCGTATGCTAGGGCTGCAGATTTTCCATCAACAGTAAAAGCCAAGGAATCGATAAACCCACGTTCTATTTCTTTAGCAAAGAATAACTTAGAGTCTCCGTTATTTAACATTTGAGTCACCAACGCTGTGCTGTTATCTTTGTAAGCATTGGGCCAAAGATGCATGTAGATAACATTCAGACTGTGGGTAGAATTATTTTTGTAATCTATTTCAATGCGACCATTTAGAATGTGGCTGACATCATCAAGCGATACTTCTATTTTGTAATCTACCTGTTGTTGAAAGTATGCATCTGATTGACCCATAGAAATAAATGGAGCCATCAGGCAGCCTATGATTGTTGCCCAGCATTGTTTTGAAATAGTTCGCATAAATATTTCCTTAACTCTATTGAAGCAATTTGCCAAGCACAACATCCAGCGCTTCGCTGCGCAGTCCTTTTTCAATAATCACACCTTGCGGATCAATTAGGTATGAATTGGGTATGCCTTCAATATTATAAAGCTTTGCCACGGGCGAATCCCATCGCTGTAGGTCACTCACATGCAGCCATGTGAGTTTGTCATCTTGTATTGCCTTTAGCCATGCCTCTTTATTGTTGTCAAGTGACACGCCATAAATTTCAAATCCTTTGTCCTTGTATTTGGCATACAGTTTTACAAGATTCGGATTTTCTTTTCGGCATGGGCCACACCATGCAGCCCAAAAATCAATTAGGACATATTTGCCTTTTAACGATGACAACGGAATATTTTTTCCTTCGGTGGAGGCAAGGTTAATTTCTGGTGCTTGGCTGCCGCGCGCCAATTTTTGCATCTGGCTTACTTTGCCGCTAAACTCTGCAGTGTACGAAGAGTTGGGGAGCGCCAATTGCAGTTGCTCCGACACTTTTCTATAGCTTTCGAAATCTTTATCGGGTGTCAGGTATGAAATAGCGGCAAGGCTCACCAATGCGGATTTTCCAGTATCAATGACATTGCGTACATAGCCTTCGCGCTGGGCCATCAGTTTTTCATATCTGGCTTGCAGGGCTAATTGTACCGAGTCGATGTTGACTACGTTTGCATTTCGTGCGTTTTGGAAAATAGTTTCCAGCTGATTTACTTCCGCATATGAATCGCGAACAAATGTGTTTAGTTTTTTGAGAGAAGAAGAGGCTGTTGAACCAACTGTTGTGTGCGACTCTTCCAGAGCGTTGGCATCCGCGGTGATTTGTATTGCTACACCAGGCTCAACGATGAGTGTGATAAAACTGTCATTTTCCATGCGCACACGATAAAAGCCCGCGCTCTTTACCTCATGTTTGAATGCAAAAGCACCATCAGGTTTTAGCGCAACAGAGTCAACCACATTGATAGCATTTGTAGTGAGCTCTTCCATGTAAATCTTTCCTGGAGTTGCACCATTAATTTTGCCGGAAATCAACCCTTTGGTATCGCCACCATTGGTGTTGCAAGCGAACATGATTATTGAAACTGCGAAGAGAATTGAAACAATGTTTTTCATTTTTGAGGATATAGTTAAGAGTCTAGTTTTTGTTTAATTAAGTTGGTCGTGATTTGTGGATCGGCCGTACCATTGGTGTTTTTCATTACGCTACCCACAAAGAGTTTTAGTAAACCTTTTTTGCCAGCTTTGTAGGCAGCAACTTTCTCTGGCATGGAATCGAGTATTTTAGAAACGATAGATTCTATCGCCAGAATATCTGTTTGGTTTGACAAGGCCATTGATTTGATAAGTACTGTTGCGTCTGCTTCTGGGTTATTCATCATTGCTAGAATTAGGCGCGATGAAGCGACATGAAAACTTATCTCATCTGATTCTACAAGGTCTATTACATCAGCCAATTTTTTTGCGGTAAGCGGATAATTAGACATAGAGCAGTTGTGCTCATTGACATACGATTTCACCGGGCCGGTGATCCAATTGGAAGCAGCTTGGCCAAAGTTGGTGTGGGTCATTGTTTGTTCGAAGTAGTCACAAGTTTCTTTATCACCAGCAATAAATATGGCATTCGCGGGAGCTAGACCCCATTTATTAATAAATTTTTGAGCCAATTGCACGGGTAACGAAGGTACTATCTTTTGTATTGAATCGATTTGGGATTTTGTTATCACAACGGGCTGAAGGTCAGGGTCTGAGAAGTACCTGTAATCATCAGCTTCTTCCTTATATCGGATAGAGAAGGTTTCGTTGGTTGATTCATCATAGCCTCTGGTTTCTTTCAGTACACTTGCACCGGAAGTAAGTATTTCAATTTGTCTTAGTATTTCATAATCCAACGCTTTTTTTACAAAGTTTATTGAGTTTAGATTTTTGATTTCTACCCTGCTTCCAAGTTCACTTTGAGTATGAGGTCTTACCGATATATTGGCATCGCACCGCAAGCTTCCTTGCTCCATATTGCCATCACCCACGGCCAGATGGCGCACTATTTTGCGAATTTCTGACAATACGAAATATGCTTCTTCAGCACTTGCTATCACAGGCTCAGTAACCATTTCCAACAGCGCTGTGCCAGCCCGATTTAAATCAATTCCTGTATTATTTTCGCTAATGCCATGGATGCTTTTACCCGCATCTTCTTCTATGTGTATTCTGTTTAATAATACTTGTTTGACGTACCCTTCGTGTGTTAGATATTCAATATGCCCACCCTGGCACACAGGATTATTATCTTGCGTAATCTGATAACCTTTTGGGAGGTCTTGATAGAAATAGTTTTTCCTGTCAAAACTAATTTGACTAGCTATGGTGCAATTGCAGGCAAGGCCTAGGGCAATGGCTTTTTCGATCACAATTTCGTTGAGAGAAGGAAGCGTGCCAGGCATTCCAGATGTGACGGTGCCCACATGAACATTTGGGTCGCTATTATAAATAGATGAGTCTGAGGCAAAAACCTTTGACTGGGAATTTAACTGAATATGAATTTCGAGCCCAATGGTGGGTATATATTTATCCATCCTTTGTTTGAGTGCAACAAGTGTAGTATTCACAGATTGGATTGTCTGTAACTGGAAGCTATAAAATTAAAGTATTTTGGTAAAGTGATTGAATGGTGCTGGGGGCGACTAGTACTGCTGAGGTTTTATTTTGATTCGCGCCAAGCCTTCTTCCGCATCATCGCGAACATAATTGTGTTTGAGTAGTTCCGATTCACTCTTACGCAATAATCGTTCGAAAAATGCGATTCCTATTTCTCTGATATGCGGGTCGCCATTGGTTTCCTCTATCATATTAAACAAAATATCATCTGCAGTTGCAAATTTATATTGTGATTCGAGGTAGTAGAACAGCTTTAATTTAGTATCTAAAGGGAGATCGTAGATAATTATTTTTGAAAACAATTCGTTGATGCGTGCATGATAGCCTAGTGTGAAAGTAGTTTTTTCACTGCGTGCCAGCTCTATTAATAAATTGAAAGCTTTCACATATTGGTGAAAGCTGAGATCTTCATTGTTGTTTTCCGAATTCATTTCGGCCTCTTCAATCAAGAGGTCGGCAACATGGGCCCATTTCTCATTGGCCGATTCACCTTCCGAATTCAAAAGACGCAACAACTGATCGGTAGTTTTTTTATTTAGCTCAGATAAGGTCAGGCCATAGTTGGTCTCCAATACATCGCTGATTATTTCTGTGGCTTCTTCAAATTTCTTGGATTCCCGAAGTGAAATAATCTTGGATAGTACTTTGGCAAACTCTTCTTTGCTTTTTATTAGTATGCCCTTATGTTGCATTTGGTTTAGATGGTAGTGCTGGAAAAATTTGATTAATAATACTGGTAATCAATTGTGCACGAATATAAAACGAAATTAAGGGGTCGACAAATGTGAAGTTCAATAATTATGAACATTTTGGTAAATGGCACCAATTCATTGGTAAACAAACTAAACGTTGCTTACAATGATTGGAAATTACCTGCTAAAACTCTCCGTGTATAATTACCGAGGTAACATTGAAATTTTTTGTGAGTAATGCTTATCTGTTGATATAGCCTTCAAGACATACGTCCCTGCCGCCAATTTACCCAAGTCTATGCGCACAGACTTTTGGCGTTCTGCTGCATTTGATTGCATGTGCCACACTTTCTTTCCTGTCATATCTAAAAGCATCATTTCAAATGTGTCTTGATCAGGTAGCGTTATGTTTATGTAATCGCGTGCGGGGTTGGGGTAAACATTGAATGTATTTTGAGATAGCGGGTTTGAAGTGCCCAATAAAATTCCGCTTCCGTCTAATATGAACAAGCCATTTTCGATATCAGAGCCAATGATCATTCCTGAAGGAAGATAAGGATAGACTCCCCAGCAGCCGGCATACCCGTTGTAATCGGTGTTAGAGGGGTAGGTGTCGTAATAGGCTACTTTCATTGGAGCAGTGGTGTTGGAAATATCAAACACCTGGATGCCATCATGGTAGTAGGATATCACCACGTTGTTTCCTCTTATAAACGGGTTGTGTGGAATGCTGCCTTGTGGGCTATTGGGTGGCTGCACATTAAGCATGTTGGAACGGAAAATACTCCTTAATATCGGGTTAGCCAGGTTTGAGATGTCATAAATTTTTAAACCAGAACCATGGGTTTCATCAGCAAATACAAGAGTATTGCCATCATCTGTTACCCACGCACTATGGTTGTACCCTTGCTCAGGATATGTGGTAATGCTTTGCAATAGCACAGGGGCGGCAGGGTTGGTGTAATCGTAAATGAACAATCCATCATTTCCGGCAGAACAATAGGCGGTATCGTTGCGAACAAAAACATCGTGAACATGCCCAATAGAAGGGTTGGATAGTGTGCTTATGAATGTGGGATTCACAGGGTCGGCCAAAGACAATACATCCATAGCATGAAACTGCCCGTTGTTAGTAGTGTTGGCAGCCAAGTATAAATTTTCTCCTTCAATAAAAATATTGTGACACCTGCGTGAATATTGATCGCTGTCATAAACTTTCACTACAGAATCGGGAAGATATTGCAAATCGAAAATCTGTAACGAAGAATTTCCTTCATCGCACACGGCATACGCATAATGAGAATAGGTTTTGTAATCGCGATGTATACCGAGAGTGTCTTTGCCAGGTTGATAGCTCACCACCACTGGCGATACCGGATTAGTTACATCGAAAAAAAATGTCCCATGGATGGCTCCAAGTATGGCGTATTCTCTTCCGTTGACTGCATAACCCCAGCAGTCATTGTATTGACCAAAAACATAAAATGGCAAACTGTTATCGTCCCAGTTAGATTTTAATTGCAACACTTGGGGTGTTTGCGCAAAGGCATTATTGAAGGCTAGTGAGCAAATAAAAGCGGTAGCGAGTAAATATTTTTTCATTGGGTGCGGTATTACATTTTTGAAATCACTTCTTTAAATATAGTTGTCATTCTGCCTTCAGCTTCATTGGCTACTTGCAACACTTCTTCGTGGCTAACAGTTTGCACTTCTTCCATACCTCCCAGGTCCGTAATAATGGACATGGCGAAGCACGGTATGCTCATGTGTCTGGCTACTATAACTTCAGGCACTGTTGACATGCCCACAGTGTCGGCACCAATTGTCCGGATGTATTTATACTCGGCTCTCGTTTCAAAGCAAGGTCCTGATACAGCGGCATACACCCCTACATGGCAGCGGAATGAATTCTTCTTAGCAACTTGCGAGGCGATGTCAATCAACTTTTTGTCATAAGGTTCGCTCATGTCAGGAAAGCGTGGGCCAAAATCGTTGAGGTTCAAACCGGTAAGTGGATTGGCAGGTAATAAATTTATGTGATCATCGAGTATCATTAAGTCACCGATTTGATAGGTTGGATTTACACCCCCGCTTGCATTAGACAAGGTAAGATTTTTTATACCTAGTTGTTGCATAATCCTTATTGGATAGGTAACCTGTTGCAAAGTATATCCTTCATAATAATGAAAGCGGCCCTGCATGGTTACTACATTTTTGCCGGCCAATTTTCCAAATATCAATTTGCCGCTATGTCCTTCTACAGTCGACACAGGAAAATGAGGTATATCGCTGTAATGAAATTCATGTTCGATTTCAATTTCGTTCACCAGCCCTCCAAGCCCTGAGCCCAGTACTATGCCCACCTCCGGTTTCTGATTAATTTTTGGAGCTAAAAAATCAACTGTTTCTTTTATCTGCTTCAGCATATTGTTTTATGAGTTTATCAAATTCTGTGGCTCCAACTCCATGAAACCTTATGGTAATGGGTAAATAATATACCGGCATATCACTCAATAAGTCCCTTAATTCAGAAGCCATCAACCGCGTTGCATCTTTTTCGGTGGTTACAATGATCTTATTCTGGCTTACAATATTATTAAATATAGTCTTTAGTTTTTGTATATCAGAGGTATTAAATCTGTGATGATCCGGATGCTTTGCATGAACCACTTTGCAACCTTTCTCCTCTATGTAAACTCTTAATGGGCTTGTGTTAGCAATGCCTGTGAGCAGTACGAAAGTATATCCTCTTTCAAAATAAAATTCTTTACTGAAAGGCATTCGTTGTCCTTGTTTATATAGCGGCACAAACTCGCCATAATCGATGGTGGAGTAAAACACCTTTTGGTGTTCCTCAGCGCGCATTCGCTCTTCGACCCTGCGCATTTCCATGGGCGAAAATATTGAAGGTGTTTTGGTTACTACAATTACATCAGCACGCTTAGCTGACGACATGGGTTCACGCAGTGTGCCTGATGGCAATAAAAAATTAGTGTCGAACAAATCATTGTAGTTCATCAACAACAATGACAAACCGGCTTTCACTGCCCTATGTTGAAAGGCATCATCCAATATGATGACCTGCGTTTCAGGATTTAACGACATTATTTTTTGGATGCCTTCCACGCGCTGCTCGCACACTGCCACCAATACATCTCCAAACTTGCCATGAATCTGACTTGGCTCATCACCAATTGTCGATACAGTGCTTTGTGAATCTGCAATCAGAAAACCTTTGCTGGTACGCCCATAGCCTCTGCTCAACGTGGCTATTTTTCTTTTTCGGAGCAACCTGATAATATATTCAGCATGGGGTGTTTTGCCGGTTCCACCCACTGTGAGGTTGCCAATGCTAATTATTGGTATGTCGAACTCATTAACTTTGAGATAATTTTTGTTATACATCCAATTCCTTACCATCACCACAAGTTGGTAGATAAGCGTGAATGGAAATAACAATATGCTGAGGATTGGCGACATAGGTCGGCAAAGATATGTAATACATCATATGATTTTCTTAACATTGAGAACCGTAAATATTGATTGAGATGAAGAATGAAGAGACTATGACTGTGGCCAGGATTGTAAAAGTGATCGAACATTTAGCACCGCCTGCTTTGCAGGAAAGCTATGATAATGCAGGATTGCTTACTGGTGATGTAGGTATGCGCGTGAGCGGTATTCTCATTTGTCTTGATTGTACCGAAGAAGTGCTAAAGGAGGCCGTAGCCAAGAAGTGCAACATGATTATTGCCCATCACCCAATACTCTTTACCGGTATAAAAAGGCTTACCGGAGCCAATTACGTGGAACGCACCATTATAAAAGCTATTCGCAAAAAGATAGCCATATATGCCTGCCACACCAATCTGGATAACGTGGCGGCAGGTGTGAATGCTGAGATATGCAATAGACTTGGTATCGTTAATGCGAATGTATTGCGGCCAATGGTGGGAAGCCTGAATAAACTGGTTACTTTTGTCCCTGTTGCTCAAGCGGAAAAAATAAGACAAGCGTTGTTTGTAGCCGGGGCGGGGCAAGTAGGCAATTACAGCACATGCAGTTTCAATGTGGAAGGCACGGGTACCTTTTTGGCTGAAAAAGGCGCTGGCCCAAAAGTGGGTAAAGTTGGGCAATTGCACCATGAGGCTGAAACAAGAATAGAAGTGATTCTACCTGCATACAAGGCCACCACTGTTATAGGCGCGCTTAAAGCAACCCATCCCTACGAAGAAGTTGCCTACTACTTGCAACCGCTCTCCAACATCAACCAAAACGAAGGTGCCGGTATGGTAGGTAAGTTGAATAAGCCCGTGGAGATGAATGCTTTCTTGAAACGAGTAAAAAAAGTGATGAAGTGCGGTGTAGTGAAGCACACCCACTTGCCGAACAAGAAAGTTGAGCGCGTGGCAGTTTGTGGCGGGTCGGGTTCGTTTCTTTTGCCTGATGCTATTCGATCGGGCGCTGATGTTTTTATTACCTCCGATTTTAAATATCATCAGTTCTTTGATGCTGATAACAAGATAGTTATAGCAGATATTGGGCATTATGAAAGCGAGCAATTTACCGGAGAGATATTTTACCGCCTATTAACCAAGAATTTTCCTAAATTTGCACTCCATTTGGCTGAAACCAACACTAATCCGGTTAATTACCTTTAAATCATGGCTAAAAAAGCAGAAGCTACTATCGATAAGACTGATATATCAGTTGAAGAAAAATTGAAAGCGTTGTTTGAATTGCAACAATTTGATAGCAATATTGACAGAATACGCATAGTTCGTGGCGAATTGCCGATAGAAGTAGGTGATCTGGAAGATGAAATTGAAGGTTTGGATACACGGATTGCCAATCAGAATGAGGAGATAAAACAGATTGAAGACCAGATTGCAGGGAAGAAGTTGGCGATGAAAGAAGCGCAGTCAATGATAAAGAAATATCAGGCTCAACAGAATAATGTTAAGAATAACCGGGAGTACGAGTCTTTGAACAAAGAAATTGAATTTCAGACCCTGGAGATTCAACTTGCGGAAAAGCGTATCAAGGAATATGCAGCACAACTGACAAGTAAGAATTCTTTCATAGAAGATTCTGAAGCTCAACTAAAGGACAAAAAGAAAGAGTTGAAAGAAAAGAAATCGGAGCTTGACAGCATCATTGAAGAAACAGAGAAGGAAGAAGATCAGTTGATAAAGAAGTCAAAAAAAGCGGCTTCGATAATTGAAGATCGATTGATAATTGCATACCAAAAATTGCGTGGCAATGCGCGCAACGGCCTCGCTGTAGTAACCATTCAGCGTGACTCATGTGGAGGTTGCTTTAACAAGATACCAGCGCAGAGACAGCTTGATATCAAACAGCGCAGAAAGATAATAGTGTGTGAGCATTGCGGGCGTATATTGGTTGATTCTGAGATTGCAGGCGTTACTGAATAATTTTACCACGATTATATAATACAAAAAGCGGGGATTTGAATTTTCAAATCCCCGCTTTTATTTTGACTCAAATCAGATTAAAATCTTGCGCCCAAAGTGAGTTGAATGTTTGTTGCTGCAGACTTATAAGTTGCACCATCAACAATTTGATCTTGCAATTTGTAGGGTCTGTAAAATTCACCTCTCTTGGCTTGCGCATATCCCAAATCAACAAAGTACCCTTCTTGCCTGTAGCCCAATCCAAATGATATCATATCAGTTGACAAATCGGTTTCAGAAGTAGCTACATCTTTGGCAAACGGGCTGCCATATAACGCATAGCCACCACGCACCGATAAGGGTCCGTATTTCCATTCGGTTCCGAACCGAAGGTTTGCCGCTTGTGTGTATTTATTTTTAATCACTTCGTTTTCGTTGCGGAATTTATAATTGGTAGAGTTTAGCTTGGCCATCGAATAATCAACTATTTCGTAATCCATACTTACCAGTCCGTATTCCATGATGATGAAAGCAATGCTACCCATGGCCCTGAATGGCGTGGTTACCTGATAATCAAAAGCGCCCTGTGGTGATTGGAATGTTTCGTCATATCCCTGCAACACAGAACGAATACTGGTTGAATAATCATCGTGCATCTCATAGAAATAAGTGGGAGAATGTATGGCTGCGCCCAACCTAACCCATTCGGCCGGTTTGTAGATTGCTCCAAATTTGAAATTTATTCCTGAACCCACTGTGTTCAAATCCTGGTTGAGCTTAAACGATTTGAAATCGTAAGTAGAATCTTCATAAATGATGGTGTTGTCAACGTCAATTTCTTCGTAAGTCACTTCTTCGTTGTACACCAGTGAAGTAAATCCAACTGTGGCACCCAGATATAGTTTGTGATCGAAATTTCCTCCAAATGAAAACGCCATTTCGCCCATTCTGCCTGAAGTCTCAACGGTACGTCTTTGTAGTTCGCCTCCGGCAGGGATGGCGCTTAGGTATGTGGAGGAGTCGCCAAACATGTTGTAGTTGGTGTCAATTAAGAAGCCGTAATAAGCCAGGTTGACATCGAATGGGAATAAATTTTCGAGTTCGGATGGGTTGTTTCCGTAGGCTTGTTGAGCATAGTAATTCAGCAAAGAGTTTTTCGGGTTTTTCGCTTCGTAAATTGTTTTGCTGTTGTAATTGTTGAGTTTATTGTATGCAATTCCAAAGTTCCATCCTTTAAGAATGCCTTCGGCTTTGCTGGCCGGTGGCGTGTAAGAAAGCACCACTCCAAGGCTGTTCACGTTGAGGTTTACTTTTGAGTCCTCATTTTCACTCCCAAGGTAGCTCGATTTTGTTTTGTTGGTTTGCAGTCCGGGAGTAAAAGAAAATTCAGATTTGCGATATATAGCAATTCCTGCTGGGTTGTTACTGAGCGTTGACATATCACCCCCCAGCGCACCAAATGCCCCGCCCATGCTCATGTTTCGGGTGGTGCCACCATGGTACAGGAGGCTGTATCGGAGTGCATCCTGGTCATTTTGAGCGTAGGACTTTTGCGCCAGAGGGATTAGTCCGACTGAGAGCAAAACGAAAGCCACTGCAAGAGATTTGAATCGTTGCATTATCATAATTTACACAATATGAATTTGAAATTTATCTCGAACGTGAAGGGCGGCTCGGGCTGTTGTTGTTGTCATTGCTGCCTGACCGTGGACTTGAAGGTTGCGATCGTGAAGGTTCACTGCGCGAAGGCTTTGTGTTGTTTCGAGGATTGCTGATAGCCGGCTTGTTCTCGCTCGGACTTTTCACCGAAGGTGCGGGAGCTGAATAGTTGTCGTTGTTCGATTTAGGCGTAGGTCTAGTATAAGGGCTACCTCCTTGGTTGGGTTGCACATTGTCCTTTGTCTCCGGCTGATAATTGTTTATGTTTTGTTGAGGCTGTGGCATATTATCCTGAAGGCCGGGCTTGGTTTGTGAGGGATAAGTTTGCCCTGGTTGCGGCCTGTTATTCAATTGTGGGTTTTGTTGTGGAGCCACATTGTTTTGTTTAGGCGTATAGGGACTTACATCGTCTGTTGCCGGAGCATTTGGCGATGGCTTTACCTGAATATTTGCAGGTTTAGTCACCGGTGTTGTATTAGGCTTCACCGTTTCGTTGTCAGATGAGGTAGCGTTAGGCTTCACCTGTGGTTTTACCTGAGGCTGTGTTTCGTTAGCTGGGACTGCAGGCTTGGTTACCGGCTTAGTGGTAGAAGGAGCTACATCATCAGTAGCTGTAGGTTTTACAATTGGTTTTAAAGGTGCGTTGTCGTTTGCCTGCAATGGTTTAACCTGACCATTGCCCGATGGGCTGGCGGTGGCCGGTATTTGCCCTGTCTGCACTGCATTGCTGTAGCTTTGCGCAAGTGAAGGAGGCGTATTTACGTTATTGCTTGAAGTAGTTCCGCGTGGACCATAGTAATAGCTGGTATGATCGTAGCTGTTGTAATAGTAGGGCTGATAGCCATAATATCCATCATAGTATCCTTGATTATAGCCATGGTTGTAGCCATTATAATATCCTCCGTAATAGCCGTGGTGAGAATGATGATGACCATAGCTATAATAGTGATGATGGTAATAACCTGGATATGAGTAACCATAATAAAAAGGGTTGGAATAGCAATATGCAGGTGCCCACCAACGATAACCCAAATAAATACTTACACCGTAATTGTATGGATTGTAATCGTACCAATAACTGTTTGTGTAATAGTTGTCGTAATATCCAAGACCGTTGTAACGATAAAACCTGCGCACTCTTGAAGAGTATGCATAGTCGTAATAGTCATCGGCATTGTAATAATTATTGGTGATATAAGTGTTGCCTTTGGCATCTGTGGTGGTGGATGTATTGTTGGTGCTTTCTTCACCGAATCGCTGTGAAGAAGCATTGTTGCCGGTAGTATAGTCCTGTGGCGAAGTTCCGGCAGCAGAATTTTGATTCGTCTGCGGAGTGATTATTTCGGGCATTTCTTTTTTGGATGAGTAATAAACATCATCATCGTACCTGTTTGAACTGGTTTTGTAAGACGATGAACACGAACTGAGAATGACAGCTGCTGCGATAAGAAATGCGGATAGTGTTGTTTTCATTTTAATTCCTCCTGTTTTTATGATGCTATTGTTTTGAGCCCTGAACATGGATGAGGTTTAAAGTTAAAATTAAATAAATTGATAATTTTGTTGACCTCCTTATATTAAATCTCAAATATCATACCAACAAATTTAAAGTTAACCAATGGGTAAAGATTTTGCAACAAGGGCTGAGAACTACTCACAGTGGTATCAAGACCTGGTGATGAAGGCTGATTTGGCAGAGAACTCTGCTGTGCGTGGTTGCATGGTCATTAAACCATATGGATATGCAATTTGGGAAAAAATGCAGGCCGCACTCGATAAGATGTTTAAAGACACCGGGCATAGCAATGCATATTTTCCTTTGTTCATTCCAAAATCATTTTTTAGCAAGGAAGCCAATCATGTGGAAGGCTTTGCCAAAGAGTGTGCTATTGTTACACACTATCGGTTAAAGAACGACCCGGTGACTGGTGCTATTGTGGTAGACGAAGATGCAAAATTGGAAGAAGAGCTGATCGTGCGCCCTACGTCCGAAACAATTATCTGGAATACCTACCGTGGCTGGATCCAGTCTTATCGTGATTTGCCAATACTTGTAAACCAGTGGGCAAATGTGGTTCGATGGGAAATGCGTACTCGGTTGTTCTTGCGAACTGCTGAATTTTTATGGCAAGAAGGTCACACGGCACATGCCACCAAAGAAGAAGCTATTGAAGAGACGACCAAAATGCTGGATGTTTACGCCACATTTGCCGAAGAATTTATGGCTATGCCGGTGATAAAAGGAGTGAAGACGGCCAACGAGCGTTTTGCAGGTGCGTTGGATACGTATTGCATTGAGGCATTGATGCAGGATGGCAAAGCATTGCAGGCAGGTACTTCACACTTTTTGGGACAAAATTTTGCCAAAGCATTTGACGTACAGTTTGCCAACAAAGAAGGCAAACTTGACTACGTGTGGGCTACTTCTTGGGGTGTATCTACACGACTTATGGGTGCATTGGTGATGGCGCATTCTGACGATGATGGACTGGTTTTGCCACCCGCGCTTGCACCCATACAGGTTGTAATAGTGCCAATTTATAAAACCGAAGACGAAGCAGCACGCGTGGCTGAGCGCGCACTGGCCGTTAAGGCATCGTTAGAGAAACAAGGCATATCGGTGAAATTCGATAATCGTGATACACACAAACCAGGATGGAAATTTGCAGAATATGAACTAAAAGGAGTGCCTATACGGATAGCCATAGGTCCCCGCGATCTTGACAATGGCACGGCTGAAGTGGCTCGAAGGGACACTAAAGAAAAGGCTGTATACCAACTGACCGATCTCGAAGTGAAGGTGGCACATTTGCTTGAAAATATTCAGGCAAATATTTATACAAAAGCGTTGGATTATCGCAATAGCATGACCAACAAGGCCGACACCTGGGATCAATTTGTGGATATAATTGAAAATAAAGGCGGGTTTGTGCTGGCTCATTGGGATGGTACGCCCGAGACAGAGAATGCGATAAAAAACAAAACCAAAGCTACCATCAGGTGTATACCCATCGATGCAAAAGTTGAATCCGGTAAATGTATCTTGTCTGGAAATCCATCTAACCAGCGGGTGATTTTTGCACGCGCTTATTGATATATTTGGCATTATGGAATTCAAACAATCCAAAGACTTGATCAAAGAGTTGCTGACAGAGAAAGCAGTGTTGAAGCAGGATGTATATGATAATTCCGTGAAGGTTTTTCAATTGGTGAAAAAAGTGTTGTCCGAATTCGAAAGTGAATACAAAGGAATGATGGGCAAGGTGGATAAACGTATCAAGATAAGCTACTCCGATACTTCTGAGTTTCAGGCTGAGATTATGGTAGCTGGTGATAAACTGGTTTTTGTGATGCACACCAATGTATTCACATTCGACCGCGATCATACCATGTGGAAAACCTCTTATGTGCAACAAACCCCTGAGAATGCCTATTGTGGAATGATCAGTATGTACAATTTTCTGGCGGACTCGTTCAAATACAACCGTTTGAACGACATTGGCTATTTGATAGGTAGGCTATTTGTAAACCGAGAAAACCATTTTTTCGTGGAAGGCAAAAGGCAATTGGGCTTTTTATATAACGATTTTGGCCATGCTGTGATAGACGAACCTACGTTGCGTTCCATTATTTACAGTGCGATTTTGTATAGCCTTGGTTTTGACTTGTTTACGCCCAGTTATGAAGATGTAAAACAAGTATCAGTGGAGGAGATCAGGGCAGCCAACCTCAATGAGTCAATCACCACAGGTAAGCGTTTGGGATTTCGTTTTCAGGCCGATAGTGATGCGTTGGATATTTAGGCCGTTGGGCCCTCTTTTCAAACCCAAAAAAACTTTGGTTCAAATTAAAATAATATTACCTTTGCAGCCCGTTCATCGAAACAGGACGTTAGCAACGGCCCGTTCGTCTAGGGGTTAGGACGCCAGGTTTTCATCCTGGAAACAGGGGTTCGATTCCCCTACGGGCTACAAAAAAGTGAACAAATTTCCCGCAAGGGAGCAACGAATAGAAAATGGCAAATCATAAATCAGCGATCAAGAGAATCAGAAATTCTGAGACGAAGAAATTGCGTAACAAGTATCAGGCTAAAACAGCCAGAAACGCAATAAAGTCGTTTAGGAGTTTAACAGATAAGAAAGAGGCAGCTACAATACTTCCTAAGCTTACTGCAATGCTAGATAAATTGGCTAAGAAGAACCTCATTCACAAGAACAAGGCATCCAACCTCAAATCGGAGTTGGCTGTTCACATCAATAAGTTATAGTTTATTAATTGATATTGATTCGGCCTGTCCTATAATTAGGACAGGCTTTTTTTTTATATTTCACTTCATTTATTGAATAATGGAACCTGAAGCAGAAATAAAAAACTCGATTAAAAACTGGGCGGTTGGCGACCGACCGAGAGAGAAACTTGCAGCAAAAGGGGTAAATGCCCTCAGCGATGCCGAGTTGATAGCCATTTTGCTGGGTTCGGGCACACGCGAAGGCTCTGCACTGGATGTGGCCAGGCGCATGATGCAAAAGATAGACAACGACCTTTTGGCATTGGGCAAGCTAAGCGTAAAAGACCTGATGAAAGAAAAAGGCATAGGGCAGGCGCGCGCCATCATTATTGTTGCCGCCATTGAACTGGGCCGCAGACGCAGAAGATTTGAAACTGAGCAAAAGAAAAACATTACTTCCAGCAAAGATGTGGCAGAGATTTTCATGTCGCGCATAGGCGATTTGCCGCATGAGCAATTTTGGCTCCTGTTGCTCAATCGAGCTAACAAAGTGATCGGTCAGGAATTGATAAGCAGTGGAGGAATAGCAGGAACTGTTGTGGACACTCGCATTATTTTCAAGAAAGCAATTGAGAGTCTGGCTTCATCAATCATACTTTGTCACAATCATCCATCGGGAAATTTGAAACCTAGCGAAGCCGACCTTTCATTAACCAACCGATTAAAAGAAGCCGGCAAACTTTTAGAGATACCTGTGTTGGATCATATCATAGTCACGGATAGCAGCTCGTTCAGTTTTGCTGACGAAGGCCTAATATGAACCTTGACAATATGGATCAAACGCACCTGCTGGTTTATGTAAGCAAGATTACACCCCGACTGAAGTATATCTTCAAGCAGTTGCTGGGAAAGTTGATGGGTGTGGAGTATAAACTTTGTACCCAATCAGAAGATTTTAAAGCTTATGCTGGCCCACGCATGAGCTATTGCGATCAGCAGTTGGAGGATGAATTGTTTGTGTATTCAGCCAAACTCCTTTTTGAAAAAGGGATGATTGATCAGGGAGAGACCATACAGGTGATTGAGTGGCAGGACACAAAAGCTTTTTTCACTGTGCCATCGCGCTCATGCATGCCATTTGATCTTTTTGCAGCTTCATTTTTTCTTCTCAGCCGCTATGAGGAATACCTGCCGCACAAACGCGATGCTTACGACCGCTACAATGCCGAAGAGAGTATTGCGTTTCAGCAAGGATTTTTACATCAACCTGTGGTGAATAAATGGACACAGCATTTGCAAGAATTGTTGAAGCAAAAGTATCCTGAACTGAAGCACAAAAAGAATAATTATAAGTACATATCGACCATAGATATTGATAATGCATTTGCCTATAAAGAAAAAGGATTCATGCGCACAGTGGGTGCCCTGGGGCGATCTCTGTTGTATCTGGATTTTAAAGAATTGAATCAGCGTGCGCGTGTGCTTATGGGTTTTGAAGAAGACCCATACGATACATACGAGTATCAATTGAGTATGATGAAGCAGTATGATCTGGAGATGATTTATTTTTTTCTGATCGGTGATTATGGAGAGAATGATAAAAATGTTTCCATTCGAAACAAGAAGTATCAATCACTCATCAAGTCATTGGCAGACTATTCCAAAGTAGGTATACATCCATCGTATGCATCCAATTCAGACAATTCGAGATTGGGCAAAGAGATTAATACCCTAACAAAAATTCTTAAGCGAGAGGTGGTAAAGAGCCGTCAGCATTTCTTGAAATTGAAATTGCCTTCGACCTATCGTTGTTTAATTGACCTTGATATCAAGGAAGACCACACGCTGGGTTACGCTTCGCAGGTTGGCTTTCGCGCAGGCATTTGCTCGCCATTTTATTTTTACGATCTCGATCGCGAAGAAGAAACCACATTACGAATAGTGCCTTTTGCCGTTATGGATGCCACTATGCGTTATTACCTAAAGTTAAAACCCGAAGAAGCCATTAACACAATCATTCCTCTCATCAAAGAAGTAAAATCTGTCAATGGCACTTTCGTGAGTTTGTGGCACAACGAAAGTTTGGGCGACAAATTTCCATGGACCGGATGGCGACAAGTGTATGACGACATGGTAAAATTCGCAGTGCCCGATTGATGGACGATAAAATAAAATTCCTTTCCCACGAGCAAATCCACAAAGACAAGTGGGATGCATGTATTGAATCATCATTCAACGGAATCATATATGCTTACTCGTGGTATCTTGACATAGCCTGCCCACGCTGGCATGCGCTGGTGATTGGCGATTATCAGGTGGTGATGCCAGTGCCCGCCCGCACAAAGGCCGGCATTGATTATGTATACCAGCCTTTTTTTATTCAGCAATTGGGCGTGTTTGCACGTGGGTTGCAAAAGCTTTCACCTGATTTGGTTGATCGGTTTATAAATACCCTGGCCGCACAATACAAATACATTCACTCCAATCTCAATACTTATTGTAAATTATCTTCCGCATTTGGTGCTGTAACCTCACATGGGCTTACACATCATCTCGATCTCATACATACATATGAAAAAGCGCAGGAGGGATATGCCACTAACCTGAAACGCAATTTAAAAAAGGCTTCTGCGAATGAACTAGAGCTGTCCATGGCAAATGATTCTTTGCCTATCATCGACCTGTTCAGAAAGAACAAAGGAACTCAAGTATCGAAATTGAAAGATGCAGATTACCGTACACTTGTGGCCCTTATCGCGCAATGCCATCAGCGAGGCAAAGCGGAGCTATACAACGTGTTGCACCAGGGAGAGCTGTGTGCAGGCGCGGTGTTTGTGGAAAGCAACCAGCATGTGATCTTTTTATTTTCGGGGTTGAATGAGGTGGGTAAGCGCCTTGGCGCCATGCCATTTATCATTGATTCATTTATCAAAAACCACAGCGGAAAAAATTTAGTACTCGATTTTGAAGGTTCTGTAATCGCTGACTTGGCACGGTTTTACAAGAGCTTTGGTTCACAGGAATGTGTATATTTACAAGTAACAATTAATAATTTGCCGGCACCACTCAAGTGGTTTAAAAAAGGAACTTCACTTCAAAGCTGATATCAAATGGTCAATGATTTAGGATTGCAAAATTCACTTGTAGGTCAGTATCTAAGCGAGCTGCGCGATGAGAGTATTCAGCAGGACAGGATGCGTTTTCGTAGAAACCTGGAGCGACTTGGGGAAATTTTTGCGTACGAAATAAGCAAGACACTGGCTTACGATCAAGTTGAAGTAACCACTTCGCTTGGAATGGCCACAGCCAATGTAATAAAAGAGCAACCGGTTCTGGCCACCATCCTGCGCGCAGGATTGCCGTTGCACAACGGCCTGCTCAGTTATTTTGACAAAGCAGACAACGCATTTATATCGGCCTATCGTAAGCATCATAAAGATGGCAGTTTTGATGTGCATGTGGAATACATGTCGAGCCCCTCGCTCACCGATCGCATTTTGATTCTTTCTGATCCTATGCTGGCTACTGGCACTTCCATGGTGCTTACACACAAGGCGCTGGCAACTATGGGTAAGCCTCGCCACACCCACATAGTAGCCGCAGTAGCAAGTGCCGAGGGCATCGATTACCTCAAAAAACATATGTCATCGAATGTTACTTTGTGGGTGGCAGCGATTGATGAAGAGCTCACTGCACAATCTTACATAGTGCCGGGCCTTGGTGATGCGGGCGACCTTGCTTTTGGTGGTAAAGAGTAATTACCTTTAGTATGCCGTGAGTGAGTTTCTCAAAATACTTTTGATTGTGCTATTGAGCAGTGTCAAGTTCGCTGCCGGCCCACCATTTGCTTACTACGACAACATATACGACTTTACTTTTTTTGAAACCAATTTGTATTGCGTGTTGGGAGGCATGTTGGGAGTAACCGTAATTATTTTTCTTAGCCACACACTGGCCAAAGCCTGGCGCTGGATTGTGAACATATTCAAAAAATTGATCAAAAATTATTTGCCCGTTGATAGCGAATTGAATACCGAACCTGAGCCACCGAAGCGAATTAAAATCTTTACACGAAGAAATCGAAGAATCGTAAAAGTATGGAAGGACTACGGTCTGATTGGGATTGCGTTTATCACACCAGTAATTTTATCAATTCCTATTGGCACATTCATTGCCACCCGCTTATCGCAAGACAAGCGAAAGCTTTTTATCTACATGTTTTTTTCAATCGTTTTCTGGTCGGTACTTATGACTTCTCTTTTTGAGTTGTATCAGGTGGTGTCGGTTCGCGAACTCGAAGATGCCGTAAACCAATGAATAAATACAGTCACTTGTTTTTTGATTTGGATCACACCCTTTGGGATTTTGAGAGAAACTCTATCGAGGCGTTGGAAGAAATGTATGCAGAGTTTGAGCTGCATTCTCTTGGACTCACCGACCTCAAAGCTTTTGTCACCCATTATCAAGTGGTGAACAAATTGATGTGGGATAAATACCGAACCGGGACCATTAAAAAAGAAGTACTGAGGAGTCAACGTTTTATCGATACGTTATCACACTTCGATGTCAACCCGGCTATCATCGCTGAGAAGATGGCTTCGCGGTATCTTGAAATCAGTCCCGCCAAAAAACATTTGCGACCGTTTGCCATTCAACTTCTGGATTCGCTGCTTGGCAGGTACGATATGTTTATTGTGACTAATGGTTTTAAAGAAGTGCAGCATACAAAAATTGCGGCCAGTGCGCTCGGAAAATATTTTTCGCAAGTGGTAATATCCGAGAATGTAGGTGCCAACAAACCCGATCGTTTAATTTTTGACCATTGTCTGGCTCTGGCCGGTGCAAATGCAACTTCATGCTTGATGATAGGCGACCACCTGGAAGCCGATGTGCTGGGCGCGCGCGATGCTGGTATCGATCAGGTGTATTATAATCCGGAGCGAACACCTCATACCGAAAAAGTGACGTACGAAGTAACTTGCCTAAGCGAGCTTCAAGAAATTTTGGCATAAAAAAACTCCCCTATGAAGGAGAGTTTTTCTAATAAATTTTTGTTGGGATTATTCTTCCTTTGCTTTAGAAGATGCGCACTTGGTGCCTTTTTCGTGAGATGAGCAGCATGCTTTCGCAGACGCTGTGACTTCACCCCCACCGCACGATTTGGCTGAAGCACTTGCTTTAGAAGCGCAGCAGCTTTTCTTAGCTGCAGGTGCAGGTGTTTCAGTAACCGGAGTGGTAACAAGTTTCTCTGCCGCATCAGTAGCCACTACTTTACTGGTAGTAGATTGTGCGTTTACAGTTCCAATAGCAGCAAGTCCAATAAATGCCAGAACAAAAGAGATTTTTTTCATGTCGTTAATGTTTGAATAATTGATTTTTACAAATGTATAACCCAAAAGGCAAATATACAACTGCAAAATAGCAATTTTATTACACCGCATTGTTGATTAATGAACAAACTGATATTGCCCGCCAATCGCATCATATTAATTACATTTACCATCGATCATGGATGTAAAAGAGATAATTAAGGTCAGTTTTCAGTCGGTGATGGGGCAAAAGTTGCGCACCACCCTTACTGCATCCATCATTGCATTTGGCATTATGGCCATCATCGGCATATTTACCTCCATAGACGCGCTGAAGAGCTCTATCAGCGACAATTTTAGTTTGATGGGAGCTAATTCGTTTACCATCCGCAACCGGGGCAGTGGCATTCGCGTGGGCTCTTCGCAGGGCAAACGCCCCAAGCCGCACAAGTCTATTGAATATTATCAAGCCGAACGATTCAAACAAAATTTTGAGTTTCCATCGCGTGTATCTGTATCGGCCATGGCTTCACCTGTGGCCACCCTCAAGCACAAATCCACGAAGACCAATCCTAACATCATGGTTTTTGCGAGTGATGAAAATTATTTAACAACCGGAGGATATTCAATAGGGCAGGGGCGAAATTTTTCGCCTTCCGAGATTAGCTTTGGAAGAAAAGTTACACTCATTGGCCACGAGGTTGCCACCACACTCTTCAAGAATGAAGACCCCATCGAGCAGCAAATAATGATTGGCAACGCACGGTTTACAGTTATAGGAGTGTTGAAAGAGAAAGGCTCTGCATTGGGGTTTGGCGGAGATAAAGTAGCCATTGTGCCTATTATGGCTGCGTTGAGTTCATTTCCGCAGATGGGCAATAATTTTTCTATCAGCATTGCAGTGGATAATGTCACACAAGTAGATGCGGCTATTGCTGAGGCCACAGGCATGTTGCGCACCATTCGTGGTGACAAGGCGGGCGGTAGCAACTCATTTGAATTTACAAAAAGTGATAACCTGTCGTCCAATCTCATTGGCAGTTTGGGTTTTCTTACACTCGCTGCTGCCATCATTGGTGGCATCACCTTATTTGGCGCGGCCATCGGGCTCATGAACATCATGTTGGTATCTGTGACTGAACGCACACGTGAAATAGGCACGCGCAAAGCCCTTGGCGCCACACAAAAGATGATGCGTGTTCAGTTTCTTTCCGAAGCCATCATCATTTGCCAGTTGGGCGGATTGGGAGGTATCGTGCTGGGAATGGCCATTGGCAATTTTATTGCCATGCAATTGGGCGTGGGCTTTATTATTCCATGGGCATGGATAACACTGGCTGTGATACTGTGTTTTATCGTGGGCGTAGCATCAGGCTTTTACCCGGCCGCCAAGGCTGCCAAGCTCGATCCTATCGAAGCACTGCGGTACGAATAAAAAAAGCGCCCTATGGAGGCGCTATTTATTAAGTCTGTTTCGCGAAGATTACTCTGCTACAACCTCAAATTCAATTCTCACTTTGTGATCGCGATGCAAATTGATAGTGGCAGCATAAGTGCCCAAAGTCTTGATGTGGTCATCTTCGAAAGTGATCATCTTGCGGTCTACTTCAAAGCCTTTGGCTTGTAAAGCTTCTGCCAGTTGAATGGTAGTAACTGATCCGTAAATTTTGCCGGTTTCTCCCACTTTGGCTCCTATTGTTATTTCTACTTTCTCGAGTCTAGTACCTACATCTTCAGCAGCTTTCTTCATTTTTTCGAATTTGAAAGCGCGCTGACGGTTGGTTTCTTCTAGCTGTTTTTTATTCGACTCAGTGGCCATTATCGCCATCCCTTGAGGGATAAGGTAGTTACGACCGTACCCTGATTTTACAGTGACCAGGTCGTCTGCATTGCCAAGTTTGGCAACATCTTGTTTTAAGATTATTTCCATTGTTTGTCTCCCTGGTTATTTAAGTAAGTCAGCAACATAAGGCATAAGCGCGATGTGGCGGGCGCGTTTTACGGCCTGAGACACTTTGCGCTGGTATTTCAAAGAAGTACCGGTGATGCGTTTTGGCAGCAATTTACCTTGCTCGTTTACAAATTTGATAAGAAAGTTGGCATCTTTATAATCGATGTATTTAATGCCATTTTTCTTGAATCGGCAGTACTTCTTTTTGTTTACCTCTACTGCCGGTGGATTTAGGTATCTAATTTCCTGGTTGCTCATTGTTTTTTAATTTTTAGGCTGCTGATTCTTCTTTAGGTTTGTTTTTGGCTTCAGATTGCAATCTTCTGCGCTTTTCGTTGTAAGCTACAGCATGCTTGTCCAAGCCTACGGTGAGGAATCTCATGATTCTTTCATCGCGCTTGTACTCTGTTTCCAGTTTGCCGATCAGTTCACCTTGAGCTTTAAACTCTATCAGGTAATAGAACCCTGTGTTTTTTTTCTGGATCGGGTAAGCCAGTTTGCGCAATCCCCAATTGTTCTCATGAACAATCTCGGTACCATCGCTGGCGAGGATTTTCTTGAATTTTGCGATTGTCTCATTCATCTGGTCATCAGAAAGAACCGGATTCATAATGAAGACAGTCTCATAATTTTTCAACATAAGTGATTAATATTTAAATTTTTACGAACGGGTCGCAAATGTACAAAATCATTTCAACCCAAACAACAACAAACCACTTAATTACCTTGTATATGATGGGTAATTAAAGTATCAACAATCCACGTCCAAAGCGCTATTTTCTTAACTTTGTTGAGATTTTATGCCCAAAAGCACTCATTGATGGAGAATTTCATTGTTTCTGCCCGAAAATACCGCCCCGCAACATTTGATACCGTTGTGGGTCAGGCATCTATCACCACCACGCTCAAAAACGCCATTAAGAACAATCACCTGGCCCAGGCCTTTTTGTTTTGTGGGCCTCGAGGGGTAGGCAAAACCACTTGCGCACGCATTTTGGCCAAAACCATCAATTGCGAGAATATTTCTGACAAAGTGGAGGCATGCGACCAGTGTGAGTCGTGCAAGTCGTTTTCTACTTCACAGTCTTTTAATATATATGAACTCGATGCGGCCTCCAACAACTCGGTTGACGACATCCGCAACCTGGTAGAGCAAGTGCGTTTTGCCCCGCACCTGGGCAAGTACAAGATTTATATCATAGACGAGGTGCACATGCTATCCACACAGGCCTTCAATGCATTTTTGAAGACGCTGGAAGAGCCGCCCGCATATGCCATTTTTATATTGGCCACTACCGAGAAACAAAAAATTATTCCCACAATCCTCTCGCGCTGCCAGATTTTCGATTTCAACCGCATCAGGGTGGACGACATAGCCTCTCACCTGGGCATGATAGCCGAAAAAGAGAACGTGGTAGCCGACCCTGAAGCAATGCACATCATCGCCCAAAAGGCCGATGGCGCCCTACGCGATGCCCTTTCCATGTTCGACCAAATAGTGAGCTATGCCGGTAGCGAAGTCACCTACAAGCATGCGATTGAAAACCTGAACATACTCGATTACGACTATTATTTCAAAGTAACAGACAAGTTATTGGAAGGCAATTTCAGCGAGACTTTGTTGATTTTTGATCAAATACTTAAAAACGGTTTTGACGGCCATAACTTTATTAATGGACTCAGCCAGCATTTTCGAGATTTACTGGTATCACTTGATGGTGCTACTGTGGCGCTGATGGAAGTAAGCCAGGGCACAAAGGACCGTTATCTCCAGCAAGCAGGCGTTTGCAGCGCCAATTATTTACTGAGCATGATGGACATAGTAAACCTGTGCGATGTACAATATAAATCGGCCCGCAACCAGCGACTGCATGTGGAGCTCACCCTGCTAAAACTCTGCAGTCTGGTAACCCGCGCTGGAGAGACTCCTGCACCCCAGCCCGCGGCAGCGCTACCCCAACGCCCTGCCGCTGCAACTCCTGCGCCTGCTCGCGCACAGCCTCCTATAGCCTCGGATGCTCCAGCAGCCGTTGCTGCCACGGCACCTGCCGCCCTCAAAGCCGAAGCACCTGCAGCAACAAAAGTTGAAGAGCCCTTGCCCCCAAAACCAGCCCCGGCAAAGGCCTCTGCGCCAGCCACCGTCAAATCGCCCACGCTTTCGATCAACGATTTTTTGGGTGAAGATGCCAAGCCAACTGCCGACACTGAAGGCACACCGGCAAAAAAAAAACTCCGGCTGACGAATGATTACACAACCGAGCAGTTTGAAAAAGCCTGGAAAGAAATAGCTGACCATTATCGCAATGCAGGCCGCATGAATCTTTATGCCGCCCTCACCAAGCGAAGCCCTGTGGTGGTGGAAGGACATAAATATTTGCTGTACGTTGACAATCTGGTGATGATGACCGAAGTGCGCGAAGCAAGGGCCGATTTTATTGAAGATTTGCGTGCCAAGCTCGGCCATAGCGATGTGCAACTGGACATGGAACAAGTGGTGGCCGACAGCAGCGACACCGACAACAGACTTTATACCACCACAGATAAATACAAACGGATGGTAGAGAAAAATCCGGTGCTTCAGGATTTAAAAAAACAACTCGATCTGGAAATTGACTTCTAAAACAGCACATCAAGTTCATTAATCTTATAAACACTATTTTTGCGCTCTCTTAAAAACAATCAATTACAAAATCATGCAAGGCGAAATCATTAAAAAAGAAAACGGAAAACTAATTGTACCGAACAACCCTGTAATACCTTATATAGAGGGCGATGGCATTGGAGCAGACATATGGGGACCTTCACAAAAAGTATTTGATGCCGCAGTGGAAAAGGCATACAAAGGCACACGCAAGATAGAGTGGAAGGAAGTGTATGCAGGGGAGAAAGCGTTTAACAAAACCGGTGAGTGGCTTCCGAAAGAAACCCTTGCCGATGTACAGAAATATTTGGTGTCTATCAAAGGACCATTGACCACACCGGTAGGTGGCGGCATACGATCTCTCAATGTGGCGTTGCGTCAGGAACTCGACCTATATGTTTGCCTGCGCCCGGTTCGCTACTTTAAAGGAGTGCCTTCGCCTGTGGTGGAGCCCGAGTTGGTTGACATGGTTATTTTCCGCGAAAACTCTGAAGATATATATGCTGGTATTGAGTGGATGGCCGGCACGCCTGAAGCCGAAAAAGTGAAAAACTTTTTGATGAAGGAAATGAACGTAACCAAAATACGTTTCCCTGAAACCAGTTCATTTGGTGTGAAGCCTGTATCGAAAGACGGTACTGAGCGATTGGTGCGTGCGGCCATTGAGTACGCGCTGGAGCACAAGCGCAAGAGCGTAGCTTTGGTGCACAAAGGCAACATTATGAAATTTACCGAAGGTGCCTTCAAGAGTTGGGGATATGCGCTGGCCGAAAAAGAATTTGGCGACAAAGTATTTACCTGGGCACAATACAACAAGATAGCCGAAGCCGAAAGCACAGAAGCTGCGGAGGCAAAGCAAAATGCGGCCATCGCTGCAGGGAAGCTGATCATCAAAGACGTGATAGCTGATAATTTCTTGCAGCAAATTTTGCTGCGTCCGCAAGAGTATGATGTAATTGCCACACTCAACTTGAATGGTGATTATATTTCTGACGCACTGGCAGCCATGGTAGGTGGTATTGGTATTGCCCCGGGCGCTAACATAAACTACGACAACGGTTGCGCCATGTTTGAAGCCACACATGGTACTGCACCCAAGTATGCCAACCAAGACAAGGTAAATCCTAGCTCAGTATTGCTTTCGGGTGCGATGATGTTTGAGTACATGGGTTGGAATGAAGCTGCAGATTTGGTGACGAAAGGGATTGAACGATCGATCATCGAAAAGCAAGTGACCTACGATTTTCACAGGTTGATGGAGAATGCTACGTTGCTTAAAACTTCAGAATTTGGCGACACCATTATCCGACACATGGACGCAGTGGCAGTTTAACTGCTGCTGTAAATTTACTACAAGTAGCCGCATATTCTGCGGCTATTTTGTTTTAGCATTGCGTTGATAATTTTAGATTGTATTACATTGGAATGATTACAATTTACACATGCCAATAATCGGAGGATTGATAAAGCGAGGGTTGCGACTTCGTAAAAAAATTGTGAGGCGGACACCGGATCCTGTAAAGGCACAACAGCGTGTGTTGCGCAGTTTGTTGTTCAAAGCGCGCGATACGGAATTTGGCAGGCATTATGATTTTGCCGGCATACTCGCCTCTGCCGATTGGATAAACGCATATAAATCAAAAGTTCCAGCGCACAATTACAATTCTATTTTTCAGCAGTGGTGGCATCGGTTGCTCAACGAAGAACGGGACATCACATGGCCGGGAAGTGTGCGCTATTTTGCATTGAGCTCGGGCACTTCGGAAGCGTCCAGTAAACACATACCCATCACCAATGAAATGGCTCGCGCCATCAGGCGAACAAGCATCAAGCAAATATATAACCTGGCAGAATACGATTTACCTGCCTCTATTTTCGAAAAAGGAATTCTTATGATTGGGGGCAGTACCAATCTGCAACAGAGGGGCAGTTATTTTGAAGGCGATCTAAGTGGCATTAGCGCGAGTAAAATTCCACTTTGGTTTCAACGCTTTTACAAGCCCGGCAAAGAAATCTCGAAAGTCACTGACTGGAGTTTGAAGTTGGAGGAGATGGTTAATAAAGCGCCCGATTGGGACATTGGTATTGTGGTGGGTGTGCCAGCGTGGATACAACTGCTTATAGAAATGATGGTGCAGCGATACAATTTGAAACACATACATGAGATGTGGCCCAACCTTAGCGTCTATGTTCATGGAGGTGTGGCATTTGATCCTTACCGTCAGAGTTTCGAAAAGTTGATGGGCCGTCCCATCGAATTTATTGAAACTTACCTGGCTTCCGAAGGTTTTATTGCTTTTCAAACCAAGCCCGGCCATCGCGCCATGAGCCTGGTGTTGAACAACGGAATCTACTACGAGTTCATTCCTTTTGACGAGCACAACTTTACACCTGATGGAGATTTGTTGCCCAATTGCCAATTTCTGACAATAGATGAAGTGGAAGAAGGCAAACAGTATGCGTTGCTGCTGAGTACATGCGCTGGGGCCTGGCGCTATTTGATAGGCGATGTAATAAAGTTCACATCCAAAGCCGATTCAGAAATTGTGATTAGCGGCCGCACACGCCATTATATTTCCATGTGTGGCGAGCATCTGTCGGTAGAGAATATGAACAAAGCCATTGAGCTCACTGCGCGTGCACTCGATGTGGATATAAAAGAGTTTACCGTGAGTGGCATCAACTATGGTTCGTTGTTTGCGCACAAGTGGTATGTGGGTTGCAACAAGGAGGTAGATAACGAAGCGCTTTGTGCGATGATAGACAACCACTTGAAGGATTTGAATGACGACTACCGCGTAGAGCGCGGCAGCGCACTGAAGGCCGTGGTGGTAGAGCAAATATCAAACGAGGTGTTTTACGACTGGATGGCGGCCAAGGGCAAATCAGGCGGGCAGCATAAGTTTCCGCGGGTGATGAACAAACAGCAGTTTGCCGAGTGGGAGCATTTTGTACAGCAGCATTTACAGCAAGAATAAACATTGATATGACAGACCCAATTATCAGTGGTATAGGGCTCGGGTTGGTGCTGGCGATGATGGTAGGTCCTGTTTTTTTTGCGCTTATTCAGTTGAGTATCGACAAAGGATTTGTGGCGGCCGTGCTGATGGCACTCGGTGTGGTGGTGAGCGATGCTATATACATTTTGTTTGCCTGGTTTGGCAGCAACTTGCTTGATCAAAATGTGTATTTCGAAAAAGGTTTTGGTCTGATGGGCGGCTTGTTGCTGATTGTATTTGGAGTGGCGTCAATTTTGAAGAAACGGCCCGGTGCACTCAACAAACCTGTGGCGCACATCCCACGGCATTTGCCCTTTCGCTATTTTTCAAAAGGATTTTTACTCAATAGTCTCAACCCCTTTGTGTTTTTATTTTGGCTCGGTGTAATTGGTTATGTGAGCCTGAAAGAAAGTTATGATCAGCTACAAGTGTTGGTTTTTTTTGCCACCACACTGGGTACCATATTCAGTACCGATTTGTTGAAGGCATTTGTGGCTGACAAAATTCGACATTACATCAAACCCAACATGTTGCTGTGGCTCAACCGCATTGCGGGTGTAGCGTTGGCCGTGTTTGGATTTAAACTGCTGTGGCAGGTTTTCTGAAAGCGGTGCGAGGCTATGCGCGCGAATGCACGGCTATGCGGTTGCCCTCGGTGTCGGTGAACAGGCCCATGTAGCCGATGTCTTCTGCGATCAATCTTTTTTCTATTAGCACTTTGCCACCGGCCTTGGCCACGCGCGCCAGTTCCACTGCTGCATCGCCCGAGTGGGCCGTGAAGTACACCAAGGTTCCGGCTTGCGAGGGCTTGTATTCTTTTTCATTATACACCAGACTACCCATGGCTCCACTGCCACCTTCGGCAAACGGAAACCAACCCATCAGCAGCGGGCCCATCTCGTGTTTTTCGATTTTTACGTCAAATACTGTTTCGTAAAACCTGATGGCCCGATCCATATCTTTAACCGGAATTTCAAACCATCCTACCATGTTGTTTTTCATGTTCAATAATTTGAATAGTTAGAATTTGTGTGTGTGGGCACTATAGTACTAATTTATTTGCATTGGTTTGCTTCAGTTTGCGCCAAAGTGCCTGATAATCAATTGATTATTGTTTTTATATTTGCATGAGGACGCAAGACAATGCACATAAAAGCACCAAATGTTTTACCCAATGTTTTACCCAAAAGCTGAAAAATAATAAATCACATATATATGGTATCAGTAAAATTAATACTTCGAAAAGATAAAAGTAACTCAGTCGGAGAACACCCACTTTACATTCGAATCACTAAAAATCGGAAGCCTAAATATTTATCACTTGGTTTTTACTTGAAATTGGAGTGGTGGGATGCCGAAGGAGCCCGTGTGAGAAAACCACACCCTAATTCCCAGAGACTAAATAACTATTTATCAGTTAAAGTTGCGGAGGCGCAAGCTGTGGCATTAGAAATGGAAACCAAAGACAAAACAATACAGCCACATAAAATCAAAGAACAAATCATGGGTAAAGCCCCCAGTAGCCTTATCAGGTTTGCCAAAAGTTATCTTCTGGATTTAGAAGGTAAGATGAAAATAGGTACCTATAGGAAAACCAAGTCAGTACTTTTCAAAATCGTGAAGTATAATAAGGGAAGGGATTTGCTCTTTGAAGATGTTACCGTCAAATGGCTCAAGGATTATGAACAATATTTAAAACGGGTCAGAGGCAACTCTGTTAATACGATCAATGCAAATTTCAGAACACTGAGAGGCATTTTTAATTTAGCCATCAATGAAGAGTTGCTCCCCTACGACAAGAATCCATTCAGGCGTTTTAAATTATCTACTGAAAAGGTGAAAAAAAATTACCTCTCAGAAGATGAACTGAAGTTGATTGAACTTGCTCCAATAGAATTAAATTCAAAAAAAGATGTGCATAGAGATATGTATGTTTTTTCTGCCTACACTGGTGGGTTGAGGATTTCTGATATGCTGCTTTTGAGATGGAGAAATTTTGATGGTGAAAGAGTCATTATGCAGACTAAAAAAACAGCGTCCACGATTTCAATTAAGATTCCGACAACAGCAATGCAAATAATTCATAAGTACTCATTAAAAAATCAGCAACCAGATGATTTTATTTTCCCAATATTCAAAAATGATGTTGATTATTCTGATCCAGAGTATTTGTTCAATTCTATTTCTTCAGCCACTGCATATACAAATGGTGATTTGAAGGATATAGCCAAATTGGTCGGTCTGAAGAAACATATTAGCTTTCATACGGCAAGGCATACTTTTGCTACCCGTGCATTGATGAAAGGTGTTCGGATTGAGTATGTTTCTAAGTTACTCGGCCACAGCAGTATTGCCACTACACAGATTTATGCAAAGATTGTAAATGAAGAATTGGACAAGGCCATGGCCGTTTTTGATTAATTGGGAGCAAATTGTTGCAATTATGATCATTTTTTAAATAATTTAGCGGAATGTAAAAGAGGTTGAAAGTGTGAAACAAATGCACTTTTTGATCCTTATGATTCACTATATTATTTTGATAAATGAGAGGCGATTATAATGCATTCTTTTCCGAAATTGGAGCTGGCGTATTTGCTCAATTAGAAATGCTTGATAAGGTAGCCGAGCTATCACATAAATTTAATTATCATCGGTTAAAGAGATTGAAATCTGGTTTTCTGGATTTTATACAGAAAGATAGAGACCGAATCGCAAAGTTCTTATATACTAATATAGGTTCCAATTATAGCCAAATGCTAATCGAAGCTAAAGCGGAAGCCAGACCGATTCCATATTTAAAATCTGGAATAGATGTATATGGCAATCGGAAAGTTGATTTTGAGAGGTTGTATGATCCTGAAAGGTTTGTTTTCTATGATCAGTTTTTAGAAATATTGAACACGGAGATTTCAATTATTGAACAAACTAATTCACCGAAATCTTTAAAAACTCACAAAAGATCTTTTGAATTGAATATCACCGATGAACGTAAAACCGATGAACGTAAAAGAGATATAGAGTTAGCAACATTATTCGCGAAACTAAAAGATAATGGATTTATTGACCAAACAACGAAACTGGCTCAGCTAAGACAATTTTTTTTGAGTGACAAGTGCAGCAAACCAGTGATTTGGATAACTAATTTCACAGATTTGCGATATTTTATTGTTAGCTTATTTAATAAGAATAAAAAAGTGATCACCAAAACTGATCGCAAATATTGGCCTTTTATTTGTCAATGCTTTGTGGATAAGTTAGGTTATCATCCCGTTCCTGAGTCAATCTCGAGGCTTCAGCAGCCTGCAGAGAGAAAAAGAAAACAATTAGATGGCTTCGTGGACGATATGGCTCGATATTGCCAGGCTAAAAAATAAAATATTTTCATCGCAATAACCTGAATTGCGCTTAGATAAACAGCATTCTAAGCACTAAGCAACACTCGTACGAGTGTTGCTGTTTTATTTACGCGTGCCTTTTTCACATAGTTTTGCTTTCGTATTAATCAATCAATATTATGATGACGTATAGAAAAAACAACTCTGAGATGAAGTCCCTTGAAAAAAAAATCGATGACTTCCTCCAATTATACTCTGATTCTCAACCGCACAAAGAAGAAGATTGGATTAACAATTCAGATTTTATGCGTTTACTTAAAATTTCACGCAGGACAAGTCAAAATTATCGTGATAAAAACC
>JBBKVM010000092.1:0-9598 GCA_037968415.1 Bacteroidia bacterium | reverse complement strand
TTTCAAAGATAATATTTGTACACGCACGCGAGAGACTAGCGTGGTAGCGGGGAATTATTATACTTCTCCAAAGTACTTTTGCTTCTTAAATCCAATAATTCCTTTTTTATAGCCTCCATATTAGTGTGAATTTCCCTTAAGACTGGATTAGACAAGGCATAATTTCTTTGTTCTTCTTCTCGGAGACCGTATACACTGTCCATTTTTCCTATAACTAAGGAAAGTAAAATAACTATGAATACCATTAAAGGAAACGATATGTAGATATAATTGAAGATTAAATCTCCAAACGGAGTGCCCTTCAAGGAATCAAAGAATACAAATCCGATCATAAAAAATTGAATGTAACCTATGTACATTCTGGCTCGATCAAAATAAATTTTCCATCTGATAAGCTTTTGTTTGTTAGCATTCATTTGTGTTGATTTTAATTAATTCAATGCTTCTGACACCACTTTATACTTAGCTCAGTTATGAGTTATTGGTTTCCCCAGCAAAAGTCGACAGTAGTTGTCAATAGAATAATTTCTCTTAAGAGATAAAGCATTTTTCGACATTTTGAAGTATTCTATATCATCCATATTTGCTATTCTGTTAATAGCATTAAGAAAGTCTATACCAGTCTTACAGAGGAATCCATTCTTGTTATCAAAGGCAAATTTCTTGTTTTCACCAACATCGCTTGCAAGTACCGGGACACCTACTGACAAGTATTGTTTAGTCTTGAATGCCGATTTGCATTGATTAAAAGGATGATCTGTCATAGGTGAAACACCTATATCGAATGTTGCAATTTTGGGATACAACCAATCATCCTCCTGCCAGTTCATATTTTTGTCAATTTCTAAACTTATATTAGGAGACTTCTCAAAGTACTTGATTATTTCTGGTATGTCTGCTTCATTTTTCACTCCAATTAGGGTCAACTTCATTGGGATTTTGACCTTTCTAAGGTGAGGAAAAAGAATACTGAACATACTTGTTTTATGAGAAAATTCTTTAGAGATTCCATCTCCATTTCCTAGGTCACCTACCCATCCAACATGAACTACATTGTTTCTTTTCGACTTCAGAACTTTGTGATCCTTCACTGGGGAAGTAAGAATCGACACGTTAGTATTAAACTGTAAACAGTAATTTTTGAGAGCTTGGCTACCAACGGTAATTGATTGACAATTCTTAAGAAAGAATACCAGGGTTTTCTTATCCTGTCTAAGATATTCAGCATCATCCAAATCGTATTGAGTGCTCTTAGGTTGAAGACGGATTAGGATTTTTAAAGCATTGGCATAAAGTCTATTGCTGCATACTTTTTGAATTACTATAAGGGAATTGGGTTTGCGAAATAATAGTGCTGATAAATATATTCTCGTAAATAGCAACATTCCCATTATAGAACGATCAGGAAAAACAAATTCACTTCGGATTCCATAATGCTGAAAAAGATGTTCCAAAGGATATTTCCCTCGATATCTGGTACTTGGACAATTAAGATTGTATGGTGCAAACCAATAAATAAATTGAATTGATTCCTGCTGTAGCATATGCTTTTTTTCCAAATGACGGCTTCCTTATCAATATTTATAATCGCTTCTGTGATATTATCACTTACGTACAATACTTATTTTGTTTTTATGTCACACACCGGTAAAATTTGAACATATCCCCATCAAAAATTAAACTCTATCGATACTTAATATGCCCTAACTTGTTTAATTGCACTACAATTTAGCTACTATTCACCCAAATGTGGGTGGCATTTCAAAGTTAATATTTGTGCACACACGCGAGGGCCACGCGCGGGAGCGGGGCTCTGACCTTTCGTTTAGCAAGAAACTCGCATTACGTATAGCCATTGTTGGTAGCAGTTTATTTTCCCCCAATTTTCAATATTATTTTTATGGTCAGCCACATAATCGTAATAGTCAGGACTAAAGCTGTTATTCCTACTATTATTGTTGCTGTTCCTGCAACTTCGTTTCTCCTTTTATTGTAATATTCTGGTATTTCAATTAATTCAAGGTTGGGAGAATTTTCTTTAGAAGTCAATTCTATAAAGTCCGAATATTCTCTTAATTCAGAGTTGTTTAACTCATAACAAAAGAATTTTCCATCCTCCGTTTCACCAAATATTTTCTTCTCAGTTAGCAGAATACTTGAAACTCGGCTTATCACTGTTTGGTCATTACATTCAAGATAGGCATTATCAATAATGTCAATCATTTGAATTTCGCAGGTTTCGTTGATAGGGACGTAAAACGAGTCGCCAATTCCTATGTCAACGTCTTTAATTTCTGATACCATTATTGACCCTACAATTCCAAGAATATAAACCGTAAAAAAGAACTGGAAAGGAAGAAATGCTGCTAGAAAGATTCGTCTTTTTCTTTTCTCTTTGCTTTTCGTGGTAAAAAATGTCACAGCAACAGAAATAGCCGCAACAATTCCGCTCAAAATTGCAAGGACAACAAAGTGAATTATAATTACGAATCCTATTCCCATTTTTTAACTGCTACCAACTTGTTTATGTGCGCTACTCTTTAACATTTATACACCCAAATATGGGTGGCTATTCAAAGATAATATTTGTGCACACACGCGAGGGTTTAGCGCGGTAGCTAGGGGGCAAGCTTTGCTAATATGTCCACGAAGCCGAATAGACAACGCACCCAAAAAGACACAAATCAATGGCGGCCACCTATCCACCCCTCGCTTTCGAAACCCGGAGGGTAACTAGTTCCAATAATTATTTTTCCATTGTCCGAAACTCTTAATGCGTGTTTGAGACTATAACCCTTAGGAACCTTAGGATGTAATTCAGTTTCAAGGTCTTTAATCAATCCTCCTTCCCAAAGTGTGGCTTTACTGTCAAAAGCCACATCAGGGCATACACCGTAATCAAAAGTTGAACCCACTATGACAGTACCATTAAGATTGGTACCTGCGGCATACGAGTATTTTAATGCGCCCGGCAAAGGATTTAATTTTGTGGGAACTACATTCCAGCCGGCTGCTGATCCTTCCGGGTATGAAGTCCATTTGCAGGCAAAGATAGGATAACCGTCACAGGTAGAATCTCCGGCTATGGTATTTCCCCATCCTACCAATACCCTTCCATCGCCCGAAATATGTGTAATCCTGGCATTGGTGTCACCACCGGCAAGGTCTTGCAAAACCTTGAGTTCATACTTGTTGCCGTTCCATTTCCATACACAGGGATAGCTTCTGAAAATGTCTTTTTCGGCCTGCATATTGTAATACAAATTACCTCCTATCGTTTCGCCATCGTTTGAAATGCAAATTGCTTCGGATGATACTACCGCGTGTCCATTAGAAAGTATGGAAGGTAGTTCAAGCATGACAACACTCGAGAATGACTTCCAATATACAGCGCTGTCGCCAATGCCACTCGTTTTGTGCGGGTGGTTATTGCTTCCTTTCCATCCCACTACGATCCTGTTATTCATCAGTCCATTGCCCCAATTATTATTGAGATATGAATTGGGAAGAGATACATCTTTTGCGGTACCATCAACTTTTGCTAATTCTATAATGCCCGTTTGGAGAAATACTACCGCATGACTCACGTATAAAGCAACATCACTATATCCTACCGCTACTAATCCATCAGGGGAGATGCCATACGGCAGACTACTTTGTGCTGCGGATGGCAGATACCCAAGCTCAATCATGCCTTTTTTACCGCCCGCATAAAAAGGTTCTCCCCATATACAGTTTCGTGTCCAGCCAGCGGCTTCAACCGGATGTTTGTGATCGGGAATGCAATTTGCCACACTTTGGCCAACCACGCGCAACCCATCTCCTGAAATATCATTAGCTGCACTCCATGGCAAACATTTAGAGAATGTTCCCATTTGTACAAAGAACTTATCGGGACACGTACCAAACGGTATTTTTCCAATAATAATCATGATGGATACAATTAAAATTGCACCTGTTGCAAGCAACCAATTTATTACGCGTTTCGTTATTATCATGATTTTTAAGTATTAGCTTATTGGGTTAGGTTCTTATAATTTTATTCAGCATGGGGTGCGGCCACATATCCGTATTTAAATTTAATGATGACAATATCTTGGCCATGATTAGGAACATTTTTTGGCATCAAATTTCTCTCAACAATTTTGGTACTGACACCTGTCAGGCAATAAGTTTTCAGCACACAACGAATTGATTCTAAATTGTACCTGCTCATTTCAGTTTCCAGCAGCCTTGTTCATATTTTATTTTTCAAATTAAATTTCTTGCAGTCAGGTTGAAGTTCAGATGTGGCCCAAGCATGACGAATCTCATGTTTATACTCGCACCACTATAGCACAGTGATGTTGTATGTAACATCCAGCGAAGCATCAAAATCAAATGGGTCGCCTTCAGAGACAGCAAAGTGAAATGCCCCACCCACATGTATGGTGTGGCTGGTGCCGCTATCGAATTTTTTGACCATCAGAAAATACCCATCACTTACGGAAGTACCCAATCCGCCATCATCTCCAAATATCCATGGAGTGGGGGCATAAAAGGAAAATTGAGGAGATAGGAATCGGTATGAAGTGGCATTGATATTAATACCATCAACAGTTGCAAAAAGCGATGAGGGTACAATATGATCGGCAAGGAAATTTGCTGTGGCCACGCGCTCGGCATACGTATCGCCCAATCCTTCGAGATCGGACGCTTCGGCATTGAGAATGCCAATGAAAAATGCTTTGTCGGCCGGTACGGTGCAATTGCGCACCACAGTACCGAACGGAGCGGTAAGAAACCACACATTACCCGCTTGTCCCATGGCCACATCAAAAGCAGGATCGTCATTGAAAGGATGGTTTGAAACTGCAGGCAATTCCAATGCCCACTTCCACCATTTGCCACTCCACACAGCATAGGATGAACCAAACATCATAGCGTTGCGCGGGAACACAACAGAGTTTGCTGTTTTGTTGGGATTATTTTCACCGGGGGCAATTGCAAAGTAGTGTGGCAAGGCTTGTTTTCCACCTTGTGTTTTTTTCAGCAGGGCTTTTTGTAACGTTTGCGAACCACTTGCTGGCTCCTTCATGGTATTTTCTTTTTCACAAGAAGTAATCGAAAACACAGTGGCTAATATGATGGTGGCCACTGTACACATTTTTAGGTTTTTCATTTTGATATTGTCAGTGTTTATCGTGCTGACACCGCACCGTTGTATTATTTAACTTATTTAGGTTTTAATTGAAATCAACATTATTGCTCATTTGTGTATTTCGCGCTTCACTAACGCAGAGGCAAATTATAAGTGGAATGAAAAAAATACAAGCGATTGTGTTAAATTTTGATGAAGCCATATAAATGTTTGGCGAAGCGCATAAAAGGAATGGTGGATTGACAAAGTTTTTGCACTTTTATTACTGTGCTGTTAGCAAGGAAATTTTTTTGAGAAAAACTTTTTTTGACATCCATATTGAATGCAGATTTCTACTGTACCATTTTACTCAAACATTCATGTCACCAATCATTTTCAAACGGCTATCTTTGGGTAAAACCCAGCGATATGAAAAAGGTATGTCTCGATTGTGGTGAGCCGCTGCAGGGCCGGGCAGATAAGAAGTTTTGCTCGGACCAGTGCCGCAACAACTACAACAACCAGCTAAACAGCGACCATAATAACTACATGCGCAATGTGAACCACCTGCTACGCAAAAACCGCAGGATACTGCAGGAGCTAAACCCGGATGAAAAAGCCAAGGTGCATCGGGACAAACTGGTGGAGAAGGGTTTTAACTTTAACTATTTCACTAACCAATCGACCACGCGCACAGGCTCTACCTATTACTTTGTGTACGAGCAAGGCTACCTGGCGCTGGAGAACAATTTCTACCTGCTGGTGGTGCGCAAAGAATACACCGAAAACTAAGGGCACCCGCGCAGTCCTGCGCTTGCTATTGCGCACATAGGTTGTTAACTTGTATTCTCAATTACCTGTAATGAAAAACATTGGACCCATACTGCTTACTTTTTTACTGGCCACTGCTCTGCTGCCAGCGGCCGCTCAGTTTCAGGGCACCAACGAAGGCTCGGTGGCTACCTACTCGGCAGCAGGCTGCCTGTCGTGCCCCGGCAGCGAATGGAACAACCCGGCCGAGGCACTCACTTTTAATTACATATACAGTGAGGCACATCTGGAGGCTGCAGGCGCATGTTTTCAAACCGCTTGCTATTACAGCCGCGGGCTGATGCTCAGCGATTTTGGTTTTACGATACCTGTCAACGCCACTATCACGTCCATCCGTGTGCATGTGACCAGGAACAGCTCTGTAACCAATGCGATACGTGATACCATCAGAATAATGGTGGGTGGACAGCCCACAGGCCTGCCGCTGACTACGGGGTACTTTTGGCCATTTTCCAATTCAACAGTGACGATAGGCGACTCGGTGCAAGCCCTGGGCCTGGCGCTAACGCCCGCCATGGTAAACGACCCTGACTTTGGTGTGTGGCTGCAGGCAGTGAATCACGACAGCGTGCCTGCGCAGGCGCGCGTAGATATGATCAGGCTCTCGCTGTATTACACCGTGCCCACGGCCGTGTGCTGCGGAGCAGAACCGCAGGTGCCCATACAAGTGTATTACCTCGCGCAGGCCCACGCGTTGCAAATAGACACGAGCCACGAGGTGGAGAAGCGCCAGCTACTGGTGGTAAGCGATAGCAGAGGAGATAAAGTGTTTGAAAGCGATGTGCGCACAGGCCCACACATGCAGGTGCAGTTGCCACCCCTGGCGGCAGGTATTTATTTCTACACGTTGTATGATGGGGCGGTGGGAGCGAGGGGGCGTTTTGTGGAGGTGCGGTAAAGTTGTATCGAAAATAAAATAACGTTTTCAGCTAACTGAAGTTGGTCAATTAATTGCACAATTTTTATTCAATGCTTCGCAACCTTTTTGACAAATCTTCTTCCGTCCAACACAACTTCCAAAATATAAATGCCATTATCAAGATTGTTTATGTTGATTTTTTTGATGTGAGTTGCATCATTGTTATTTCCATTTGAGATAAAAACTCGTTCTCCGAATAAGTTGATTAAATGAATTTCTGCTTTTTTAAAATCACTACTGTGAATGACAATTGTTAATTCTCCTGCAGTGGGATTAGGATAAACTTCTACTTCATCAGTTGAAATAATTGTTTCTTCAATACCAACATTAATGTTGCAATTTGTGCAAGCAGTATCAATAGTGTATTTCCAAATGTCATTGAACATATCATAGGAAGTGACTCCTAAGCGAGCGCCACCAAACAAATATAAATGTCCATTATTATCTGTCCAGCCAACTGACCCTGCCCGACCATTTGGTATGTTTGTGGGACTTGAAACGCCTAATGTTCCCCAGTTCCCTCCTGGATTAAATGTTTTATTGCCACTTACCCAAATCCACTTGTTTGTTGCTACGCAATACATCCATAAATCATTCCGAACACTATCAAGTGAAAAAACAGCATTACAACCGCCAAACATCCAAAAATTTCCAAATTGGTCAGACCAACAGGCACGGTTTTCAAATCTTGGGCTCGGAATATTTGTTGAATCATAAACACATTTTGTTCCATAAGAACCGAATGAAGAAGATATTGTGTCACCACCCATCCAAGCCCAATTATTTGTTGCAGGATTGTATCGCCATATATCGTTTAATAAGCCCCATTTATGAAATCCTCCAAAAATCCAAAGCTTGCCAGTAGCATCTTTCCAATGACTATATACACAACGTGCTTTAGGGTTGTATGAAGGATGTTCTACACCCTGAATTCCATAGGTGCCTGATTGATCTGCAATAGAATCTCCTTTCATCCATGTCCAAACATTTGATGAAACATCATATTTCCATAAATCATTTAAAGTGCCACCAGGAAAACCAAAGTCAGCTCCGCCAAACAACCACAAGTTTCCTTGATTATCTGTCCATGACGTTGCAGCTTCTTCTCGACATCGGGGATTGTTAAAAATGCTCGGTATTCCTTGAACGCCATAATTTCCTTTCTGGTATGGAATAGAATCTCCTTTCATCCAAGTCCACTCATTTGTTGAAATATTATATCTCCAAAGGTCATTCAGCGAGCCAAGAAAATCTCCACCAAACATCCATAAGTTTCCAATATTATCTGTCCATGATGCCGCACCTCTCAATCGCCCTGACGGATAATTATTAGGCGAGGGAATACCTTGCGTTCCATAGTGTCCTGGATTATCAGGCAATCCGGAACCTTTCATCCATGTCCACTGATTTGTTGAAACATTATATTTCCATAGGTCTCCATATACATAACCAGTTGAGCTATTTCCATTTGTCCAATACCCACCACACAACCAAAAGTCACCATTCAAATCAGTCCATTGACAAGGTTCATATAATGCAGGTGGGTTGTTTGCCGGACTTGAAACACCTTGTGTCCCATACGTTGCCAAAGCACCTTGCGTCTTACTGCCTTTGATCCAAACCCATTCACCCGCTTGTCCTTTAGCTTGATAAAAAAAGCAACACAATAAAAAATTAAAGAAAATGAGTAATAATATATTGGGTTTCATTTAGCATTTGTTAGTTGCTTGCACGAAGTCACGAATTAAAACTTCCTCTCTGGGGTTTCGTAGCTATTTTTTAAATATATGATAAATGGCCGTTTTAATGGGTACTATTTTTTTTTCATTATAGCATCTAAGATAATGATTTGTCAATGCAAATCACACTACAATATAACCGAAGTAAAAACTATTTTATAACCCAAGCGCAGCCTCACGCACACAAGTGGTGTTGACACCATGGGCAGCAGGCATTTAATTCTACACGTTGTATGATGGGGAAGTAGGAGCGAGGGGGCGTTTTGCGGTGGTGCGATGGGGGGCACTCACAATCACTTAAATGTATTGATCCACCATGTGTTGCCGAAAGGATCGGTAACGCCTGCCGAGCGGGCTCCATAGTCGGAGTCCATAGGCGCGAGGGCGGTGGTGGCGCCCAGGTTGAGCGCGCGGTGGTAAGTAGCATCGGTATCGGCCACATTGATAAACATGCCAGCGGGCATGGAGGTGAACTCGGTGGTGGCATCGGCTATCATGAGTGTGGAGCCGAATATGCTGACTTCGGCATGGCGAATGCGTTTTTCATCGCGCATTTGGCGGCTGATTTCGCGTGCGCCAAAGGTGAGCTCTAAAAACTTGATGAGCCCTGCGGCATCGCGTACGATGAGGTAAGGCATGACGGCCTGGTGGCCTTCGAAAATTTTAGGTGTGGTGGTGTCCATATTCTCCGTATTCTCCGTTTGTATGAAACTAAGATAGCAATTTGAAAAATTTAATGCGTCAGCTGCTCTTAAAAATTCTGGACAGATTCTCTTTCCCTTCGGGCTGAGCCTTGAGGTTGTTGATGAATAGGATGGCGCGATCGATACGCAAATGGCTGCTTTTGACGGTAGAGACATAATGTATGATGGTGCGCTGCTTGCCGGGTGTAAGCCGAGCGAAACGCCTGCGTCCTTCGTCATCTTGTTTCAGCAGTTATTCAAACTCTTCGGGCACGGGCAGGCCATATTTGCTTTTGTCAGGCTGCAG
>JBBKVM010000091.1:0-21668 GCA_037968415.1 Bacteroidia bacterium | reverse complement strand
GGGTGTGGCGTACACGCAAAAAATATTTTGAACAGCTTGCCAGCAACGAACCCGGCTACCGGTGGGAGATACGCAGCCCCGAACTCATCATATTTCACGAGTGGTTCGCGGCTAAAGTGCGCAAGGAAGACTATGTACTACGTGTGGTTAATTAACTTTACCAATTACCTACTTATTAAATCCACGCCTTGGCTTCTTTTATTCCCATCACCGAATTCTTACCGCTTGCTGCGGATGGCATGCGTGCTATCGTTGACGCACGCAGTCCGGCCGAATATAGCCAAGGCCATATGCCGGGTGCGTTAAACATTCCCCTGCTCGACAATGAACAACGCGCGCAAGTAGGCATCGAATTTAAAAAACGCGGTCGCGAAAGGGCCATCGATTTGGGATTTAAGCTGGCAGGTTCCTCTTTTCCCGAACTCGCAAAAAAGGCCAAGGACATATCCCCCCACAACAAAGAAATATTACTCTACTGCTGGCGCGGAGGACTGCGCAGTCAGATTGTGAGTTGGGTGCTCGGCATGTATGGATATGAATTAATCGGATTGAAAGGTGGATACAAAACATTTAGAAATCAAGCGTTGGAAATGCTGGAGCAACCACTTACACTTGTGGTGGTAGGAGGGAGGACAGGCGCAGGCAAAACAGAAATCCTGAACCACCTTGCCGCGCAGGGCCATCAAGTGATCGACCTGGAGGGATTGGCTAACCATAAGGGCTCAGCATTTGGCGGACTGGGCATGCCACTGCAACCTAGTAATGAACATTTTGAAAACCTGATAGCTTCGCAGCTCATGCGTTTCGACATGAATAAAACTATTTACATAGAGAATGAAAGTCGGCAGTTGGGAAGCAACAAAGTACCTGATTCACTTTATCTCAAAATGCGAGATACGGCAGTGATTGATGTGCAACTGCCCACCAAGCGCAGGCTTGCACGCATCATAGAGGAGTACGGACATTTTCCTCCCGCTATGCTCGCGGAGAAAACGCGCAATGTCGAAAAGCGCATGGGACCACAGCATGTAAAGGCCGCACTCGAACTTCTGGATGCCGGCAACATTGCAGCCTGGGCCGAAGCGGTGATGAATTACTACGATCACAACTACGACTATGGCATGGAACAGCGTCAGCCAGAAACCATAATCAAACTCGAATGCGGTGAAGAATCGCACGAAGAGATCGCCCGAAAAATTTCTATCATGAACCTCAAAGCACCTAAAGCAATTGGTGTTGCCGGAAGTTCGCAATCGTAATATTTTGGAAGAAGAAATTAAACTCACATCTATGAGTAAGGGCTCGGGCTGCGGTTGCAAAATAGCACCGGCAGTGCTCAGTACTATACTGGCAGAACTGCGTCAGGTACCACACAGCGATCAGTTGTTGGTGGGGTTGAATGCCAGTGACGATGCCGCAGTATTTGATACAGGCGATGGCCGCGCACTGATTTCCACCACCGATTTTTTTACACCGGTAGTCGATGATCCATACACGTTTGGACAGATAGCCGCTGCCAACGCCATCAGCGATGTGTATGCCATGGGCGGTAGGCCGGTGATGGCTGTTTCCATACTGGGCTGGCCGGTAGAAAAACTTGCTCCTGCACTTGCGGCCCGCGTGCTGGCTGGTGCACAAGCCACCTGCGCGCAAGCGAACGTGGCACTTGCGGGCGGACATTCCATAGACGCCTCGGAACCTTTTTTCGGTTTGGCTGTCACCGGCACCGCAGAAACTGCGCACATAAAAAGAAACAATACGGTGCGCGAAGGTGATTTGCTATTCATCACAAAGCCGCTGGGTAGTGGCATCATAGCCGCTGCGCACAAGAAAAACATGGCCGATGCCCAACACATGCAAGAGGCCGTGGAATGGATGACCACACTCAATCAAGTAGGTGAAGTACTGGGGCAAATGCAGGGTGTCACCGCCATGACAGACGTGACTGGCTTTGGCTTGATAGGCCATCTGATGGAGATGCTAAAAGGCAATAACCTGAGTGCTGAAATTGATTTCAGCATCGTGCCCCGCATGAATGGTATTGAAGATTATGTGGCCAAGTATTGCTTTCCGGATAACGTATACCGTAACTGGAATGCCTATGAACACGATGTGGAGGGGATTACCGGTATGTCATTTGTGACACTGTGCGACCCGCAAACCAATGGCGGCCTGATGGTGGCATTGCGCCCCGAAGCGGTGGAAGAATTTACAGCGCTTATGAAGAACAATGAGATGCCGGTTTTTGCCACACTGCCTATTGGTAAAGTGATTGCGCGCGCAGGAAAACCGGTAGTCGTGCTGAATGGCTAATCAGGATGTGGCGATGCGGCCGTCTTTGATGCTGAATTTTCTGTCGGCCATATCTGCAAGTTCCTCGTTGTGGGTAACAATCACAAAAGTTTGACCCAGCTTATCGCGCAGATCAAAAAACAATTTGTGCAGCTGTCGCGAAGATTCCGAATCAAGATTTCCTGAAGGCTCATCTGCCAGCACCAGTGAAGGTTGGTTGATGAGGGCCCGCGCTACAGCCACACGCTGCTGCTCGCCACCCGAAAGTTGTGAAGGCTTGTGTGTGGCGCGGTCTGCCAGGTTCAACAATGATAAAAGTTCTTTGGCTTTGCGCTCGGTCTCGGCCACCGCGCTGCCTGCAATGAATGCAGGAATACATACATTCTCAAGAGCCGTAAACTCAGGCAGCAAATGATGAAACTGAAAAATAAATCCGATGTGCTTATTTCGGAAAGCAGCCATCTGTTTTTCCGAAAGCTGTTCCACTCTTGTATTGTCTACAAGCAAACTGCCCTTGTCCATTTGATCGAGGGTGCCAAGTATATGCAGCAGTGTACTCTTGCCGGCACCCGAGGCACCTACAATAGATACTACAGCGCCTTTCTCCACGCTTATGTCGATGCCTTTGAGCACCTGCACATTTCCGTATGATTTTTCAATACCCGTTCCCTCTATGATCATGGGCGAAAAATAGAATAATTTTATCACATCATGTTTTGAAGTCTTTACTATCTGCGACTTTGAATAACATTACAAATCTTGTACTTTCGCACACAAACGAACCCAATCAATGAATATACACGAGTATCAAGGCAAAGAAATTCTTAAATCATTTGGCGTAGCCATACAGGAAGGAATAGTAGCAAACACGCCCGAAGAGGCCGTGGCTGCAGCGAAGAAATTAACAGAACAAACTGGCACCGAGTGGTGGGTGGTAAAGGCGCAAATACATGCCGGTGGCAGGGGCAAAGGTGGTGGCGTAAAAATTGCCAAATCGCTGGATGAGGTAAAAGAAAAAGCAGGCAACATTCTCGGTATGCAATTGGTCACACCACAGACCGGTGCCGAAGGCAAGCTGGTGCGCAAGGTTTTGATTGCACAAGACGTGTATTACCCTGGCGAGAATCCAACCAAAGAATTTTACATGAGCGTGTTGCTCAACCGTGCGAGCGGAAAGAACATCATCATGTATTCTACCGAAGGAGGTATGGACATAGAAGAAGTAGCGGAGAAAACGCCTCATCTTATTTTCAAAGAAGAGGTGGATCCGGGTGCCGGACTGCAATCTTTTCAGGCGCGTAAAATCGCGTTTAACTTAGGCCTGTCGGGCAATGCATTCAAAGAGATGCAAAAGTTTGTAAGCGCATTGTACAAAGCTTACGTGACCACGGACTCAAGCATGTTTGAAATCAATCCTGTACTGAAAACTTCTGACGAAAAAATAATCGCAGTAGACGCCAAAGTAAATTTGGATGAGAACGCATTGTATCGTCACAAAGACTACGCAGCCATGCGTGATGTGAATGAAGAAGATCCTACCGAAGTGGAGGCTGGAGAGCACAATTTGAATTACGTAAAACTTGATGGCAATGTGGGTTGCATGGTGAATGGCGCAGGCCTTGCTATGGCAACTATGGACATGATTAAACTTGCAGGTGGCGATCCGGCTAACTTCCTTGACGTGGGCGGCACAGCCAATGCAGCGCGTGTGGAACAGGCATTCAGAATCATTCTGAAAGACCCGAATGTGAAAGCCATTCTGGTGAATATTTTTGGCGGCATCGTAAGGTGCGACCGTGTAGCACAAGGAATTGTAGACGCATACAATAACATTGGTGAAATACCGGTGCCTATCATTGTGCGCTTGCAAGGAACCAATGCCACTGAAGCGAAGAAAATCATTGATGATTCAGGTCTAAAGGTAACCTCAGCCATCCAACTCAAAGAAGCGGCAGACCAGGTGCATAAGGTGCTGGCTAACTAATTAATTCAAACATGAAAGTCTTAGGTCCTGATAAAAATTTCCTCGGAATCACCGAGCCGGAATTGCATTCGTATGAGAATTCAAAGTATGTAATTCAATCTGCTCCCTACGAGCACACTTCAAGCTATTTGGAAGGCAGTGCGAAAGGGCCACAAGCAATCATAGCAGCTTCGCAGTTTGTGGAGTTTTATGATGAAGAGATAGATACCGAAACTTATAAGAAGTGTGGCATTGCTACACTTGAACCCATCAACTTTGGAAGCAAGGTAAACGAAGAAGCGGTGGGACTCATCGCTGACGAAACAGCCAAGTTGATAAATGATGGCAAGTTTGTGGTGTCTCTTGGTGCTGAGCACACGGTGACTTATGGTTTTGTTAAACCACACGCAGAAAAGTATCCCAACTTATCCGTGCTTCAAATAGATGCACACTCCGACTTGCGCGATGCCTATCATGGAAACAAATATTCGCACGCCAGTGTGATGGCGCGTGTCAACGAGCTTGGGTTAAATATAACACAGATTGGCATCCGCGCGCAGTGCAAAGAAGAATCTGATCTCATCAAAACCTCTCCCAACATCCACACGTTTTATGCCCATCAAATAAGGCACAACGATAATTGGGCAAGCGAAGCACTGGCTACCTTGACAGAGAATGTTTACATCACCATAGATGCCGATGGATTCGACCCTTCCGTGGTTCCATTAGTGGGCACCGCAGAACCCGGTGGATTGTACTGGCAGGAAACGATAGACTTTTTGAGGGCAGTGTGCAAGAAATGCAACGTGGTTGGATTTGATGTAGTAGAAGTAGCACCTGTGGAAGGGCAGATTTTGTCCGAGTATGTGCTGGCAAAGTTGGTCTACAAAATAATTGGATTTATAGAGGAGAAGTGAAGTATTTTTTCTAACTTGATTTTTGGTTTTGCATTTAACCTTTTTTTAAGTCATGGAAAATATAAAACCTAAAAACTCCGGTAGTGCACGGATTTTCGAAAATCCGCTTTTAGAAACACTTACCCGAAATCATTTTTGGTTCCCTGTGAGTTTCTATTACCTGATAGCGGCCGGCATTATGGTCTATTCCGTGTTTACGCATGCATTTGCCTCTTGGGTCTATGTGGCATTGTTCCTTTGTGGGATGGTAGCATTCTCTTTTTTAGAGTACATCGTCCATCGGTTCGTGTTCCATTTTACACCCCAAACAGAAAAGCAAAAGAAAGCGATGTACATAGTGCATGGATTGCATCATGAGTTTCCTCGCGACAAAGACAGACTGGTAATGCCACCTGTAATTTCAATTGTGCTGGCAGCTATTTTCTTTGCGATATTTTGGGGAGCGCTGGGCAGTTTCAGTTTGGCATTTTTTCCCGGATTTATAAGCGGTTATTCTACATACCTCCTCATTCATTATGCAGTACATGCCTACCATCCACCCAATAATTTTTTGAAATTTCTTTGGACCCATCATGCGCTCCATCATTACAAAGATGACCATACTGCCTACGCAGTGTCAATGCCCATTTGGGATCATTTGTTTGGAACGATGCCCCCAAACAATCAGAACAAAGCCTGATTTCAGCAGCAGATCTCATTCAGTTTCATTGTGCGTTGGGATTGCTACTTTTGTTTACTTAATCATTGGATATGGAAAAAATATTGATTGCCAATCGTGGCGAGATTGCGTTGCGCATTATGCGTTCGGCACGTGAGATGGGCATTGCTACAGTTGCTGTTTTTTCAGAAGCAGATCGGAATGCGTTGCATGTGCGGTATGCAGATGAGTCAGTGTGCATAGGGCCACCGCCCTCCAACCAATCTTACCTTGTCGTTTCTAAGATTATAGATGCAGCCAAACTCACAGGAGCACAAGCCATCCATCCCGGATATGGTTTCTTGTCTGAGAACGCGGCCTTTGCGCGCCAGGTCAAAGAAGCAGGACTTATATTAATCGGACCTTCAGCCGAATCGATGGAGATAATGGGAAGCAAATTGGCTGCCAAAGCAGCTGTAAAAAAATATGGCATTCCCATGGTACCGGGCACCGATCATGCTATCGTGGACGTGGCCGAGGCCATTGCAGTAGCACGCACCACTGGGTTCCCCATACTTATCAAAGCCTCAGCAGGTGGTGGGGGCAAAGGCATGCGCATCGTTCATAAAGAAAATGAGCTCGAAGAGCAAATGAAACTGGCCGTAAGCGAAGCCATCAGCGCATTTGGCGATGGCTCTGTATTCATAGAAAGATATGTGGCCGGCCCGCGACATGTGGAAATACAAGTGCTGGGAGATACGCACGGCAACGTGGTGCATTTATTTGAGCGCGAATGCTCGGTGCAAAGGCGCCACCAAAAAGTAATTGAAGAAGCTCCATCAGCCATATTGGATGAAGACATGCGCACTCGTATGGGCGAGGCCGCAGTGAAAGTAGCCAAGGCATGTGATTATGTGGGCGCAGGCACGGTAGAATTTTTGGTGGATGAAAACAAAGAGTTTTATTTTCTGGAGATGAACACACGACTGCAAGTAGAGCATCCGGTGACTGAACTCATCACAGGCATCGACCTGGTGAAAGAACAGATAAAAGTGGCGCGCGGGGAAAAATTATCCTTCACACAAGCCGACCTGAAAATAAATGGCCACGCCATTGAAGCGCGTGTATATGCCGAAGACCCATCCAATGGTTTTTTGCCTGACATAGGCACGCTCGATGTATATGTGAGGCCTCAGGGCAAAGGCGTGCGTGTGGATGATGGTTTTGAGCAGGGAATGGAAATACCAATCTATTACGACCCGATGATCGCTAAGTTGGTGGTACACGCTGCCACACGCGAAGAAGCCATAGCGCGCATGATTCGTGCAATAGACGAATATACCATCACAGGGGTGAAGACTACGCTTCCTTTTTGTCGTTTTGTTATGCAACATGGTGCTTTTCAATCCGGAAATTTTGACACTCACTTTGTCTCAAATTTTTTCAAACCTGAGTATTTGTCAAAAGAACTGCCTGATGAGATGGAGATGGCAGCACTGATGCCTTATTTGTTAGGGAAATCAGTCGAAACGCAACAACAAAGCACGTCTCCCGTTAATCTTTCAACACGTTCGCGTTGGAAAACCAATAGAAGAAATCAGGATTAATTTTGTTGATGGCATAGTTATTGGATTTTGACCTAACAATGAAAAAAATAACCTTAATAATACTTGCATTTGCGTTGGGTTCATACACAGCCAGCGCGCAAACGCAATTGCCAGATGGCCGCAGCGTGGTACTTACACATGCGGGCCCTGTGGATACTATCCCCATGGTTAATTTGCCTTCGGTAGTGATCACCAGTTCCATGTCTGAGGATGCTTTCAAACGACTGCAGGCATACAACAGGTTGAAACGCGATGTGAAGAAAACATTACCTTATGCCAAACTTGCTTCTGCGCAATTAATGGAAATGAATGCACACATGGCTACCCTCAAAAACGAGAGGGCCAGACGTAAGTTTGCAAGAGAATCAGAGAAAAAATTAAAAGATCAATTTGGTGATGAGCTAAAGAGCCTCACTATTAATCAGGGCCGTATACTGATGAAATTGATTGACCGCGAAACGGGCAACAACAGCTATGATCTGGTGAAAGACTTACGAGGTTCGTTCCATGCATTCATCTGGCAAGGAGTTGCTAGGTTTTTTGGCTCCAATATGAAATCAGGTTATGATGCCGAAGGTGAAGACGAAACCATTGAAAGCATCATACAGGGAATAGAAAGCGGAGAGATCAAATAACCTTTTCGGCTGTCAACTTTTTGAACCTGTCAGATACAACAGCATCTTTACTACCCGCAGTGTATTTGTAAAATCCTTCACCACTTTTCGCTCCCAAATATCCTGCAGTTACCATATTTACCAATAGGGGGCAAGGTGCATACTTAGGATTTCCGAATCCATCATATAACACATTCAGTATTGAATGGCACACATCAAGGCCTATGAAATCTGCCAGTTGCAGTGGGCCCATGGGGTGCGCCATGCCAAGTTTCATCACATTGTCGATACCTTCCACATCGGCCACGCCTTCATACAAACTGTAGATGGCTTCATTGATCATGGGCATCAAAATACGGTTGGCAATAAATCCCGGATAGTCATTCACTTCGACAGGGATTTTGCCTATTTGAGTAGTGAGTGATACAATTTGGTTGTTGGTTTCATCGCTTGTGGCATACCCACGAATGATCTCTACCAATTTCATCACCGGCACCGGATTCATAAAGTGCATGCCAATCACTTTGTCTGGACGAGATGTTACCGATCCGATTTTTGTAATTGAAATAGATGAAGTATTGGTGGCAAGGATAGCTTGCTTATCAGCATGCTGATCCATCTCTCTGAATATCTTGAGTTTTACTTCCAGGTTTTCGGTAGCAGCTTCCACAACCAGTGTGCTATCTTTTACGCCTTCTGATAGGTGTTGAAAGGTGGAAATGTTGGCAAGGGTTTCCTGCTTTTGCGCTTCAGTTATTTTTTCTTTGGCTACCATTCTGTCCAAATTTTTACCGATGGTAACGATGGCTTTTTCAAGTGCTTGCTGGGAAATGTCAATCAACGATACTTTGTGTCCTTGTTGTGCAAATACGTGCGCAATGCCATTGCCCATAGTGCCACTACCAATTACTGCAATCTTTTCCATGATGATAAATTTATAATCGTAAAATTACTTTCCTCTGTATTGTAAAACTATCAAAATTGTATAAATAAGAATCTTGAAATCCAGCGCCAGCGACATGTTCTCAATGTAGATAATGTCATATTTCAATCTGTCAATCATCTGATCTACGTTCTCAGCATAGCCGAATTTTACCTGTCCCCAAGATGTAATGCCTGGCCTCACTTTGTGGAGGTGGCGATAGTGCGGAGCCTTCTCCATAATCAGATCAATAAAGAACTGCCGTTCCGGCCGTGGGCCCACCAGCGACATATCTCCTACTAATACATTATAGAATTGAGGTATTTCATCCAACCTGATTTTTCGCATGAACTTTCCAAACTTTGTGATTCGTCCATCCGTGGCGCTACTTAATTTAGGTCCGTGTTTTTCAGCATCCTGATACATGGATCTGAACTTAATAATCTTGAATGGTTTGCCATGCATACCTATTCTGTCCTGCAGAAAAAAGGCGGGACCGCGCGATGTAAACAATACGATCATGGAGGTGACAATGTACACCGGAGAGCACACCACCAACACAAATGCGGATACAGAAATATCGATAATACGCTTCACGGATTTTTGCCAAACAGGCATCAGATCTGGATTGATTTGTACCAGAGGTGCTCCAAAGATGGAGTTCATCTTGACGCTACCGGAAAGTATATCGTACATATCAGGAATAATTTTGATAATGGCTCCGGTGTCTTCCAGCTCGTTGATTATTTTTCCGATGCTTTCGTGTTCCGATGATTCTATGGCGATAATTACTTCTTCCACTTTGTGATTCATAATAACCTGCCGCAGATCTTTCAAACCGCCCAGGTGCGTCAAGTGTTCCTTGATCACATGTCCGTTGGTGCCATTCACATTTATATAGCCAATAAACTGGTTGCCGGAAGTAGGTTTCATGGACTCAAGCTCCTGATACAATTGCAATGCATTTTTACTGCTGCCTATCAGCACGGTGCTAAAGCCAATTTCTTTTCGTTTGATTCGCCTGTTTGTAATAGTGGAAAGAATAAACCTGAACAGTGCGGTAAGCCCAAAGTGTAAATTGAGTAAAGTGATAAAAGAAAGGTAGTAGGTTTTATAAGTAATTACTTGATCATCCAGAAGCAATGCGAAGAAAATCACTAGCACACCAATAACTGATATGTAAAGTGTTTGCCCAAATTCTCTCAATCGCGATTTGCGATAAATGTCGCGGTAAGCGCCTATCAATGCATACAACGCCACCCAAAAAAGAGGGATAAAAAGGATGCCGAGGTAAAACTTTTTATCGAGGGTGAGGGGCACAGGTACGCCAAAGATGGTGGGTTCAATGAATATTTTTCGGTACAGGAAAAAAAGCGCCCAGGCCAGCGTGGCGGCAACATAATCAGCAACTAAATATTTGATGATTTGCTTTTTCTTGTTCATAAATTATCGATGAACAACTTTGATGTTATCGAGAAAAATGTGCGGGGTCGATACACCGGAATTCCGTTGCATCTGAATATATATTTTGTAGTTGGTAGCCGATGAGGCTGTGCTTACTACTTCGGTGAGGTTAATATAAATTTTTTTCCAAGTGGTAGTTGGGTTTACAAAAACCGAAGTCGAAATTTGCTGAACTTGCCCAGGCAGATTTGCAAAAATTCCTACCGAAAAAGTGTTGTTGCATTTATAGTTCAGTTCCAGGTATACTGGTTTGCCTCCCACTGGCAATACATACGAATCGGTAGTTGCAATTTCAAATAGAGAATGATTGCTGGCCAATACTGAAAATCCGCTGGCCAATCCTTCAAATACTTCAGCCGCATCTGTTATAACCATAAGGGATGTATCACTTTGGCTTGTTTTTTCAAACTTCAGTCCGGCTGCTTCAAAATTTTCAATAACAGGAAACTTGGTGGCAGTATCGTATGTGATGCGCGGTGCTATTCTGTTGATAGCTCCTGGAGTAAAATCAATAATAGTGTCGAAAGGGAAGAAAAAAGGGTAAGCCACCCTGTTGGCCGAAATACCATTCTCCAGTATACCTGCCCTTATTTGCAACCGGTTGGAGCCCGCATTCAGAAATGGAACAATGAATGGCATTTCATACACGCCAGCTACGTTGTCGTTCACGTAAATCCAACCATCAACAATCTTTTGAGATAAACTGCCAACGCTCACCGGTTCGGCCGGATGATTTTCCATTATGACAGAATCCAGCCGCACATAGGCCGGGATTTCTTCGTCAGGATTCAGCAGATTGCAACCGGAAAAAATTCCCAGCACCACTATACTTAACAAAACAAGAAAGGAAAAGGGTAAAAGTTTTCTCACGGTCAGTTGTTTTTTCCTTGCACCAGCGGGACCATATTCAATTTCTCTATTACCTGACATGCCACATTAAGTGCATCGTATCCATCTTGAATAGTAACCGGGGGTGTTGAATTATTAACGATGGACTGTGCAAACAATTGCAATTCCGTTTTGATGGCATTGGTCTCTGCTATTTCGGGAGCCTCAAAATAAATAATCTTGCGGCCCTTGCCTTCGCCCAAATCCAGCACCACGGCCAGCGGGTCGGGCTCGCCTTCCACACTTTTAATGCGTACAAGCTCAGTTTTGCGTTTCAAAAAATCTACAGAGATATAAGCATCGCGCTGGAAAAACCGGCTCTTGCGCATATTCTTCATCGATATGCGGCTGGCAGTGAGGTTGGCCACGCAGCCATTGTTAAACTCTATGCGCGCGTTGGCAATATCAGGCGTATCGCTCACCACCGCCACACCGCTAGCGCTTATCTTACGCACACCTGCTTTCACCAAACTAAGCACGGCATCTATGTCATGTATCATCAGGTCGAGCACCACAGAGACGTCTGTGCCGCGCGGGTTAAATTGCGCAAGCCTGTGTGTTTCGATAAACATGGGATTGTCGAAATAGGGGAGCGCGGCTGTAAATGCAGGGTTGAAACGCTCCACATGACCCACCATCACTTTTACATCGGCTTCTTGCGAAAGCGATATCAGTTTTTTTGCTTCTTCAGGTGTGTTAGTTACCGGCTTTTCAATAAATGTGTGCTTGCTGGCACGAATGGCTTGTTCGGCACATTTGTAGTGCGAGAGGGTGGGTGTAACTATATCTACCGCATCAACCGAATCAAGCAAAGACTCATAATTATCAAATCTCTTGAGACCAGTTTCGCGCGCAAAAGCGGCTGCGTTTTCATTGCTCGGATCGTAAAAACCGACAAAGTCATAATCAGGTAATTCACCAATCAAACGGGCATGTATCTTTCCTAAATGCCCAACACCTAACAATCCAATTTTTATCATTTCACTCTGATTTACCCTGCAAAAATAGTTTTTTAATACTGAAGCGTAAGCACATAGTCGGCAATGTTTAGCGCGTGTGGCATATTTTTCATCTCATTATCTTTGTTGGCAAGCAGAAGGTATCATGAAAGACGATTTTAAGCACAAAGGGCTGAGGGCCAAATTGGTGAAGGAGCTTGCGGGTAAAGGCATCAAGGATGAACGCATTTTGGATGCCATGAACAAGATTCCCAGGCATCTGTTTATGGATCAAGCTTTTCTGTCATTTGCTTATGTGGACAAGGCGTTCCCTATAGCTTCCGGGCAAACCATTTCGCAACCCTACACAGTTGCCTTTCAAACACAATTGCTCAATGTGCAAGCTGGAATGAAAGTGCTTGAAGTAGGAACCGGTTCAGGATATCAAACATGTGTGCTGGAAGAACTTGGCTCCAAGGTATATAGTATTGAGCGACAAAAGACACTTTTCGAAAAAGCAAAGACATTTTTACCCGCTTTGGGATACAGATCCAAGCTTTTTTATGGCGATGGGTACAAAGGGTTGCCTGCATTTGGACCATTTGATCGCATATTAGTTACTGCCGGTGCACCTCATGTTCCGCAGGATTTGATTCGTCAATTGAACAATGGTGGAATTATGGTAATACCTGTAGGTGAGACCGATACACAAACCATGCTTAGACTTTCTAAGGACATTAAAGGAATTATATCAGAAGAAACACATGGCAGTTTTAAGTTTGTCCCATTATTGGAAGATAAGGAATGGCGGCAGTTTTGAACATTTTACTGTTTACAAATTCATTGAAACTAAAGTTGCTTTGTATGGTTCTAAAATCATACATTTGCCCAAATTCTAAAAAAACCTGAATCAATAACATTAAAAAAACCAAACATGAAAAAGACAATTCTATTGTTTATGCTCCTGAGCTTTTTTGCAGTATCGCAGGCTCAGATCTCGACACGAGAGAATGATGCAACTGTGTTCAAATTGGGTGCCAGACCAACTATGGGTGATATGGCACTGACTTTTGCACTTCCTATCAATTCAGATTCTGATTTACCAAGTTTCAACTTGCTTGGTAAAGGCGATCTGCTGACTGGTAAAAAGTTCATCAAAGACGATCTTGCTATCAGAGCAGGTATCAGACTTTACAAAAACTCTTCTAAGTCAGAAGGTGATGTAGACACTTCAGTTACAGGTGGATCTATCCTTAGTGCTGAGTACCAAGAGAGTAGCCGCGAGTACAACATCGTACCTGGTATCGAGAAGCACTTCTCTAACTCAAATTTCTTCGATGTGTATGCTGGTGGTGATCTTTACCTCGGTTTCGGAAAAGACAAATCTATCAACAACGAAACTTATGTTGGAAGTGAGTTTGATGAAATGACTAGCACTACAAGCCGTACTATCGTTGGTTTGGGTGGTATCATTGGTATCAACATGTTTGTTGTTGATCTTCCAATATCTATTGGTTTGGAATACGGCTGGACAGCTAAATGGAACTTTGGTGGAAAAACTCATGTGGAGCGTTCAACAAAAGTTGGCGGTACTACTACAAACCAAGATTACTACACTCAAGACACTGATCCTTTTGGCAATCCTGACACCAATGCATACTCTGATTTGAAGAAGAGCGCATTCGAGATGGATACTAACCAGCAGGTTAGAATAGCCCTCAATTTTTACTTTAACTAATATTAACCCCAAAAACCAGAATGAAAATGACTAAGAATAAAGCATTATACTTGCTTCCGTTACTGGCGGTAATATTCTTATCATCATGTAGGGTAATGACGAAAACGATACCTGTTTCTTCTTTGAACGCACAGGTGAATTTCTCTATGGATGATTTGGAATATATCGGGGATGTAACCGGAACCGCAACACAAACCACGCTACTCGGAATAATCCCAGTTGGCGGACGCAGAAATCATTCCGGAGTATTGGGCTCACAGGCAGGTTTTAACCTCAATGTAATAGGCGACAGACGCGCTATGCAGAATGCATTGTATGATGCATTGATGTCAAAACCAGATGCTGATTTTGTGTTACCAATCTCTAGCTATTCTGTTAGTGATCAGATGTTTCTTGGCAACAAAGAAACTTTAACCGTAAGGGCTAAAGCTTTCCGTTTGAAAACCAAGTAATCAATCATATTGTTAATAAGAAAGGGAACCACACTATGGTTCCCTTTTTTATTTTATTAAATCTTCGATAATTTAGCGCTTCAATTTATCCACTATGTCAAAATCAGCCCTTTTCAAATCTGTTGCATTAATATTGTGTTCAAGCCTGGTTTTTCTTTCCTCCTGTAAGAAAGAGAATACCAAACCTGTCTTGTTAATAGAGCCATATAGTCTAATTTTAGATGTAGTTTCAGGTGATGTGGTCCAATTTAAAACGCGCAGCACTTCAGACAACAGTAAATTGGTTCGGTTTGTCATCAAGTCTAAATTGAATAATGCTTCTACTACAACCATTTTGGATTCCTTGTTAGGATCACTTAGCACTTTTAATTTCGACTACGAATACTTTGTGGCCCACTCCACAGGCCCCTATGCCGTTACCCTTACTTTCGAAGTGCACGATGCCGATGGCGAAGTCACTCAAGCAGTAAAGAAGCTTAATGTGATTGCAGGAGCAGTTGTGCTCACCGAAACCAGCGGACATACTTTTTATTCCAAAAACTCAACGGTTTTCCCTGAATATGCCTTTGACGTTGAAAACAAAGTCCCGGCAATAGGGAGTGTTGACAGTACTTTTAGGGACATTGAAGACAATCAGCCATCTCCAACTGCAAATACGTTGTCTAGGTCTTGGAAATCGCCAGCAGGCGGTAAATTTGTCCGCTTCCCGGGGTTCGATTATGCCAACGCTACTGACCAGAGTCTGATTAACGCTTTCAATTCAGGAGTACCATCTGATCAGTTAAATAACATAACAGTCGGTGATATCGTGCTTACAAGGCTCGGTAGTTTACCCGACAGCATCAAAATTTATGCTGCGTTAAAACTGGTGGAAGTTTTTGACGAACCGGGTACAAGCGACAATGACAAGTATGTCTTCAATATGAAATTCTACAAAAAGCAATAGTCTATTTGTGCGAATGGCGGGCCATATCGCGCTCAGCTTCCCGCTTTTTAATATCATGGCGCTTGTCATATAGTTTTTTGCCACGCGCCAACACCACTTCTATCTTTGCAATACCTTTATCGTTCAGGTAAAGTTTTACCGGAATAATTGTCAATCCTTTTTCCCGCAGTTTCGATTGCAATTTCGATAATTCTCTTCTGTGTAACAAAAGTTTACGATCACGCTTGGGTTCGTGATTGTAATGTGAACTTTGTGCATATTCAGCTATGTACATGTTGCGCACCCACAATTCATCATTTATAAAAAGACAGTACGCGTCACCCAGGTTGGCCTTGCCCTCATGTATCGATTTTATCTCAGACCCAACTAACACAATGCCTGCCTCCAGTTTGTCGAGAAACTGAAATTCAAAAGAAGCCTTTCTGTTGGATATGTTAACGCGTGGTAGTGCCATTTCAGAGCAAAGATACTTTTACCTTTTGAGCTAGCTCTTTATTTATCTGAAATAATTTGGCGTTCATTTCAATTATCACATAGTCGTCATCCACTCTTTTCATCAACAGCGGAATATTGGGTGCAATTCCCATTTGCCATAGCTGCAATGCATTGGTGTCTTCAATGTCGCGGCCAAAGATTACTGCACGTTGGCTGGGTAGAAGTTCGATCAGTGCCACATTGTTAGCGCTGGCCAGTTGCGGAATAGGGGAGCCGTGTGGGTCGGTGGCCGGAAAGCCAAGGTCTTTGTCTACTTGCTCCAGGAATTTTTCAGGCAGGAGGTGTTCAAATTTTTCGGCTTGCTGGTGGATTTGTTCCTTTTCATAACCCAATGATTCTACCATGTAAGTTTCCCACAATCTGTGTGCACGTATCAACCGGTAAGCAATGCTGATGCCCTGTTCGGTAAGGGCAGGTTCTTTGCGATGCATTGTCACCCATCCATTTTGGGTGAGTTTTTTTAATTGTTTGTTCAATGTGTTGCTAGATAACTTAGTGCGTTGAGCCAGAGCGGGCCTGGTCACTTCTCCATTATTCTTAAGCCAAATCATGGCTTTCAATATGTCTTCGCGCTGAATGCGCCTTAGTTTTCTTTGCTTACGCACATAGTTTACAAAAAGGCCGCGCTCGGGAGCAAACAACACAGTAATTCCATAGAACAAGGCAGCTGTTACACTCATAGCCGGCCCTGGCGTTGTTTCCAATACAATGGCAATCATCAAACCCAGAATAGAAGAAAGCAAACCAATCAAAGCCGAAACAAGGATCATATAGCTCAATTTATTTGTGAGCAGATATGCCGTTGAGGCCGGAATAATCAACATTGCAATCACCAATATCACGCCTACTGATTGCAAAGAAGCTACCACGGCAAATGAAAGCAGCAACATTAAAAAGTAATGCATAGTGGAAGCTGAAATCCCCATGGTGCGCGCCAGCAATTGCTGAAATGTGGTAATGAGGAAATACCTGTAAAACAGAACCACACACACAATAACGTAACCTGTAATGAGCGAAGTGAGCCACAAATCCTGATTGGCTATACCTAAGACATTGCCGAACAGAAAATCTTTCATGTCCAGATGTACACCTTGTTGGCGACTCACATAACTGATGCCCATCACACCCAACGCAAACATAGTGGTGAACACAATCCCAATAGCCGCATCTTCTTTCGATTTTACATTTCGCTGAATCCAAGTGATCAGAATGGCCGTGATAAGGCCTGACACGACAGCTCCAGTAAAGAAGGCCAGCACACTATGCCCTGCAATGATAAAACCCACCACCACACCAGGCAGGATAGCGTGTGACAACGCATCACCGATGAGTGCCATATTACGCAGCATAATGAAGCAGCCTAAGATGCCACACATAATGCCCACCAGTGATGATGCGAGTAAAGCTCGTTGTGCCCATTCATACTGAAACACGTCAGCAAGTTGATATATCACTTCCATGTCTTATGATTGATAAATAAATTCTTCAGTTTCTTCGAGCAAGGTGGTACGGCTGCTGTATGTTTTTTTGATGTTCTCACTGGTAAACACATTGGCGGTGGGGCCAAATCCTATGATTCTTTGATTGAGCATAATGAGTTGTTCGAAATACTCCTCCACTTTGGATAGGTCATGGTGTATTACCAGAATGGTGGAACCCTTGGCAGCAAGGTCTTTGAGTATTTTCATTATTTTATCTTCGGTGGTTATGTCCACACCCACAAAAGGTTCATCGAACAAATAAAAATGTGCATCTTGACACAAGGCACGGGCTAGGAAAACACGTTGCTGTTGCCCACCTGAGAGCTCACCAATTTGTTTGTTGCGCAAATCAGTGATATCTACTTTTGCCATTGCTTCTTTGGCGAGTGCGTAATCTTTTTGTGATAGTTTTTCGAATACTTTTTTGTGAGGATACCGGCCCATCAATACAATGTCAATTACTGTGGCGGGGAAGTTCCAGTCAATTTCTTCCTTCTGAGGAATGTAAGCGATATATTTGTGCACTTTATCCAGTTGCAGTCCATTGAACTGCACAGTACCGTCTTCAATATCTATCAATCCCAGCATGGCTTTGAACAATGTAGACTTGCCAGCACCATTGGGTCCCACAAGTCCGTAAAGTTTACCCGGAACAAGATGTAAGTAAATATTAGAAAGCACACTCTTGCGACCATATGAAACATCCAGGCCTTCAATTTGCACATTGAAACCCTCATCAGGCAAATCAGGACCTGTTTTCTTAATTCGTAAAGCGATTACCACAAATGCAATGACAAACAATCCCAATACAACTATCAAAAACAATTTGAAAGAACTTTCTGCTGGATCTGTTGCTCCCTGGGCTGTGAGCCCTTCCACAATGGTAATTGTGTTTTGCCTCACCATTTTCAAATAAGTGTCGGCTCCACTATCTTCATCACCTAGCGAATCAGCAAAGAGTTTGCCTCCGATTTTAATTTTCAAATCCGAAGCTAGTTGTTGCAATAATTTGGGATTGATAGTTGATTCTACAAAAATGGCAGGCAGGTTATGATTTTTGATAACCTGTATCAAATTGTTCATGTCCTTAATTTGCACATCCGCATCAGTTGATGTTCCAAGTGCCGATTCCACTTTGATTCCATATTCATTTCCAAAATATCTGAAAGCATCGTGCGAAGTAACCAATATGCGTTTGCTTTCAGGGATTTTTTGAATTTCCGCACGCACATACGAGTCGAGTTCTGATAACTGCGCCAAGTAGTCTTTGTAATTGGATTGAAAAGTTTGCGCATCCTCTGGCAGTAACTGCACCAATGCATCGCGGATGTTGGCCGCGTAGATCATTGCATTGCTCACACTCATCCAGGCGTGCGGGTCTGGTGCATTGTGGTAATCGATGCTGGTAATGGGTGCTATGCCTTGTGTGGCGATAAGTATGTTGGCATTAGTGCCACTGTTAGCAATTAATTTATCAAGCCATCCCTCCAGGAGCAAACCGTTTTTGATAATGAGATCGGCATCAGCAATGAGTTTGGCATCCTGTGGTACCGGGTCATAAATATGTGGATCACCGCCCACTGGCATAATGGAAATCACTTTATACTGTGGCCCGGCAATATTCTGAGTGATATCACGCAGAAACGAAGTGGTGGCTACAATTTTAGGATTAGCTGCTTCAATAGCCTCAACCATGGAGCAAACTATAGCAAGAATGGCAATTATTTTTTTCATTTTGTTCTTTTCACATAAAGATTGCCGCATACTTTCGATGAAACAGATATTTCATTTTCCTTACCCACTTTGATGCGCATAGACGCATCAAATGCAGTAATGGCTACAACACGCAATTTGGTGCCGATTGTCATTGATTCCTGATCAAGCAATTGCAGAAAATCTGCATTCTGTTCTTTTACACCAGTGATGATAGCTTCTGCTTTGGCCGGCAATTCGCTTAGTGTTTCCACCGAGTGATGAGCAAATTTTCCATGCTTGTCTGGGATGGGCTCTCCGTGTGGATCGAATTGCGGGTTGCCCAGTAACTCGGAAAGTCGTTCGGTAAGTTTTTCTGATTGTATGTGCTCCAATTGTTCGGCTACTTCATGCACTTCATCCCAGCCAAACCTCAATTTCTCCACCAGAAAAAGCTCCCACAGCCTGTGCTTTCGCACTACTTGAATGGCTAGTTTGCGCCCTTTTCCGGTAAGTGAAACCCCTTTGTACTTTTTATAATTGATCAAACCTTTGGCCGAAAGTTTAATGAGCATTTCGGTTACGGAAGCCGCGCGTGTGGCCAGTTCTTCTGCTATTTTGGATGTGCCTACGGGTTCACCATTTGCCAGTTTGTATATGGCCTTCAGGTAGTTTTCTTCCGCGAGTGTGGTCATGCTGTAACTTATTATTAGGCAAATATATAAATATAAATTAGGCAAACCTAAACACCGAACCACTCAAGTGAATCATCTATATTTGTGCGCTAATATATTAATCACGTGTACAAGTTCATCAGGAGCATTTTGTTTTTATTCCCTGCCGAGTTTATCCATAAGATAACCACCGGAATCCTGAGTGTAGTCGCCAGGGTGGGTCCAGGTAAGTGGTTGCTCAAGTTTATTTTTGGCACATCTAAGCATTCGTCAACGAAAGAAGTATTTGGCATTCTTTTTCCTAATCCGGTAGGCCTGGCAGCGGGCTTTGATAAGGATGCTGATCTGGTGGATGCCATGGCGTGCGTGGGGTTTGGTTTTGTGGAAATAGGCACCGTGACCCCCAAAGCCCAGTCCGGTAATGAAAAACCAAGATTGTTTCGCTTGCCAAAAGACCGAGCACTGATCAACAGGATGGGCTTCAATAATCACGGTGTGGCCAGCGCAGTAGCCAATTTGAAAAGGCGGAAGACTAAAATTATTGTAGGCGGTAACATTGGAAAAAACAAGCTGACCCCAAATGAAGAAGCGGCAAGTGATTACCTGATTTGCTTTGAACAATTGTTTCCGTATGTAGATTATTTTGTGGTGAATGTGAGTAGCCCAAATACGCCCGGCCTGCGCGCGCTGCAAGAAAAGGGACCGTTGAAAGAATTGTTGAGCGCCTTGATGAAAGCCAACAATCTGAAGTCAAGCCCTAAACCCATTTTGTTGAAGATAGCTCCTGACCTGACTACCGATCAGGTGGATGAAATATTGGAGATAGTTGAAGAGACAAAACTGGCAGGGTTGGTGGCAGCCAATACCACTATTTCAAGAGAAAACCTGTTAACAATCAAATCCTCCATTGAAAAAATAGGTGCGGGTGGATTGAGCGGTTCGCCCTTGCGCAAACAAAGTATATCGATGGTCGCTTACATCAGTGCCAAAACCAAAGGTAAACTACCCATCATAGGCGTGGGCGGTATTATGTGTGCTGAGGATGCCAAGGATTTGATCAATGCAGGGGCTTGGCTGGTGCAGATTTACACCGGCTTTATTTATGAAGGTCCAGCACTGGTTAGCAAGATTATAAATGCTTTGCCTGTAAAAGAGTCTAACAACCATAAAGATTAGTGAATCAAATAGTTTGTATTCTGATTTTCTTCAATTACTTTTGTAAAAAATTATAAAAAATGAAGAAAATATTAGTGCTATTAATGTCTGTAGGTATTATATCTGCATGCAATCAAGAACCCAAAACTGAGACCAATCCTGAGATGGCTAACGCCCAATATTTTGGCGACAGCATCACGGCTGAGAACGCTATTCCGGTGGCTCAAATGCTTGTAGATATGGGTAACGCTGCTGAAATGCCCTCCAAAATCGAAGGTACAGTGCTGGAAGTATGCCAGAAAAAAGGTTGCTGGATGAATCTTGAAAAAGGAGACGGAACCAAAATGCGTGTTACTTTCAAAGATTACGGATTCTTTGTCCCCAAAGACATTACTGGTCGTAAGGTGATTCTCAACGGAAAAGCATTTGTAGAAACTACTTCAGTAGATGATTTGAGGCACTATGCTGAAGACGAAGGCAAATCAAAAGAAGAAATCGAAAAAATTACGGAGCCTGTCAACGAAATTTCATTTGAAGCTGATGGTGTGATCCTTATCTGATCATAATATTATAAATATATTGAATGCCGCGCTGTTAAAGTGCGGCATTTTTATTTGTTATATTTCATGTTCAATTAAATGCGAAAAATGAAGATAATTGAATGTCCAAGAGACGCTATGCAAGGTATAAAGCAGTTTATTCCAACGGAGAAAAAGGTGCAGTATATCCAATCGTTATTACGAGTTGGTTTTGACACCATTGATTTTGGAAGTTTTGTGTCTCCTAAAGCCAT
>JBBKVM010000090.1:0-6769 GCA_037968415.1 Bacteroidia bacterium | reverse complement strand
ATAGCTTATAAATAAAGAAGAAAATTGAAAAAAAATGTTAAAATATCCGGCAAATGCTAATAATACTGCTGCAATGGTGGCGGAACTATGAAAAGCGATAGTCCAACCCGTAAGAAAAGCAGGAATATCAATTTTAGGGAATGCTTTTTTTACAAACAGGAATTCTGCACCTGCATCTGGATAGGAAGAAGACAACTCTGCATATGACAAAGCTGAAAAACTTGCTGCAACTGCTGCTAATATAAAGCTTAACCAAAGGTCATAACCTGCTTGTCCGGCAGCAGCACCAATTACGGTATAAATGCCTGCGCCAATGATAGTACCTACACCATAAAAGGTAAGCCTTAATACGCCTAATTCTTTCTTTAATTCTGCCATGATTGATATTTTTCAATCCATTGTGGGGCTTTGTCCTTCTCTTTCTGGTCAAAATATTTAACCTCCGCAGAAGTAAATGGCTTCATTAAATCCGTCATCCACTTTTCCCATTGTTTATCGCCCTCCATTGCTATTTTCTCAAAATCGTTGGCGTGTTTCGTATCAAATTTTACATCTTCCCAAAACGCTTTAAGTTCCCATCCATAAAATCTTCCATTTCAAAATACCACCTGAACTTATCGTATTGCTATTATCTTTTTTTTATGATAGGAAGCAACTTTTCATAATCAGTTGTTGTCAATTTTTCTGTTGCTTTTGTGGCGATTACATTGTTTTCTGTTGGTTCTAAAATCTATATCTTGATTACCCATTTTAAAAGAGATGTCTAAATTATATTTAATGTGCATGACCTTCCCCTTTGTTGTTCATTTTAGCAAGGATAAAAAATGCTCCATTTACAACTACTTTGCTGTTAGCAGGAATTTCTTTGAGTAAAGTAATTTCACTATAACCAATATCGGTAGTGCCTTTGCGAATGGCAATTCTTTCAAAAGTTGATCCCTCTTCCTTGTGTGCGGATGCTCCTTTTTCGCTGTGCTGATGTCCGCTTTCATTGTGTTTGTGTTCAGCAGTTTCAGTTTCGCTGTGATGTTCTTCTTCGCTATGAGCATCAGTTACAATAAAAATATAGTCCTGCCCTTCGTGGTTTACAATAGCGTTGGTAGGCACTGCATCAACGGTGGCGTTTTCTAAACTTACCAATGCAGTGATGTTCATTCCGTCAATCAAGCCTAGTTTATTTCCTTTTACCATCGCATGAACGGCAATGGCTTTTGTGTTCTGTTCAAATGTGTTGCTAATCGCGTAAACATCCGCATCGTATTCTTTCCCTGGGTTGTTGGTGAGTGTGAAATGAATAGTTTGCCCAATTTTGAGTTTTTTCAAATCTTTTTCATAGACATATAAATCCAAATGCAATTGGCTATTGTCCACGATTTCGGCAATTGAAGTATTAGCATCAGCATACGTTCCAATGTTTACAGTAATATTGCTTACAGTTCCGTTGATCGGACTTGTAATATTAATAACCGATTGTATGTTTTCGCTTGAAAGTGTTGCTGAATTGATGCCTGCTAATGCCAACTGACTTTGCAAACTGGCTCTTTTTGCTTTGAGCGATTTAAGTTCGGCTTCAGCTTGCTGAAATACTTTTTGTGAAGAAGCATTACCTTCTTGTAATGTTTTTTGACGTTCAAATTCCATTTGAGCAAAATCTACTTTTGCCGCAGTGCTTAGAAATTCCTCTTGCATAATTATAAACGAAGTGTTTGAAATAGTTGCAATGGTTTGTCCTTTTGTGACAGTATTTCCAATTTGGACTAGAATCGTTTTGATTATTCCTCCAAATAGCGCTGTTGTGTTCGCCTTGTTGTTGTTCGGGACCCGTAGTAATCCATTGGCTTTAAGTGAAGCCGTGAGTTGTTTTTTCTCAATGCTACCTATCTCAATTTTGATGGATTTTATTTGCTCCGCAGTAAGTGTAGCCGTGTTTGTGTTTTCGTGTTCATCGTGATTTTCGGTTTCCTCTCCGTGCAATTCTGCTTTATTGTTGTTGCAGGATACAAATATCAATGATGTTGCAAAGGCTGCTATGAAGATTATATTTTTCATTTTTCTGACTTTTAATTATTGATTAAAAAATTGATGTTGACGATTGATTGATTGATTTGATTGATGGATTGCAGATAATTTAATTGTACATCGGTAGCAGTTTGCAATGCCTGTATGTATTCAATATAACTGATGTTACCACTTTTGAAACCAACTTTTGCTGTGTTGATAATTATTTCGGCATTGGGCAAGGCAGTTGATTTGTAGTAGTTGTATTGTGAAAGGTTTTGATTGTATTGCTGAAACGCATTGTGTAATTGGGTTTGCAATATCAGTTTTCCGTTTTCGGCTTCTTTTTGTAAGGATTGCTGTTTGTAAGTAAGCGATTTGATCTTTGCTGCATTACTAAAGAATGTGAGTGGAATGCTTATTCCTACATTCACTCCTTGAAACCGTTTGCTGCCGTCAAAAAAAACATCTTTGCCGTTTACTGTTTGTGTTCCGATTAATGACTGGTTGAAATAACCCACATTAAAATCGGGCAGTGTAGTTGCGGTTTCAACCTTTTTGTTTTGTTCTGCAATTACTGCCTGCTGATACAAAAATTTGAGTGAAGCATTGTTGGCAATAAGTGAAGTGTCTAACAAACTACTTAATGTAATGGGTTGGAAAATCCCATTATCACTAATTGTAAAATCTTCCCTTGTATTCATGAATGCTTTAAGCGAAGTATAAGCGTTTACGAAATCGATTTCGTTTTGCTTTAGCAAAAGCGAAAGTTGCCCTCGCTTTGCTTCGGCAGTTGCTTTCTCCAACAGATTTGTTTCACCTGTTTTGTAACGCAAAGCTGCAGCATATACAAAATCGTTATACAAACTGTCAAGGGATTGCAATTGCTTTTTTGTGGTTTGTAAATACTGTAATTGATAAAACCAGTATTGCACTTTTGCTTTTATTTCATTTGCTACGGCTTGTTGTTGCAATTCGCTACTTTTCAATTCTGCTTTATACAAACCTGATTTTGCCGTGAAATAAGTAGGGAACGGAATACTTTGTGACACCTGAAACGCTTTGTCCTGATTGATACTGCTGTATTGCCCGTATTGGAAATTGAAATTGGTTTTGGGTAATTCAAAAGTTGATTTTTTCAAAGTGATTGAAGATTGCACATTGAGTTGTTGCGATTGCAATTCCAAATTATTTTCCAATGCGGTGCTTATTGCTTCTTCAACACTCAATTGTTTTATTTGGGTTTGTGCATTTGTACTACCAAATGAAAGTAGGAGGATTAAGATTACACTCGCGGCAGGAATGTTTACGTTTCTTTTTCTTCTCTTTATGGTTGAAAATATCAGGTACAATAAAGGCAAAACAAATAATGTAAGAAAGGTTGCTGTAATCAGTCCGCCTATTACCACTGTCGCCAAAGGTCTTTGCACTTCTGCCCCGGCACTCTGTGAAAGAGCCATTGGTAAAAAGCCGAATGATGCAACTGCTGCGGTCATTAACACAGGTCGCAACCGTATTTTAGTTCCTTCTTTAATACGCTCCAAAATATCTGTGATGCCCTCTTTTGCTAACTGATTAAAAGTACCGATTAGCACTATTCCATTTAATACCGCAACTCCAAACAAAGCAATAAAGCCTACACCTGCCGAAATACTGAAAGGCATATCACGAATGAGCAATGAAAAGACACCCCCAATTGCAGCCATTGGAATTGCTGTGAAAATGAGTGTGGCTTGTTTTACAGAAGTAAAAGTAAAATAGAGTAACATGAAAATGAGTGCCAATGCCACTGGCACGGCAATCATCAATCGCTTGGACGCTGCTTGCAGGTTTTCAAATGTGCCTCCATATGTAAAGTAGTAACCTTCCGGAAGTTTTACTTTTTCGTTGAGTTGCTTTTGAATATCTTCTACTACACTTGCTACATCTCGGTCTTTCACATTGAAGCCGACAACAATTCTTCGCTTTGCATCTTCTCTGCTAATTTGTGCTGGGCCCAATTCCATTTTTATGTCGGCAACTTGAGAAAGCGGAATTTGAGTGCCGTTAGCGGTTGGAATATACAAATGGCTTACATCTTCAATATTGTTACGATGTGTGCTGTGTAATCTAACCACTAAGTCAAATCTACGCTCGTTTTCATAAACAACACCAGCTCCGCCACCAGCAAAAGCGGTGCTTACAATGTGGTTAATGTCTTCAATGTTTAAACCGTAATTCGCAATTTGCGAACGATTGTATTTAATGATTATTTGTGGTAAACCCGCTACCCTTTCTACTGTTGGTTCGGTTGCACCATCCACACTTTGAATGACTGTGTTTACTTTGTTGGCATAAGCGAGTAGTGTGTCCATATTCTCACCAAATATTTTAACAGCTACATCTTGGCGAATACCCGTCATTAGTTCGTTAAACCGCATTTGTATCGGTTGACTTTTCTCGAAGAATACGCCCGGAATAACTTCGAGCTTCTCCATTATTTCATCTGCTAATTCTTCATAAGAAATATCCCTTTTCCATTCGCTGGGCTGTTTCAAAATAATCATCATATCCGTTGCTTCAGGAGGCATTGGGTCGGTAGGGACTTCGGCACTTCCTGTTTTACCTACCACCATTTTTACTTCGTCAAATTCTTTGATAAGTCTTGATGCCTGCATAGAGGTTTCTATGCTTTGCGATAAAGAAGTGCCTTGCGGCAATATGGCGTGAAATGCAAAATCGCCTTCTGTGAGTGTCGGAATAAACTCTCCACCCATTCGTGAAAAAATAAAAACGGAGAAAATAAAAACTGCAACGGTTACACCAATCACTATTTTTTTGAAGCGAATGGCTTTATCCAATAATGGGGCATACAGTCCATGTAGAAAATCCATCATGCGGTCGCTTATATTCTTTTTATGTGAAATGTTTTTAGACAAAAACAAGGCACACATCATGGGTATATAGGTAAAAGATAAAATCAATGCTCCGAAAATGGCAAAACTCACTGTCTGAGCCATCGGGACAAACATCTTGCCTTCAATACCTACTAAAGTAAGAATTGGGATATATACAATTAGGATAATAATTTCACCAAAGGACGCACTCTTACGAATTTTTGCAGCAGACACAAGGACTTCACCATCCATTTCTTCTTGGGTTAATTTTCCTTTTGTTTTCCTTAATCCCAAATGATGCATCGTTGCTTCCACAATAATAACTGCACCGTCCACAATCAAACCAAAATCAATAGCTCCTAAACTCATTAGGTTGGCACTTACGCCAAAAATATTCATCATACCCAAGGCAAAGAGCATGGATAACGGAATGGCTGAGGCGACTATTAAACCTGCTCTGAAATTCCCAAGAAATAGAACCAATACAAAAATTACAATCAATGCTCCTTCAATCAAATTCGTCTGAACAGTTGAAATGGCACGGTTAACCAAATCAGTTCTGTCCAAATAGGGTTCAATGATTACATCATCAGGTAATGATTTTTGAATGGTCAACATTTTCTCTTTTACCCTCGTTACTACTTCGGCACTATTCGCACCTTTCAACATCATTACCACACCTCCAACAACATCCGCCTCACCGTTATACGTCATTGCACCATAGCGAACGGCACTACCAAATTGCACTTCAGCAACATCTTTTATCAGGATTGGAATGCCGTTAGGGTTTGTTTTTACAACAATGTTTTTAATGTCTTCAAATGAGCTAACTAATCCTATACCCCTGATAAAATAGGCGTTTGGTTTTTTGTCAATGTAAGCACCGCCTGTGTTTTCGTTGTTCTTTTCTAATGCCGTAAAAATTTCGGGTATGGTTACGCCCATTGCAACCAGGCGGTCAGGGTTTACAGCGACTTCATACTGTTTGAGTTGTCCGCCAAAACTGTTTACTTCAGCAATACCCGGAGTTCCGTATAGCTGTCGGGCAACAATCCAGTCTTGCATGGTTCGCAAATCCATTGCAGTATATTTATCTTCACTTCCTTTTTTAGGGTGAATAATGTATTGATACACTTCACCCAGACCGGTGCTTACAGGTGCCAATTCGGGTGTGCCAACACCTCTTGGAATTTTTTCCTGAGCCTCTTTTAATTTTTCATTTATAAGTTGTCGGGCAAAGTAAATATCTACTTTATCATCAAAGACTACTGTAATTACCGATAGTCCGAAACGGGATATACTTCGTAATTCTTCCAAATCAGGAAGGTTCGCAATACTCTGTTCAATAGGGTAAGTTACCAATTGTTCCACCTCTTGTCCGGCAAGGGTAGGACAAACCGTAATAATTTGCACTTGGTTGTTAGTGATGTCGGGCAGGGCATCAATAGGGAGTTTTGAGGCACTCCATCCTCCCCAAATCACGAGTGCTAACGTCATCAATCCAATGATGAATTTATTTTTTATGCTGAACGCAATTATTTTATCTAACATTATCTAAATCAGTTTAATGAATGAATACATGATTACCAACGGTGCTTGAGCACTGCCAGTAGTTTTGTTTTGTTCTGCATTAGCAGAACATCAATAATTCATTAACTGAGTTTTGGCGGCTGCCAAATGCTGAAATAAATATCCCGGACAAAAGCGTTATGGTAAACGGGGAACTTCTGTGATGAAGGCTGTATAGTTAAAGAGAGAGTCGCTGGGTAATAAAGGTTGCTGAAAACTGAACCGCAACAAGCACAAACACAAAAAGGAGTGCAATTCTCGGTGTCGTTTTCATGGTCTGAGTGGTCGGCAGTGGCAATTGTTGATTGGTTGGCACTCATATAGTT
>JBBKVM010000089.1:0-8690 GCA_037968415.1 Bacteroidia bacterium | reverse complement strand
GGCTATGTATTTTCCAGCCTTTAAGTTTACTTTTATATCGCGAAATGCAGCGATGGTAAACTTCACATCTTCGAGCGTGTGTACAGCTGATGGGATAAGTCGCAACATGATAATTCCTTTGGGCACCACGGGATACACAACCATCGAGCAAAAGATGTCGTAGTTCTCGCGCAAGTCGAAAATCAGATTGGTGGCCTCAGGAATGGTCCCATTTAAGAACACAGGCGTTACCGGTGAATTGGTGTTGCCCAATTCAAATCCGGCCTCTTTGAGTCCCGATTGCAATGCATTCACAATGGTCCATAACTTCTCGCGTAAGGCAGGGGTGGAGCGCAACAGCTCTAGTCTCTTGAGCGCACCCATCACCAATGGCATGGGTAAAGATTTGGCAAAAATCTGCGATCGCATATTATATCGAAGATATTCTACCACTTGTTCGTTGCTGGAGATAAATGCACCGATAGAAGCCATTGACTTGGCAAAGGTTCCAAAATACACATCTACGCCATCCTGTACGCCTTGTGCTTCGGCCACGCCTGCCCCTGTGGGACCCATAGTGCCAAAACCATGTGCGTCATCTACAAACAAGCGGAAGTTGAATTTCTTTTTCAGCGCTACAATGTCTTTGAGTCGCCCCTGATCTCCTGACATTCCAAACACACCTTCGGTAATCACCAATATGCCACCCGGATTGCCATCCACGAGCTTAGTCGCGCGTTCCAACTGCTTTTCAAGATTTTCTATATCATTGTGAGGGAACACAAAACGCTTACCCATGTGAAGCCGTACTCCGTCAATGATGCAAGCGTGCGATTCGCTGTCGTATATAATTACATCGTGCCTGTCTACCAACGCATCAATTGCTGATACCATGCCCTGATAACCGAAGTTGAGCAAAATTGTGTCCTCTTTGTGCATAAACTCCGATAACTCATTTTCAAGTTGCTCGTGTTGGTTGCTGTTTCCTGACATCATTCGTGCACCCATGGGCAATGCCAGGCCATATTCTTTGGCAGCATCGGCATCAGCTTTACGCACTTCAGGATGATCGGCAAGTCCTAGATAATTATTCAAACTCCATACAAGCCTTGTTTTTCCTCTGAAAACCATCTTGTTCGAAATGGCGCCTTCCAGTTTTGGAAAAGTAAAGTATCCATGCGCATCTTTAGCGTGCATGCCCAACGGGCCACGGTTTTTAGCAATCTTTTCAAATATATCCACAGGTGATTTTTTGGGGTTAGGTTACAAAATAAACATTTCCTTCAATGCCGCAAAGTTAATTTTTTTAACAAAAGTGTTGCAATGGATTAAAATTCGCAACGTTTTGGCACATATATAGTGTAAACACACCTGAAGCCAAATCATTTTGTATCTTTGCGCGTCATTAAAAAACGATGAAAAAAACCCTCTTTTTAGCCTTTATAGTAATATTTTCGGCTTCCGGCTGCAGTAAATATCAGAAGTTGATCAAAAGCACGGATGTGAATGCCAAGTACGAAGGTGCAATTAAATACTACGAAAAGGGTGATTACATAAGGGCTTTACCATTGTTAGAAGAATTGGTACCTGTACTGAGAGGTACCGCCAGAGGCGAAAAAGTGTATTACAGCTACGCATATACACAATATCATTTGGGAGATTTTATAACCGGAGCATATCATTTTGAGAACTTTGCAACTTCATACCCTACCAGCCAATACGCGGAAGAATGCTGGTTTATGAGTGCATTTTGTTATTATCGCGATTCACCGGTTTCAAGTCTTGATCAAACACAAACAATTAAAGCCATTAGACAGTTTCAACTGTTTGTGAACAAGTATCCACGCAGCAACAGATTGACCCAGTGTAATGAGTTAATAGATTTACTCCGTCTCAAATTAGAGACCAAAACTTATGAAATAGCCCGTATTTACTACGACAAAGGCGATTATAATGCAGCAATGGTAGCGTTTGAGAATGTATTGAAGGAATATCCTGCTACAAAAAGAAGGGAAGAGGTGTTGTTTTTGGCATTCAAATCGAGTTATCTTTACGCCACCAAAAGTGTGGAAGCAAAGCAACAGGAGCGTTATACCAAAGCTACAGAATTATACCAAAGATATTCAGATGAGTATCCTAACGGTATCAATTCGAAAGAAGCTAAAACAATGAATGAAAACGCTGTGAAACTTATATCTAAATTCGCAGTTAACGATAATAATTTATAATCTAAGCAACATTAGCAATGAACTACAAAGCAACAACAAACACAACTGTATCGCGTGACGTTACAAAGTTTGATGCCGAAACAGGCAACATCTACGAATCTCTTGCTGTGATATCAAAGCGCGCCAATCAGTTGTCTGTTGAGATAAAGGAAGAGCTTAACGGCAAACTTGCCGAGTTTCAAACCAGCTCTGACAATCTTGAAGAAGTATTCGAGAACCGTGAGCAGATTGAAGTTTCGAAGCATTATGAGCGTATGCCAAAGCCCACGTTGATAGCGCTGGACGAGTTTACACAAGACCTTATTTATTTCCGCAATCCTGCTAAGGAAGAACCCCAAGCAGAGTAGTTCTGAATTGCATTAATATACAAGAAGCCGGCATTTTCCGGCTTTCTTGCTTTTTTCTGAAATTTGTAACCGATGTTAAAAGGTAAGAAAATAGTTGTTGGTGTTACCGGAAGTATTGCCGCATATAAGACCGCAGTGCTTGTGCGCTTACTTGTAAAAGAGGGTGCCCATGTTCGTGTGCTCATGACCGATGCCGCCAAAGAGTTCATCACTCCGCTCACACTGGCCACGCTTTCAAAAAATCCAGTGGTGTCTTCATTTACCAAAGGCGACATGGGGGAGTGGAATAATCATGTAGAGATAGCCAATTGGGCTGACCTATTGCTGATTGCTCCGGCCAGCGCTGATACCCTGGCGCGTATGGCACACGGCACATGCGACAATGTATTGCTTGCAGTGTATCTGTCAGCTTCTTGTCCTGTGGTGGTAGCACCAGCCATGGACCTGGAAATGTATCGTCATGCTACTACAGTGACAAACCTCAAAACACTGGCTGAAAATGGCAACACAATATTGCCGGCTGCAAAAGGTGAACTGGCCAGTGGCCTATTGGGAGAAGGCCGCATGCAAGAGCCTGAAGAGATTGTAGCGTTTGTAAAAAAAAAGTTTGACCACAAACTTCCGCTGACAGGAGTAAAAGCCATGGTGACAGCGGGACCCACACAAGAACCCATTGATGCGGTGAGGTATATTTCCAACCGGTCGTCAGGTAAAATGGGGCTGGCCTTAGCGCGCGAGCTTTCGCGGCAGGGAGCTGAGGTTACGTTGATTTCGGGACCCATCGCATTGGAACCTGACGAAGGCATTCGCACCATTCAAATTGAAACTGCAGCTGAAATGCATACCGCGTGCATGAAAATATTCTCTGGGCAAAAGCTAGTGCTGATGGCCGCTGCAGTGGCCGATTATACCCCTATCAAACCTGCCACTCACAAGTTGAAAAAGAAAGACAACAACACTGCTATTGAATTGAAACCCACTACAGATATTCTTGCCGAGATGGGAAGTAAGAAAAAGAAAAGTCAAGTGCTGGTTGGATTTGCACTGGAAACCAATGATGAAATGGCCAACGCCAAATCAAAGCGAAAGAATAAAAACCTGGATATGATCGTTTTGAATTCTTTGAATGACCAAGGGGCTGGCTTTGGCCACAACACTAATAAAATATCCATCATCGATCACAAAAACAGAATTACTACTTTTGAACTCAAACCTAAAAACCAAGTGGCAAGTGATATTGTCGACAAGATTATTCAAGAATATTTCAGCTAAGCTGGTTCTTTCTGTGTTACTCTTTTTGGAGTTACCTGTGCAGGCGCAAGAACTCAATTGTCAGGTTCGTGTATTGAGCCCCACCATTCAGGGCTCGGACAAGCGGGTGTTTGAAACACTGCAGACTGCTATTTTCGAATTTATGAATAACCGAAAATGGACCAGCGACCAATACTTAACGCAAGAGCGCATCGATTGCAGTCTTCAGATCACCATCAACAAACGCATCAGCAGCGATGAGTTTGAAGCTACGTTGCAATTACAAAGCAGCCGCCCTGTCTACAAAACTTCTTACAACTCTATTGTCCTCAATCACCTTGACGAGAGTTTCAATTTCAAATATCAGGAATTTCAAACCATAGAATTCAACAGCAGCACATTCACTTCCAATTTATCATCAATGCTCGCATTCTATGCCTACGTCATTATTGGCATGGATTACAACACCTATGCGCTGAATAATGGGGCTCCATATTTTCAGTTGGCACAAACAGTGGTAAACAATGCACAGAATGCACCAGACAAAGGCTGGCGTGCTTTTGAAAGTACAAAGAACAGATACTGGATTACCGAGAATATTTTTAATCCTGTATTCAAGCCGCTTAATGAGTGCATGTACAAATACCACAGACAAGGCCTTGATAACCTGACCGAAGAGAAAGACGAATCGCGCAGAGTAATCACCGAAAGCCTCGAATCGTTAAAGAAGATTCACCGCGACAAACCTGGGTCGTTGCTACTGACAATGTTTTTCAATGCCAAAGCCGATGAGATAGTCAATATCTACTCACAGGCATATCCGGAAGAGAAGGCAAAGATTGTGAGTATGATGTCGGAAATAGACCCTACGCACGGCAGCAAGTATCAGCAAATTACCGGAGGAAAATAGAATTGTATTGCATGCGAGACTTCAATGCAATTCATTATTTTTAGCCTTACAATTTAAGCCGGACCATTATCATTTTCAATTCATGCTTACGCGCCTCACTGTTAAAAATTACGCACTTATAGACGAGCTGGACATAGCTCCGGGCAAGGGTTTTAACATCATTACCGGTGAAACCGGTGCGGGTAAATCAATACTACTGGGTGCACTTTCACTCATCCTTGGCCAGCGGGCCGACACTCAGGCGTTGCTCGATAAAAAACAAAAGTGCATAGTAGAAGGTGAGTTTGAAATAGAACAATACCACTTGCAGGATTTTTTCGCCCGCAACGACCTTGATTATGCCTCACACACATTATTGCGAAGAGAAATAAGCAGCGAAGGAAAATCGCGTGCTTTTATCAACGACACACCGGTGAGTGTAGCCCAAATAAAGCAGCTTGGCAGTATGTTGGTAGATATCCATTCGCAGCACGAAACACTGACCCTCGCCAATTCTGTATTCCAGTTGAGTATTGTAGATACCATAGCGGGTCACAGCGATAATGTCCAAAGTTTTAAAAGTGATTTCAAGAAGTATAAAACGCTTTGTCAGGAACTGGATGAACTGATGGAGCGTGAACGGAACACAAAAAACGATCTCGATTATTTTACATTCCAGTTTGAAGAATTGCAGGCAGCTGCGTTGAAGTCCTTTGAGCAGGAAGGGTTGGAAGGGGAATTGAAAAAACAGGAACATGCAGAAGAGATAAAAAGTGTGTTGACCAAAGTGAGTGATTTGCTTGAAGGCAATGGCCAGGGTGTGGTGGAGCAACTCACAGAAGCGAAGACAGCATTGCGTCAGGTGGAGAAATTTCATGGTGATATCGAAAAAATTAGCCAGCGTCTGCAAGTATCATTTATAGAATTGAGGGACATCAATGACGAACTTCAAAACATAGCCAACGCTACTACCTACGACCAAGAGCGTGTGGGACAAATTACCGAGCGGCTTGATACAATCAACCAACTGCAGGCTAAACACCGAGTGAATTCCATTGAACAACTACTTGTGGTGATGGATGAACTGGATGCTCGTCTGCAATCTATTTCTTCGGCAGGTGTGCAGTTGGAACGCCTTACTGCTGAAAAAGAAAAACAATTTGGCATGCTATCCGCCCAGGCCGCCAAACTCAGTGCCCAGCGCGCAAAAGCCATCCCCGGAATTGAGAAAAGTATCAAAGTCAGTTTGAAGGAGTTGGGTATTCCCAACGGTAGTCTTCAGATAGTGTTGAATAAACTTGAAGATGAGGAAATGAACTCAGCAGGGCTCGACAATATTGAGTTTTGTTTTTCGGCCAACAAGGGCGTGGATTTCAAACCCCTTGGCAAAGTAGCTTCGGGTGGCGAACTGTCACGTCTCATGCTTGCTATTAAGGCTTTGGTAGCAGGCAACATTTCTTTCCCCACGCTCATTTTTGATGAAATTGATACAGGGGTTTCCGGTGAAACAGCATTCAAAGTGGGTGACATGTTAGAGCGCATTGCCACACGCCATCAGGTCATGGCCATCACACACCTTCCGCAGATAGCGGGTAAAGGCACGCAACACTTTTTTGTTCACAAGGAAGTAAAAGGCAACAAAACAGTTACCCGCCTGCGCCAGTTGGATAACAATGAGCGTGTCGTAGAGATAGCCAAAATGATAGGAGGGGAGAAGCCTTCGGAAACCGCCATGGATAGCGCGCGGGAGCTGCTCAGCCACTAAGCCTTTTTGCCCATCCATCTATTAATAATTACATTTGAAGACAAACCAAAAACAATCTGCTATGGCTCATAATTTGTTGAAAGGAAAAAAGGGAATCATTTTCGGAGCACTGGATCCTAATTCGATAGCGTGGAAAGTGGCGTTGCGCGCACACGAAGAAGGAGCAAAGTTTACACTTACAAACGCACCGGTGGCTTTACGTATGGGCACCATCAATGAGCTGGCCAGCGTCACAGGTAGTGAAGTTATTGGAGCAGACGTTACTTCGATTGAAGACCTCGAAAAATTATTTACTGAAAGTATACAGAAACTTGGAGGCAAAATTGATTTTGTGTTGCACTCTGTGGGCATGTCGCCAAATGTGCGCAAGGGCAAAGTATATACCGCGCTCGATTACGATTATTATCACAAAACACTTGATATAAGCGCCATGTCGCTGCATAAAGTACTGCAGACAGCGCAGAAACTGGACGCACTCAATGAGTGGTCTTCTGTGGTAGCATTGACTTACATCGCAGCTCAACGTGTGTTTCCTGATTACAATGACATGGCTGACGCTAAAGCACTGTTGGAGTCCATCACACGCAGCTATGGCTATCAGCTTGGCGTGGCTAAAAAAGTGAGGGTGAATACCGTTTCACAGTCGCCAACGCGTACTACAGCAGGATCAGGAGTGAAAGGATTTGACGGATTCTTCAACTACGCGGATATGATGTCGCCACTGGGCAATGCCAGTGCAGAGGCCTGCGCGGATTATTGTCTCACTTTATTTTCTGACTATACAAAAATGGTGACGATGCAAAATTTGTTTCATGATGGAGGATTTTCGTTTACCGGTGTAAGCAAAGCCGTGATGGAGAAATTTGAAAGTGAGTAAGCACCCGACTTTATGTCACAAAAAAAGGCGATCAATGATCGCCTTTTTTTGTTTTAGTTTTCTTCTTTCCCTGATCAGTAAAAACGTATGCGGTTACCGGTTCGGGAGGTGACATTTCTGTTGCCGATATTTCGAGTAATTTGCAAATGAATATGTTGAATGCGGTCCATGTATTTGAGGCCAAGGTGAACGGTTACCCCAATCCGATACAGTCATCGGTTTGCAGGCTTGTGTAGTGGCGACATTAATACTTGCGGAACATTCCCGCGAAATAAAAGTAATAGAAAGCAATGAATCAACAAATTGTTCGTCAGCCGCTTTTTTTTAAGCCTGCTCTTATGTATAGGCTATAATTTTATTTCTACAGCTCCAGGTGTTAACTGTTTTAAAAGCAGGTCTTTGATTTTAGTTGTCAGCGGTTTTAACGTTGGATAAGTGTTGTCTGCTGCACTTAAAACAAAAACTGTCAAGGAGTATTTTCTAAAATTTTGTTGATGCTGAAGATTCTTGTCAAAGGTTATGAGTGCATCAAACTTTTCAGCAAGCATTAAACTTAAAAGCTCGCCATTATTCTTCCCACTCCAACCTTTGTCGTTTGCGGTAAAAATTTCATATTCTAAGAAGTCTTGTTTAAGTCGTTTGGGTAAGTTTTCGTCAAGCAGCAGTTTCATAAAGCTTTTGAATGTTGCGAGAAGTCATTATTTTGCTGGCAATTTCAATTACAGCAATAGTTTGTTCCTTGGTCACAGGCGGAAAGTCTTTTAAAAATTCGTCTAAAGTCACACCTTTCTCTAAATGGTCAAAAAGCGATTCTACAGTCACACGTGTCCCTTTAAAAACAGGTTGCCCGCCTAAGATGTCTGTGTCTATAGTGATATAGTCTTTGATTTTTACCATATAACAAATATAGTGAATAATGAGTCAAATATGCACGGTCTTAATAGCTTATACGCACCGCTACCGCGCGAATCCCTTCGCGTGGTGAATTAAATCATAAACAGGTTCACTTAAATCGGCTATTAACCCTCTTGGATTATGAAACTTATAATTCCTACTCATAGATCAAATTTAAATTTGAGTGCAATATTAACTGAACTGGTAACGAATATTTTCGATAAATTTGTTTATTGAATTTCGCCATAGGCGAGAGATTATCACGCCACAATAAATTGAAAAATAATTCCATTAAATAAATCTATAAAAAGTTTATTAAAACTTTAATCTTGCATGGAACTTATACCGTTGGGCTCGGGCCTGCAACGCGCACTTATTACTTATGCACACACGCGAAGGGATTCGCGCGGTAGCGGGGATAAAGATGGCACTTTCAAATCCGCCTACTTTAAAAAAGATG
>JBBKVM010000088.1:0-42486 GCA_037968415.1 Bacteroidia bacterium | reverse complement strand
GTGTAATAAGTGACATCCCGGGTTTGGTGGATTTGTCTGTAGAACCGCAAATAGAAATACCGCAGATACAAATAAAGCCCAAGCGCGAAATGCTTAACCACTATGGCATTAGCATTGGTCAGCTTAACCGATTTGTAGATGCTGCGCTCGCAGGCGAAAAGGTCGCAGATATATTTGAAGGCGACCGCAGATTCGATCTGGTGTTGAAATATGACGAGAGCGGTCGCGGCAACATTGAAAACATCCGCAACACTTTTATCGACACCCATGATGGTAAAAAAATTCCGCTTCACTATGTAGCGGATGTCATCAGTGCGTCAGGCCCCAACACCATCAACCGCGAGAATGTGGCGCGTAAAACCGTGGTGTCGGCCAATGTATCAGGTCGCGATCAGCGCAGCGCGGTGAATGAAATCAAAGAAGCAATTACTACGCGCGTGCAGTTGCCGGAAGAATACCACGTGGAATACGGTGGTCAATTTGAAGCCGAAGAAGAAGCTTCGCGCACACTGATGATCACTTCCTTGCTGTCACTGTTCATCATCTTCCTCATATTATACAATGAGTTCCGCTCTGCCAGCACTGCGGGCGTAATCCTTCTCAACTTGCCGCTTGCGCTCATCGGGGGCGTGTTCAGTATATACTTTACCAGCGGTATCCTTAGCATCCCGGCCATCATCGGATTTATCACTTTGTTTGGCATCGCTACGCGCAATGGTATTTTACTCGTTTCACATTACGAACAAATGTTGTTGGAGGGTGTGCCTTTGCGTGAGACGGTGGTGCGTGGCAGCATCGACAGACTTAGCCCCATTCTTATGACAGCACTTACCGCAGGGCTGGCGCTCATACCCCTGGCGCTGTCGGGCGATGTGCCGGGCAACGAGATACAAAGTCCGATGGCCAAAGTGATTCTTGGTGGCCTGTTCACTTCCACCCTGCTCAATCTGGTGATCGTTCCCATCGTGTTTTATCTACTGCACAAAAATGATCAGGTGTCTTCACCGCAGGTGATGGCACATTGAGTTATCTTTGTATGATCAAATATCATCATGGAGATTCAGATCATACCCTACTCGGCCGCGCGAGGGCCTTTCTTCAAAAGCCTGAATGTGGAATGGCTGGAAAAATATTTCCAGGTGGAGCCTATCGACACACGCTTGTTGTCCAATCCACAAGTTGAAATAATTGACCCGGGTGGCCATATCTTCTTTATTTCTGACGATGATGCTGTGGTGGGCACAGCCGCGCTGCTCAAGGAAGATTAACATACCTATGAGTTGGCAAAGATGGCTGTGACGGAAAAGTTTCAAGGCCGTGGCCTTGGCAAAAAACTATTGGAACACAGTATTGAGTCGGCCAAAGTGTTGGGGGCGAATATCCTCATCCTCTACTCCAACACCAAACTCATCACAGCCATTGCGCTCTATCGCAAATTCGGTTTCACCGAAGCACCGCTAGATTCAGAGCTATACGAACGCGCAAATATCAAAATGACACTATCGCTTCGCTAAACGCTGCGATGCATTCAAGTTCACATTAGCTTTTATTCAAACGGGATTATCGTTGCTTACTTTCCCGAAAGCACAACGCGGGAGGTTTCAATCACCACACCTGCAGCATCAAGCACGCGCACCACATACATGCCACGCTCAAGCCCACTCACTTGCAGCGTAAGTTTATCGATGCCGTATACATTTTCTTGTTGAACCAACTTGCCGGTCACATCTACCAATTGTAATCTCACTCCTCTGTTATCGGCAAATCGAAACGTTACAAAATCTTTGGCAGGTATTGGAAATGCAACCATCTTATTGTTGACAGGAAGCTGCTGTGCCAACCCCGTACTTTGGTTACTGTAATAACTTACGCGTGAGGCCATGCCTGGGTTCGCGTCATCTTCTTCACTTTCGAACAGAAATGTTCCTGCTCCATTCTTAAACCAAGAATATGTGGTGGAAGTATCACTTGGACCATTGGTGCTTAAAAACATCCAGGTACCACCCACATCCATAAAAGTGCTATCTACGGAATAGCTCACATATTTAATCCGCAAGGTGGATGGATACGTTCCGGCCAGGGTAGAGAGTGAACCCCATGCATCTGCTGTAAATGTTCCTATAGTGCTGATCTCAAACTTAAAATCTGTGCCACCCTGATTCAGAATAAAATTCCATTTACTTGTACTGTTGCGTGTATTACCCATTGTAAATGGCGTAGGAAACACCAGCTGTTTAGGATTAAAACTAATAGCAGCCGGCATAGCCCCTATAGTACCGTCATACAATCCATCAATGTAGAGCCCGGCTGCCGTAGTGCTAAGCATGGTGTAGGCAGTATCTGCATAGTCAATTATGGTAATTGTAGAATTTGGAAATGCAGCTTGCACCGGTGCAGGTGTTACGGATGGCAATTGAAAAAACATAGCGCTCGTATCATCTACCACATAGTTTACGGTAAAATTCCATGTCTGATTGGCACCAGCAGTCCCGGTAGAATGTATGCCGGGCCGGTTGTCTTCAAAACCTACCCACAATGCACCAGCCGATGGCATGTCTGCTGTGGTGAGTGTAATTTGAGCAACACTTGAAAAATAACACGTGCTTACAAACAATAAGTAGAATAATTTTTTCATAGCAATAATATTAAAGAGTGTATAAGTATGTTCAAATAAATAAATTCATGATTATTGTAAAGCTATAATGGATTATTCGCATTGTCAAGAGCAAAAAAACCCTTTGTTAAATGGCTCACACATGCATAAAATAGCCCCTGTACATATAGAATTTGAGCTGGTCGTGCCGTCACATCTGACCATTGCTCACATTAAAGTTATGAACCCGATTTTTTAACCGCAGATAGTTTCTGTAAATTGTTCACTAAGTATTAAAACATACTGACGAAATGAAAAGTTATGATACAGCAGTTGAGGCACTTCAGGATTTAAAATTGCGCGGTTACAAAAGCGACATGCATTTGCATGAGGATCACATCACTTGCAATGGTCATGACTCAAAATTATTTGCTGACGATTTTCATGTGGAAGAGTACTACCGTTTTGAAGGCGCCAGCGATCCCAATGATAGTTCGGTAGTGTATGCCATAGAAACCCGTGATGGAATGAAGGGCGCACTGGTAGATGCTTACGGCACCTATGCGCAAAGTTTGTCTGATGCGATGATTCGCAAACTAAGACTTGGACATATGGCCATCGATAGAAAAATCTGATGGTAAAAAAACTTCGTTCAATACCGTGATGGTGAAAATGCTATTTTTGTCGCCATGCAGAAAACACGTAGTTACCTCCTCAACATTGGCCATGCCGAAGGCATTTCATTTTTAGCTTTGTTATTTATTGCTATGCCACTCAAGTACATGGCCGACATGCCGCTGGTAGTTCGCATTGTAGGCTCCCTTCATGGCTTGCTTTTTGTACTTTTTATTGCGGCATTATTTGAGGCCTACAGAAAATTGAACCTTTCTTTGCTCACCACAGCCATCGCTTTTGCGCTGTCCATCATCCCTTTTGGTACATTTTTTCTTCATCGTATGATTCCCGCAAAGCAGGAGCCACTAGGTTAATATTGAATCTGCTATTCCGGGACCAACACCACTTTATATTTAGCGGCCATTTTCTGCACTTGCTCATTGCTGATACCATGGTTGTTGATACCACCATGGCGGTTCTCCACTGTCACCGCCATCATACGGTAACCGAACTGTTTAGCCAGTTTAAAATATGGCTCCATTTCCCATTCAAGCGTAAAGCAATTGTCTAAGAATATTCTGACCACCGATTTCTGCATGGCTTCCTCCACTCGCTCCGCACAATGTTTATATGCAATGTGATTATCCTCATGCCTGAAGTCATATTCGCCAGTGGTCGCGTCAGTAAAATAATCATCAAACGAAAACACAGGGTACTTTCCCTCCTCGCTCAGCAAGCGGCACAGGGTGCTCTTGCCACTGCCCGGCAGGCCTCGCACCATCACCAGCGTATGCTCTTTGAGGGTATTCATTTATTTTTCTTTTGTTGGTCTTTGTAACGCCATAGGTACATGCTAGCGTAAGTGCGGTAGGGCGCCCAGGCCTGTGCGATCTGGATCATGCGTGCGCGCAATTTCTTTTTGTCTTTCTGCCGAAGTTTGTACAACATCACAATGGCCTGCTGTATTCCCAGATCATCAATCGGAAACACATCTTCTCTGCCCAGCGTAAACATCAATTCCATCTCCACCGTCCATCGGCCCACACCTTTTATCTGAGTCAGATAGGCAATCACTTCATCGTTGTCCATGCGCGCAAGGCTTCGCGTGTCAAGCCCGCTGTCTATGGCAAAATGTGCCACATTGTGAATGTATGCAGCCTTGGCGTTGCTAAGGCCTATGGCTCGCAGCTGCTCAATACGCAACGACAACACCCGCGCGGGCGTTGGGTTAGCACCAGCCAGTTCAATAAATCGGTCGTAAATGATGCGGGCCACATTCGTACTTAACTGTTGTGACATGATGGAAGAAATCAAATTGATGAATACATTTCGCTTGCGTACCAGTTTCAATTCACCGTGTTGCTTTATAATAGGCGCCAATTTGGGATCGCGAGAAAGATGAAGCGTGCTACTCATATAATTAATTGGTTACTTTAACCACTGAAGTAAATTAACGAATTGAATATATCCACATGATTTTAAACTAAACTAATGTTTTTCGGAATATGTTTTGGATTATTGAGTTAAAACTGCGATTTTACAGTAAGCAAAATTTTTATTGATGAGCGACAAACCAAAAGGTCATCGGATATTGGTAGTAGATGATGAACAGGACACACAGGTGCTGTTGACATTGAAATTCAGGAACGAAATTCGCGCCAATGTTTTTGATTTTTATTTTGCACAAAATGGTGTGGAAGCCATTCAAATGATAAGCCAAAGCGACTTCGACCTTGTGCTTACTGACATCAATATGCCTGAAATGGATGGCCTCACGCTGTTGGGGAAAATCAGGGAATACAATCCGGTACTAAAAACCATTGTGGTTTCTGCGTATGGCGATATGGAAAACATACGTACTGCCATGAACTTTGGCGCATTTGATTTCATCACCAAGCCCATTGACTTTGTCGATTTGCAAACCACGATGACCAAGACTTTGCGGGAGATGGAAATTATAAAACGTGGTATGGCAGCGGCACGCGACCTGGCTGAAGCACGCAAAAAACAATTGGAAGCCGAGATACAACAGGCCAAAGCAGAACAAGCTACCAGATTTAAACAACAGTTTCTGGCCAACATGAGTCACGAAATTAGAACCCCCTTGAATGCCGTGATAGGCATGAGCAATTTACTCAGCCGCACCACATTGGACGACAAACAATCCAAGTACCTGACCGCGGTAAAGAAAACATCACAGAATTTAATGAACATTGTGAATGATATTCTTGATTATTCAAAAATCGAAGCGGGTAAAATAGAAATTGAAAAAATTAATTTTGATCTGCACAAACTAGTCGAAGCTGTGCAAAGCACACTGCAATTTAGTGCGGACGACAAAGGGCTTGAAATAGAAATTATCCAGGACCAGAATGTACCGCAAATAGTGATTGGCGATCCGGTGCGACTCAATCAGATTTTGCTGAACCTGATGGGAAATGCAATAAAGTTTACCGAAAAAGGAAAGGTGGCATTGTGTATAGAAAAACAGGAGGCAATGTCGGATTCGGAAGTGGCCGAAATTCAGTTTATAATCACCGACACGGGCGTGGGCATACCTGCCGATAAACTGGAAAGTATTTTCGAAAGTTTTTCTCAGGCAGCTACCGATACCACACGCAAATACGGAGGCACCGGATTAGGATTGAGCATTTCCCGCCAACTGATTGAATTGCAAAATGGAAAACTGAGCGTGAAAAGCGAACCAAACAAAGGCACCACATTCACCTTTGCATTGCCATATGGTTTGGGCGATATTGAAAGTCTAAAAATTGAAGAATTGTACCAACCAGGTGCTGCAGTGTTGGAACAACTTGCAAAAGTTTCTATTTTGGTAGTTGAAGATAATCCGTTCAATCAGACAGTAGCCTTGGATACATTGCGTGACTTGATTCCAGGCGTGCAAATTGCATTGGCCGGCAGTGGCATGGAAGCTCTTAAAATGGCTGAAGAAATTCCCTTCGGGATCATTCTAATGGATATACAAATGCCCGGCATGGACGGCTATGAAGCCACAAAAAAAATACGAGAACTGCAAACAAGAAACTTTAAAACCACTCCCATTATGGCGATGACTGCCAACGCTACCAAAGATGAAATAGACAAGTGTTTTGAATGCGGAATGAATGATATTATTACAAAGCCTTTTGAGCCTTCGGAATTACTCCAAAAAATCGAACACCTTGTCCTGAATGGGGGTGTTGGTAAAAATCAGTAATATTTCTATTTTAAATTGTTTAATACAATTAATTTCCGATTTTAGCATCTTATTAGACTTCAAATAACTCAGTCAAATAGTGCAATAACTTATGAATGAAGATTGACAATGGTACATTGATTGATTTGACATTCCTCAAACGATTTGCTGCGGGCAACCCCGAAAAAATTTCAAAGTATATAAACATGTTCATCGGAGCATCGGATGATCATATCAAAAATCTTGAAGAAAGTGCGTCCAAAAAAGACTGGAACAGCGTGAGAGCCACTTGTCATGCCATCAAACCACAGTACACATATATGGGTATTAAGAAGCTTGAGCTTCTTATCAACCAAATTGAAGATGCTGCAAATACCGCATCCAATGTCGAAGAAATTCCGGTTCAAATAAAACAATTAAAAGACCAAACCACCCTTGCAGTGCACGAACTGCAAATGGCACTAAATTCACTTTCCTAAACCGATTACCATGGCAGACCAGACTCCAGGCAACAAAATGAAAGTGTTCATAGTAGATGACGATGAAATGCAAACAAACATGCTGCAAGATCATCTTTCCAAATTCAGCATGTTTGATTTTGCTTCCTTTCCCACAGGGGAAGCATGTCTCGATAAACTGAATGACAATCCTGATGTGATTATTTTGGATTACTATCTCGACAGTCGCGACAAAGAAGCGTTAGATGGTATTGATATCTTGAAAGAGATAAAAAAGCAAAAGCCAAAAACTGAAGTAATTATGTTGAGCGGTCAAGACAAGATTGATGTAGCTATCAACACCATGAAATGGGGCGCTTTTGATTATGTTGTGAAAGGCGACACCGCTTTTCATCGATTGGAGAACGTGATTTATAATTTAATCCGAAAGCGAAAACTAACTAAAAGCCTGAGCTTGTATAAAACCCTATTTGTGTTATCCGCTGCAGCATTTACCATCATGATCATAGTCGTGATTTTCCTGTATTGGAAAGGCATGATCCAGGACAGCCCCGGGTGGTTATGATTGTAGCCTGATTATACTCCCTGTTTTCACATACACCTGATTTTTCAGTCTTGATATGGTTGATTGACCTTTCACATTCCCACATTGATTGATTTCTGAAACGCCTTCAATTTGGGTTTTGCATGGTTGACAAACAACTAACAATCAAAGTGTTGCATTGCAATAATTTTATTACATTGCAGTATGCAAAACCCAACAAAATGAAAAAACTATTACCCTTTTTAACCTTTGTTTTAATTGCTGCCACTGCGTATCCGCAATGCATCGTACAGCAACAATTTACAAACCCAACTACCTGCAGTAACAGTTGTGATGGCCTGGTTGGGCTTTCTGTATTCGGAGGTGTACCACCTTACACCATGACAGTCTCCCCCAATCCTATTATAGGTCCGATTTTTACTAGCTCTACATTCATTGACTCATTGTGCCCGGGTGTCTATAATTACTCCATAGCCGATCAGGGTGGTTGCCAGGTGCTGGGAACTTTTACAATTCTATCTCCCCCACCGCTCGTGGTGGTCACTTCAGTGATACAGCCCTCTTGCCCCACGTGTCCTGATGGCGTGATCATAGCAAACGTAACAGGCGGCACCCCGCCATACACCTACTTATGGTCCATTGGTGCAACCGGCCCAACTATAGGCAATCTGACTGCAGGCGTTTACATGATCACGGTAGTGGATGCCAATGGCTGCAGCACAACCAATTCGGCCATCGTGGGCACAGGCGGACCCAATAATTATTTGGTAGAAGGCATCGTGTACCTCGACCTCGACAGCAATGGTGTGCAAGGCCCAGGCGAGCAAGGCCTGCCATGGCAAACCGTTAAATTGCTACCCAACAACTGGACAGGTTATACCAATGCTGCAGGTCAGTATTATTTTGGTTTACCTGCCGGTAATTATAGTGTCACAGTGGCTCCTAACAATGGTTGGGTTATATCCAGCGTGCCCGACACAATGGCCTTTACTGTAGCCTCCGCCAACATCTCAGGGCTCGATTTCGGTATTAAACCCATTCAATTTAACAATGCTATCAACGGAACCATTACAGGTGGCTGGCCGCGCTGTGGTTTTGGAGTAGGGCACTACATAAGTTATCAAAATAGCGGCACACTTCCGTGCGCATCAGTAAAAGTAGAATTCTCCTATGATGCTGCCCTCACCTACACCTCATCAAGCATCACTCCTGACTCGGTGATCGGTAACAAACTGGTTTGGATTCGTCCGGGCCTATACTCACAGCAGATTGGCAACCTCTACTCTACGCTCATTATGCCACTTGCAGCAGGAACAGTTCTTACCTCCTACCTTAAAACAACTTCGTTTGATAGTCTTGGCAATGTGTTAGCTACCGATATGGATACGCTCGTGAAAACAGTCACTTGCAGTTACGATCCCAACGACAAACAAGTAATACCGGAAGGCATGTTCGCACAGCACATCACACCAAAAAGCTCGCTGCTCGATTACACCATCCGTTTTCAAAACACCGGCAATGACACGGCCTATACGGTAGTGCTTGTCGATACGCTTGATATATCACTGGATCGTTCTACGTTCGCGATCATTAATTCAAGCCATACAGTAAACACTGTGATGAACGACAATGGTGTGCTCACATTTAACTTCGACAACATCATGCTTGCCGACAGCATCGTAGACGAACCCAACAGCCACGGCTTTGTGCGCTTTAGCATTCAAGCGTTGGGAACCATTCCCGATCCTACTGTGGTGTACAACACCGCATACATTTATTTTGACTTCAATGCGGCCATTATTACCAACACCACTTTCAATACGCTCTCTGATCTTACCACCGGAGTGCCTGTAGTAAAATCTAAAACAGCTGATTTATTGGTATATCCCAATCCGGTGCGCGATCAGTTATCAATTCAATTGGATCAAACGCAAGCTAGTTATCAGATATCGTTGTGGAGCAGCGATGGCCGCGAGGCCCGCAATTTGAGAAAGTTGCAGGGTGGTATTGTTAGCATGGATGTGCGCGGGCTGAGCCAGGGCATCTATTTGTTGAAAGTAATAGAAATGAACACCGGTGCGCAACAGCAAGTGCGTGTAATGATTTCCAGATAAACGCATACACCTATTCAATAAAAAGGCCCGCTTCACAGCGGGTTTTTTTATGCTTGATAAATTCGCAATTAAAACCGAAAATATTTTGCCTCAAATAATTGTGTGATCTTAAAATAATTCAAAATTGGGCGTGTAATTATTCCCGAATTACATTTATATACATATGCTAAAGCCCGCCTCCCTTCATTTATTGCCGGCTTCATTGCAACCAAAGAATAGCGACATGATACCATACTCCATGATTTTTTCAATTAAAATCAACACAATGGCATTTTTTCTTAATTAGTAGATGGCCATACTACAGCAATATATCGCCATTCGCAGAGAATCTTACACTTGTATTGCGAAATCATTTTTTTAAAAGTGTCAAAAAAGCCTCTAAGTTATTTTTGAGGCAATCAAACACACATAAAACATACCACTGCGTGCAGCCAGAAAATGAAATCAAAAATGATCCTACGTCCTGTAGCTAAAACTACCATTAGGCTTAAGAGAATTGCCCAAGCGGCAACTCTCAGCCTTGCCATGATAGCAGTACTTGTTATCTACTTCAACTTACAGCAACCCAACCAAGCACTGGCCAACGCCACCGGAGACTATCGCTCCAAAACCTCGGGCAACTGGAATGCCATCGGTTCATGGGAGCGATACAATGGCTCTTCGTGGGTAAATGCGACTGTGACGCCTAACAACACCAATGGAGTGATTACCATCTTGAATGGACATACCATAACCGTAACAGCTGGAGTCAATGTTGACCAATTAAGCGTTTCCAGCGGAGCCACATTGCGCCATAACAATGGAACACTCAAAATAATGGATGGTACCGGTACAGATATCATTGTGGATGGCACATTGGAATTGAATGCTCAATTTACTATCGATAATAATGGAAGTAAAATTATAAACGGGCTGGTAGATAAACTCAATGGTGGCTATACAATCAATCCGGGAGGAACTGTAACGGTCGCAAATGGCGGTGTTTTCCGCAAAGTAAATGGTGGACAAGATACCGGCATCAACCACTACACGATTCAAAATGGTGGTATATATATGCACCAAGACAATGGTGCCAACCTTCCCAAGGCGACCTGGGATGCCGGTTCAACGCTGCTTATAAGAGGTGTCACAAACGCTACTCCGGGTAACCTGGACCAATCATTTCACCACGTGGTGTGGGACAATCCAGGCCAAACTAATCAAAGAAATCTTGGAGCAAATTTACAAACTGTGAATGGCGATTTTACTATTGTATCAACAGGTGGTGGATCCATCCTGTTCGGATCTAATTCCAATCAAGGAATGTCAATTGGTGGAAACTATAATCAACAAAATGGCCTTGTAAGCATCACTGAAACCGGCAACTGGACTGTGAATGTGGGCGGAAACTTTAATGTAACCGGAGGAGTCCTACAGTTCACAGATGGAACTTCATCTAATGGTAGCGGAAATCCGGACGTAAATGTAACTGGCAACGTGAACATTTCAAATGCGAGCGTGGACATGTCCCAATACACAGGAAGCAATCAAAATGCAGGAAAAAGCCGACTTGATATAAAAGGAAACTTGACTATTGGAAACGGAACGATATTCAGAACTACTTCCACCGGAGTCGGCCGTGGGCTTATAGCCATCACCGGCACTACCGAGCAGGTATACGACAACACAATTACTATGACTGGTCCCATAGATTGGGATGTAGCTAATGGTGCCATTCTCAATATGGGTACAAGCATGCTCACCGGCAGTGGAAACTTCACCCTCAACACGGGTGGAGAAATTCGCATTGGCTCTCCGCAAGGTATTGCCGCATCAGGCGCCACGGGCAACATACAAGTAACTGGCACACGCACATACAACAGCGGTGGAACATATACATATGTTGGACTTTCGAATCAAGTACCCGGCACAGGCTTGCCCGCCACCATCACCAAACTTTGCATGAATACTTCGGCTATCGTTACCATGCCCGCATCATATACAGTATCAGGCACACTCGAACTCATGGCCGGCACCATCGATATGGGAACCAACACATTGACAGTAGGCACCAGCACGGCCGCGCGCGGCACTGTGGTACGCATCAACGGTGTGGTGTATGGTAAACTGCGTAGGTGGGTGAATGCTGTCCCAGGTGCGTACGATTTTCCTGTCGCCACTAGCAACGGATACAAAAATGTGATAATTAACTATACAATCGCGCCCACAATTGGAGGCACCGTAACTACCGAATTTATTGGTACTGTACCTGGGGGATTGGGATTGCCTTTGATGGATGGTGTATTGCAACTGCTCAACATGGGTGACAAAGGATATTGGAATGTAACAACAGGCAATGGTCTTGTGGGCGGTCTTTTTACACTTGAACTTACCGCGGGGGGATTCACCGGAATTGGCGATGTATCAGGATTAAGAATCCTCACACGCTTGAACAGCGTTTCGCCTTGGTTGATTGCCGGCACCCACACCAATGGAATTACTGTGGGTGGCATTCCTGTCGCAAGACGCGCAGGTGTGGGACTGGTGCAGCAATTTGGAATAGGCGGTGGCTCCAGCAACCCGCTACCAATCGATCTCATCAACTTTACAGCTGCGTTGAAAAATGCCAAAGTAAAGTTGAACTGGAATACTATGACTGAAACAAACAACGATTTCTTCACAATAGAACGCTCTTCGGATGGCATCGCTTTCGAATCAATTGGCACGGTAAAAGGCGCTGGCTCTACTTCGCAGAAGCAGAGCTATAAATTCAATGACAACGACCCACTCACTGGCACTAGCTACTATCGTTTGCGCCAAATCGACTTTGATGGCAAGTCCAAAACATTTGACATCAAAGTGATCAAAAACACCAACACACCGGTAGAAGAAAAAATGGTAGTGACCAGTGTATGGCCAAACCCCTTCACCGATCGTTTCGATATGACTGTCTCCTCGCCCGAATCGGGAAAGGCTACCGCAGTAATTGTAAATATGTCGGGCGTGGTGGTGCGTTCGCAAGTAATAACCATTGACAGCGGAAATAATCAAGCGTCATTCAGTGACCTTGATGATCTGCAAGCCGGATATTACGTAGTAAGTCTGATTTTGGGTAATAACAAAGCCTCACAAAAGCTTGTAAAAAGATAGTTCTAGTTATCCATTCAATAAGAAGGCCGCTTTCCATTTGGAAGCGGCTTTTTTTATTGATCTGTGGAAGTAGAATACACCAATCGCGGTAAACTTCTGCTCAATACAATATACCCCGCCACACCTGCAATAAACGATGCAAACAGAATGGCCATTTTGCTCACATCTAGCAGGCTACCCGCGCCAAAGGCCAGCCCGGCAATAAACAGCGACATGGTAAAGCCCACTCCGCCCAACAATGCCGCACCTGATATATGAACCCACCGCAAACCTTCAGGCAATATGGCCAGATTAAATTTGCATGCCAACCAGCTGAACAACATGATCCCTCCCACTTTGCCAAAAACAAGGCCCGCCACAATGCCGGTAAATAAATTGTCACTGAATAAACTTGAATTCACGCCTTCCAAAATCACACCGGCATTACTAAAAGCAAACACCGGCATCACGATAAAAGAAATGACCGGATGCAATGCATACTCCAGCCGCTGCAAGGGCGACTCAGCATCTTTCCTCGCCTGCTTCAACGATTCAATGATATACACCTGATCGCGCGTCAACAACATGTTATCGGGCGTGAGGTTGCGCTCAAGTATCAATAATTTGGTCTTTGCCATGCGCACAAAACTAATGGGTGATAGTTTGGTGTCTGCCGGAATGGCCATCGCTGCCAACACGCCCGCAATGGTGGCGTGCACACCTGACAATAGAAACGCCAGCCATACACCGCCTATGCCGAGGATGGCGTAGAAGTATGCGTTGCGCACTCCTAAAAAATTTCCTACAACCATGATGGCTACGAATCCGACACCCAGCGTAAGGTTGAGAAATGAAATGTGTGAGGAATAGAAAAAAGCGATCACAAGCACTGCGCCAAGGTCATCGACAATGGCGAAGGCGGTGAGAAATATTTTCAGCGCCATTGGCACGCGTTTACCTAGCAATGCGAGTATGCCCAGCGAAAATGCAATGTCCGTAGCCATGGGAATACCCCACCCACTATGACTTGGTTGCCCGAGGTTGATGAAGTGATAGATAAGGGCTGGCACGACCATGCCACCAATAGCAGCTGCCACAGGCAACACCGCTTTGCGCATGTCAGACAACTCTCCATCTATAATTTCGCGTTTTATTTCAAGACCTACCACGAAAAAAAACATGGCCATCATACCGTCATTTATCCACATCAGCAATGGCTTTGAGATAACCGCTTCGCCAAAACCTACAGTAAAATGTAAATCCCACAAATCGAAATATTGCTGGCTCCAGGGCGAGTTAGCAACCATAATTGCAGCAAATGTGGCCAACAACAAAATCACACCCGAATTGGTAGCCAGATCGCGAAACTTCTGCCCGGCAGTGGATTCCTTGATTTTTTCGAATGATGATATATCCTCAGCCATCTGGTTTGATTTGCTGCTAAATTAGAAAATATACCATCATTGTTTGTGTCAATTCCCAGATGTAACTGATGTATCCGTTTCGACAAGTGCGCGGAAGTGCTATTTTTACATGATGTCTTCCACCGAGATATCCAATACCGCCCCGCTGGCCGAGCGTATGCGCCCCACAAGCCTCGACCAGTTTTTCGGTCAGCAGCACCTGGTAGGTCCAGATAGCATTTTGCGGAAGGTCATCGAGTCGGGCAATATTCCATCTATGATTTTCTGGGGGCCTCCGGGCGTGGGCAAAACCACGTTGGCTTCTATCATGGCAAGCCAACTCGACATGCCGTTCTATGCACTCAGCGCCATCAACAGCGGTGTGAAAGATGTGCGGGCCGTGTTTAGTGAGGTGGAGAAATCAGAACGCAAGGCAATCCTGTTCATTGATGAGATACATCGATTTAGCAAGTCGCAACAAGACTCACTGCTGGGCGCAGTGGAGCGCGGCATCATTGTGCTGGTGGGCGCCACCACAGAGAATCCTTCCTTCGAAGTGATCTCTGCATTGCTCTCGCGCAGTCAGGTGTATATATTAAAACCACTAAGCGAAAAGAGCCTGCTGGAGATAGCCGCCCATGCCATCGCGCATGATGAACTGCTGCAATCAAAAAAAATCACCATCAAAGAAAACGCGGCCCTGTTGCGGCTTTCGGGTGGCGATGCGCGCAAGCTGCTGAATGCACTGGAGTTGGTAGTGATGGCGGGCAAAAGCGATGAGGTGGAGATAACCGACAAGATGGTGATGGATGTGGTGCAAAAAAATATGGCGCTGTACGACAAAGCGGGCGAGCAACATTATGATATTATTTCTGCCTTCATCAAATCTATTCGTGGAAGCGACCCCAATGCAGCTGTGTACTACCTGGCGCGCATGGTGGCTGGTGGCGAAGATGCACTCTTTATTGCGCGCAGGATGGTGATACTGGCATCGGAAGATATCGGCAACGCCAACCCCACCGCATTGGTGCTGGCAAACAATTGTTTTCAGGCTGTGAACACCATCGGATGGCCCGAGTCGCGCATCATACTTTCACAATGCGCCATTTATCTGGCCGCCTCTCCTAAAAGCAACGCTGCATATGAAGCGATCGAAAAAGGGCTGGCACTGGTGCGCAACACGGGCGATCTAGGAGTTCCGCTCAACATCCGCAACGCAGTCACCGGATTGATGAAAGACATCGGCTATGGAGATAACTACCAATACGACCACAGTGCGGCTGGCAATTTTGCGGGGCAAGAATTTTTACCCGACAAAGTAAAAGGCACCAAACTATTCAACCCCGGCCAAAACCCTCGTGAAGATGAAATGCGCGCCCACCTCCGCACACTGTGGAAGCAGAAATATGGTTATTGATTTTACATATTAATTATGGTAGAAAAACTGCGTAAAAAATTCGAGAGGCTCGAACAACAACGATCCCGTTTGTTTGAAGCACTATCCCACATCAGCCATGATTCGTTGAATCTCAAACCCTCGCCCGACAAGTGGTCTATCGCGCAAATCCTCTCGCACCTTATTAATGCGGAGACAAATTCGCAATTGTACATCGACAAAAAAATCACCTATGTGGACACCACACAAAGCGCAGGCATCAAAGGTTGGCTCCGCATGATGATGATGCGGATTGCATTCCGGTTGCCTGTAAAATATAAGGCTCCCGCTTTTGTCAGTGTGGTGCCGGAAACCGCCACGATGGCTGAATTGGACACCAAGTGGAGTAACGTGCGCATCAAAATGAAAGCCACACTCGAACGTATTACCCCTGCCATGATGGACAAGGAACTTTTCAAGCAGCCCTTTGCGGGCAAGATGAATGCCTCCCACGCGCTCGACTTTATGCAGTCGCACTACAGCCTGCATGAGAAGCAAGTAAAAAAACTAATGCAGCATCAATAAGTATCTTTACAAAAAACAGCATGATGATAAGCAGTATACCAAAGTTAAAGCATACCGACAGCGATGCTTTTTTCCTGATAGCAGGCCCGTGTGTAGTGGAGGGTGAAAAGATGACCATGCAGATTGCCGAGCGCATCAAAGCGATTACTGACGAACTAAAAATCCCATTTATCTTCAAAGCATCTTACCGCAAAGCCAACCGCTCGCGGCTCGATTCATTCACAGGCATCGGTAACGACAATGCGCTGCTGATACTCGAACAGGTGGGAAAAGATTTGGAGTTGCCACTGCTTACCGACATACACGAAAGCACCGATGCAGCGCAGGCTGCCAAGTATGTGGACGTGTTACAGATACCCGCTTTCCTTTGTCGGCAAACGGATTTACTTGTGGCTGCTGCGCACACAGGCAAGGTGGTAAACATCAAAAAAGGGCAATTTCTGTCGGCTGAGTCGATGATGCATGCGGTAACCAAAGTGCGTGAGTCGGGAAACAACAATGTGATGCTGACCGAGCGCGGCACCATGCTCGGCTATCAGGATCTGGTGGTGGACTTCCGCGGTATTCCTGTGATGCGCAATATGAAAGTGCCCGTGGTACTAGACGTGACACACTCGCTGCAGCAGCCCAACCAAAGTTCAGGCGTCACAGGCGGGCGGCCCGAGTTGATAGAAACCATTGCCAGCGCTGGCATAGCTACAGGTGTAGATGGATTGTTTATCGAAACGCACCCCGACCCGGCCAACGCTAAAAGTGATGGTGCCAATATGCTTCACCTCGATAAACTAAAACCGCTACTCGAAAAACTTTTGCGCATCCGCGCGGCTGTCAACCAAAAATAAATTGAAAGTGTTTAGGTGATGATGTGAACTTATCGTTTGTCGAGCGTCATCTCAAAAAACTGGAACCACGACTCCCCGCGTTTCATCTCCCCTATCTCAAACCATTGCCCAGCCTTATTAATCTCAATCACGTAACGCATGTTCTCGTTGAGATACCAATACAACTTATTGTGGTGCAGCTCTGCTTTGTACGTGCCACTGAGTCCCGATGACAAATAGGAATTGAATGAATAAGCTGAATCGGTTTTGTTGTATGCGATGATGGCCATCGCATTGTGAATAATCTTTCCCTCCGCTTTTCCCAAACCTTCAATTAGTATCGCGGTGCTATCGAGCTTAAACTGAATATCCTCTTGCTGCTGGAAATGATGCTTGCTCCCATCGCGGTCCATCATCCAGCCTGAACCCTGCCATTTGCCCACCATAAATCCGAGCTTTATAATTTCATTTTTCGAAACCGCATCGGTCTCGCGGGGTTGCGCGTTAACAGTGAAGCTGATAATGACAATTGAAACGAAAAAAATAAATTGCTTTTTCATGGTTGTATAATTTAGATGTTTAATAAATACACACAGGCCACCCTGCTATGGTTTGATATAAGTCTGCAGCGCCTTTACATACGCCTCAAATGCTTTGATTCCTTTGGCCGTGATCGCGCAAATGGTTAATGGATAGTTGTTCGAAAACTTTTTCTTCACGCTGATATAGCCGGCTTCTTTCAGTTTACTTATCTGTACACTCAGGTTACCGGGCGTGGCACCTGTTTTTTCTTTCAGAAAATTAAAGTCCGCATTCTCTACACTCACCAGCAGCGACACTACCGACAAGCGCAACTGCGAATGCAGCAGCGGATCCAGGTCTTTGAACTCAGCCATTGCGTTCAGCAGATTTCAACATGTAACCCGGTATAATGTATCCGCAGAATATGGCGAAGGCAAACATGAGTGAACTGTATTCCATAGGCAAGAAAAAAGTAATCAGCCCCAACACCCAAAACACAATGCCGCCCACTATCAACGGCTTGAACCGTGTGATGCCTCCCGAAACAAATGTGGGCAGGCCTGTGAGTATGATAATGAACGGACCCGGATTAACGCGCTGGCTTATGCTCGCCACAATCACTATAATGAGTGTGGCCATAAATCCACCCCACAAATAACTGAACAATTTATCGGTGTAGGTATGGATGCCACTGCGGGCCGACTCTCGCTTCCCAAACGCAATTGACAGAATACCACCCACTACACCCATGATGGGCCATACAATGTATGGGTGATTGTAATACGCTATTTGCCCCAGGTAATATTCGCCAAGGCCAGCCGCTATCAATAGCCATCCCCAAATGAGAAAATAAATGCTCGTGCGGTTGTAACTCTGTTTGGCCTTCCCTATCATTTCGTTAATCAGACTTAGGCTCTGCTCCGGGTTCATGTGTGTTTCTTGTGTATTCATTGTGTGTGGTTTATAAATTGAATACTGCAAATATAAACTACTTTATATTATAAACCAAATACACAAAAAGACAGCCAAAAAAAATAATCTCACAAAATTTTACTTGTCAGAAAGAATAGTGAATGCGGTACGCCTGTTCTGCTTTCGGCCTTCCTCATTGTCGTTTGAGGCCATCGGCTTGGTGTCACCATAACCTTTGTAGGTCAGCCTTGCAGCGTCTGCCCCGCTGGCCACCAGCGCATCAAACACCGACTTGGCACGCTTCTCAGAAAGGGTCTGGTTGTATTTCTTATCACCTACATTATCGGTATGGCCAGCTATCTCAATCTTTACTGCCGGGTTCTCTTTCATCAGCATCTCCAACTTCTTCAACTCTGTCTGTGAACCTTCTTTCATCTCAAACTTATCAGTATCAAAAAAGATGTTGCGCATGACCACCGTGTTGCCCGCCTTTACTGGCTGCAACTCTACATCCACCACAAAGGCCTGCTGCACTGAGTTGTTTTGTTTGAGTGAAAAATTCTCCGAGTGAAACAGATATCCCGTGCGCGACACATTAAACATATAATCCTTGCCCGCTGGCAGTGCGATCAGGTACTCCCCTTCTGCTTTGTCGGAAGTTAGTGTCTGCACCACCATGCCGGTGGCAAGGTCGGTAACCTCCAGTGTGGCTTCTAACCCACGTCCTGACTGGCTGTCGGTGACTGTGCCTTTCACATAGCTGACCACACCCGGTCGTGCGGCAGCATACACCACAAATGAATACAAATCCAGATTGCCTTTGCCTTCGGGCCGGTCGCTCGCATAGTAGGCAATATTTCCTGCCGCGTTGATGATCATCGAATTCTCATCACCCACCGTATTAATCGGGTATCCCATGTTCAAAGGCTCAGCCCATTCGCCCTCCGCACTCTTGCGACTGTAAAACAAATCTAGCCCGCCCATGCCGCGGTGGCCATCGGAAGAAAAATATAAAGTCTGGTCATCGGGATGGATAAACGGAGTGATCTCACTCATCTTGGTATTGATATTTGGCCCCAGGTTTACCGGCTCACTCCACAAGCCTGATTCGTTGCGCGTGGTCTTCCATATATCTAGTTTGCCTTGCCCACCGGGCCGCGAACTCACAAAGTAAAGTGTGTTGCCATCATACGAAATAGAAGGCTGCGACTCCCAGCTGCTGGAGTTTACACGTGGTCCCATATTCTTGGGTGAGCTCCAGCGGTCGCCTGTTTTGCGCGCATAGTACAAGTCGCAACTGCCAAAGCCATCATCGCGGTTGCACGCGGTGTAATACAAAAACTTGCCATCGGGCGAAATGCACTGCGCACCCTCGTTGCCTCCCGTGTTGATGGGCGGGCCCATGTTGAGGGCACGGCTCCACACACCTTTCACTTTCTGGCTCACATAAAAATCTTCTTCCTCTTTGTTCATCGCAATGGTCTGCGCACTGCGCGGCTGCCTGCGCGTGATGATCAGTGTCTGCTCATCTACCGTGAGCGTGGGGGTGTATTCGTTGTGTTCGGTATTGATGCTGTCGCCCAGGTTGATGGGATCAAATGGCACCGGATGTTTTACGCATGAGTCAGCAAACGCAGCGTGAGCCATCAGCTCGCTGGCAGTGGCACGCAACGATTCAGGGATTTTTGGCTGCGACACATACGATTGCAAATGCGCACGGGCATCCGCGTAGGCGCCTGCTTTCAACTCTATCTTGCCAAGGTTATAATAGTTGCCGGCAAAAAAATCAGGGTTTATCTCTATGGCTTTTTTGTAGGAAGCGATGGCCTCGTCATACCTTTTGGTTTCGGCATACGTATCGCCAAGCAACATGTGTGCTTCAATAAAATTTGCATCTAGTTTAATGCAGTCTAGCAAATCGCGCATTGCCACATCATATACTTTACCATCAAAATATTTGGTAGCCCGCTCGTAGATGTTGGCGGCACGCGTGTTTTTGGTAGAGAGTTTGCCCCCTTGAGCGTGCGCGGATGGCACACACAACAGCACAATGAAAAATGTAAAAAGAGAAAGGCAGAAAGTCTTCATATTCATGTTCATCAAACGTAACAGGGTTGAATCAATTATCAGGCCACTGCGACAAGATACAGGAATTGAAAAAAACTGTTTTCGCTGAATCAGGGTACTTGAATAATTTTGTGAGTCTGCAAGGAGATGGTCCACTTCGGATGTTGCTTTACATAGTCGATGATGGCGGGCATCATCTCTGCCATTTTACCGTGCTCGGGTTGCAGATATAATTTACAATCTGCGTTCACCATGGCGGCATGCTTTTCGGCCCATGCAAAATCCGATTGATTAAACACCACCACTTTCAATTCGTGTGCTTGTATCAAAACTTCGGGAAGGGGTGCTTTAAATTTCTTTGGCGACACACAGATCCAATCCCAGGTGCCACTCATAGGATAGGCACCCGATGTCTCCACAAAAACTTCGCAACCATGCGCTTTCAGTTCCGCACACAACGCCTGCAGGTTGTACATCAGCGGTTCGCCTCCGGTGATAACCACGCGCGAGGCATGTGCTCTTATCACCATGATGGCCATGTCATTAATGGTGGTACGTTCGTGCGCAGTGGCATCCCACGAATCTTTCACATCGCACCACACGCAGCCCACATCGCAGCCACCTAGTCGCAAAAAATACGCGGACTTGCCGGTATTAAATCCTTCCCCCTGGATGGTATAAAAATGTTCCATCAGCGGCAACGGTCCCCTGTCAATGGCGTTGGTTCGTTCCATGGTTAAGGATTGTGGTTGAAATAATTTCATGAATAAATCTCGTGGCGAGCGGCCTTGAGGGTGTTCTGCAGCAGTCCGATGATGGTCATGGGGCCCACGCCACCGGGCACGGGCGTAATATAACTGCATAGCGGTGCTACACTTTCAAAGTCCACATCGCCTGCCAGTCGGAAACCCGCCTTGCGCGTGGCATCTTCTACGCGCGTAATGCCTACGTCTATGACCACCGCGCCTGGCTTTATCATATCGCCTTTAACAAATCCGGGCTTGCCCAACGCGGCTATCACGATGTCGGCACGTTTTACTTCTTCCTTCAGGTTGGCTGTGCGACTGTGGCACAGCGTCACAGTACAGTTGCCGGGGTAGCCATTGCGCGCCATCAGCACGCTCATGGGCATACCTACAATGTTGCTGCGCCCTATCACCACACAGTGCTTGCCTTCTGTAGGCACCTGGTGGCTCTCCAACATTTGGAGTATACCAAAAGGTGTGGCAGGCAGGTATGCGGGCAGGTTCTGCACCATGCGCCCTACGTTCACCGGATTAAATCCATCCACGTCTTTGCGCGGGTGGATGGCGGTGGTAATCTTCTCCACGGATATGTGTTTGGGCAATGGCAGCTGCACGATCAGGCCGTCAATGCTGTCGTTGTTGTTGACCGCCTCAATTTCTTCCAGCAGCTCTGCTTCGGTGGTCTCGGGTTTTAATGTAATCAATGTCGATTCAAAACCAAGCTCATCGCAGGTCTTCACTTTGCTGCCTACGTAGGTCATGGAAGCACCATCTTCGCCCACCAGTATGGCGGCCAGGTGCGGAGCGCGCAGGCCTTGCTTTACCATGGCAGCCACTTCTAGGCCAATCTCTTTCTTCAGTATAGCAGACAGCGCTTTGCCATCCAGCAATGTATAGGTAGAGGTATCGGTCATATTCATATTATCGCATGTTTGGCATCTTGGGCATGTTGCGCATCATCTTAGCGCCATTGCCGCCCGACATCATTTTCATCATCTTGCGCATGTCGTCAAACTGCTTCATCAGTTTGTTCACATCCTGTATGGTGGTGCCGCTGCCCGAGGCGATACGCTTTCTGCGCGTGCCATTCATCACCGTAGGGTTTTCGCGCTCTTCCATCGTCATACTGTGGATAATTGCTTCCACACCTTTAAAGGCATCGTCATCTATGTCTATGTCTTTCATCGCCTTGCCCACACCGGGTATCATGCTCATCAGGTCCTTGATGTTACCCATCTTTTTGATCTGCTGCAGTTGCGATAAAAAGTCGTTGAAGTTGAATTGATTTTTAAGAATTTTCTTGTGCAGCTTGGCGGCTTCTTCCTCGTCAAATTGCTCCTGCGCTTTCTCCACCAGCGACACGATATCGCCCATGCCCAGTATCCTGTCGGCCATACGGTCGGGGTAGAACACATCGATGGCATCCAGCTTCTCGCCTGTACCGATAAACTTTATCGGCTTGTGCACCACCTCTTTGATGGTGAGGGCCGCGCCACCGCGTGTGTCGCCATCCATCTTGGTCAGTATCACACCGCTAAAGTCGAGGCGGTCGTTAAAAGTCTTGGCCGTGTTGATGGCATCCTGACCCGTCATACTATCCACCACAAACAATATCTCGTGAGGCTTTACCGCGTTTTTCACCGCTTCTATCTCGGTCATCATGGCCTCGTCTACGGCCAGTCGGCCCGCGGTGTCAATGATTACCGCTGTGTAGCCTTTGTCTTTGGCATGCGCCACGGCATTGCGCGCTATCTTCACCGCGTCCTGCACACCCTCTTCGGTATACACATCCACTTCTATCTGTGCACCCAGCACCTTTAGTTGCTCTATGGCCGCGGGGCGATATATGTCGCAAGCGACCAGCAGTGGGCGTTTGCCTTTTTTCTGTTTCAGGTACTTGGCCAGTTTACCGCTGAAAGTCGTCTTACCCGATCCCTGCAAGCCCGACATCAATATCACCGTGGGCGAAGGTTTCAGATCCAGGTCGGCCTTTTCGCCACCCATCAGCTGCGCCAGCTCATCGCGCATTATCTTCACCATCAGCTGCCCTGGCGACACCGCCACCAGCACATTCTGACCCAGCGCTTTCTCTTTTACCTTGTCGGTAAATGCCTTGGCCACCTTATAGTTCACGTCCGCATCCAGCAACGCTTTGCGCACTTCTTTCAGGGTCTCAGCTACGTTTATTTCCGTTATGCTGCCCTGGCCTTTCAGCGTTTTAAACGCCTTGTCTAATTTGTCACTTAAACTGTCAAACATGTTCGTAAAGATTCAAAATTTTTAGCGGGGCAAAGGTACAAAAAAAGGCGGTTTGCGCGACTCACAAACCACCTTCAATGCATTCAACCCTCCCACAGGCGGGCATATAAGTTAACTATTGCTCATCGTCATGCACATGGCCATCTTCCTCATCATGGTACATGTCGTTGTGCAGCGAGTCGTTGTCGTCCATGTCTTCCAGCGCGCTATCGTCTTTGGGCGGCAAGTCGGCTTTAGAAAGCGACACCAGCCATTTGCCTTCCACCTTCACCAACTTCAGCGACTGCTCACCGTCTTCGTCTTTCACCTTGTAAATCACCGTGGCGGTGTCTTCTACTATTTCTTCGTTCAGTATTTCAAAGCGGTGCATCTCCGATTTCTCTTTCTTCTTGGTCATCTTGGCAAATCCCGCCAGCACGTCCAGCATCTTCACAGTTTCGGGTGTGGCAAATTTCTGCGCATCATCAAAGCGCTGTTGATCGATCGCATTCAGAAAATTCTCGGCCACCTTGCTGGGCGAATCATTGAACATCGAACAGCCTGAAACCAGCACCAGCAAGCTGAGCGCTGCGGCCATAAAACTTTTCGAGAGCGTGTGTAGGGTCATAATTTATTGCGGTTGACTGTAAATATGTGTGGCGTGGGTATTCAGGTAAAGGTTGTCGATGGCGACAAAAGGTGTGTTTTTGTAATGCGTCAAAGGTAGGTAATTCTCATCGTTGGTGGCGCGCGTGGTCACCTTGTAGATAAACTCTGAGCAATACATCTGCGCATCAGTATCAAGGTCGAACGCCTCGTCAAATTGCAGTTGCGCGCGGTAGTGTGCCTGCGCCTGTTGCACCATACTGGCCAGGGCGGTGGGCTCAGCATCGTAACGATACACCGCCATGGCGCTGCAGGCCACAGGGCGGCAAAAGTACGCCAGCCTGTCGCGCCTGCACGTGCCCAAAGCATTGTCGCTGCCGCCCATGGTATGGTACACATACGCGTGGCCGTGCTCTATGGAAACAATGCCTGCGTGCGAATATTTTTTCTCTGTCTGCGAAAAGCTGGCAAACACCTCACTCACCAATCCGATGCCGTGGCGCAGCACAATGTCGCCATTGCTAAATAGCTGCTCGGGCAGCGCGGGCGCGGCTTGTGCGTGGGCCGCGGGCATGGCCACCGTGTGTGGAACAGCCGACTGGTGAAACACTGCCAATGCGGTGAGCAGGCCAATGACCACAAGAAGTTGAATGACGATGCGCGCGGGCTTCATGCCACAAAAGTATTGATAATGCAACAGACTATAGGTCCAGCAGCACCCAATCCTCGGGCGAAGTTTGTATGAGCACCGAACGGTAAATGCTCTGGGTGTTTTGCGCCATAAAAGTAATCAGCGGGGTGCCGTCTATAGTTACCTGATGGTAGCGCAGCTGCCCCAGGTACACATATGGCTGGTAGGGCAATACTTTGTAGCGGTCGTAGCTATCCGACACACCCACCAGGTCCCAGTAGTTGTCGTAGAAATAAAATTGCTGCTCTTCCACCTGACCTTTCTCATCCAGCTTCATCTTGTAGCGCAGCTTGCCGCGCTGCGGGTAGTAGTCAAATATGGTGCGGCCGGCCGACTCCGAAAACTGGTAGATCACCTTGTCATAGTAGTACCGGATCATCACCAGCTGGCCCTCGTGGTCGTATATGTAGCCGCTGTTGGGTTTCACATTCATGCCGTACGACAACGTGCCTGTGATCTTAAACTCCTTGTTGTAATAATACACTGTGCCGTTGCTCAAAAACTCCGACACCGCACCGGGGCTGTTTTCGGTAATGTGGTTGCGCCCCGTAGAGTCTATACCGCTATAGCTGTTCGTCTGTTCTTTCAGATGCCCCTGGCCATCGTACTTGTACACCGATACTTTAGAGTGCACCCCTTGCTTAAACGGAAACGAGGCAATCTCGCGATTGGTCATCCACTGATACACTTTTATCTCGCGCACGTTCAGGCTATCCAGGGTGCCCAGTGTCATGGTGAACACGGCAGGGTTTTCCATGCGTTCCAGCAGGTAGTTTTGTGCGGTGGCGGGCGTGGCGGCCAGCGCGCAGGCAGCAGCCAGGTAGATACCCAGTTGCTTCAATATTTTCATTGGTGTGGCAGCGTGTGGTTTCATTCGGGTGCAAAGAAAAGAGTTTGAAATTTATCAACCCTCCCTCCCACGCGGTTTTTCAAAATATTTTTCCATAGGGATATGAACAGGTGGGCGATGGCGCGCGCGGCCGCTTCACTCAACAACCAAATGTTTCCGATATTTAGCAGGAAGAGGCAATCCTCGTATACAACCCACCAAAACCAGCCTAGCTAAATCTGCCACACACTCGCTTTGCACCCTCGTAACTTTCACCCTAAAATAATTACTCCGTTGGATAACAAATTGACAAATATGGAATGGATAACAGAATTTCTAATTAGTGAAAAAACTTTGTACCTCTCTGCCGGAATAGTAGGTTTCATTTCCGCAGTGGTTGGTTTGTTCTTTTTATTGTTTTCTACTCACAAAAGTTTTGCGATTACAATGCTGGCAATTGGAGCTTTGGAAATGGCAGTAATGATTCCAACATACTTCAACTATCAGCAGAAAATAGAAGATAAAATCTCAGCCTACAAAACCAATGAAACTGAATTTTTCAAAACAGAATCATTAAAAACAGAGAAAGCTTTGAAATCATTTTTTATGCTAAAACTAGTCTATGGTATTCTGATAATAGTCTTGATTTTAATAATGTCTAGGTTAAGTTCAAACACAATACTATTTGGAATATTTACAGCACTTATTATACATTTGGCTGTTGCCATTACAATTGACAATTTTGGCGAAAAATATACAGAGACTTATCTCACAGAATTAGGGAACATGAAGCAATAACGAGTCAAAACTCACGCTGCCGTACACACCCTCCGAAGGGTGCTGTTCCTTCCCGTAGCTGCGTGCGCCAGCCCACAACATCGACAGCAGAAAGCAACATATCAAATGGAAATACAGAAATTAGAACATACCGACATAAATTTTGTTTCTGAATTGCTGCCACAAGGGTGGGAAGACACGCTTCCCATTATTACCGCTTATACAACCACCAATTATTGCTATCCAGTTAAAGTAAGTGTGGACAAAAAAATAGTGGGCATTGGAGCGGCAATATTTCACAAAGCCACTGCCTGGCTGGCGCACATCGTTGTTCACCCCGATTATAGAAAACAAGGCATCGGGCAATTGATTACCCAAACTTTGGTTGATGCCGTACATGCCAAAGGCTGCGATACCATCAACCTTTTGGCCACAGAACTGGGAGAGCCTGTGTATAAAAAAATTGGTTTTGAAATAGAATGTGAATATTTAATTTACAAGTGTGAGCAAACAACAGGAGCTGTAACGAATTCTGAGCATATTGTGGCGAGTACCAACGACTTCAAAAAGCAAATCTTCAATTTAGACAGACAGGTTTCAGGCGAAGACAGAGTGTTGGTTCTAGAACCACACCTTTCAAACGGCTTTTTATATATACATGATAACGAAGTGAAGGGCTTCTATTTGCCAAGTCTGGGACATGGCTTGATAATCGCTACTACAAGTGCAGCAGGACATAAACTAATGAAGCTACGCCTGCAATCAAAAAATTTTGCTTCATTTCCAATAGAAAATTTAAGCGCAAGGGAGTTTATGAAACAAAATAATTTCAATGAAGTCAGAACAGAAAAACGGATGCGATTGGGAAAGAAGTTGAATTGGCAACCTGAAAATATATACGCCATCATAGGAGGTAACTTAGGATGACCAATACGAACAATATTTAGAACGGATTTCAGGTTAAAATACACCGAATGGAAATAAGGACAGCCTCTAACAACGAGTTGGCAAAAGTGTCGGGTCAGTAATGAAAAGTACATTGGTACTTGGTATCAAATTAATTGCTGGCAGGTAGTTTTGTGCTTTAGAATCCGTTTTTCCTCATACACATGACCGTTAGATCTCCCTGCCTCGGAGTTATTCCTCCCTACTTGTCTGCCATCATTTCCATATTGTCAATTTACAATCCCTACTTTTCAAGCGATGCTTCAATTTTGGAATAAAAAAAACTTACAGCATTTCACTTGCCCACTATTTTTGGTTGCCCCCATACCCCTCCTCCATCCCGCGCACAGATCAATGGTTTCCAGAAATGATTAAGGCAGGAGAAAAAGCACCTTCGTAAAAGGCAAGGTTGCCTTCGGTGCTTCTTCGCTGTCGTGCTGTGAATGCTGTTTTCCCGCTTCAACAGGACAAGTTGTGATTACAGAAAGTTCGATGCTCTGTATGAACGGTAGTGCCTAAAACCCCTGCCATTGTCAAGTCCCAAACCATTAGCTTACATAAACATAATCTATGAAACTTGTTATTTCTCCAAAAAATGATAGTTTACGCGTTAAAAATAAACTGAAATGCTTGAAACAATAATATTTGATACTACGAAAAAGCCCAGCGCGTCAGAAAAAAACGAAGTGGTTGAATTCTTACATGACAATCTTCAGCAATATGGAGACCACCCAAAACACATTCTAAAAGCTATTGACTACTCAATAAAAGAATTCAGTTCTTTTGGAGGCTTCACCATGCTTATTAAAGAGGATACAAAAATAAAAGGAGCTGTTGTCGTAAATCAAACAGGCATGGGGGGCTATATCCCTGAGAATATATTGGTGTATATCGCAACCCATAAAGACCACAGAGGTGAAGGACTTGGCAAAAAACTAATGCAAAAAACAATTGAGCATACCAATGGAGACATTGCGTTGCATGTTGAGGCCAATAACCCAGCCAAAAAACTCTACGAAAAATTGGGCTTTACTAATCCATATTTAGAAATGAGATTGAAAAAATAATTTATGGGTATTCATATAGTCGATTTATCGATTTTTATCTTCTATCTAATTTTTATGCTTGGTGTCGGATTTTACTTCATGCGTAAAAACAAATCAAAAGAAGATTATTTTGTTGGAGGCCGTTCCATGTCGGCCAGGCATATTGGCCTTTCTGTTGTGGCAACAGATGTGGGGGGAGGGTTTTCTATTGGACTTGGCGGCCTTGGATTTGCAATGGGCTTGTCGGGAAGTTGGCTTTTGTTTACGGGTTTGCTCGGAGCCTGGTTAAGTGCAGTGCTGCTGATACCTAGAATTTATCCCATTGCCAAAAAACATAAATTTTTAACCTTCCCGCAAACGCTTTCGTTTTATTACAGCAAGCGGGTGGCACTTGTCGCAGGTATAATTTCCTTTATAGGGTATGTAGGATTTACAAGTTCACAAATATTAGCTGGGGCCAAGTTGGCATCGGCCACATTTCCGGCAATCACAATTAATGATGCGGCACTTATCATGGGTGTAATTGCTGTCGTTTATACAGTGATAGGCGGAATAAAAGCAGTGATCTACACTGACACCATTCAGTGGATGATTTTGATAGTTGGTCTTCTTTTTATCGGTTTGCCCATAGGTTATTTCCACATTGGGGGCTGGCAAGGACTTACGAATTCTGTTCCATCTAGGTTCCTCTCGCTGAGCAATATTGAATTTATTCAATTATTTAATTGGTTAATCACCATCGTACCTATTTGGTTTGTTGGCATGACGCTATACCAACGAATTTATGCTTGCAAAGATGTAAAAACGGCAAAAAAAGCCTGGCTTATTGCCGGTTTATTTGAATATCCCGTCATGGCCTTTATGGGCGTTGCGCTAGGTTTGTTTTCCCGAGTAGCCTTTGAACAAGGATTGTTTGCCCATTTGGGGTATGGTCCAAGTTCTAGTATGGATGCCGAACTCGGCTTGCCATTACTGCTCAGCACTATCTTGCCAATTGGTTTAATGGGGTTAATGATGTCGGCTTATTTCTCTGCCATCATGTCGACAGCAGATAGTTGTTTAATGGCGGCCAGTGGAAATTTAATTACCGATGTAATGGATTATTTTAGGCCGACCAAAGAGAATCACGCCATCGTGAAATCGCAAATCATCACATTTGCAATTGGTGCGGTGGCAATTGCATTGGCTACGGTCATGCACAGTGTTTTAGACTTGATGCTTTACTCATACGCCTTTATGGTTTCCGGCCTGTTGGTACCCGTTGTAGGAACATTGATTTATAAAAACCCAAACTCGCTTGCCGCAATGGTAGCCATGGTGGTGGGTGGAAGCACCACATTGATATTAATCATTGCTGATCTTAAACTACCTTTTGGCCTGGATCCCAACTTCTTCGGAATTAGTTTATCAGCCATCACATTTTTTATTATCCAAAACACAAAAAAAGAACATGCTAAGCAAGGCACAGTTAGATAAACTAACCCAAATTAGGAAAACCTTACATGCGCATCCGGAAATTTCGGAACATGAGTTTGAAACGCAAAATCGTATTCTATCTTTTTTGTCAGATGAAACCACAGCAAACACAAAAAAGATCGGTAACACAGGTGTGTTCGCTTCTTTTGAAAGCTCTGTACCCGGCCCAACAGTAATGATTCGAGGCGATATTGATGCTTTACCGATTGCAGAGATAAATTCTTTTGACTACAAATCCACTACAGAAGGCGTTTCACATAAATGCGGGCACGATGGCCACACCACCATTTTGTTAGGGCTGGCCCAATTGCTTTCGCAGCAAGCCATATCCAAAGGAAAAGTACTTCTGCTTTTTCAACCGGCCGAAGAAAATGGAATGGGTGCAGAAGCGGTATTAGCCGATGATGAATTCAAGAAAGAAACCATTGACTTCGTTTTTGCATTGCACAATTTACCGGGCTACAAAACCCACGAAATTGTGGTAAAGGAAAATGAGTTTACCGGAAATGTGAAAAGCATTATTCTAAAAATGACCGGGAAAACTGCGCATGCCGCAGAGCCTGAACAGGGATATAATCCAAGCATGGCCATATCGGAAATATTCTCCTATGCAAACAGCATTACCCACAACAAACCGGCAGCCCACGACTTTTTTTTAATGACCCCTGTTTATGCAACCTTAGGAGATTTGGCCTACGGCATTTCGGCCGGATATGGCGAGGTACATTTTACCATCCGTAGTTGGTCTACAGTTATAATGGCTCAACGCAGTGATGAAATTGAAGCCTTTATGAAAGCTACATGCAAAATGTATAAGCTACAGCCAAATATTTCGTGGACACAAGTTTTTCACGCGAATATCAATCACCCCGAAGCCGTTGATATTATAAGGAACGCAGCAGCGCATAACAAACTTGAATTGACTGAAAGAGAATATCCATTTAGATGGGGTGAAGATTTTGGCATTTTTACTCAACAATACACGGGCGCCATGTTTGGCTTGGGTGCGGGCATTTCTACCCCAGCCTTGCATAACCCAGACTACGATTTTCCTGATGAAATAACCGACTCAGGAATCCGCATGTTTTACCAAGTTATACAACAAATACTATAAGCCGTGTTTCAAACTTCCTATATCGAACTTTCTAAATCTGCTGTAAAAAACAACATTGATTTCATCCACAATTTTTTAGGCGATGGCGTAACGTTTTCATCAGTGGTAAAAGGAAATGCATACGGCCACGGCATTGCCAATTATTGTCCATTGGCGCACCAATATGGTGTTCGTCACTTTAGTGTTTTCAGTGCGCAAGAAGCCTTATACGTTACAAAAGCACTGCCCAATCATGAGTTTACTTTGATGATTATGGGCCAAATAGAAAATGAAGAATTAGCATGGGCGATTGAGCATGATGTGGAGTTTTATGTTTTTGAACAGGATAGATTAAATGCGGCTATTGCCACTGCAAAACAGCTGCGTAAAAAAGCAGGCATCCATTTGGAATTAGAAACCGGAATGAACAGAACCGGAATTGTACAAGCAGAATTTGCTTCCATATTTAAAATAATTGAAGCTAATCTTAAACATGTTGAGGTGAAAGGCCTGTGCACACATTTTGCCGGAGCAGAAAACATTGCTAATTACAAACGCATTAAGGACCAATACAACCGTTTTAAACGTTATCAAACAAAACTTAAAGACTATACGTGGCTGCATGCCAAAAAACATATGGCCAGTTCAGCAGCTGCTATACGGTACCCAAAGTCACAAATGGATTTGGTGCGGATTGGCATTCTACAATTTGGATTCTTTCCTACACAAGAAATTTTTGTAGACTACAGTACTAAAATGAAAGTAAGAGAAAATCCGCTACAACGAATTTTGAGCTGGAAAACACGTGTCATGGATGTAAAAACTGTGAAGGCTGGAGAATTTGTGGGTTATGGAACGTCTTATTTTACCAATCATGATACCAAAATTGCATTGCTACCTGTAGGCTATTCATTTGGTTACAGCCGTTCGCTAAGCAACCAAGGTAAGGTGCTAATCAATGGTGTGCGATTTGATGTAGTAGGTACTGTAAACATGAGCATGCTAGCCGTAGATGTTTCTACGGACGAAACCATTAAGAAGGGAGATGAAGTTGTGCTCATAGGTAACCAAGGAGAACAGGAATTGTCGGTGTCTTCTTTCAGCGATTTCAGCCAGCTTATCAACTACGAAATACTCACTCGTTTACCTCAAGACATTCCAAGAATCATCACAGAATAATTATGGCAGAACTAATCATACAAACCGAAAAAATAAAGAACAACATCAAGTTCTTGAGTGACTATTTCAACAAGCACAACATCCACTGGAGCTTGATCACAAAGGTTTTTTCTGGCGACAAAGAGTTTTTAAAAAATGTGTTGACTTCTGATGTGATTGAAAAAATTGACTCTGTGGGAGATTCGCGCTTGACTAGTTTAAAGAACTTGAAAGCGGTGAATCCGAATATGCGGACCATTTACATCAAACCACCGGCAAAAATATATGCTGATGAGGTGGTAAAATACGCAGACATTTCGTTAAACAGTTCGTTCAGCACAATACAAGCCTTGAATGAGGCAGCAAATAAAGCCGGTAAAACACATCAAATTATCATCATGATAGAGTTGGGCGAATTGCGCGAAGGCGTAGCAGGAAAAGACATAATGCAGTTTTATGAAAAGGTTTTTGAGCTCTCCCATATTGATGTTATTGGAATTGGGTCGAATTTGGGCTGCATGTACGGTGTTGAACCCACATACGATAAACTGCTTCAACTTACCTTGTATAAAGAGTTGATTTCTGCCAAATTCAATAAAGAATTAAAATTTATTTCGGGTGGAACATCCATCACCTTGCCGCTAATAGAAATGGGAACTGTACCTAAAGAAGTGAACCATTTTCGCGTGGGCGAAGCCGCCTTCTTTGGCGTGAGCCCGCTATACAATAAGCAGTTTAAAGAACTTTCAGTTGACACTTTTGAATTTACAGCAAACATTATTGAGCTGGAAGAAAAGAAAATTGTGCCTGAAGGAATAATCAGCGATGCCAATATAGGCCACACAGCTGACTATAACAAAGAAGATATCAGTGAGACGTCAGTAAAAGCAATCTTGGATTTTGGCTTACTAGATGTGGATAAGGCCGACATAGAAGTTTATGACAATGATATCAGTTTTGTCGGGATTACTTCCGATATGCTAGTGATTGATATTGGTTCAAACAAGACAAAAGATGGAAAGCAAAAGTATGGAGTTGGAGAAAAGATAAAATTCAAGCCAAATTACATGGCAGTGGCCAGACTTCTGAATTCAAAATTCATTGATAAAAAATATGAATAAAAACAATGAACATCCAACAAGAAGTATAGTGCCTAGAAACCTAAGGACAGCCACGCCATCATACACAGTTCGTTGAAAAGTAATTCGCTTCGCATTACGGGGATTCCGATTGATCTAAGGCCGGATCTCCCCGATACCGCGCGTGTTCCATGCGTGCGTGTGTCCATATTAAGTTTGAACCCCAGCTGCCTTTACAACCGGCTGCCAAATGTTTCTGATATTTATGGGTATGCCAACCATACCCGGCATCGCACCACCATGCAACATCCAAGATAAACCCTAAAATCGTTCGCAATTACCATTCTGCACCACACTCAGCCAGCGACTATTCGCATAATAATCCCAGTTTAGAATATTAACTTTTAATATCGCATTTATGACAGCTATACAATTTCGCACCGGCACAGCCTTTCCTTTCCACCAAGTTGTTTCCCTATACAACGATGCGGGCTGGACCATTTACACATCCGACCCGGCAACTTTGGAAATTGCACTCAACAGTTCCCTTTTCGTCCTAACAGCCTGGAGCGGAGACCAACTCGTGGGCCTTGTCCGGGCCATTGGTGATGGGGTCACCATCATTTATGTGCAAGACATACTGGTGCTGAAAGCCTTCCGCAGACAACATATCGGTCGTCAATTACTCACACAACTTTTAGAGAAATATTCACACGTTCGCCAAATTGTATTAATGACCGACAGCACTGACCAGACCATTTCCTTTTATGAAAATTGCGGCTTCACAAAAACAGAGCAATTACAACTACAAACTTTCGTGCGAATAAAATCAGACGGCCTTTGACAGCGAAACGGATGCCCCAATCATTCGCTTTGAAGCAACCATCTTGTTAATATTTAAATGACCACAGAAAATATCGCACCCGCACCGAAGGATTTCAAAGAATTGGTCGTCTAAACAATATGACACTAAGAAAGATAAAAATCGAACCTATGAAGAAACTAAACAGTTTAATTTCCATCCTTGTCCTGTTGCTTGGCCAGGTATCCATCTCCACCGGTCAAAGCTTTTATGATATCACCTCGGTACAAACAATCAAAGTGTATTTCGCCCAAAGCAATTGGGATCAACTGATGGACAATGCGTATGCCACTACAGGAGATTACATTATGGCGGACAGCGTGACGCTCAATGGAGTAAAATATGATAGTGTAGGTGTAAAGTATAAAGGGAATAGCACATACAATGCGAACCAGATAAAAAACCCCTGGCACATTGAACTCGACACTTACAAAGACCAAAATTATCAGGGCTACAAAGACTTTAAATTAGCCAATGTGTCCAAAGACCCTTCATTTCTTCGTGATGTCTTAGGCTATCAAGTATTGAGACAATATATGGATGCCCCTCTGGCCAACTATGCCAATCTATATGTAAATGGCACTTTAATCGGCCTGTACTCAAATACTGAAGCCATCACCAAAGCCTTTGTCAATGACCGGTTTGGTTCCAAAACCAACACATTTTTTAGTTGCAGCCCTCCTGCGGGCGCCAGTCCCACCAGCGGGGCCTATCCTAATTTAGTGTATTTAGGACAAGATAGTTCACTCTATTATGATGCCTATGAGATCAAATCTGATGCCGGTTGGAAAGACCTGATCAATCTTTGTGATACGCTCAAAAACTACACCTCAACTATCGAAAGTGTACTAGATGTGGACAGGGCCATTTGGATGCTTGCCTTTGACAATGCCATTGTAAATCTTGACAGTTACATCGGCCAGTTCTCTCAAAATTATTATTTGTACAAAGATGATTACAAAAGATTTTTATCGGTCGTATGGGATTTGAATGAATCATTTGGAACCTTCTCCGGTACCGGAACGACCAATCTAACCACCACTGCTTCAAAACAACAAATGAGCCATCTACTGCATAGCACTGATGCCAACTGGCCATTGGTAAGCAAGTTATTATCGGTTCCCGCTTACAAGAGAATGTATTTGGCTCATCTGAAAACCATTATGGAAGAAAACTTCACCAATAACGGTACCTATTACACCATGGCTGTAAATTTAAGAAGCACCATTGATGCATCGGTACAAGCCGATCCCAATAAATTCTATACCTATGCGCAGTATAACTCCAACCTCACCACTGATATTACAGGTGGACCTGGACCAGGCGGTGGCAGCGTACCGGGAATCACCAACTTGATGAATGGCAGATACAATTATCTGATGTCGCAAAGTGACTTTACAGCCGCTCAGCCATCTATCAGCAATGTAATGGTCGTTAACACCCCGACCTTGGGTGGTTCGGTCTCGATTAACGCTACCGTTACAAACAGAAACAATGTTTACTTAAGATACCGCAGTGTAGTTGGTGCGCCTTTTGCTAAAATCGAAATGTATGATGATGGAAATCATAATGATGGTGCTGCCAATGACGATGTCTATGGAGCAGATATCCTCATCAATTCCAACACTACTCAATATTACATTTATGCAGAAAACAACACCATAGGTAAATTTTCTCCGGCAAGGGCCGAGCACGAATTTTATACGATAGCAGTAACTGGTGGCATCGCCCCTGGTGATATCGTTATTAATGAATTTATGGCCTCTAACAACACCACCATGACAGATCCGAATGGTGACTATGATGATTGGATAGAACTATACAACAATGCTACTGCTGCTATTGATATCAGCGGATATAGTTTGAGTGATGACATTACGAATTTGAGCTTATTTACATTTCCATCAGGCACATTAATGCAGCCTAATAGCTACCTGATAGTGTGGGCAGATAAAGAGGTGGCGCAAATGGGCCTTCACGCTGATTTTAAATTGTCTGCCGGTGGTGAAACAATTTATCTCACAAATGCCAATCAAACTTTGATTGATTCGGTATCATATGGTCCTCAAAATACGGATGAAGCTTTTGGAAGATACCCCAATGGAACAGGTCCTTTTCAAATACTACCTGCCACATTTGGCGCAGTTAACACCACCGGCTCGCCTACTGCAATTTCTGAAGTTAGCAACTCCTTGAGTGAGATAACCATCTACCCAAATCCTGCCCTTGATTCATTTACCATTAAAGTAGAAAACTGCAACGATGAGAATAATACGGTAATGGTCTATAATCAATTAGGAAAGAATGTGCTCATGCTGACATTTCAACAATCAACTACCATAGACACCAATCAATGGGCCCAAGGAATTTATTTTGTGAAGATTGGCAACCAGACCAAAAAACTGATTGTTACAAAATAACTGAGACGGGTTCCATTTACCCAAAATTGTAGCTTCACAAAAACAGAACTCTTCCTGCTACAAACTTTCGTGCGAATAATATCACACGATCAATAACAGCGAAACGGCTACCCTTAACAGAAGCTTTGAAGCAACCATTTTTATAAAATTTCAATTCCATATGTAAATACCCAAACAAGCAATAATTAAAATCTTTAGCAAATGAATTCAGAAGAACTAAAAAACATTCAAGCCCCGCTAAAAGAAAAATATCGGGAACAACCTGATGCAGCTATTCTAACACTTCGCGCACAAGGCAAAATAGGTGAAGGAATATCTTGTAAAGTTGAGACAGGCAAAGTATTGACAGAAGCTGGATTACATCCGGCAACAGGCGGAAATGGTATGCAAATTTGTTCGGGAGATATGCTTCTCGAAGCATTGGTGGCTTGTGCAGGTGTAACACTCAGTGCAATATCCACAGCCATTGGCATTGAGATCAAAAATTCAACTATTAAAGCAGAAGGTGATTTAGATTTTCGTGGTGCATTAGGCGTTTCTAAAGAGGTGCCTGAAGGATTATCATCTTGCCGGTAAGGGAAATAATGGGATAGAAACTAAACAGCTTCTTTTATTATGGTTTGGAGGGTGTCGTTATTATATCTAACTTATACTTTATAAAGCACATGTTGAAAGCGTTCATAGCATTATTTTCACCAGCCAGCACTGCTGGTCATTGTCGTTATGTGGTTCTTGAGCTGCCTTTGCAAAACAGTTCTGATTACCATAATTAAAAATTCATCAAATGGAAAATGAATTAAAAATAAATATACAACCCATTTATTAAACCCTTTAAAATCCATTACCATGAAAACAAAAACCAATTTCAACCTGTTAAGCAGTACTGCAGTAATTTTAGCATTTTTACTTGTTACTGCCTGCTCAAAATCAGATTTATCTGAAGAGTCTGCTTTTACACCATCGGCTGAGAAAATAGCTATGGCCAGCACATCTGCAATAGCAGTTCCATTTTTTATCGAAGATGCTAACTCCAACAATCCTGTTACAGGCAACAATACACCATTGTATACAGTATTGGGTCATAATCCAATAATAGCTCCGAACGGTCATCATGTTACCTTGGGTGAATACAATACTGTTGAAGGTAGGGCACAGATTAAATGTCTGTCTAATGGTACACATGTTACATTAAATCTCAGCAATTTAATACCCAATGGAACATATACCATCTGGACTCTGACTTTTCAGGCACCCGGATTTGATGGTACTTTGGCATCATTATTTGCCAACCTTACCGGTGTAGGAGCATTTGGCCTGAGTGATGGTTCCGCTAATACTTTTGTGGCATCTGCTTCAGGCAAAGGTCAAATTACAAGGATAGTTACTGCAGGAAATTTATCAGAATTTGGATCTATCGGTTCCTGTGTACTTAGCGATGAATTTGAAGTACACTTTATAGGGGCTTATCATCTTGATGGTAATACATATGGACCCACCCCAGGACCTGATGGATCTTATATAGAACATTTTGGTTTTATATTTAAAAACTGATTATTTAATTGTGCAAAACCTACCGCCAGAGCATGCATTGGCTCTGCTTGGCAGAAGTGCTTCAGTATGCAAAAAATATAGTAATACTGTGATCTGATACATACTGTGGCGGTAGTTAATTAATAGGTATTGTTATTCACTCTTTTAACAAAGAATAACAGCCCGCTTTTAAAAGATGGATTTCCAACGTTGCCTTTGTTCCCAGCAAGAGCTATTGTTCATCGCGTCAAAGAAGGGAGCTAATCCTACTCCAATGCTCTTTAACTTCCACACACAGAAACTAAATCCCGGTATTATGAAAAATCTATTTCTGCTTTCATATTTATCTATGATGATTTTGGGATGTAACATGAATCCAAACAAAGAAGCTAGAATCCAGCAGCTTGAATCTGAACTTGAACAGACAATTGCAAAAACAGACAACCTCGAGAAAAGAGTTCAAGCACTTGAGGGTGTTAACAAGCAACTTGAATCAAGGATGCTGGAATTAGAGAAACAATAAAACTATCGAAAGTCCGAATCCTGCTACCGCGCGAGGCTCTGGCGTGTGTACCAGAAATTAGTTTGAATCGATTAGCTACCTCGCCCGGCCACCAAATGTTATATTGCAAGCTGATAGCTATCGGTATACTCAAAATCCCGACATTCAATTCACACAGTAGCAGCAAGACAAAATCTGTAAGTAGCGGAGCCCATTTAATACCCGATTAAAAAATTGGAAGAACTAATTCATAAAATCAAAAGCATCATTGCGCTAAGCGCTGAGGCAGAAAAATATTTTCGGTCACTTGCAAAGCCTATGAATGTGGCCAAAGGGTCGATTTTGATTAGAGAAGGGCAAGCGGTGAACAAAGTATATTTTGTGACAGATGGCTGCCTAAGATCTTACTGCACAGATAAAAACGGCAAAGAGCATACCCTATTATTTGCCATCAAAAATTGGTGGATCAGTGATTATATCGCCATCCACAATAATGAATTTGCTACGTTATCAGTAGAATGTCTTACCGCTTCTTCCGTAATAGAGTTTAACGCGAAAGAACTTAATGGAATACTCACTCGATTTCCCGAATACGAACCATTTCAGCGACATATCCTTGAGCGCCATGTGGTGAGTCTGCAAAAAAGAATCTTGAATCAGTTACAGTTGTCTGCGACCGAGCGGTATGATTTGTTTATTGAGCAATACCCACACACCGAGCAGTACACCCGCAATTATCACATCGCTTCGTATTTAGGAATTACGCAAGAAAGCCTGAGCCGCATCAGGGTTGAAAAAGCAAAGTAATTGCTTTCTTACCATAGGGTAAGTTTTTCCGGCATCCCCTCCTCTATTTTTGTATCAAATTATTAAAACCAAATAAAGAGATACAATAATGAAAGCATTACAATTAATAAAGTATGGTGATATCACGGACAGTGTGGCCATTGCTGAAGAAAGTAAGCCTTTAGTCAAAGCTGAAGATGTCCTTATCGAAGTGAAGGCTGCCGCTATCAATCCAATAGACAAGAGCATAATCCTGGGAAACCTGCAAAGCATGTTGCCTCTGCCACTGCCCAGCACCATGGCTTATGATGTGAGCGGTATCGTTATCGAAAAAGGAGATGCAGTAACCAACTTTGAAACTGGAGACCTGGTGTATTCCAGAGTACCTCAGGAACAAATGGGTACCATAGCAGAATATGTGGCCGTAAACAATACCGCTGTTTCGAAAAAGCCGGGAAACATCACCTTTGAAGCGGCTGCCGGATTACCGCTGGCCGGTCTTACCGCCTTACAATCTTTGGAGTACGCGGGCATCAAACAAAATGACATAGTGCTTATTCATGCCGGATCGGGTGGCGTGGGCAGTCTCGCTATTCAGTATGCCAAAGCCAAAGGAGCTTATGTGTACACCACGACTAGTACAGAGAATGTAGCCTGGGTGAAAGCGCTGGGTGCCGACAGAGTAATTGATTACAAAACAAAAGACTATAAATCCATTGTGAAAGATGCAGATATCGTGTTGGATACGCTTGGGAAAAACTATGCGCTGGATGCTTTCGCAGTAATCAAAAAAGGTGGAAAAGTGGTGAGTGTAGCGGGGCCTTTAGATGAGGAGACTGCACGCATGTTCGGGATGACTGACTACAAGTTACCTGAAGAAATAGCCAAACTGGTAGACACCAAAGAAGCTTCTTACAAATATATTTTCATGCACCCCAATGGCGCACATTTGAGTGAACTCAAAACTATGGTGGAAGATGAAAAAATCAAACCGATTATAGATAAAGTCTATCCTTTTGCTGAGAGCATAAAAGCATACATACACCTTGCCTCAGGTAGAGCAAAAGGTAAAATTGTAATTAAAATAGCTTAACGCCAGTTGAGGAAATTTAAGTTCAATAAAATAAATAATTAGCAAATCATGATGAAAAAAATATTAATTGGATTAGCAGGTATCATACTCCTTGTTGTTGTTACACTATACTTTACCACCAGACCTAAACTTGAGACAGATGGTTCTTATAGTCCTTCAAAATTGGCGCTGGCATTAGCTACTGCTGATGTAAGTGATTTTGAAAATGTCACATATCAAAAATACCAAGGGGAAAAATCGAAGATCCTGGTCATTTTCACCGAACAAAAAAACATGAAAATGCAGAATGGCAAATTGTTCTCTACAGGAAACCATCCTATAGAAGCATTAGTGCCAATGCTTCATTTGAAAAATGCCGGGTTTGATTTTGAAATAGCCACGCCAACAGGAAAGCCTGTAGTTTTTGAAATGTGGGCTTTCCCGGAAAAAGATGAACATGTGAAGGCGATATACAATGAATACAAGTCAAGTTTTGAGCAACCAAAAAATTTACAAGACTTTATCGCTCACGCCTTGTCTGACTCAGCTTCGTATGCTGCTGTATTTGTACCAGGTGGACACGGTGCCATGATCGGTATTCCTGAGGACAAAAACGTTGGAAAGATTTTGAATTGGGCTCATGCTAACGATTTGTTTACGATCACGCTTTGCCATGGGCCAGGGTCATTATTAACAACCACGCTTAATAATCAAGAATTTCTGTATAAAGGATACAAAATGGCTGTGTTTCCTGATGCAGTTGATAAAATGACACCAATGATTGGATATTTACCGGGGCAAATGCCTTCAGGTTTAAGCGAAAAGCTAAAAAGCTTAGGAGCTAATATTATTAATACTGAGTCAGATAAAACAGTCGTATTAGATAGAAAATTAATTACCGGTGCAAGCCCTTTGGCATCGAATGAACTGGGTAAGTTGGCGGCTACAACTTTGTTGAATGAATTGAAGTAAGTTCGTAACACATCAAAACAAACGCGGCTCGGGTAGTTTACCTCAGCCGCGTTTTTCGTACATTTGAGTATCTGCCTAACGGAGTTGCCTGAGAGGTTAAATTCACGACTCCCTTTATTCACAATACATGATGCAACAGCATCAAAGTAATCCGTACTACATTACTTACCATTCTCAATGATAAACCTATGTCATTAGAAAACAATAAAAAGTCACGCAGGCAATTTTTGCGAAACACTGCATTAGCAACTCTATCGTTGGGGTTGTTGCCGAAAATTGGAAAATCGAATTCCAAGCCCGAAGAAAAGAGTGCGGCTACCTGCAATCCCACCACGCTCGACTATTACGGCCAAGGGCCTTTCTACACGGCCGGTGCCCCTACCCTGGTGAATAATCAACTGGCATCTCAAAGCGAACCGGGCACGCGTTTGATCTTGAGTGGCCTTGTGCAGTCGCTCGACTGTACGTTGGTAATTCCAAATACATTGATAGATGTGTGGCATGCTGACAATGCTGGAGCCTACGATTCTGCAGGATATAAATTGCGTGGCATTACCTATTCTAATCCACAAGGATTTTATTTGATGGAAACCATTCTCCCGGGCAAATACCTGAATGGCGCTCAATACCGACCCCGACATATACATTTCAGGATTACGCCAGCGGGCTTTCCCACTATCATCACCCAACTCTATTTTCAAGGCGACACCGACATACCGGGCGATGCGGCTGCCTCCATCACATCAGGCACCTACAATGCTACGCACAGAATTATTCCGATTACGCTGAACGCGCAAGGAAAATACGAAGGTACCTGGGATATAGCAGTAGACGGAAATGGTATTATCGGCATAGGAGATATTCACTTGGATAAAGGCATTATTTATTCAGTTTCGCCCAATCCATTTACCGATGAAGTGGAAATAAACTATGGCGTATTTCAGGAATACAAAGTGAGTATTCAAATATTTGACCTTCGTGGTTCACTCATCGCAGTGCTTGACAAGCAACACTTACAACCACAGAAATACAAAGCTATTTGGAACCCTGATCAAAATCTGCCTGCCGGAGTTTACTTTGTGGTCTTAAAGTTAAACGACTTACAAGTTCACTATTTAAAAATCGTGAGAGCGTAAGGATTATTGTTCTTACAAATGCCTTGCTAACTTACGAATCATGGTTGAGCAAAGCGAGAAACAGTTGATTTGAAAAATTACATTGCTTATATTTAAAAAAAGTCAAGCACATGGAAAACTTTAAAAATGAAATAATAGAATTTTACAAAAGAGATAATTCAATTTTTTTCGCAAAAAGTTTTTGGTTGAATTTAATTGGTCATGCACTC